>NZ_BAAHBD010000003.1:0-135721 GCF_054776975.1 Spirosoma harenae | reverse complement strand
GCCACCGAACGGGAAAGCGGTGCCGAGAAGCCTCAGCACCGCTTTATCGTATCCGAATTGCTTTCACCCACTTATGGAATCAAAATTCGGGATGACTCATGTTTATTTATGCTTAATTAATTTCCTAACGCATTGTAAATCAAGAGCTGATTGTTTGTGACAACTCGATCGCCGGGGGTTAAGCCGCCTGCTAAGTATGTTTTCTGACCGATTGATTTATAAACATCCACTTCGCGCACAAGTGGCTGATTTTTTTGATTCACCATTACCACAAAGTTGCGGTTTTTGTCGAATACGACTGCTTTGGCCGGAATGGCTACGCGTTTATCACGACCAGCATACAGAACGCTTACATTTGCAAACATTTCAGGCTTAAGTCGATAATCGGCATTATCGAGCGTTACCCGAACTTTTAGCGTTTTGCTATCTGGGTCCAGCACATTAAAGATTTTGTCGATTCGGCCATGGAAAATTTTATCGGGGTAGGAGAGAGTTGTAATGGTTGCCTGATCGCCTTCTTTCACATTCGCCAGATCGGATTCATACACATTTGCCAGTACCCAAACGTGATCAAGGTTTGAAATAGTGAACAGATTTTCAGGATCATCTGAGCGGAGTTCCATACCTGACGAGGCCGTTTTTTCGACGATAAATCCACTCATCGGTGCTTTAACATAATAGACTGAGCCATTCCCTCCTACAATTCGCCGGCGTTCGTTTACACGATTGACCTCGCCTTTAGCTGCTTCTAACTGTTCTCGACTGGCTACCAGATCGCGCTGAGAGCTTAATCCTGCTTTGGTCATATCTTCGGTCACCTGCATATTTTTTTGTGCAACCGACAGTTGACCTTTTGCCGATACCGCCTGTTGTTCGAGATCGGCCAGATCGCCTGAACGAATAACGGCTAATGTTTGCCCTTTTTTGACGTAATCACCCAGATCAGCTTTTAACGTTTCAATATGACCGCCAACTAACGGAAATACTTTTACTACCTGATCTTGGTTGAATGTGATTTTGCCGGTCAGATTCAATTCATTGCGGGCGTTCTCTAACCGGGCTGTATCGAATGCTGCGGTTGCCAGCAAATTGCTCTCCTGACTCGCTTTAGGCGAAGCCACTTCCGACGATTGTTGTGCTGTACTACCGCAACCACTTAATATGCTCACTGACAAAAGAACTGCAGGGATAGTTAGCAGTTGATGATAACTTTTTTTATCAAATAGTTGCCTTTTCATGTGGTATTGTGCCCTCAAAGATTATACACAAAACTCCCCCATGTTAATTAAAGCCCTCTTAAGCCCATATTAAAAGATTATTAAACCCCTAAAAGCAGTACACCCCACCAGAAGAATCTGACGGGGTGTATCTTTTCAATAACGTTGAGTAAATTAATGCTGGTAATTAGTTCAGTTTAGCGTTGTCCGCTAATTCATCGACTTTGTCGTTATACTGATCTTTGGCGTCTTCTTTGTTTTTATTGAGAGCTGCCTGAGCCTGATCTTTGTATTGATTATACTGATCTTTGGCTTTCTCAGTGTATTGATTTACTTGACTTTTAGCCTGTTCGTATCCTTCTTTCACCTGCGTAACGCCTTTTTCCCACTGATCTTTCAGATCACTGGTGCGTTTGTTCGCTTCGTCGCTAAGTTTATCGCGGGTTTCTTTACCACTGCGAGGGGCAGTTAAAATTCCGATAACAACTCCTGTCAGGATACCGGCCAGAAAATCTCTTGAGCTTCTCATTGTATTTTTTGTTTTAGGTGAGTTTCGTTTTAGCGAATTAGTTTCCTATTGCTTTGCTTTCGATTTCGCCTGACCAACCAGATCTTGAGCTTTTCCGGCAGCTGAGTCTACATAATCATTGTATTGACTCTTAATGCTGTCGATACCTGTCTGGAGTTGGTCCTGCAGATCTTTGAAAAACGTATCTGATTCTTTCGTGATGCGTTTACGGGTCTTTTTGCCGCTCTCTGGAGCCAGAAGAATACCAACAACTGCGCCGACCGCTAATCCTACTAAAACTCCTGGTAATGATTTCATGGTTTCTAACTTTTGTGAATGACTTATAGTTCCAATAATGCCAACCTACAAGAAAATACTATACCATAATCGGTTAATTGGAGTAAGTAGCTGTAAGACAGTGGATTGGTTATATTGGTTACTGGGGAGTATTGAGGATTTTTTTCCACAAGGACGTCCACGTTTTACGCAATACCCCAATTAATGAATGTAAACGAATCCCTACAAACAAGATAAAGTAGCCAGCGACAATAAAAAGGTAATCACATATGTAAAACGTACTGCAATACCTGAAAAGTTGAAGGGCATCGTTATGCTAATTCGGCCTTATAATCTTTGTAGCTAAGCTCTGACGGTTGGATAACTCTTGATTAGGAAATAGGCTAAAAATAAAATCCCCGCGCTCAATTTGGCGCAGGGATTCCGTACCCACCGTAACTTGTACTTAACCTAAAATACATTTTCGCAGACAAATCCGCGTAGAATATCGTTTCAGTAACGTTGGTAATTCATTGTTACCGTTTTGTTCGCTTTTCGTACTCCCTTCTCTACACGCCCCTGCCCTGAATTATGCGCAGGAGAATAGCAATTACTGCAATCACCAGCAGAATATGAATCAGACTGCTATTGCCAATTCCTGTTCCCAAAACTCCTAAAAATCCCAGAAGCCAGATAATGATCAGCACTACAGCGATTGTGTAAAGAAGGTTTCCCATTTCATCTCGTTCCTTGAGTAAATCAGAATAGCTGTCTCGCAATCGACTAAGTAGTTAGAAAAAGTTGTGCCAAGAATGGTGAAAACGTTCTACAAGCATATGCTTTTGACGCTATGCGCTTGTAAATGAGGTTTTAACTTATATAATCACACTAAAAAAAATGTGACCCGGAAAAATTTACTCAGTTGAAAAGTGTGGAAAATAATCCACATGTGTAGAATAAGCGTAGAAAATTCACTCACAAAGTGGGGACATCCTATCAGTCTGTTTACAACCGTTGACAACTTTATATGTATAAATAACAGCTTTATATGCTGATAATCCATGTCGCTACTTGTTTTTTGGGTAATACCACTATTTTCGGCACACTATTTTATATCTATTGTGCATAAGTGAACCAATATAGTTCGTAGTACTATGGTAGCGAAATTAAATATAGGGCAACAATATAGACCAGTTGTAATGAATACAGCCTCTCACGCAAAGCGTGTATTAATTGTGGATGACGAAGCTGATATTTGTTTGTTGCTCTCTGGCTTGTTAAGACGATTGGGATATCAACCCACCTGCGCTCATTTTATCGAAGAAGGGCGTCAGTGCCTGCATAGTCAAAAATTTGACGCCATTTTTCTAGATCTGAATCTGCCCGATGGGTTGGGCTTCGATTTATTGCCTTCTATTAAGGAAGACCAAACCGAGGCTAAAATTATCATGATCAGTGCGTTCGATGGCCAGGCTGAACGGCGACGAGCTACTGAGCAAGGCGCTGACTATTTTATTGGCAAGCCATTTACCCGACGTTCTGTAGAAACGGCTTTGCAAACCATTCAGGTTTGAGTAACTTTGTTCATATAGCTTGACCAGCTTTTTTCGTTGTTCATAAATGGACATGGTCTGTCTGAGCAAGTTCAATGCCGCTTCATGGAAAAAATTCTGATTATTGACGATAACAACGATATATGCCTATTGCTCGAGCGTTTTCTGAGCAAACAAGGCTATAAAACGGCGTCGGTGCAGCGAGGGGATGATGGATTAAATCTTTTGAGGAAAGAAGCATTTGAACTGGTCATTTGCGATTTTAAACTTCCTGATATTGATGGTCTTGAAATGCTTCGCCGAATCAAGGTGATGCATCCAACTACCGCTGTAATTATTATTACCGGATACTCAGACGTCCGGATGGCTGTTCAAACCGTTAAACACGGTGCGTATGACTACGTAACTAAGCCGCTCTACCCCGACGAAATTCTGTATACCATAAAAGCTGCTCTTGAACGTAGAGCGCAATCACTGAATCAGTCGAAAAGTTCGTCGTCATCAAATACGGGAGCAACTGCAAAAACTGGTGCCGCAAAAGCTGCTCCCAGCAAAGTTGCACTAACGCCAGACGGTAAACGCTTCATTTTCGGAAAAAGCCGGGCCGCCGAGCAACTTCAAAAACATATTGATCTGATTGCACCGACGGATATGTCGGTAATTATAACTGGCGAAACGGGTACGGGTAAAGAATTTGTTGCGAATGCCATTCACCTTAAAAGCAAACGGGCGGATAAAGCCTTTGTCGCAATCGACTGTGGTGCTTTGAGCAAAGAACTGGCTGGCAGTGAGTTATTCGGACACGTAAAGGGATCCTTTACAGGGGCTATGTCAGACAAGGCGGGTAGCTTCGAATATGCGAATGGAGGGACAATATTCCTCGATGAAATCGGGAATTTGTCGTATGATAACCAGATCAAATTGTTGCGTGTGCTGCAGGAGCGTAAAATCAGACGTATTGGTAGCAACCAGGATATTCCGGTCGATGTGCGGATTATTGTGGCAACCAACGAGGATTTACGGGAAGCCGTTCGCCAGGGTAAATTCCGGGAGGACATCTACCACCGTATTGCTGAGTTTGAAATGCATTTATCGCCTTTACGTGAACGCAAGTCTGACATCATGATTTTTGCGGATCATTTTCTGGAATTGGCTAATCAACAGTTAGAGAAAGAAATTCTGGGATTTGACGAGGAAGCAAAAGAGAAATTGAAGGAGTACTACTGGCATGGCAACCTGCGCGAACTACAAAATGTAGTCAAACGAGCCGTGTTGCTAACTCAGGGCAATTATATTGAAGCAGATGTGTTTCCACAGGAAATTATTTCTCCTCAATATTTTACGCCTGAAGAAGCCGCACCGGCCCATATTCAGGTTAATTATGATCCGGCTCGTCCGGGTATACCTGTGTTTAGTCAGTCGGCGGCTAACCTGAAATCCGTTTCTGAAAACGCTGAACGGGCGGCTATTTTAAAAGTACTGGAGAAAACAGGCTACAACAAAACCAAAGCAGCTGAAGTCCTCAATATCGACCGAAAAACGCTTTACAATAAGTTAAAAGCTTACGATATTCATTTATAGAACGGCGAAAGAGGGAATGAGTGAAAGAGCGATAAATTTGAAACTGTCTATCGCTCTTTCACTCATTCCCTCTTTCGCTCTTATTTTTTCTGTTGCGACAGGAAGGTAATTAGCGAAGCAAATTCTTCATACGATAAAGCGTTCGCTAATCCGGCGGGCATCATCGAAGTTTCCATTTCCTTTCGGCTGGTAATATCCGATGCTTTCAGCGTATATACCTGTCCGGTTATATCGCGTAGAACCACTCGTGAAGCGGATTCCTCAGTAACGAAGCCGGTATAGTTTTTACCACCCTTCGCTGTAATCATGACTGTTGCAAATCCCTGAGAAATAGAGGCATTTGGCTTTAGAATCGATTCGGCAATTTGCTCCCGACTCATAATCGAACCAATCTGACCCATAAAAGGTCCTTTCGGTGTTTCTCCCCGGTTAAGACTATGACAGGCAATGCAGCCTTGCTGGGTAAATAGTGTTTTGCCCAATGCTGCATCCCCTTTAATTTTCGCCATTGCCAGCATTACATCTTCGATAGATGATTCGCCAATTTGACCCTTTTTATTCCTGATTTTTTCCAGATCAATCTTGGTTTCTTCTTTGGCAGCAACAGGTTCTTCTGCTCCAAATTCAGGTATTTCCATCCGAAGTCGGCTGTTCAGATCGAGGAAAGCTTGTTTGTTAGTAGACCTGCTCCATTCGTCAACCAGAAAATTTTTAATCTCGGGCGACGATTCCCACGTAATTGCTTTGTAGTAAGGCCCGTGGGTGTCTGGTCGGGTACTCCACCACCAGGAGCCATCATAAGCAGCTTCTTTTCTGTAAAGTCTTGATATAGTTGTTATAATCTGACTTTTTAAAGCCGTATCGGTAGTGTGTTTATAGGCTTTAATTAGTCCGCTTACCGCTTTAGGATCGTGCATATAGCGTAATGCCCAGAGCGCAATGGTTGAATTTGATGACTCGATAGCACTCACACAGGCATCGACTGCCTGAAGCGCGACTAACGATCGAACGGCAATGTGTGCTGGAATAATTGCCGAATTTGGCGTTGCATGGGGGCCTTCTGTGCCTAGAGCGGGCGCGGCAAAAGAAGCGGGAACTTTCACTTGTAATAGAGCAGGAATTGCTTCTGGTCTGCCCAGACGACCTAACCCGATTGTAGCGATTAGCTGCACGCGAGGAGAAGAATCAGTGAGTCCCTGGAGAAATGGCTCAGTTGGCACTTTATCTAAAAACGGCTTCCGGTCAGCCAGTGCGCGAAGGGCGAATTCTTTGACATCATTATCGGTCGTTAACTGGAGTAATTGATTGATACCATCAGCCCCCGTTATCTGCGCATACGTAAAAATTCCGGCAACGCGAGCGTATAGCGGTAAGCGGTTATCGGAGGCAATTTTCCAGACAAGCTTAGCTGTTTTCTTAGCAGGGCGGGTTAGTAATTCCTGCTGAGCAGCTAATCGGGCCACGGCGCTACCAGAAGTTAACAACGCAGCCAGCTTTTTCTCCGACGCTTTTTGTAGGGTTATGAAAGGTTTATACGTCCAGTTTTTCGGTACGACACGAACCACAAATCCTTTATTGGGATTACCCGAATAGCCTGCGCCATTCCAGGCCGACAGATACATTCGCCCGGAAGCATCTACGTCAACATCCGTAATCTGCGATAATTTGATAAACTCTTCTTCTTTCTGCGTGAACGTAGCGGCATCTGATGTAACCCGATGGATGTAAAGCTGATTTCGACCCCAGTCAGCCATCATGGGTACATGATTATATTGGTCGGGCCAGGTTGGATCATCCATAAAAAATGAACCTGTTCCCGAACCTCCGCCTACATCTACCAGAGCCGGAATAATTTCGTCGGTAAAGTGCTTGAACAGAACGGGATAGCCGTATTCGCCCGACTGAATTTGATTGCTAAAGCGTATATTCCAGCCACCGCCGTCGTTCGTATTATCGCGGGTAAACACATTCATGTAGGGGTCGATAGCGACATCATAGATGTTGCGAAGTCCATGCGAGAAAACTTCCATTTCAGTCCCATCCGGACGAACCCGAACAATTCCTCCGCCTAGCATGGTCAACTTCTTACCGCTTCGGTCGATGGCGTCGTGAAAGCCGAAATCACCCACGGCAATGTAAATCCAGCCATCGATGCCCATCCGAATGCCATTGGTTGCATGATCTGTGCCCCGGCTTTTAATAAAGTTCGGATTACTGATATGCTCAATCAATGGCCTGGATGGACCATCGGCTACTCCATCATGATTCTTATCTTCAAATACCACTAAATCCATACCTGTGGCTAGCCCCGTTTCATTGGAGAAGATAGTATGCAGTACAAATACCTGATCGCCAATGGGTAAAATACCTCGTGGATTATCGGCTACCGCAAAGGTGGTATGCTGATCGATTTTACCATCGTTGTTTGTATCGACTAGTCGGACAATTCGACCCTGCCCTGGTTTTTTGCCAAGTGAACCAATCATATCGACCCCAACATATACCTCACCAGTTGGCGCAACCGCCAGACAGGCTGGGCTGGGCGTCAGATCAGGACCAGCAAAGTGACTGACGCTCAATTCACCTGGCCAACTGCTGGCATTGGGCAATGAGTCAACTTGATTCAGGATTGTTTGATCGGACAGTGTTTTAGTCGCTGGCAGATTAGGTGTATGCCAAAATAACCAGAGAAGAATAAATAAAAGAGGGAAGCTGAACTTGATCATTATTGAGTGAGAGCCAATTGGTTGCTAAGAATTTTCGAGGGAAAAATTGATATGTTTGAGTCAGGGGGTAGCGAGCTTTCGTAGGTTCACGTTTTCTTAAAACGATAGGATAGGGTTAATTCTACTTTTACGAATAACTTCACTTTTTAAAAGGTTACGTCAGAGCAGCTATAATCGACCAAATAGTTTTGTGGAACTACTATAAGGCGGCCAAAAACGAATGACAGAGTCTGTACCAAACACTACCATCTCGATTTGCTCCATTGCACCTGAGCAAACGTATTTTCTGCGTCATAGTGTCTTGTGGCCTGATAAATCGCTCGAGTACGTAAAAATAGAAAATGATCATGAAGGATATCATTTTGGTGCATTTCTGGGAGACGAGCTGGTTGCTGTGATTTCCTTGTTTGTTTACGGACAGGCGTCGCGGTTTCGGAAATTTGCTGCTCGTCCTGACCTTCAGCGACAAGGCATTGGCACACAACTACTCAACCACATCATGGCTGAGGCCAGGCGGCTCGGTGCAACAACGATTGGATGTGATGCCCGGCTCGATGCCGCCGATTTTTACCGACGTTTCGGGATGGAGGCCGTCAGCGATGTGTTTTATAAAGGGCCGATTCCGTATGCCAAATTTTCGCGTACCTTGTAAGGCAATCGTATCATCCTAACTCTTAATTAATTTATGAAAACCTTTCTGTCATTATTATTAGGCATTAGCTTATTAGGGCTATTTACGCCTTCCCAGGCTCAAACAATCACCACAGATTCGACCGCGTTGAAAGCTTACGTGGGATCATACACGTTTGAGAGCGGAAGTCCTGTTGCGAAATATACCGTCACTACCGATAAAGGAGAGCTGTTTGGGGAGGCTGATACAATGGGCAAAAACAAACTGTTGAAGCAGGAAAAAGCAGATACATATAAATCCACTAGCTCCTACGGGTCGATCATCACGTTTACGCGCGATGCAACTACTAAAGCTGTAACGGGATTTTCGATGGCAATTCAAGGCTCAGAATTAACGGCGAAGAAAGATAAACCATAACCAAATTCCCGCACACTCAGTTGAGTAATTAAACTAATTGCTCAACGATGAAAACAAATTCCTATTTCCTGATGGCTGCGGCATTGGCTGTCGCCTTTACGGCATGTCGTCAAAAAAAAGCCGAAGATCAGACAGGAGAATCCGTAGCTACAGCGGATACAACAATCGAGTTGCCTGCTCCTTATGCTACTAAATCGAGCGTAAAACTCAGCAATGTGGTAGACTGGCCCGCTGGTCAAACACCCAAGGCTCCCGATGGCTTTACCGTGACCGAATATGCTCGCGATCTAAAAAGTCCACGCTGGATATACGTAGCTCCCAATGGCGACATTTTCGTAGCGGAAGCCAATACGGAACGCACTGGTATTAAGGAAAAGGTTGTTAATGCTGTATCGGGTAAAAGCAAATCGGAGGAGACAAGGACTAGTGCCAATCGAATCACGCTCTTTCGCGACACTAATAACGACGGCAAGCCGGATCTGAAAGAAACCTTTCTGGTAGGTCTGAATCAGCCATTTGGTATGTTGGTGCTAGGCAATTATTTCTATGCAGCTAATACGGATGGATTGATGCGCTACGATTATAAAGCTGGCCAAACGAAAATAACCTCGCCCGGCAAGAAGATCGTGAGCCTGCCGGCTGGCGGTTATAATAACCACTGGACGCGCAACTTATTGGCAAGTGCTGATGGTAAGAAAATTTTTATCTCTGTTGGATCAGGCAGTAATGTAGGGGAACACGGCCCTGAAAACGAAATCCGACGTGCTGATATTCTGGAGGTCAATCCGGATGGTACGGGCGAGCGTATTTTTGCCAGCGGCTTACGGAATCCCGTTGGAATGGGATGGCAGCCAACAACAAAAACACTCTATACGGCTGTTAATGAACGCGATGAACTAGGAGATGATCTGGTGCCAGATTACCTGACCAGTGTAAAAGAAGGCGCTTTTTATGGCTGGCCTTATGCCTATTTTGGCCAAAACGAAGACCCGCGTCGAAAAGGGGAACGACCTGATCTGGTGAAAAAAACGATCGTTCCTGATGTGCCGCTTGGAGCGCATACAGCTTCACTAGGACTCGCTTTTTATGACAAAACGCAATTTCCCGCTCACTATCACAATGGTGCATTTATTGGCCAACATGGTTCCTGGAACCGTTCACAACTCGTTGGTTACAAAGTTGTCTTTGTGCCTTTCCAGGATGGTAAACCAGGTAAGCCCGAGGATTTCCTAACGGGTTTTCTAGCCGGAAACGATAAAGATGTTCACGGTCGACCTGTAGGAGTAGCCGTATTGCCCGATGGTGCTCTGCTCGTAGCCGATGATGTATCCGGGCGCATCTGGCGGGTAGAAGCCAGGAAATAGTCGATATGGGGCTGCCGCGAAAACATTCTGTTACGGCAGCCCCATATTAACTATTAACTCTATTTAAAACTGATACATCAGTCTGGCTCGTAATCCGATGCTGGTGTCAACCTGCCAGTTTGGAGCTCCCGGAGCAGGTGAGCAAGTTGGCAATGTTAAAACAGGACTACCCTGAACTACCCACCGGCGATTTTGCCATTCGAGTCCCAAACTCAAGGCTACATTACTAAATAATTCGGTTGGATGGCTCCGGGAAAAATTAGTTTCATCATAGCCGCCGTATGGCCCGTAGGCTGTCTGACGATAATTGAAGGTCACTTTCTCTTTATTACTCAATACCAGATAAGTACCTACGTTCGGAATCATCGTCAGTGAGTGAGTAAGCGGTACACGGTAGCCTAAGCTTATCGGAATCTGAACACGGACCATACGAGTGTCGACATTGATGATATCGCCGTATAGACTTAGCTTAGGATCAAGTCCTTTACCAAATTCGTCCCTAAAGTTCCGCTGCGTGCGTTTATTAAAATCACTGGCAGTGATGAACAATCCTCCCATGTATGTTGCCTGACTAAGGCCTACACCAACCACTACATGTTTACCGACTGGTATTTCTGAAAATAACCCAACGCTCCACATACGGGATTCAAACTCCCCACCAATACCAGCCCGGAAGCGAGCAATGACTGGCTCCACTTTCTTACTTTCTGGCGCTTGAGTTGGCATGGTTACCGTCGTCGTGCGAACTAGGCGCATACGCTTAGCCCGTTGAGCCATTAACGCATTCCAATTAATACCCTCCGTTGACAAAGGACGACTCGTGACTACTTCATAGCTTGCCAATACACCACTTTGTTCAGCAACCTGAGCTTGCTCTGTTGGCGTTAATTCCTGTTGACCAATTGCTTTGTTCGGATTATCAACAACACCAGTGGAACCTGTTGGGCTGTCAGCAGCATTACCCGGAGAGGCTGGCGAACTGTAGTTTCCTTTTGTTCGCTTTATTCGCTGATTTTTAGCAACTCGACCTTCCGCATCATTCACAGACGAAGGAATCGATGAGTTAGGCGTGGTAGTTAATGGGTTATTAATCGTTTCCGATGGCGTATTCGTAGTATTGTCAATCGTTAAAGGAGTAGAGGACACACCATATGAATCTGATTTTTGATGCTTGTTTAAGTTATTCGATTGACGCAATGGATTACGCACAACAGGCGCTCGGCTGGCGGTCGCATACCGTTGATCAGGGGGCGTTTCAGTTCGCTGAAGCGAGCGATCTCCCACTGAATTCATCCTACGGGTTTCAGGCATAGGCACGTAACGAGTAATGTAAACGGTGTCGTGACTAGTGGCCAACTCTTCCCGTTGCGTAGGAGCAGGTACTGACTCTGCTGGAGAACCAGACACAGTGTTCGGCTGATTAGGCGTACCCGATTGTGATAAGGTCGGACGATCCTGCTCTGCTGACGCTGGGGTAATCTGTTTTGTTACCGCTTTTTGTTTCAGTTGACCAATCGTTTTCTGAAGGTGATTGATCTCACTACGCTGCCAAATGCTGAATGCAATCAACGCAACCGTGCTAACAGAAGCAGCGGCCAGGAGCCAGGATTTTCCTGCCCAGACCCCTCCACTGAACGGTTGCCCCGTAGCCGACGGGCCAGACTGGGGCGGGCCAGCCTGCTGGAGCGTAGCTTGCATTCGCGCCCAGTCTTTTTCAGTAAATTCCGGCCGAATACTTTCCAGTTTTCGCCGGATAATATCGGAAAATCGGTCAGTTTTCATGATAAGGAAAGCTGCCATCAGGGCCAGCTTTTTCGTAAGAAGGATATGCTTGTTTGATGAGTATCTGTAACTTCTGTCGGGCGCGGGCGTAGTTGGAACGAACGGTGGCTTCGTTATGACTCAATATACCCGCAATTTCGTGGAGACTGTAGCCATCCACAACGTGCATCATAAAGACGGTACGGTAGGTAGGGGTTAGTTGTTGGACGAGGGTGAGAATTTCTTCAGCGGCAATCTGTTCAACGATATTGTCGTCAAATGGCACCTGTTCGCCCGTTTCTAATGCCGTATGCTGATCATATCGTTGATTTTTACGGTAATGACTAATGGCTGTATTTACCAAAATGGTTCGTAACCAGGCTTTAAAAGGTAAGGTTTCGTCATAACTGTCCAGATGCTGAAAGGCTTTCAGAAAGCCTTCATTTAGCACGTCTTCGGCTTCCTCCACATTCGACGTATAGCGTAGGCAGATACTTTTGGCATACCCAAAAAACTGCTTAAACAACGTCCTTTGCGCCCGCGGATCGTTGGCACGGCAAGCCCTAATGACACTTAGCAGGTCATTGTCGGCGAACGAAGATGATTTTCGGAAAAGCAAAGCTTGGTCAGATTTACGTAAATTCCCTTTGTAAATAGACTACGCGTTCCAAACGAATAACGTTGCAATTATTGTTTTGGTTGATAAATATTTTTCTGTACTCTGCCACAGTTCCCTATCAGGCTACGTAAAGGAAATAAATGGGTTTATTCGCCCCATTTGCATTGACTGATGAACGTGTTGGTAATTGGCGATGAGCATACTTATGGGTATGGGCTATCAGCGGGAAAGTTAAGCTATATCGGACATTTTATCCGTCAGATTAGCCAGACAGGGCAGAATGTGTCGGTTGAAGCGTACGCACATCTGACCATACCACAGATTGTAACTGCATTATCACATTTGCCTCTCAATCGGTACGATCTGATCATGCTTCAACTCGACCATTCGTTGCTTTATCCTGCTCGTTCAGCAAGTATGGAAACCTGCATGGCAGCTCCAATATTGCCCTATTCTCATAAGGAATTTAAGCAGACTCGCGGGCTGGATCAACTAAAATCCGTCGGTAATGCTATTCTTTCCTTTGTACGACCCAACAGGTCACTCATTGTAACATCCTTACTGAAAATACTACGACCTTATCGCCATAATGTGCTGTTAATGACCCCTTTCCCACATCGGGAGCGCCTGAATCAATGGCTACGGCACCGAAGCCGGGCTATTTTACTGGATGAGGCCGACGAACAGTTATTCAGCGTATTTGATACCGATTCGGTTATTGAGAAAGGAGAGGAGTACTTTTTGACTAATGATAAGGAACATCTGAATGCCATAAGTCATGAACTATTGGGACGATTTCTTTTCGACTTCTATTTATCGGCTCCAACCATCGTTACCATTCAGACAATCCGTCGAGAGCAATAACCAGATTCAGTTTCAGGTATAAAGTTTGAGGTTCGTAATTTGATATTGCCATGAGAAAGCAAAACATCAAATTACGAACCTCAAACTTTATACCTGAAATTACTACTTTATCCCTCCCTTCTTAGTAAGGGCATCGTAACGCAGAAGAGCTTCCAGATAATAGTAATCTGCGTAAATAATTGGGGTATCTACTTCACTCTTGGCTGGTTTATGGCCTACACTGTGTTTCAGGATAAAATGGTTATTCTCTCCCAAATTTGCTTTATAAGCTGGACTCGATAGACTTTCCAGCATCTTCATCGCAGATTGATAATAGATTTTTGCTGACGGGCCACCATACGTACAAAGTTCGAGTAGGGCGGAGGCCGTAATGGCTGCGGCTGAAGCATCCCGCTCTTCGTTCGGAATGTTGGGGGCATTGAAATCCCAATACGGAACTTTGTCGGCAGGAAGATTTGGGTGATTTAGGTAGAAATCAGCAATGTGCCGGGCAAAATCCAAATATTTCTTGTCTTTTGTTTCACGATACATCACCGTAAAGCCATACAAACCCCAGGCTTGTCCGCGTGCCCAGGCTGAATTATCCGCATAGCCCTGCGCTGTTTTTTTTGCCGCTACCGTACCATCAGGATTGTAACAAATGACGTGATAACTGCTATAGTCAGGGCGATAATGATTTTTGATCGTGTTATCGGCGTGGGTGATACAGATGTTGTAAAACTCCTTATTACCAGATCGTTTGGCTGCCCAGAATAAGAACTCCAGATTCATCATGTTGTCGATGATCACTGGGTAATCATAATTCTGGAATTTGTTCCAGGATTTAATTACACCAACTTTTGGGTTAAAGCGAGTCGACAAGGATTTAGCTCCTGTTAACAGAATGGGCGGATACGTCTCATTTTTGGTGAGTCGATATCCGTTGCCAAATGGGCAGTAGAGCATGAATCCCAGGTCGTGCGTGCCGGTGTTGTATTGCTCTTTTGCTACGGCCATCGTCCATTTGTTGGCGGCTGCTTTCCATTCAGGGGCTTTTGTTCGTTCGTAAATATGCCAGAGCGAACCACCAAAAAAACCACTGCACCACCAATCCGATTTCCGATCATCAGGCGAGCCGTCTGGTTTTGTAGACTGTGGAAATTTAGTTGTATCGGGGTGGGCTTTTAACATGCCCTCATATTGCTTGGCGGCAAAAGTAAATTCTTTGTCGACGTTAATAGGAGTTTGTGAAAAGGCTGGAAGGGCCAGTAAAATCAGGGAAAAGGCAAAATAGGGTCTCGTACGTTTCATCAGAGTAAGGCCAGGGGCTTAGTGAAATTGGCCTAAAAAGAAAAAAGTAAAAATACTGTCGGTTATAACCGAGGGCAGGAATTTTTTATCGTAAAGCCAGTATCTGGCCCTTTAACAAAACAGGGGTGAATCTGAATCAGATTCACCCCTGTCAACTATACAATGATAATAACTAGACGTGCGCCGGTGTAGGAGTTGGTTTCTTTGCGCTTTCGGCTTGTGGTTCCTCTGGTGTTACGTCTTTTCGGCGAGTCATGTACGTGTAGATGACCGGCACAACGTAGAGGGTTAGCACAAGCGAAAACATCAGCCCACCTACGATAACAATTCCCAGCGGTACCCGGCTTTTCGATGCGGAACCCAGCGCCATCGCTAAAGGCAACGCACCAAAGGCCGCTACAAGCGTAGTCATCAGAATAGGACGGAGCCGCAAAGCAGCCGATTCGGCAGCCGCTTCAAATTTATTTTTACCCGTCAATCGTTGTTCGTTGGCAAATTCGACAATCAGAATTCCGTTTTTGGTAACCAGGCCCACTAGCATGATAATACCGATCTGACTGAAAATATTCAGCGTCTGATTAAACATCCAGAGTGAGAATACGGCTCCGGCCAGCGCCAGTGGTACCGTCATCATGATGATGAACGGATCGATGAATGAATCGAACTGGGCAGCCAGGACCAGATAAATCAAGATCAGCGCCAAGCCAAAGGCAAACAATGTATTCGACGAACTTTCCGCGTAGTCGCGGGACGGGCCGGAGAGGGATGTTTGAAATGTTTGGTCGAGCGTTTTGGCGGCAATAGCGCGCATGGCCTCAACACCGTCACCGATGGTTTTACCTGGTGCCAAACCAGCCGATACCGTTGCGGACTTAAAGCGGTTGTAGTGGTACACCTGCGGAGGGCTACTGACTTCCTGAAACTTCACCAGGTTATCTAATTGAATCAGCTGACCTGCGTTTGAGCGAACATAGAACGATGCCAAATCAACAGGTTCATCGCGGTCACCCCGGTCTACCTGGCCAATTACCTGATATTGTTTCCCGTTCATCAGGAAGTAGGCTAATCGGCGGTTACTCAGCGCGAGTTGCAGCGTTTGCGCTACGTCCTGCACCGATACGCCAAGGTTCGTTGCTTTTTCGCGTTCGATGGTGATATTCAGTTCAGGTTTGTTGAATTTCAGGTCAACATCCGAGTTCAGGAAGGTAGGGTCTTTCTGAACTTCGTCCAGGAAAGCAGGCAATTTCTCCCGTAGTTTCTCGAAGTTCAGGTTCTGAATAACGAACTGAACGGGTAAGCCACCACCCTGACGACCTACCTGAATGGTTTGATCCTGAGTCGCGAACATACGGGCTTCGCTGAACCGTCGCAGATTTTTTGTGAGATAATCCACAATGTCCTGCTGAGACCGTTTCCGTTCGCTAGGATCAACCATGTTGACCATCACAAACGAAGAGTTTACAGCCCCTGCACCGGAGAACCCAGGTGCGACCACACTAAATGCCAGTTTATTTTCAGGAATCGAGTCGAGTACAAATTGTAGTACTTTATCGGTTATGGCAGATTGCGCTTCAAAACTGGTTCCTTCGGGCGACGTAATGGCGATGCGCGTACGGCCCCGGTCTTCGAGGGGAGCTAATTCCGATTTTAACTGCGAGCCTACACCGAAAATCAGTAATAAACAGACCACGATCATGACGAAAGCCCAACCCCGTTTCTTCATAAAGCTATTGAGCGAATCACGATAGCTTTCGTCTAACCATTCAAAAAATGGCTCAGTTTTTCGATAGAACCAAGATCGTCCGTGGTTTTTGCTGGTCAGCTTTACACTAAGTACCGGTGTCAGCGTAAGCGATACAAAGGCCGAAATCAACACGGCTCCAGCAACCACGATCCCGAACTCACGGAACAGGCGACCAACGAATCCTTGGAGGAAGATAATCGGCAGGAATACAATCGCTAGCGTGATCGACGTCGAGATAACGGCGAAGAAAATCTCATTAGAGCCTTCTTTCGCGGCTGTCTCCGTATCCATGCCATCTTCAATTTTCTTAAAGATGTTTTCCGTGACCACAATCCCATCATCCACCACAAGACCCGTCGCCAGTACGATTCCTAACAGTGTCAATACGTTGATACTGAAGTCGGCCAGGTACATGATGAAGAAAGCACCAATGAGCGATACCGGAATATCGATCAGTGGACGGAAAGCAATGAGCCAATCTCGGAAGAAGAAGTAAATGACCAATACGACCAGCACAAACGAGATTAGCAACGTTTCGCCCACTTCCTCAATCGCCTTCCGGATAAAGATACTTCGGTCGGTGCCGACATAAACAATGATATCAGGCGGTAAATCTTTTTTAAGCTGATCGAAGCGTTTATAAAACTCATCGGCAATGCTCACGTAGTTGGCCCCCGGCTGTGGAATCAAGGCCAGAATGACTCCAACGGTTCCGTTTTGTTTAGAGGCCGTCTCTTCGTTTTCGGCACCTAATGTAGCATAGCCCACATCTTTAAATCGGACGATCTGATTGCTTGTCTGCCGTAAAATCAGGTTGTTGAAATCGTCCTCAGTGGTGAGTCGCCCTACGGCTTTTACGGTCAACTCGGTTGTATTACCGTATACTTTCCCCCCCGGTAATTCGACATTCTGCGTGGCTAAAGCATTTTGAATATCCTGAGCGGTCAGCCGATAAGCCGACAATTTAATTGGGTCAATCCACAGCCGCATGGCCTGCCGTTTCAGTCCGAAGATATTGGCTTGGCTAACACCCGGAATGGTTTGTAGACGTTCCTGAAGTACGTTCTCCGCATAGTCCGACAACTGTGTGGCGCTACGTGTCGTACTCTGAACGTTCATGAAAATAATCGGATCTGAGTTAGCATCAGCTTTCGTAACAACCGGAGGAGCGTCAATGTCTTGTGGAAGCTGACGTTGTGCCTGAGCTACTTTGTCGCGTACGTCATTCGCAGCTTGTTCAAGGTTAGCATCGAGGTTGAACTCAACCGTAATGGTACTGGCTCCTAAAGCACTGTTCGACGAAATGGTACGAATCCCTTCGATACTGTTCAGCGACTTTTCGATGGGCTCAGTAATCTGCGATTCGATAATTTCAGGGTTAGCACCCGTATAGTTCGTCCGAACTGAAATAACTGGCGGATCGATAGCCGGATATTCGCGTACGCCCAGAAAGGTGAAGCCGATAATACCGAATAACACGATCACAATGGACATCACCATTGCGAACACGGGCCTATTTAAGCTTAATTCGGGTAGACTCATTTTTGTAATTGAGTTTGTTTGTTGGTGATGAGTTATAAACGATGACTGATGAGTGGCTGACGCATGAGCATTGCTGACGCGTCAGCCACTCATCAGTCATCGTTTATAACTCATCTCTCAGTTTGCTGCAACTTTTGGGCCGTTACCGGGAACGGTAATGACTTTATTGACTTTGACAGGTGCATCAGGTTTTAAGAACAGAAGTCCTGTTGTGGCTACTGTATCGCCAACGCTTAAGCCTGAAAGCACCTGGATAACACCTGCCGTCCGAAGACCTGTTTTGACATCCTTAAAGATGGCTTTGCCATTTTTTACGACTATAACCTGATTCGTACGGGTTTGCGGAATAACGGCCTGCGTTGGTACAACCAGACTCTTCTCATTCTGAACCGTTAACGTTACCCGGGCAAACGTACCCGGTCGGAATCGGGCCGTAGTATTATTGACTCGCGCCCGGATGCGCAGGTTACGGGTTTGTTCTTCCACCCCCGGTTCAATTGCATACACAACCCCTTCGCTGGGTTTTACAGTACCATCTACTAAAAACGAAATCGTGCTCCCGTTATGCACAGTCGGGCCGTATTTTTCGGGAATGGAGAAGTCGAGTTTCAGGGACGATACTTGTTGTAATCGGGCAATAAGCGTATTGGGCGAAACGACAGCGCCCGCACTGACATTACGAAGACCAATGATACCCGAAAAAGGAGCCCGAATTTCTGTCCGTTGTAATTGCGCTTTGACTAATTCGATGTCAGCCAGCGACGACCGTAAATTAGTCGTTACAATGTCGTATTCCTGTTGGCTAATACCCCCTCTGGCCAGCAACTGCTTGTTCCTGTCTTCGGTTCGCTGGGCATTTTCGGCCTGAGCCTGAAGCTTTTGGAGTTGTGCCCGTAAATCGGCGTCAAACAGCTTCACCAACAAAGCTCCCTTTGCTACAGGCTGACCTTCCTGAATATTAAGCTGGGTAATTCGGGCTGAAATCTCAGGATAGATATCCACCTGTTCGGCTGCCAATAGAGAACCACTGGAAATAACGTCTTCCTTAAGGCTTTGCGAGACGACAACAAACCCATTGACGTTGGCGGGGCCGCCACCTCCACCGGGGCCACCTTTGCCTCCAGGACCGCCTTTCCCTTCCGCACTGCCACGTCCACCACCGCCTTGACCGCCACCTCCACCTGAGGCTCCTGGAGCCGGATGTAACACCTTATTATACACAATTATCCCGCCCAATATGACAACGACGAGACCGATAGCAATCCACCTTTTCACAGAGTAAAAATTTGCAAGAAAGAACGAAGAAGTTAACGGTATAGAATCCGCATTTGTTATAAAGTGCAAAGCTATCAACGTTAATGACTATATCAATCAATAGCTAGCTGTTACAAATGTATTTTGTTTTGGGTTTTATAGCCTATGTCAACATAGAGTATCCGTAAAAATGCTTATTGCCATCCATTAATTGGAGGTTTGGGTTTTGTTTAAAATAGACTTTCAATAAACAGAAAAGTCAAATTCAAACCGATCCAAACTATAGCAGATAAGTGGAATTCGAAATAGAACAGAGCTTTAATGTCGTATGGAATAGCATAAACGACGACAATCTGCGCTAAGTAGTTAAAATAGGGCTATTGTAAACGATTTTGATTGTCAGTTAGATGGTATAACAACTGGTCAAAATAAGTCCTTAATTCATTGACTGTGTGGCTAAAGACTTATTAAAATTGTATTAGAAAGGTTCAGGAAGTACTTAGTATTTATAGCGCACACCATTCTGCGTTTTTTTTAAAATTTCTTTACCTCAAGCTATTGGGGCAGCTATTAGGCGCTTAACACCATCAACAACTCGCTTATCATCATGGCAGTTGCTCCCCATACCCGATGCCCCTGGATCTGATAAAAAGGAGCATCGACCAGAACGCCCCGTACCTCTATCTGACTATCACCAATGATGGTCTCGTCGATCAGCGTGTCGAGGTCCACTTCGATAACGGCTTCAACCTCGCGGGGATCGGGGTAAAAATCCGGACGATAGGGAAGCATACCGACTACGGGTTGAACGTAAAAATTGCTGGGTGGAATAAATAGCTCTGTCAGCAATCCCAACACCTTTACATCGGATACCCGAATGCCGACTTCTTCCTGTGCTTCCCGCAGGGCAGTACGGGTTAGATTTTCATCGAACCGCTCCATACGTCCACCCGGAAACGCCATCTGTCCGGCATGAACGCCGTCGTACTGGGGGCGGAGGATAAGTGGGAGGTAAATAGAGTTCTGATAGGGGTAAAAACAGATCAACACTGCGCTCCGGCGCGTTCGCTCGTTGGGTTTGATGCCCAGCCGATACCGAGCTGTCGACGCCATTTTCTGGTGCGCAACTTCCCCCGGCAACGGTTGCTGCAGCCGCTGGCGAAGGTGTTCGGTAAAGGTATGAAACGAGGTGTCGATCATTAATGAGGTTGATGTTTGAAGGTCGATGTTTGAAGTCAGAATAGCATGTACAACTTCAAACCTCAAACTATAAACTTCGGACTTATTTATACAACTTAACTAATTCTTCTGCGCAACGTTCACCATCCATGGCGGCTGAAACAATACCACCTGCATAACCGGCTCCTTCGCCACAAGGAAACAGTCGCCGAACCTCCACATGCTCACACGTATCTCTATGACGTGGAATTCGCACGGGCGATGATGTACGACTTTCAACGCCGATCAACTGACCTTCATTGCTTAAATAGCCTTGCATCTTTCGCCCGAAATCCCGCAACCCCTGTCTTAAAGGCTGAGCAATGTGATCGGGTAACACCTCCATCATATCGACTGACGCTAAACCCGGCTGATACGATGTTGGCAATAACTCGTTTGACGTGCGGCCATCCACAAAGTCGGCAATACGCTGTGCAGGAGCTATCTGCGAAGGTTTGTCAGGATGTTCGGTTCCCATTCGGCAGGCCCAGCGTTCCAAATCCTGTTGGAGTGCTAAACCAGCCAGTGGTCCTTCGTCGGTGTAAGGTAGCAAATCTGTATCGGTAACGGCAACCACTAAGCCCGAATTAGCATATTGCGAGTCGCGCCGAGAGGGCGACATGCCATTCACAACCAACTCCCCCGGAGCGGTAGCCGCTGGAACAATAAAGCCCCCCGGACACATACAAAACGAAAAGACTCCTCGTTCTACCCCCTTAAACCGAGTTTGAGTAACCAAACTGTAAGAGGCCGCAGGCAAATAATCTCCCCGATCTGGCCGATGGTATTGGAACTGGTCAATCAATTGCTGCTGGTGCTCAATACGAACACCCATGGCAAAGGGTTTGGCTTCGACGCGAATAGTACGGTCGCGCAGAAGGTGGAAAATGTCGCGGGCGGAATGACCCGTTGCCAGAATAACACCAATGCCAGTTAGAGCATTTCCGTTAGCTAATACAACCCCTTTTAGTTGGTGGCCTTCTTGAATCAGGTCAACTACTTTAGTATCGAAGTGGACCTCCCCGCCGGCACGCAGAATGCTTTCGCGCAGAGCAGCTACCACGTTTGGAAGTTTGTTTGTCCCGATATGAGGGTGAGCGTCAACTAAGATCTGGTCAGTGGCTCCGTGTGCAACGAATATTTCCAGAATCCGCCGGACATCTCCTCGTTTGGTTGAGCGAGTGTAAAGTTTACCGTCGGAATAAGTTCCGGCCCCTCCTTCACCAAAACAGTAATTCGACTCTGGGTTAACAATATGATCTTTATTAATGGCGGCCAAATCGCGTCGACGGGTGCGAACATCACTTCCTCGTTCGAGAACAATTGGTTTAATACCTAATTCGATCAGCCGAAGGGCGGCAAACAAACCGGCTGGGCCAGCACCTACCACAATAGCCTGTGGTGCCTTGCTGACGTCAATCTGCGGCTTTTGATATTGGATAAGCGAGGGAGGAGTTTCGCCAATAAATACATCTGTTTCGACCTGTACCCGAACCTGTCGATTCCGCGCATCGATCGATTGCCGTTTTTTTCGAATGGTAACTTCTTCAGAGTCAGGTAACGAAAGTTGCCGCAATACCTGTGCCCGAAACGCTTCATCATCGAAAGCCTGTTCAGGGAGAAGGGTTAAAGAAAGTTGACGAATCATGATTGATTGGGCCGGTTTTTATCCGGCAGTATCATCTATAGTGTGTAACAGGTGTTGTTAACTTTGGGTTCGCTTGCTTGATCAACTGCTATTTTTCGTTTTAATTAAGGAGTATAGACGGGCGAAAAATGACTATTTCTTTAATCAGGATGAGCAAATTAGCCTGAGTTGACTCCCGTGTCTGTATCCTCACAGACACCTATGCGTCAGCAGAGCCTAACCTACCGGACAGGTGTCTGTGAGGATACAGACACGGGGATTTTTAATTATTAAAACGAAGATGAAGAAATTTAGCCTTTTCGGTTGTCTACTGGTAATCAGTCATGTGCTGTGGGCACAGTCGCCTACCAATATTCCTTGGTCGCAGCGTATGGTGGCGTCCATTATGGCCAATAATCCTGATTCCATCTCGTATAAACGGGAAGACGGTACTAAAGGAGTTGCTCACTGGGAGTATGAAACGGGCGTTCTGCTGGAGGGCGTTAAGCAGGTCTGGTATCGGACTGCCGATGATAAGTACTTCAGTTACATCCAGAAAAATATGGATCGCTATGTAAAGGCTGATGGCGACATCCGTACATATAAACTCGAGGATTACAATCTTGATTTTATCACTCCCGGCCGGTCATTGCTTCTATTAGCGCAGCAGACGTTACCTGGTAGAGAAAAATATAAAAAAGCGGCTGATTTGCTTCGGAAACAATTGGCTGAGCAACCCCGCACGAAGGAAGGCGGCTACTGGCATAAAAAACGGTATCCTTACCAAATGTGGCTCGATGGTTTATACATGGCCGAACCGTTCTATGCCGAGTATACGTCTCTGTACGGGGACGCAAAACAGTTCGACGATATTATCAACGAATTTGTGTGGATGGAAAAGCACGCTCGTGATCCCAAAACCGGCCTGATTTACCACGGTTGGG
This sequence comes from Spirosoma harenae, assembly GCF_054776975.1. NCBI lineage: Bacteria > Pseudomonadati > Bacteroidota > Cytophagia > Cytophagales > Cytophagaceae > Spirosoma > Spirosoma harenae. Next base: position 112,585 of record NZ_BAAHBD010000003.1, on the reverse strand, counting down.
ACGAAAGTCGCGAACAGAAATGGGCTAATAAAGAAACGGGTAATTCGCCCAATTTCTGGAGCCGGGCGATGGGTTGGTATGCGATGGCGCTGGTCGATGTGCTGGATTTTATTCCGAAAACACACCCTCGGCGAGGTGAACTGGTTGCCATTCTGAACCGGTTTATGCCCGCCATTGCGAAATATCAGGACCCAAAATCAGGCTGTTGGTGGCAGGTGACTGATCGGGCAGGTGACAAAGGCAATTACCTTGAAGCATCGGGCTCAAGTATGTTTGTGTATGCACTGGCGAAAGGTGTACGTATGGGTTATCTGCCCGCATCACTCATGGCAAATGCGCGTAAAGGCTACGATGGCTTACTGAAACAATTCATCACGACCGACGAAAAAGGGCTCATTCACCTCGAAAAAACGGTGGTCGTGGGTGGTCTGGGTGGTTCGCCTTATCGGGATGGCAGCTACGAATATTACTTAAGCGAACCCATTCGTCAGGATGATTTAAAAGGCGTTGGACCATTTATTATGGCCAGCGTCGAAATGGAAATTGCAGCCGAAGAAACGGGAAAAGGAAAAACAGTCGCTGTAGATAACTATTTCAACCACGAATCGCGAAAAGGGTATAATGGCGAACAGGAGCCTTTCCATTACACCTGGGACGATCACCAACATTCGGGTTTCTTCTGGTGGGGAACTATATTCCGCAATCTGGGTGCAAAAACGACAACGATCACGGGGGCTCCAACAACCGCATCGCTCAAGGGGGTAGACGTATATATTATCGTAGACCCCGATACGCCGAAAGAAACGCCCAAGCCAAATTACGTAAGCGAGAGCGATATAAACGCTATTGCCAATTGGGTGCAAGCCGGTGGTACGCTGGTGCTTATGGCTAACGATACCTCTAACTGTGAACATCTGCATTTCAATCAGTTAGCCGCCCGATTTGGGTTGCAGTTTTTGCCGAAAAACCGTAACATGGTACAGGGAAATCAATTCGAACAAGGAAAAATTAGTGTGCCGGCTGGAAATGCAATTTTCCCGAAGACCCGAATGGTATACATTAAAGAGCTATCGCCATTACGTATAAAATCGCCCGCCAAAACTGCTGTGACCGACGCTGGGGATGTGATTATGGGCGTTGCGAAAGTGGGTAAAGGAACTGTGTTTGCTGTGGGTGATCCGTGGCTGTATAACGAATATGTTGATGGTCGGAAGATTCCGGCGCAATACGAAAATTTTCTGGCGGCAAAAGAATTAGCAACTTGGTTAGTAAGTCAGGGCACAGTAGCTGCGCCAAGTTCCGCTACGAGCAAGCGATAGATTCAAGCCTTGTTTGTCATGCTGACGAAGGAAGCATCTCAAAGCTCCCCAACCTCTGAATAAGGATATATTAAGAGGCTTCCTTCGTCAGCATGACAAAAAACTACAGTGCCAGTGCTTTCATCTGTTTCACGGCATAATTGGCCGCTCTGGCGGTAAGGGCCATGTAGGTGAGCGAAGGATTTTGCGTGCTGGTTGAGACCATGCAGGCACCGTCAGTCACGAAGACGTTTTTGCAGTGATGCAACTGATTCCATTGATTCAACAATGATGTTTTCGGATCGCGGCCCATGCGGACTCCACCCATTTCGTGGTTTTCGCTGCCTGGTAGTCGCCCTGTATCCTGCATACGAATGTTTTTAAAACCGGCCTTGGTGTACATCTCCGTAAACTGCTCGAAAAAATCGCGAAGAATTTTCTCGTCGTTTTCATCGTAACCGACAGAAACCCGTAATTGAGGAATACCAAAATTATCTTTCAGAATCGGATCAAGACGAACCGTACTGCTGGCTTTCGGAATCGTTTCAGCCATCATCGCCGAACCCACCTGCCACTCGCCCAACGAGGGATTTACTAGTTGGTTTTTTAACGATTGGCCAATGCTTTCCTGATTCTGAACCTCTGCTCTTGACGAATAGAACGTAGCGGCATATCCACGCAGAAAATCTGTTTCCTGTTTTGTTACATTCCGAAACCGAGGAATATAGCTGCTGTTTGGTCGGCGACCGTCGGTTGTGGATTCTAGTAGCCCATCATACGTCGCTGTAACCCGACCCCGGTAGCTATGAAACGCCATGTGAGTTCCCAGCAATCCGCTATCGTTACCAAGCCCATTTGGAAATCGGCTGGACGTTGAATTCAGGAGAATCAGATTGGTATGTAGAGCGGACGCATTGACGAAAATAATCTGGGCATAATACTCCGTCATCTGGCCGGATTGTGTATCAATGACTCGAACGCCTGTAGCCTTGCGTTTTGACTCGTCGTAACTAATCGAGTGTACAACAGAATTAGGTTGAAGCGTCAATTTGCCCGTTCGCATGGCCCACGGAATGGTCGATGCATTACTACTATAATACCCACCATACGGACATCCTCGTTCGCAAAGCGTACGGTGTTGGCATCGCGCCCGACCTTGTTGGGTATGAATGGCTTTAGGCTCAGTAATATGGGCTGCCCGACCAATAATCACGTGGCGATTTGGATAATGCGTAGCAACCTGTTTCTTGAAATACGTTTCTACACAAGACATTTCGTGCGGAGGCAGAAACTCACCATCGGGCAGAGTGGCTAGTCCATCTTTGTTCCCTGTGATACCCACAAATTTCTCTACATGGCTGTACCAGGGCGCAAGATCAGCGTACCGAATTGGCCAATCGATGGCAAAACCGTCGCGGGCGGGGCCTTCAAAATCAAAGTCACTCCAGCGTTGCGTTTGTCTACCCCAAGTCAAAGACCGCCCACCAACCTGATAGCCGTGTATCCAATCATAGGGTTTTTCCTGCACGTACGGTTGTTCGCTATCCTTCGCAAAAAAGTGCATGGTATCTTCGCGAAAGGCATAGTTTCGGCTGGCAATGGAATATTCCTCCCGAATGTGGAGCGGCACCTGTCCGCGATGCGCCAACTCCCACGGATTGAGCGTCGCGGTAGGGTAGTCTGTTACGTGACTGACGGGCCGACCGCGTTCCAGCAAAAGTGTGCGAAGTCCTTTTTCGGTAAGCTCTTTCGCGGCCCAGCCTCCACTGATACCAGAACCAATAACAATGGCGTCGTAGGTACGGGCTTTTAGGCTGTCGATATTTAGATTAGACATGCTTCATAAAGAACACGCGTGAGGATTCTTAACTATGATTGCTGGATCGCTAATTGATTCAGAATGATTGCCAAACGCTCATCTACCGAATGTTCTCCGCGTATTTCGATAAGTGGGCAGGTAAGTTGTTGCATCCAGCTTTCATGCGCTTGTAGCGTTCGACCGCTGGCTGAACCGTCGTCGTAACCGGATGCCCAGTCGATGAATTCTTCGTAATGGGTATTTCGATCGTTGTTGGTGAAAATAATATCGCCATATCGGTCAAATTCCCGTTTCCTTAATCGATTTAGGCGAATTTTGGGAGGAACCCAAAGGAATACGGCCAAATCAAACTGATGGAGCCAATCCATTCCCCAGTTCAGCAACGAACCACCAACAATACAATCAGTATAGGTAACAAATTCATTGACGATCATTTTATGTCGTTCGTCAATGGCTCTGCGTACGGTAAATGGTGGATTAGAGGGTTCCCAATAGAAGCTGTCGGTGTCGAGATAAGCAAAACCCGTTTGGACCGATAAGCGAGTTCCTAAGGTGGTTACGCCCGATCCCGAAGCTCCGAAGATGTGGATTTTCATACTTCTTTTTGACAACACCCAATCGATCGCAGATCGATTCCTATGAGCCTAATTATTTGTCGTGTAAATTGACAAAAAATACCCTATTCCTGCAACAAGCCAACTTTTTTTCGGTTAACCCCCTATGCAATCTCCCTCCCTGACTCCGCCCCGAAACAAGGTTGATTCGTTTGAATCGCCGGATTTCTATTGCATTGATGATCTGCTAACAGCTGAACATAAACTGGTTCGGTCGGCGGTGCGCGATTTCGTCAAACGCGAGATCACGCCCATTGCCGAAGAATATGCGCAACGGGCTGAATTTCCAAGACATCTCGTACGAAAGTTCGGTCAGATTGGTGTCTTTGGAGCAACGATTCCGACTGAATACGGTGGTGGTGGCCTGGATCAGATTTCGTATGGATTGATGACGCAGGAGATCGAGCGAGGTGATTCGGGCATGCGTTCTTGTGTATCGGTTCAGAATTCGCTGGTGATGTATCCAATTCTGACCTTTGGTTCGGAGAAACAAAAGAAAAAATACTTGCCGAAATTGGCCAAAGGAGAGATTATAGGCTGTTTTGGCCTAACAGAGCCGAATCACGGTTCAGACCCTGGAGGCATGGAAGCGAACTTCATTGAGCGTAGTGATTATTATTTGCTCAACGGCTCCAAACTTTGGATCACCAACGCCGATATTGCCGATATCGCTATCGTTTGGGCTAGAAATGATCAGGGAAAAGTTCGTGGACTGATTCTGGAGCGAGGAATGGAGGGCTTTACCACGGCCGAAATCAAAAATAAATGGTCGTTGCGGGCCAGCAATACAGGCGAACTGATTTTTCAGGATGTACAGGTACCGAAGGAAAATATGCTGCCCGAAGCGTACGGATTAAAGAGTGCGTTGAAATGTCTGGAACAGGCTCGTTATGGCATCTCTTGGGGTTCGTTGGGAGCCGCTATGGAATGCTACGAAATCGCCCGTCGATACGCCCTCGAACGGATTCAGTTTAATAAACCCATTGCCAGTTTTCAGCTAGTGCAGAAAAAACTGGCCGAAATGCTGACCGACATTACCCAGGCCCAACTCCTTTGCTGGCGATTAGGTACGCTTAAAAACGAAGATCGGGCGACAGTAGCGCAGATTTCGCTGGCCAAACGCAATAATGTCGAAATCGCATTACGAATCGCTCGGGAAGCCCGCCAGATTCTGGGAGCCATGGGCATTTCAGGCGAGTATCCCATTATGCGACACCTGATGAATCTCGAATCGGTCAGTACGTACGAAGGTACTCATGATATTCAGTTACTGATTCTAGGCGCTGAAATCACCGGCATTCCAGCGTTTAAATAGCAGATAATTAATCTACTATGTTTTGTCCCGCGTCAGCATGACAAAATAGATTTATCGTTCCGCTATTTCCTTTATTTGCTTGAGCAGTCCTTCCATACCATTTATCGAATGGTTATAACCCGCTTCGGTCGCATAGCCTTGTTGCGTCCAGGTGAATTCGGTTTGAGTATCGTCTTTCGGAGTGATTGTATACGTAATCGTAGAATAATTTTCGGGTTTGTCTTCGGTACCTGAAAAGCCGCTCCAATAGCTATAGCTCAACAATCGATTCGGTACATTTTCCAAAATAACGCCTTTATCCCGATAGGACTGATCTTGGTATTCCCCTTGAAAAATGATTTCGTTGCCAATTTTCCAGTCGGTTACGGTTTCTGTGCCAAACAGGTATTCCTTAATGAGTTCAGGCATAGTCATTACTGCCCACACTCGTTCTGGACTGGCGTTGATGTCGATGGATTGGGATACAATAAGGTCGTGTCGCATAAGCCTAGGTATTAATTTACAACAAAGATCGCACCCGTCACTGACAACCCTATGTCAGTAGTCATTCAGCCAATAACAGGGTGCGTAGTGTAATGCGCGTTTAATTCGTCGACCAGATTTTGTACCATCGTTCGCAGTAAATCAGGGTGCTCGATATGGGCTACATTGCCAAACATGAGTAACCAGCGAGCCAGCCCTTCGGGATAGGGCGTTTGAAAAAACATGCGAATCTGATCGCCAATCTCTTCTTCCCGGTGATAGCCATAAGCATATTTTTGCTCCTGCATATACCGAACGGAAGATTTAGGAAACAGAACAATGGCTTCAGTAATCGGCCAATCTTGCCCCATTCGGTCAAGGTATTCGCGTAAAGAAAGTCGTTCGGGCCGGGAAAAACGCTGCCCTGTGTTCGTCAACTGGCGAATGCGATCCACCCGGAAATCACGGTAATCCTGGCGTGTCCGGCAAAACGCAATTAAGTGCCAGCCCATGCGGTAGTGATGAAGCCCCAATGGTTCAACTTCGCGCTGCGTTTCGGCATCATTATATTGCGAATGATACTGAAGTTCAAGTACATGGTTTTGCGCGATGGCGTGCTGAATATGCGTCAACAATCCGTCGGAATAGGGTTGGCGACTTCTGGGAGCAGCAACGGCAATATGCGCATCCAAGTCATTTAGATGCTCCTGATCCGTACGTTTCAATACCGATTTTATTTTAAAAAGTGCCGACTCAAATTCGGTTCGTACGGATGCATCGGCCCATTGTTCGATCAATTTACCGCCCAGTAAAAGCGCACTAGCTTCTGCGCTGGTGAACATAACGGGCGGAAGGTGGTAATCCGTCAGAAAATAGCCGACTCCGGCTTCGGCCCCGATGGGAACGCCCGCTTCTTCCAGCGATCGTACGTCGCGGTACACGGTGCGAAGGCTGATTCCAAAGCGGTCAGCTAGTTCCTGAGCGCGGACAACACGCTTCGTTTGCAAGTGAATCAGGATAGCCGTTAGTCGGTCAAGGCGGTTCATGGCGTAGGTTCGATAAAGAGATTGGCAAATTACAACGCTTCGGTTGAACAAGTATGCCTTTTTTTGCGTAGTGCTACTGACAAAACCCTAAAACACGTACGCATGAGTGCCATTCACAACAACATCCACCGACAACGCTTCGAATTAGAAACCGACGGTAAACTATCCATTGTTGAATACCAGATGGTAAGCGATGATACACTCGCGCTGGTTCATACAGAAGTCGATCCAAGTTTGGAGGGACATGGGATTGGATCGAAGTTAGTAGAGGGCGTTCTGGAATACATCGAACAGAAAGACCTCAAAATTGTGCCGCTTTGTCCATTTGTTAGCGCCTACCTAAAACGCCACCCTGATTGGAACCGGGTTGTATCAACAGACTATACAGCAACGGGTTTCTAGATAGGTCAATAACTTCCTTCCTTTTGGTTGTCAATAGCGTATAAACATCCGTTACGCTTACTAGTTAGTGCGTAAATCTCCCCATAGAGAGTAGTAAAGCTGAATTTTTTCGGCCTTTATGGGTGTATGAAAAATTTAAAGAAACGACTTCAACAGGGAGAGACACTCAATGGGTGTTGGCTAAACCTGGGAAGTTCGATCACTGCTGAAATTGTTGGGCAGGCGGGTTTTGATTGGGTATTGATTGACCTCGAACACGGTGCTGGTTCGGAGAAAGATGTACTGTATCAACTACAGGCGCTTGAACATACATCGGCAGGAGCTATCGTACGCGTCGAAAGCGCAGAAAGCCAGCGTATTCACCGGGTATTGGATATGGGTGCAGAAGGCATTATGTGCCCCAAAATTGGCAATCCCGACGATGCGAAAAAAGTCGTTCACGGATTGCATTATCCCCCTCATGGAGGTCGGGGAGTTGCCAAAATGGTTCGGGCAACCAGCTTCGCGCAATCCTTCGATCAATATTATCAGGAAGCCAGAGAAACTATTCTTGGCGTCGTTCAGATTGAAACCGTTGAGGTGTTGAATCACCTGGATGAAGTTGCTAACATAGATGGCGTCGATGTGATGTTCATTGGACCCGCTGATCTGTCGATGGAACTGGGTATTTTCGGCCAATTCAATCATCCTCGTTTCAAAGAAGCCGTCAAAGCAACGGTCGATGCTGCCGAGAAAGCCGGAAAAGCGACGGGTATTCTGTTCTTCAATCCCGATGATTATCAGAGGTATCAAGACCTCGGCATACGCCTGATTGCCTGCGGAGCCGACGCTACCTTCGTTGCCGATGGTGCTCGAAATCTGGCAAAAAAACTAGATAGTTTTCGAACTAGTAATAAGTAGTTTCAAGTACCAAACCCTTCCTCCATGACTGATCCTTTATTGATTCTATCCGCCGGTGTGATTATCGTCGTCGGTGGTATTATTGGGCTGAAACTGCATCCCTTTCTGGCGTTGTTATTAGGTGCGTTTGTCGTTGCCCTGATGACACCAGCTTCGGCTATCGAACAGTTTGCCCTTGCTAAAGGTACGGCTCCAGCCGCTGCGGCAGCTTTAGCGAAAAAGAATATCGGCGAACGAATTGCTACTGAGTTTGGGGCTACCTGTGGCAAAATTGGTATCCTCATAGCGATGGCCGCTATTATTGGCAAATGTATGCTGGAAAGCGGGGCTGCTGAGCGAATTATCCGATCCATGCTTCGCCTGACGGGCGTTGAGCGAGCCCCCATCGCGTTTCTGATCAGCAGCTTCTTTATCGGTATTCCCGTGTTCTTCGATACGGTTATTTTCCTGATGATGCCGTTAGCCAAAGCCATGACGTTGCGCATTGGGAAAAATTACCTGTTGCTGGTTCTCTGTATCATGGCCGGTGCCGCTATGGCGAACTCCTTGGTGCCGCCCGCACCCGGCCCCCTGTTTCTGATCGGCGAGATGCACATTCCAATTGGCATGATGATGATTGCGGGCACGATTGTAGGCCTGATGACCATCACGAGCGGCTATTTCTTTGCGCTTTGGGCGAACCGAAAATGGCCAACTCCTCTACGCGATGCGCTAGACGCTCGTATCGAAGACATCAAGGCTATTGCGGCTAAAGAAGATAAACACCTGCCAGGTCTGGGCGTATCCTTACTGCCGGTTTTGATTCCACTCATTTTTATCTGTGCCGATACCGCTTTCACGGCTATGGCTAAACCCGGCGTTCCTCTAACCGATTCGCCATTTTTAGCCAAGTTGATCAGCCTAGTTAAGTTTTTTGGTGATAAAAATATTGCTGTGGTATCGGGTGGAATTGCCGCTTTACTGATTCTGGCAAGCCAAAAGAAGGACAACAAAGAAGGATTAACGCCTTTTGTTCAGGCCGCCTTAATGAGCGGTGGAGGCATTATTTTGATCACCGCAGCCGGTGGTGCTTTTGGCGGTATGCTGCAGCAAACGGGAATCAGTGCCCGCATCGCCGACCTGACAAAAGACTATCAGATGGCCCTTATCCCGATGGCTTTCTTTATCGCGGCCGTTGTCCGGACGGCGCAAGGTTCCGCTACAGTTGCGTTGATTACAGCATCGGGAATCCTTTCCGGTATGGCCAGCAATGCCAACCTGGGCTTCCATCCGTTATACCTGGGACTAGCTATTGGCTGCGGGTCAAAACTGGTTCCCTGGATGAATGATGCTGGTTTCTGGATCGTCTGTAAACTCAGTAATTTAACCGAAAAAGAAGCCCTCAAAACCATTTCACCGTTATTGGTTGTGATGGGATTAACAGGTCTGATTGTCATTATGATTGCCGCGCAGTTGTTTCCTTTAGTATAAAATGTCAGTGAGCGAAAGATGGAAAAAGTAGGATTTATAGGATTAGGGATCATGGGAAAACCCATGGCGTTGAATTTGATTAAAGCCGGTTATTCGGTTTCGGTGCTGAGCCAAAGCAAAGCTGCCGCTGATTTAGTGGGAGCTGGTGCTCAGACGTTTTCCACTAGCAAAGCCTTAGCTGAGCAATCGGATATCATTATCACGATGCTGCCCGATTCGCCCGATGTTAATCAGGTGGTGAATGGGCCGGATGGTGTGTTGGAAGGCATTCAGTCGGGTGCTTTGTTTATTGATATGTCTACGATTGCACCAGGTACGGCTCGAGCTATTTATGATGGCATGCAGGCTAAAGGTGTCGATGCGCTGGATGCACCTGTATCGGGTGGTCAGGTTGGAGCTGAATCGGCTTCCTTGTCGATTATGGTCGGTGGGAGCGAGGCTGCTTTTAATCGAGCATTGCCGCTGTTTCAGGCGATGGGCAAAAATATTGTTCACATTGGCGAACCAGGTGCTGGACAAACCACGAAAGCCTGCAATCAGATGATTGTTGGTATGACCATTCAGGCCGTTGCTGAAGCGTTTGCACTAGCGTCAAAAGCAGGTGTTGATCTGGAGAAAATGCGGGAGGTTTTACTGGGGGGATTTGCCCAAAGTCGCATTCTGGATCTGCATGGTAAACGCATGATCGACCGAAATTTCAAGCCCGGCTTCAAGATTAAACTGCATCGAAAAGATATGGGTATTGCATTGCAGACAGGCGAAGAACTATCAGTACCACTTGTCGGAACGGCTCAGGTTGCGAAACAGATGCAACAGGCTGTTGATCAGGGTAATGGTGAGTTAGATCATAGCTCTCTGCTGTTACTGCTGGAATAGTTTATCTACTCTTCTGGTATCTACACCGAAATACCTATTCAATAGTTTGCTTTACATAGTACTATCTTATACATTTAACCGTACTAAACCTTTAGCAAGCAGATGAATAGTTGGATACAATGGTTTGAAATTCCGGTTTACAAATTCGACCAGGCAAAGCTATTTTATGAAACACTGTTCGATATTCAGCTGGAAATAATGGATTTGGGGGCGTTGACAATGGCGATGTTCCCGCCCAGTATGGCCTCAGGAGCACTTTGTCAGGGAGAATGGTATCATCCCTCCGAACAGGGTGTAACGCTTCATCTCAAAGTAGATAATCTGGAGCGAGCGCTTAGCCATGTAGAACCGTTGGGAGGCAGCATCGTACAACCTAAAAAGCAAATCTCAGCTGAATTGGGCTATATGGCGCTGATCAACGATTGCGAAGGAAATCGATTGGTTTTACGAGCCAGTTCATAAATAGGAAATAACCTACTAGTCTCTTAACCAACCATGAAACGGAAGCATTTTATTCGTGTTATGGCGGCTGGTTCGGTCGGATCAGCAGCTTGGGTGCCTGAGTCGGCGAAGGCAGAATCGATTATTAATCCGAAGAAAGTGCTGATGAAAGTCGGCTGCCAGTCGGGTGGGACAACGAAGGAAAATCTGGAGTTTAAAGCGCGTCACGGCGTATACAATATCGACGGCGGTGCGCCGAAAACGATTCCCGGAAAAGGGTGGGACCTGGACGATTCGCTGGCCAAACGGGAGGCTTGTGAACAGTACGGAATCAGTCTGGACGCCTATCATTTTCCGCTCGAATCATCGGGAATCGACAAGGCTCAGTATCCGAATATTATGCTCGGCAAAAGTCCGGAGCGGGATCGCGAGATTGAGATTCTTCAGCAGATGATTCAGGTGGCCGGAAAAACGGGGATAAAAGTGCTGAATTATAATACAACTATTCTGCCCGTTTTACGAACTGGCAAAACCATTGATCCAAAGCGGGGAAATGCAGCTTACAGTACCTGGAATTACGAAGAAGCCCTCAAACGGGCTGATCCCAAAACAATAGCGGGCGATGTATCGATCGACCAAATGTTTGAGCGAATTACATATTTGCTGGATCGACTGTTGCCCGTAGCGAAAGAGTATAAAGTGAAGTTAGCCAATCACATTGCCGACCCGCCGACACCTGCTGGCTATCGGGGTATTACGCGCTGGAATAGCCCCAACGTTTTTGCGGGTATTCAGCGGTTTGCAAAATTATATGACAGCGAATACCACGGTTTCAATTTCTGCATTGGATCGATTGCCGAGGGGTTGAAAGATCCTAAGACTGAAATCATTCCGATCATCAAATGGGTCGGCGAGCGGGGGCAGATTTTTAATGTGCATCTGCGAAATATCAAAGGCGGCTGGAATAATTTTCAGGAAGTATATCCCGATAACGGCGATATGAATTTCCTGCATGTTGTCAGAGCGTTGCGCGACGTTGGCTATTCGGGAATGGTGATGCCCGATCACGTACCATTCCATGCCGACCCCGCCAGCAGTTTGCAAGCCTTTTCATTTTGCTACGGTTACATAAAAGGCTTGCTCCAAACCTTAAACGACGAAGCACAGTAAACTCGGTCAGGAGTCTCCAGAAGCTCTCCCGTGTCTGTGTCCTCACAGACACCTCTCCGGAAGGTCAATCTTTGCTGACGCACAGGTGTCTGTGTCTTCACAGACACGGGAAGTTGCCCACTTCGTAAATCATCCATCGTAAATCGTAATTGATAGTATATGCCCTATAAAATTGGTCCCCGAATTCAGGAAATCCATATTACACCCATTGCCGTTGTTGATCCGCCACTATTGAATGCGGCTGGTTTGCACGCCCCTTATGCGTTACGCACGATTGTCGAACTGGTTACCGATGATGGTATTTCTGGCATCAGCGAAATTCCAGGAAATAAAGACATTGATGCTGCGCTGGCTGAATCCAGAGATTTACTAATTGGTAAAGATGTATTCCAACTCGCTGAAATTCAGCAGGCGCTAGTTAACCGATTCGGGACGGAAACGACGGCACAACGGGGCGAAACGCCTTGGGATCAGCGAAAACTTGTCCATATTTTCAGTTCAATTGAAGTAGCTTGTTTAGATATTATTGGCAAAGTAACCGGAAGACCTGTCGTTGATCTGTTGGGCGGCAAGATGCGAGATCGGGTACCGTTTTCGGCGTATTTGTTTTACAAATATGAAGGAGCCGGTGGCGAACTAGGTTTTGGTCTTGACCCAAATGCCACTGGTTGGGCGGCTGGTCGGCAAGCGGCTGCGCTTGATCCCGCTGGGATTGTTGCACAGGCAAAAGCGATGTGCGCTGAATTTGGGTTTCAGTCGATTAAGTTGAAAGGCGGTGTGTTTGAACCCCAGCAGGAAGTCGATGCCATGTTTGCGTTGTATGAAGCCTTTGGTCCCGATGTGCCGTTGCGTGTTGACCCGAATGCTATCTGGAAAGTAGACACAGCCATTCATTACGGCAAGATGATGGAGCCAATTCTGGAATACCTGGAAGACCCGGTCCGTGGACAGGCTAACATGGCGACGGTGCGGAAAGTATTGAAAACGCCACTGGCGACCAATATGTGTACAACTTCGTTTGGTGATATTCCCAATAGTATTGCCGTTGGGTCGGAAGATATTATTCTGAGCGATCACCATTTCTGGGGTGGACTTCGTTCATCTATGATGCTATCTGCCATTTGCGACACGTTCGGACGAGGTCTATCAATGCACTCTAATAGCCATTTAGGTATTTCATTGGCCGCGATGGTTCATTTGGGCGCGGCTTTGCCCAAAGCGCCGTATGCGCTGGATACGCACTATCCCTGGCAGTCGGATGAGGTCATTGTTGGTGGTCGATTGGCATTCGAAGAAGGGTCGGTAGCTGTTCCTCAAGAACCTGGATTGGGTGTCGAACTGGACCGCCAAGCGTTGGCTAAATTGCATCAAAACTATCTGGATTGCGGACTGACCAAACGCGACGATGAAATTGAAATGCAAAAAGTACAACCCGGCTGGACATTTCAATCAGTAAGGTGGTGAAAATAAACCTAAAAGGTCTGTGAGACCTTTTAGGTTTGCTATCGAACCTTCTTCGCCTGTGCCTCCAGAATTAATTGTAGATTGGCGTTTTCCCGCGTGATGTGCGTGTAACTGCCTTTTCCTGTTTGCGCTAATTTTTTGAGGTTCTGACCGTTGATTTCGTTTTTGCCGAAGGTGAAAATCGTTAAATAAATATCCTGATTGGTGGATTTCCCAACTAGTTGATAGACTTCCTCGCTGACCGGAAATTCACCATCAGTTGCCAGAATGATTCGGTTGTTACCAGCCCGGATGTAGTTTTTGTCGGCAACTTTATAAGCTAACTTAAGGCCGCCATTCCCATCAGTATCACCATCAGATTGCAGTTGATCGATCACACGGGCAATTTCGTTGGCATCGCTGCCCGATGTTGATTTTAATGCCACTTTGGCCTTTCCTGAATAAACCACAATAGAGAGTTGATCTTCGGGCCGTACGATTTTAAGCAGCGATTTAATGGACGTTTTTAACAACGGTAATTTATACGGCGAATCCATCGAACCCGATACATCTAACAGCAGCACCATGTTATTGGCCGCAAATCCGTCTAATGACGTAGGGACAGTAAGAGGTCTTGATCGATCAATATAAACGGTATCCGTTTTCGACTGGCTAATGTAAACTGTATCGTGCTGGATAACGGTTTGCCCAGCCGATGTCGTAACACTACTTGTCGGAGTTGATTTGGGTGTTGTAGATGGATCAATGGTGGCTTTGGTAGCTATCGAATTAACCCCTGGTTTGGTATCTGTTTCTACGACAGCTGGCGGGGGAGAGGTTGGCGCGGATCGGCGCAAAATCAAAACGTTAGGCTGATTGATGTTTTTTAGAACGTTGGTTTTTGCCAGTTCGCTGAATTGATTGTAGCTGTATACCAGCTCATTATAGAAATAGTAAAACGGCTCGTACGCATCCGCTGCCGATTTCCCCGATACGTGTTCAGCCATCTCGCCAAGCCTGATCGATTTCTCAGAAAGATCCTCATACGGCGTATAGGGGCATAATCCATTACTACGCCCATATCGTTGGAGACCTTTCATGTTTTTGAACTCATTGATAATCAGGTTTCGAGCTTCGGTTTCTAATGAGTCGGTTGCTGGAAGATGACGCGTTTCCTGTTTTAGATAAGCGCGTACACCGAATAGAACTTTTTTGTTGGCATCCATCATGTCGAGCAGCGCTTTACCGGCCACATTCCAGGAATCCGATGGTTTTTTTAGCGGATAACTTTCATGAATTCGACGGACATCGTGGTAGAGCTGTTCTTTTTTCTGATCGAACGTATCGAACAGATAAGCATATCGTTCCAGAATAGCGTCGGAGCGTTTTAGATTGTCCTGCTCGTATTGTTTGCCATTCGTGTAGTTGATCAGTTCAATGCTCAGCGCATCCATTTCTTTTAACATACTCAGCAGCACATCGGCTTGCCCGTTGATAGAGGCCCGGTAAGCTTGCGGAATTTGGGTAGCGTTGATTTGCAGGAGCTGATGCTCGGAAACGGGGACTTTATACGAGTCGTGATTATAGGTCAGATTGGCCCGACGGCTGGTAGTTGGTCGATTCCGAAAATAGTCTGCTGATGACTGATAATTGCGGAGCAGCACTTGCAACTGATTCATCTGCCGCAAGGATTCGTTGATGAAATCGATATAGCCCGTCAGCGCTTCGAACGTAGCTGGGCTCGCTGGAGATAGGGCGGGTTTTACAGTAAACGCAATGGGTTTGGCATCTTTGAACGCTGCTGTTGGGGACGATTGCTGGCTTTGCGCCTGGGGAACATCGACCGAAAAAACGGGTGCGTATTTCGGGTAGTTCAGCAGGTGTTTGGCCGATGTACTGTAGTTGACAAATTGCTCATACCAGCTCAATAAATCGCCGTTGTAGTAATTGATAAAGCTTTTATAAAATGCATTACTGTGCTGCGACGACTGCCGGGCGGCAAAATTATAATCATCAACAGCCTGCTTTTTCAGCGACTGAATCGATCGTAAACCGGATTTAAACGATGCCATCATATCAGATGCCGGATAGGCAATATAAGATTTGGCCTGACCTAAATTGGCGATCAGTTTTTCATCCGCCAGAATACTTTGTTGAACCAGTTCGACTGGCCAATTTGATGGACTTTTTTGATTGAGGTAATACTTTAATGTATCGAGCAACTGCTGCTGACTGGCCAGGATCTGTTCCATTTCCTTTTCGGTGTAGAGGTAAGGATCATTGGGCAGATAAGGCTGATATCGCCGGTAAACGCGCTGGATCTGTTTGTAAAACGCATCTTTATCCTGACTGAATTGTGTGGTTAATTTCTGAAAGTCAGCTACTAAACTATGCGCTTTTTTGAAATCGTCACGCTGATAATCTTTGAGCCGGTCGTAGGTTTCGATCGCTTTGACCGTTGAGTCGATTTTATTCAGGAGTTTCCAAAGTGCCTGTGCACGGGTTTTTAGACGCTCTTTCTCCGCTTCGGTAAAGGCGTCGCTGGCAATTGCTTTTTTGTAATAATACTCTTCGACATTCCTCGACGGAGTAATTCGAATGGGGAAAAGCCCCTGCGGTCTATACGAACCGATGGCTTCATGATATACCTGTATGGTCTGAAAACGGTCGCTGACTTCATCGACAGACTGGTTCAGGAACGCAACATAACGGTTGAGCGCCTGTTGAGGAGTGTCGCGTAGGGATTGGCCGGTTGCAAAAAAGGCGGAGAAGATTAGAAAAAAACAGAGGGACGTCTGCATAGCCGACATAACGAAAAAATAAGTCGTAATAGACTCAATTTTAGTATTTTATATTGAGTTGTGTAGTGCTGGATAAAAGACAAAAGAATGGAGAAGTCCCATTCGAATCGAGAGAAACTTTTTTTACGGTTTTACTTTTTCGTTCGATACCTGTTGATCCGGAACGAGTTGATACCTGGCACGAACTCGAATGCCCTGAGCAACACCTTCTGGTTCTGGAGAGCCATTATTCGCAAAGGTTGGCTTGATCCAGTCTGACCAATTTCCCACTGGGCGAACTGAGTTTAATGTGTTAGGTGACGGAAGCCAGAAATACATGGATTTCTGGCCACATTCAAGAACAATGTACCAGGAGTTTGCCGCGAGCGGAATAATTTTCCAAGGCAAAATGACCGCTGTCTGATCGTTTCGTATTGCGTTGGCTTGAGCTACATTCGTATCCGTTCGTCCACCCATGAAACGGACGCGAACCAGTGAGTCGATTCGGGCTCCAGCCAATAAGGATTTTTCGATGCGGACCTCCAGATCAAGATTCAGTTGATAACCTGTGTAAGTTACAGTCTTAATAGCCGGATCAATAGCCCGACTTTCGTAATTGGAATACATTAGCCAACCAACAAGGGATAAACCTACGACAGCGCCATCGACCAATTTTAGGTAATTCAATTGGTTGGGTTGTACATAACGGCCAGCTATATAGAGAACCAGAAAAAATTCTACACCGACCAATATTAGTCCTGCCAAAATGCTCAAATAACCATTGGCCATTCGATCGTCGGAGCCACCAATACTGTTGCTGGTAAGCCACCAGACTAGTCCGTAGCCCACCAGGAAAAATAGGGGTAGAAAAGCGACCCAGGTAAATACTAGAGTCAATGTACGTTCCATGACGTTATTCAGCGCTGAGGTTCAGAATCTCATCAATAAACCAGCTATTATACTGTTTTACCAATTTGAATTCGTAATCCTCCACCAAGAAAAGTTTTACTGAAGCGTTGTCCTTATTTATATCCACTGAATTGATCTTCAGGGTATTGAGTGAGTCCATCTGTTTGGCGACATCCTGCGTGAGCGTAAGCATCACCAGGTCGTAATCAAAACCAGTGGGAATGCCTTCGGTCTGATGAGTCAGTTCAAATCCTTCCTGTCGCTCTTTAAAAAAGGTATTCCATTCATCCACAAAATGATCTGTTAGCATTTCGCTGCTTCTCAGGTAAGTCAGGTATCGATCGGCATTCCTGGCATTAACTGCATACGGTTTACCCGGTTCTTGATCCACAAGATCAATCTGACTGATGTAAGGAAGGTTGTCTTTATACCAGATTAGAAAATCCTCTACTCGTTGTTTGGCAAGGTCTTCATCCGTAACCGGAATGGCTGTTGCCGCTTGCAGGGCATCTTCTTTTTCGCGCCGTTTTTCAGCTTGAGCCTCGACAATCAAGTTCGTCGAAATAAGTAAGAGTGGCACTCCGCCGAGAACCGTCATCGTAATTTTCGCTGCTCGGGAATCCCGCATATTTAAAAAGACCAGGCCACCGACAAAAACGAGTAAAACGAAGATAAATCCACTGAGCATACTCCGCCCTGCAGCATCGTTATTGGGGCCGTTGTTCGCGAAAAGTAGATACAAAATTACCAGGCCGTACAGACCAACCAGCACCCAGTTGATCGTTGTGAGAGTTTTCATGAAGCGAAGTTGGCAGGACGACAATCGGGAAACTATACGGAATAAATAACCAGCCGTTTTGGGCTAACAATACGTAGATTTACCGGAACAATCAGCTAAACCCCGACCAATCATGAAATCAGGAAAATACGTCTGTTTTGGCACGCTTGTGCTATTTATTAGCCTATCAACCGCTTTTCGATTTAGTCAGACCGGGAAACCAGAAGGCGCCTGGCGATTAGTGCGGCCTTCCAGTAACACGACGGTTATGTTGACGCTTGTTGATAATTATCTGATTCAGACAACGTATGAACCTAATCTCTATATCAGTACGCGCGGTGGTAGCTATCGGCAGGAGGGCGATAAACTGGAGTTGCTGGTTGAATTCGATACGCAGGATAGCAGTCGGGTTGGGCAAACTATACCCTATTCGATGACGATACGCAATAACCAGTTGACCATAAACGGGCTAGGTGGTAATCAGGTATTTACTCGTGTCGATGAGTCACCAACTCCGCTGACGGGACTCTGGCGCATAACAGGCCGGGCAAACGATGCCGGGCAAATTACGACCATGCAACGAGGAGCTCGCAAAACACTCAAATTACTGACGGGAAGCCGATTTCAATGGGTAGCGATCAATCCGCAGACCAAGCAATTTTTTGGAACAGGTGGGGGAACCTATATATTGAAAGATGGCAAATACACTGAAACGATTGATCTATTCTCTCGTGATAACAGTCGTGTTGGCAATTCGCTGACATTCAATGCGGAAATAAGTGGGGCTGAATGGCATCACAGCGGCCAAAGTTCGACAGGTGGAAAGGTGGCCGAAATATGGAGTCGGGAGAAATAATAAAATTTTATATGGTATTGATGAATAAAAAAGGCTTTAGGCAGCCATAAATTCAAGGGTATGCCTAATTTTGTACTAAATTTAATATCATTTAAGTAACGCTCAATTACACCTCAAATACAACCTAAAACTACGTAATGTATGTTTTCAAACCGCTTTACTAGTCGCTCAGGCCGATGGCTCTTACTGAGTTTCGGCCTTGCGTTTTCCGTTGCTGGACAGGCTCAGGATGCCGCTTCGTATCAAACCCCACCCAAACCATTAGCTGATCTGGTAACCGTGCCAGCTACTCCCAGCGTGAGTATGTCGGCAAAAGGGGACATGATGATTATGCTGGAACAGGCCGAAGTTCCGACCATTGCCGAACTGTCGCAGCCTGAACTCAAACTGGCTGGTCTTCGCCTGAATCCTGCGAATACCGGGCCTAGCCGGGCGCGGTATATTACGGGTCTTAAGCTTAGAAAACTAACCGATAAAGACGAAAAAGCAATTACAGGCTTGCCCGCTTCGCCGATGATCAGTTTCGTTCATTGGTCGCCCGATGATTCAAAAATTGCCTTCGCCAATTCGACCGATAGTCGGATTGATCTGTATGTGATTGATGTCGCTACCGCAACGGCTCAGAAAGTTGGTTCGCTGGCCTTGAACGCAACATTGGGTATGCCTTATCGGTGGCTGTCGGATAACAAAAGTCTGATTTTGAAAGCCGTTCCGGCCGGCCGTGGTCCAGCTCCCGAAGTAAGCCGTGTTCCGGTTGGCCCAACCACACAGGAAAACGTGAAAGGTACTCGTGGTCAGGCACCTACCTATCAGGATTTGCTCAAAAGCCCATCTGACGAAAAGCAATTTGCCTATTATACGACTTCGCAGGTTGTTCGGTTAGGACTGGATGGCTCAGTTACCAACATCGGTCAGCCAGGGGTTATCCTCTCCGCTGATCCGTCGCCGGACGGGAAGTATGTGATGATCGAAACCATTCATACACCGTTCTCTTATCTGGTGCCAGTGTATCGCTTTCCACTCAAAACGGAAATCTACGCAACGAGCGGTTCGCTGGTAAAAACACTGAATGATAGTCCATTGCAGGAAACCGTAGCGTATACGGATGGGGTAGCAACTGGCCCGCGCGACTATACCTGGCGTGCCGATGTACCAGCCTCGGCTTATTACATTGTTGCCCAGGATAACGGTGATCCGAAGGTGAAAGCCGATATTCGGGATAAGGTTTATTTGATCGATGCCCCATTTACGGCTGAGCCTAAAGAAATTTATGCATCCCAATACCGTTTCGGTGGTTTCGAATGGGGAAATGAATCAATAGCTTTTGCGAATGAACGTTGGAGACAGAGTCGCAAATCCGTTACTAAGCTGTTAAATCCAACTACCTGGCAAGCGACGGTTCTGTTTGATCGGTCGTCTGAAGATCGCTACAATAACCCTGGCCAGCCTGATACGAAGCAGAATCAGTATGGTCGCGAAGTGTTAAATATTTTACCATCTGGTGAAATTCTGATGCTAAATGGACAAGGTTCATCGCCCGAGGGAGATCGCCCGTTTGTAAGCAGCCTAAATCTGAAGACCAAGCAAACGAAAGAACTCTGGCGATCGGCGGCTCCCTATTTCGAACGACCTATTGCCATATTGGACGCTACTAAACAAGTCATTCTGACCACGCGTGAAACGCCTGACGAGAATCCAAACTATTTCGTTCGCAACCTAAAAGCGCGTATTGCTCCAGTGCAAGTTACCTTCTTCCCGCATCCGTATCCGCAGCTGAAAGGCGTTCAGAAACAGCAGCTTCGGTACAAACGGAACGATGGCGTCGATCTAACGGCTACGCTTTATTTGCCAGTAGGTTATAAGAAAGAGCAAGGCCCGTTGCCAACGTTCCTTTGGGCGTATCCGGCTGAGTTTAAGAGTAAAGATGCGGCTGGTCAGGTATCGGGTTCGCCGTATCAGTTCAACCGGATTAGCTACTGGGGTGCCGCTGCCTTCGTTACGATGGGTTACGCCATTCTGGATAATGCCAGCATCCCTATTATTGGTGAGGGCGACAAAGAACCGAACGATACATACGTAGAACAATTAGTAGCCAGCGCCAAAGCTGCTATTGATGAAGGTGTTCGGTTGGGCGTTGTCGATTCAACGAAAGTTGGTGTGGGTGGTCACTCATACGGTGCATTCATGACGGCTAACCTGCTTACCCACAGTAAAATGTTTAAAGCGGGGATTGCCCGAAGTGGTGCGTACAACCGTACGTTAACGCCGTTTGGTTTTCAAAATGAACAACGTAGCTACTGGCAGGCTCCCGAAGTCTACAGCAAAATGTCGCCGTTTATGAATGCCGACAAGATGAAAACGCCGTTGTTGCTGGTGCATGGTGAAGCCGATAATAACACGGGTACCTTCCCGATTCAGTCAGAGCGCTATTACAATGCCCTGAAAGGTTTCGGTGCCACAACCCGATTGGTCTTCCTACCCTACGAAAGCCACCATTACGATTCAAAAGAATCGCTGCTGCACATGCTGTGGGAAATGAACGGCTGGCTGGATAAATACGTGAAAAACCCAACAACCGCTGCGCAGCCTAACAAAGCTGGAAAAGTAGGCGGAGGGAAATCGGAGAAGTAAAAGTTAATTTACGAATTAGGGGTTACGATTTTGAGTATCAACTCAAAATCGTAACCCCTAATTTTTTATTCCCGTTGCTGTGTCCTCACAGCAACCTGTCTGGAAGTAGACCATTGCTGACGCATAGGTCGCTGTGAGGACACAGCAACGGGGAGTATCTCAAATCGTATTTCGTCAAATCCTTATATTTTCTCCAGCAAACTCAGAAACTCCTGTTTTTTATTCCGGGAAACGGGCAATGCTTTGTTGTTGGCCATGACGACTTCGCCACCATCACCCCGGATGTATCGCTGTACGTAGCGCAAATTGATTAAATAGCTGTGGTGTACCCGGCAAAATCCTTTTGTTTCCAGTACGTCTTCAACTTCTTTTAGCGTCTTGGAAATCAGGATGATCTGCCCATTTTTCAAGGCAAAGCGCGTGTATCCCCCATCCGATTCGCAGTAATAAATTTCTTCACTATGAATAATTTGCAGTCCTTCCATCGTTGGGAGCGCTATCCGATCGCCACCGCGTTGGCTTTGTAAATACCCTAACAATTGCTCCACGTTGCTCGGTACCTGGGCGGTTTGCTCCTGTTCTGCTTTGATAACAGCCCGTATCAGTTCATCTTTATCAACTGGTTTCAGGATATAGTCCAGTGCGTTGTGTCGAATGGCCTTGATGGCATATTCGTTGAAAGCCGTCGTGAAAATGACCCGAAACCCGTTGTAACGACAAGCTTCCAGCATTTCGAAACCACTCATGCCGGGCATTTCGATGTCCAGAAAAATCAGATCGGGCTGCATCGACTCAATCGCAGTCACGCCTTCAAATCCGCTGGCGCAGTTCGCCAGAATCTGAACAGTTGGACAGTAGCGTTTCAGAAGCAGCGTCAGAACGTCGCGGCAGTGTTTTTCATCGTCAATTAGTAGAGCAGTCATGGTTGTTTGAGTTTCATGGTAAAAGTAACATGGGTTCCGCCCGGTTCGCCATTCGCTTTTGTTAAATCAGTAAAGTAAACACCGGCATTCACGCCATACATTTCATTCATTATCTGTAAGCGCTCTTCGGTAAAGGTATGCCCATACGATTTATGGGCCGTCAGACCACGCAATTGGGATTTGGCAGAAGCTGCCCGACCAATGCCATTGTCCGTAATTTCAATGAGTAAATAGCCGTTTTGTTGCCAGCAATCAATGTGTAGAGTGGGCTTGTCGACGGTTGGGTGGAGTAATCCATGACGAATCGCATTTTCGATATACGGATAGGTTACCATTGGCGGAATGCATACCTTTTCCGGATTCAGCGATTCACTTACGTTCAGTACAAAATCAAATTGATGGTCGCAACGCAGCAGTTCAAGTTCTACATAAAGTTTTAAAGCCGCTAACTCATGACTCAGCGAGATCCATTCGGTCGTTGTATTCGCCATGATTTGCCGCATCAATCTGGAGAACTTGGTCAGGTATAAGGATGCCTGTTCGGATTCATTTTCCAGAACAAACTTATTGATGGCATTTAGGCTATTGAACACAAAATGCGGATTCATCTGCAGCCGCATGGCCAGCAGCTTGGTTTCAGCAATTCGCCGGTTATTGACGGCTAATTGCTGTTGCACCTGTTGATAAGCAAGTTCTGTTTCGACCCGCCGAATTTTCTGGGCACAAAGTGCGGCAACTTTGGTCAGAATAGTCAGGTGATGGGGACGAAAGAAATTCCGTTTGGGATGCTCAGCGTCGATAACGCCCCAAACTTTCCCATTAAGCCAGATGGGCACCGTTATTTCGGAGTAACGGATCGCATCATCGGCAACGTATCGGCTATCGAGGGCGGTATTTCCAATTCGTTCGGGCTGGCCGGTTTGGGCAACGCTGCCCACAATTCCCTGACCAACAGTTAGTTCGATAGGATGATGGATGATGCCAATAGCCGGTCCTTTGGGCCCATGTGCTGCCTGCTGAACTAATACGTTTCGGGTTTCGTCGAGCCGGTAAATCACACAGTCAACAAATTTCAGACGGGCAATGCAGTTTTTGACCACGTCCCATAATACTTCGTTCACGGTACTCTGCTCCAGCAGCGACATCGCGAAGAAGTTAATAGTCCGTTCTACCTCCAGTTCTTCTTTTAAAGACTGGAGATGGGCTGGTCTCGAAACTGTTTTTTTATCATTTGCCACGCGTAATACTTCCACTAGTTGATGAATGAACAAAAGAACGAATACGCTCTAAAACAACATAGCCCCAACTAATACTGAGTGGATTTGGACGCATAACTGGTTATCTGAGTGAATAACTATCAGACCTAACCCAGTTTTTAGGGGCATTTTGGCGGTTATCTGGCGCTTTCTACCAGTTATTTCCCAATTGCTACCTGTTATTGATTCAGCCTAGTCCAGAGCTCGCCTTTCAGGGTATTTTAGTGGATTAGACCGACTTATGAAATCGGATTTCTTGAGCTGTACTAGCTTCTTACTATCTTTCGTTCTACTTTCCTCTGCCGTATGACGCGTCGTTGTGATTGCGATAGTAAGTCGAATCGTATTGACTTTTGGATGACCAGATGGCGTTTCCACTGGCAAAACTATGTTTCTGTCCTACTTCTGATTATCAATTCGGGGCTCGTTTCGGCTCAGGCACCCGCTGTATCATTTCAACGATTGAATTTACAGCAGGGACTAGCAACCAATTTTACGAATTCCATTGCCCAGGATAAATCAGGTTTTATCTGGATTTCTACCGTAAATGGCTTATGCCGTTTTGATGGGCAACGGTGCGTTACGTTTTCCCGCGTGTCGGGTAATCCCCGGTCATTATCCCACCGAATCATGCGGTCTGTATTTACGTCCCGAAACGGTACGCTCTGGGTGGGTACTCAGGAAGGCCTGAACCGGTATGAACCCGCTACACAGTCGTTTCAGCGGTATTCGTTTGCCGATGTAGGGGCTGGGTGTAATTTTATCCGGCAAATTCTCGAATGTCAGGATGGGAAATTATGGTTGGCAACCAAAGGGGGCGTGGTACGCTTCGATCCGGCTACAGGTAAGGTAGATCGGCTGGATATGCCGATTGGAAATGCTTCACCAGTCGATGTGAAATCTGTTCGCCGGATACTGCTCGATGGAAATACGCTCTGGATCGGCACTCAGGATGGGTTGTTTACGTATGACATTAAAACGAAACAGATTCGCTCCTTTCGTCAGAATGAAGCCGTTTTGGCTTCGCTTCCCGATGGATACATTACTGCCCTGGCTCGTGATCCAAAAACAGGTAAGATTCTGATTGGTACCAAGCGGGGTTATTTAACCCGGCTGAATCCAAAAACGGGTGTATTTCGGCCTGTATCGCAGTTAGCCATGACCGATCAGGCTATTTCAGCCCTTCTGTTTACCCGGTCTGGCGATTTATGGGTGGGTGTCAATCGAACCGGTCTCTATCATTTCAATGGAGTAACCAATCAGTTTCTTCTCTATCAGAACAACGAAAACAACCCGCGAAGTCTGATTTCCAATTCCATTAGTGGTCTTTTCGAAGATCAGTCGGGCGTCATATGGGTATTAACCGACGATTCGGGCGTTTGCTGGTTTAATGCCGGAGTCGATAAGCTGCACTCGCTTTATGATGAGATCGATTATCAGCCCAGCAATACGCAGGGGTTCGACGCGGCTGGCTTAGCCATTGATCCGGCCGATAATTCGGTATGGGTTGCAACGAGGGATGGCGCTGTCCATATTCATCCGCAAACGAAAGCCTACCGAATGTATAAGCACGATCCGAAAAATAGCAATAGTTTATCCGACAACTTAACTTATTCGGTTTTGGCAGATGGCCGCCAACGTACTTGGGTGGGTACAAATAGTGGTTTGGATTGGCTGGATCCGATAACTGGTCGAGTAGAGCACATCCCTGGACTGATTGCTAACGAAGACTCTGGAAAGACTCCCGCTGTATTGGCAAAAAGCATAGCGGGGAATCAGGTATTTGGTCTTCTTCGGCTCCCCGATGGGCGGGTGTTGATGGGCACGAACGAAAAACTGAATGTCTACGATCCCAGAACGGGTCGGTTCAGTCACCAGTATAATGATGCACGTATTGCGAAACTGCCGGGTAGAAATTACAATACCCTCTATCTTGATCGTCAGCAGAATTTATGGGTAGGTGGTCTGGGACCTGTGTTTAAGATTAGCCCTGATTTTCGGTTGTTGGCAGAATATGTCCATAGCGATGATCCACAGAGTTTGCCAGATGAAGGCGCAACCGGGTTTGCTGAGGATCGATTCGGGCGAATGTGGATCAGTACCGATAATGGATTAGCCTGCCTTAACCAGAAGACAGGTAAGTTTAAGGTATTTACAACTCTTCATGGCCTACCCCACGATGATATTTCGGCCGTGCTGTCAATTGGCGATACGCTCTGGATCAGTACAAGCCGTGGGCTGGCGTATACCGATATAAAAAATCCTCGATTTATTGTTTTCAACGAAGCCGACGGATTTTCGTCCTCTGAATTTGAATCGGGCTCCGCTATTCGCGACGCCACTGGACGGTTGTATTTCGGGGCTATGCGTAGTCTGGTTTATACCAATCCCAATCGGATTAAGCAAAACAAGTTCGTACCGCCTGTGTATCTGACATCGTTTCGGGTAAATACGCAGGAGCTTGTGCGGGATCCGTCTGTTGCACCCGATAAACTGGAGCTACGGTATACACAGAATATGTTTACGTTTGAAATGGCTGCGCTGAATTATGATAATCCGGCGGATAATCAATATGCGTACCGACTCGAGAACTTTGATACAGACTGGAATCGGGAAGGAAACCGGCCGTTTGCCAGCTATACCAATATCCCGCCCGGCGAGTATGTACTACACATTATTGCGGCCAATAACGATGGTGTCTGGAACAAAAAGGGCTATCGATTACCGATCACGATTCTGGCTCCATTCTGGCAAACCTGGTGGTTTCGGATCACAACGCTGGTGTCGTTGCTTGCCTTGACGGGTTTTATCGCCCGCTGGAGGGAAAAGGGACGGGCCGCTGTAGAACGGGAAAAAGTCGAACTTCGCGAACGCATTGCCGCATCAGAAATGAAGGCGTTACGCTCACAGATGAATCCGCATTTTCTATATAATTCGTTGAACGCCATACGGTTATTTATCCTGCAAAACGATAGCGATAACGCTGATAAATACCTGGTGAAATTTGCCCGATTGATGCGACTGATTCTCGATAACTCGCGGCTGGAATGGGTAACATTGGATAGCGAACTCGAACAACTAACCCTGTATCTGGAACTCGAACAACTTCGTTTCGATGATCTATTCGATTTTTCAGTCAAAGCTGATCCGGAATTAGCACTGGAAAAAACGGCGATTCCGCCTATGATCATTCAGCCCTATATCGAGAATGCGATCCTGCATGGAATGGCGCACAAAAAATCCAAAGGATGCATCCGAGTGACGATTGAGCCGAAAGAAACTCATTTAGAATGTACGGTCGATGACAATGGGGTTGGCCGAGTACGGGCGCAATCACTTAAAAAAACGACCTCCAAACATCAAAGCGTCGGTCTGCGCGTAACCGAAGATCGGCTTCAATTAATTGGCCAACGGAGTGGCCAGGTGGCGGGTGTTCAGATTATTGACAAATACGACGATCAGCAACAGTCCACGGGCACCCGCGTTGTGATTCAGTTGCCGTTTCTGAGTCAATAGGCCCATTTATTTCGTCAGAATATCCGGTTATTAGCCAGAAACAACCTGTTATGAATTTAGCCTGTTTCGTCCTGAACAGGCATACTACTTTTACGTTCAAGTAAACAACAGGGAAATAAGCATGAAGGCAATAATTAATCAGGACAAATACATACCAACGCCCAGCGTACTTTGGGTACTGATTACCTGGGTGATTTGTAGCTGGTCGCGGGTGAATTCGTTTCTGTATCCCTGCAATTTTTAAAAGAAAAACAACCGCTTGTCCCGTGTCTGTGTCCTCACAGACACCTTTCCGGTAGGTCAATCTTTGCTGACGCACAGGTGTCTGTGGGGACACAGACACGGGGAGTTTTAAGTTCTAGTGTTGCTCTAAAATCCAGTGCATTAACGAAGCGCAAATAAATCATTGACTCCCAGCATCCGTCGGCTAATGAACCCTTCGCCAAATTCGGCACCAATCATGTGGCCGTGTTCGCGGGTGCGGGCTTCCAGAAACTTCATAAACGGCTCGCCCGAAATATAGCTTTGCGGCTCATTACTGTTGGGGTTGAAAAACTGACTTTGGTAGGCTTTGATCGCATCCAGTTTCTGGTCCCAGTAGGGGGTTACATCAACCACAAAATCAGGTTTTAGCGAACGATCCTGAATAAAGTTATAAACCAATATTGGCCGATGTGCTTCCTGCGGCTGACCATCTTTTCCAACCGTTTTGATTTGCCGTAAACCCGAATAAAAACAGGCATCGTTAACCAATTCAGACGCCCGACCATGATCAGGATGGCGATCATCGGGAGTGTTCGTCAGTACGATCGTTGGACGAAACTGACGAATGAGTGGAATCAGGGCTAGTTGGTGTTCTTCGTCATTTCGGAAGAAACCATCCCGAAAACCCATGTTCTCGCGGGCACTCAGCTTCATGATTCGAGCTCCTTCGGCGGCTTCCTGTGCTCGGATTTCGGGTGTTCCCCGGGTACCAAGTTCTCCCCGCGTCAGGTCGACGACGGCTACCGTTTTTCCTTGGGCAACTAACGAAAGAACGGTGCCAGCGCAGGTCATTTCAATATCATCAGGGTGAGCCGCAATGGCTAGTACATCAACAGTCATGGTAGGCGTATAGTGAATTGGGTAATCAGTTGATTCATTGACGGAATGGACTCCATTAATCAACAAATCAACTAGCTTGTCGATTTGTTCCATTCATTCTTGAAAATGGTGTGTGACTATTTTTCCATTCAAACATATTATTTTGGCAAACCAACCACGAACTACCTGAAACGTTAACCCATGTCCTACAAAGCACTTGCCCTCCAATTAACCTGCCAAACAGTAAATGCCTGCCAGACCCGCGACGAAGCCGAAGCGATTATGCTTCAGACGATTCAACGTATTGAAAATCAGATTGCTGCATCAATTGGTTTTCTTGGTCGCGAAACATTGCTAATCGCTGTTCCGGAATATTTTCTGTCGGGACCGCCCATCAACGAAACGGTAGAGCAATGGCTTGATAAAGCTGTTCTGGAGATTGACGGGCGGATTTATGAAGCCCTAAGTGCGATGGTGCAGCGGCAGCAGATTTATTTTTCGGGCAATGTATACGAACAGGACGCTTTTTTTCCCGAGCTCTATTTTCAGACGAGTTTCATTATGGGTCCGAACGGGGATATCCTGTTACGTTACCGGCGACTGAACTCGATGTTTACGCCCACACCGCATGATGTTTGGGAATTGTATCTGGATGCATACGGCTATGATTCACTGTTTCCTGTTGCCAAAACCAATATTGGCAATCTGGCCTGTATTGCGTCGGAAGATATTTTGTTTCCGGAAGTAGCCCGTTGTCTGGCCATGCAGGGAGCCGAAGTGCTGATTCACTCGACATCCGACATCGGTAGTCCGCTGAACACATCGAAAGCAATAGCCAAGCAGGCACGGGCGATTGAGAACATGGCTTACGTCGTTTCGGCGAATTCAGCTGGACTATCGGGCAGTCCGATTCCTGGTAATACAGTCGATGGCAGTTCCAAAATTATTGACCCCAAAGGGATCATTCTGGCTGAAGCTGGCTATGGCGAAAGTATAGTAGCCAATGCCGATATTGATTTAGCCGCACTGCGCGAGTTCCGTCAACGACCTGCTATTGGTAATTTACTGGCTCGACAACGGTACGAGCTCTACACAGATAGTTATGCCAAACATAGTGTTTATCCGTCCGGTACATTGCTAAGTCAACCGGCAGAACGACAGCATTTTATGCGAACACAACAGGAAGTGATCAAAAAGTTGTACAGCTAGACAGCAATTTTTTACCGTTCAATTTTAATATCAAACGTAAACGAAGCAGTACCGCTGCCTTTGGTGGCCTGCCCCTGCGTGAACCGGATCAGGCCTTTTTTACCCTGTTGTGTTTTAAACGACCACAGATATTGCGTGAGCGGTGCCGACGTATTGAGGTCGATAAGCGTCTGAACCAGTTCCGTTTTTTCATCGGCTCCATTGTCGAACGTCCAGGCACGGCGTAAATCGGCCGCATTGTTGAAGCTGCTCCACTGAGTAGTTGGAATGTTCGTATAGCGTAGGAACGTGTTTGGAAAATACGGCCATTTCTGCTGATCGATGTGGGGCCAGATGGTGTAGGCTCCGCACGAAACGCCACAGTTTTTGACGGCTCGCGGCCCGGCAAACCACGGTCCCGAATAATAGTCGAATACAACATCGATGTCGAAAGCAACCGATGCTCCTTTGGCGAATGAATAGAAGGTACCGTTGTCGAGATCAAGCAAATTTTTCGTCTGGGCATCGTTCGATTGGCCTTCTTTCAAATCGACTTTGAGATTGCTGAATGTGACTACGTCGGTGCTGGCTAGCAATTCCCGCTGACTTAGTAACGCTGACTGCGCCAACCGCGTATCGCCCGTAATGCCAACGTCGAAAGTGCACTGGCCCAGTTCGGGTTGGCGCGTTACACCAGCCGCTATACAAACACCTTCGGCCCAGGCCAATTTGTCGGGATCGACTACTGGAAACGTTTTTGGGAAATTCCGATCTGTGTAGGAATCGGTGTTCTTACCCGACTCATAGACGAACAACGATGTTGTATTTGTGACGCGCCAGCTATCGGCAAAAGCGCTATGGATAGCCGAAAAATTGGGTTCTACCAGTGTGCCATTACTCAAAAGCAGGTCATTCCCGGAAACTCCATCGTAATTGCCCATCAAACCCGTGACCTGCTTTTTTCGGGCATCACTCAGCATAACCGAATAATCCAGATAGGGCGTGTTCCAGTAAATAATGACACCTTCGTTCTGGGCATTGCTGAAAATCAATTTGTCGGTTCCGGCAAACTGAAGTTTGTTTCCTCCGCTAAGCGAAACCTGCGCGAGTGCTGAAAGTGCGGTTTCTTTCTTATTGACAAATAAGCGCGGAGCTTTAAGGTCTGCTGGATTCGCCAGAAAGCAGATTTCATCGCTCCCCAATTTGGCCGCTACACCCGTATTGACCGCAGCCCGCCCCGTTTTATAGGCATCTTCCTGTCGCGCCTGTATTTCCAGATTTGCGCCCTTGGTCGCTACAAACTCACCAATCGCCTGAAAACTGTAGGTTCCCCCATCATCGTGCATCCGAAGGTGCGGATCACCCGACGAACCACCCTGACCAGTTGCCCGGTTAAATGCATCCCCCAGCCGGTCGAAAATGCCACTGAAAATATCGCCAATATCACGTGGCCCCCGATTGGTTCGTCCAGCCTGTGCCGCCTGACGGGCGGCTTCTTCACGCGCAGCTCGCTGGGCATCCGTTTCTCCCTGCGAGTTGCGCTGTGTGGGTGACGCATTCGAGGGCATCGGGGCCGTTACCGTTTCTGGTAGATTCATTTTGTACTCGGGCAACGGACTACCAGGCTGGGGAGGAGGGCTGTAGAAATAGGAACTGTGGTATCTTCCGTCGGTATAACCAGGTGACGATAGTTTTTGTGCATGCGCGGGCGTAGCAACGATTGCAGCCAGAAACTTGCCAAAATCAAACGGCTTGTACTTGTCGTGCAGTTTGGCAAGGGTCGTTTCTTCACCAGCCAGAATTCCCCAAATAGCATCGGCGCTCAAGCTTTTTGTCGTCGTATAACCTGCTACTTTCGTCAGCTTACTGACCATAAAATCGGTTAGGGTCGGAAACGTTTTCACGTCGGCGGTTTTGTTGGCGATATCAATAGTAGCTGCCTGAATTGCGCTATTGATGGTACCTCCATTCGTTATTGTAAAAGCCAGGTATTTACCTGCTCCGTATCCAACTACACCTCCATCGGCATACGTATCGAATCGAAAATCGAGAATAGCTACGCCTTTATTCCGCGTTGCCGTTTCTGTGCATTCGATAATCAGTTGGTGATACCGAATTTCCTTCGGCCCGTCGGAAGTAACAGCTGGCGTATCTTCGGACTTTTTACACGAGAAAGGCAGCAAAAAAAATAACGTGTATGAAAGAAAAAGAATGAAGCGTTTCATGGTGTTCGTGTTTAAAAAGAATGGCTATTTCCCGGTTGTTGCAACCTGATTTACTGACGACTGCGATTCTAAAGCCGTCAGCCGTTTCATAACCTGTTCTAATTGAGCCTGTAAAGTCTGATTTTCGATACGCAGTGTCTGCAAGGTTTTGTCGGCAGATGTTTTCAACTCTTTCACCGCTTCCACCAGATGAGGAATGAAACCGATGTAGTTTACGCTCAGAAATCCTTTATCGTCGGTTTGCACCAGTTCCGGGAAAATCTGCTGAATTTCCTGCGCAACGAATCCCGTTTGAAGGTCTGGTATATGGTCGTTCTGCCAGAAATAATGCTTTCCCTGTAGTTGCATAAGATGAGTGAGCGAAGCCGTCAGTGGGCTAAAATCGCGTTTCAGCCGTTGGTCGGAGCAAAGAGCGATGGCCGACCGGGAGCAAATACTCCCGCTGCGGATATTGAACCGAAGCAGCCAGTCACCAATGGGAAAGCCAAAAATGCCCAGCTCGTTATCATCCCTCATGCCAACGTATGCCTGAGGATCGGGCACTCGAAATGATTCGAGATTTGCGAACTCAATACCACCGGAGCGGGAACCGTCACTACCTCCTTCAACCAGAATACGCCCTCCCTGAAAATGCCCGCTATATCGCCCATACATCGTCTTGGCCAATATAGCGGGAGCACCATAGAAACTGGTGCGGGTATTCGTAGCCCGAATAGTGCCGTAGTAGTCCTGGCTTCTCACACTCAAAGCCGCTCCCGTTGACTCATCAGCGGTATTAGTAATATTGACTAATGCGTTAACAGCACTGCCCCGAATACCAACTATCCCATCAAACGCGGTCCCTTCAAACAAGGTCGTTCCGGCAATATTCGTGACGCCCTCTATCCGGTTATTTCCTATTATCCGTACATCACCCGCCACATCTAATTTGTATCCTGGATTAGTCGTGCCAATTCCAACGTTCCCGTTGTTCAGAATTGTCATCCGCAATGCGTAGTTGGTTGAGAACATGAGGTGTTTGGGCAACTGCCCCGGCGATTGCGATGGTACGCCGATTTCAAGCCCATGATACCCCGCCGGATTGAATGGGGAGGTAGTCCAGGCCCGCAGAAAACCAGCTTCGCGGGGGGATGCATCGTACGCGTCGCGGAACAGTAGGTACGGATTGACACCAACGATTCGCATGGCATTTTCGCCTGTTGTTGTTATGTCTAATCGAGAGCCCGGATTTTGCGTACCAATTCCTACATCGCCTGTCTGATTCAGATACAGGTTTTGAGCAAACAGGTTCGTTGAAACCACCAGACTCAGCAACAAAGGCAATCTATACAAGTGGTGTTTCATGATTTTATTCGCGAAAAATGAACGGTTACTTTTCTATCGTAGCGCGGATCGGCACTGTTCCAATAGCTTGCACCCGTATTGGTCGTGAATGTGAAGGATAGGGTAAGCGTTAGTTCGTCGGTCTGCCATTTTCCACCTTCGAGCGCCGACAGTACATTGAAGTTGTTGCGCAGGGGACCGGTTTCATCGATTCCCTGAAAGTGAATTGCATTCAGTCGATGCCCATCATCAGTCTGTACATGGCCGCTCAGATCATAGACTTCGTTGCCCATCTTGCTCGTTACGTTGGCCGTTCCGTTGAAACGGGATTTATCGGTTCGGGAACCTAATCCACTCCGTTTGTGCCTCCGTCGGCTTGCTTTTTTTGCCCGTTCCTCGTCGGTCATCGGCTCCGCGATGGTAAGCCGGATGGTTTTCGCTACGTTGTTCGGATCGTGGAATTCGCCTTGCCACGTACCGACCAGCAATTTCGCATGTTCGTCGCGACTGTAAGCCCACGGGCGATCTTTCAGGTCGGAGTAGTAGCTGACATAGTATTTGCATTCGTAGATACCCCAGCTAATACCTGCCAACACCGCTAGAGTCAGCAAGATTTTGTTGGCGCTCTGTTTCATTTCCCGACCTGATAAATGGCGTACAGAAGTGCTTTGCTAATCCGTAAGCTTGCTTTTTTGCCCAAATGACCTTGACCGTCGCTATCGACGCCGTTTACGTCGGAAGGGTCGGTGTTACTGGCTCGATTTTCCTGGCAGATGCGCGGTACGTTGCTCTGCTGGCAAGCTCCATCGTTGGTTTCTACGGCCTGTAAATCGAAAATTACGTCGGTGCTTTTGAATGTATCTTTCATCCATTGGCCCACGTTTGCTTTAGCCGCATTGCCCTCTTCAGCCGTGGTTGAATACACCAGCGGGGGCGTTATGTGTACGAATCGAAGCCCCGGAATTTGCTGCCGAAGTTCATCGACAAACGCTTTGTAGGCCGTTTTTACCTGGTCGCGATTGTTGTCTAGCACATCGGCATAACCGAATTTGAACACAGCGATTTTTAGTGTAGTCTTGCTACGGAGCGCAGCTTCTTTAAACACCCGAATTTTTTCGTACGGATTGCCATTCGCAATGCCACCCACATCAACGAAAATTCCACCCCGAAGTCCTTTCCCTTCAGCCCCTTTATCGACCAGGTCTTTCGGACCGAAGTATTCAAACGAAATGCCGTTGGCTTTGGCACCTTCTTCCAAATCCTGCCCAACGGATTGATGCAGAAAAAGCGTATTCCAGCTTTTAATACGTTCCTTCTCGGTCGATGCCAATTTATCCCACGCATCGATACCAGCAATACCGACTACGCCCGGCTGACCAGTGCCCAGATTCGTAGAACCCGGTGTCGATGGATTGGATGGGTTTGAAGGATTACCATTGTTTGGGTCGGGTTGAAGATCGGTAGACGGACTGCTGCAACCGACTGCCAGAAATAAGAGAAACAGGGCCTTTTTCATACGAGAGATTCGACATTGACGGGTCGAAACTGCTCAAGCTGCGATCATTGAACAAGAGCAACTCGACCAACAACAGTTTGAATCGACTAACAACCGATCTGTTTGAGCCAACGGTTGATTTTGTACTCGCAAAGCCTATATCTTTGATTGCGAACTATTCGGTAAGCCAATGCCCACCAATACTCATGCCTGCGTTATTGTTGATGACAATGAGATTGACCGACTAACGGCACAAGCTCATGCCCGGCAGTATCCGATTCTCGATGTTGTGGGCGTATTTTCGTCGGCTACGGAAGCTTTACCTTTTCTGCAAAATCGGCCTGTTGACGTCTTATTGCTCGATATTGACATGCCCGACCTAAGCGGGCTGGAACTACGGACGAATCTGATGAAAGTGCCGATTTGCGTGTTTATCACGTCTTATCCCGACTACGCGGCCGAGAGTTTCGCCGTCGATGCGTTCGATTATCTGGTCAAACCGATCCGACGTGAACGCTTTGCCCATACGATGAGTCGTATCGAAGCGTTTTTTGAATTAACTCGCAAAGCTCAACTGTTTGATCTGAGTCTTGGAGCCGATACAGTGTATATCAAAGACGGTCATGAGCAGATCAAGCTAAGTCTGCATGAAATTCTGTATCTGGAAGGGCTAAAAGATTACACGCGTATCGTTACATCAACGCACCAATACACGGTGCTATCGTCGATCGGGAATCTATTGCAGACTTCGCCGTTTGGTTCATTTTTGCGGATTCATCGGAGCTATGCAGTACAACGCCATTATATTAACCGGGTTAGCGCCCAGCAGGTGCAGGTGCAGCAATATACATTGCCGGTTGGTCGGAGTTATAAATCGGTGTTGAACGGGATCGAATGAAGCGGCTACTCATCGTTTTCCTATTTCTGTCGATCCCTGTTCAGGCGCAAAAACAGGGCCGCGCCCTTATTGACTCTCTGGTAGCAGAACTTCCCAAAACAGTGAACGACACAGCTAAGGGCCGTCTGTATCGGGTTATTGCGGAAGAGTGGTCGTTTACCAACGTTGATCAGTCACTGTATTATAGTCGATTAGGACTACAGCACACGACCCGCATGAAGTGGCAACGGGGAATCGGTGTATTCAATGCCTACATTGGCCGATCGTACAGCGACAAAGGCAATTATGATTCCTGCCGATATTATTTGCTGAAAGCCATTGCGATTTACAAAAGTCTGAACGATACGTGGAATCTGGCGAGTACGACCAATAACCTAGGTGTGGCCGAACAGAACATTCGATCTGATTATCCGGCGGCTACCCGCTATTATTTCGAAGGGCTGAAACAGGCTGAAGTGACGGGCGACAGTTACCTCATTGGGCTGTGTTTAGACAATATCTCGGAAATTTACCGCATTCAGAAAAACTGGGAGAAGGCCCTCTTATTTGGTCAGCGGGCGCTGGAGCACCGGCAAAAACAGCGTAATCCGGACATCAACACCCGGCGCGAACTGGCTGGAGCGTTAAGCAGTATGGCGGCTCTTTACACCCAGATGGAGGATTGGCCTAAAGCCCGACAATACGGTTTTCGGGCGTTGGCCGAGCAGCAGAAAGTGGATAACCGGCAGGGTTTGGCTAAAACATACGGCAATCTGTCTGTTGCGATACAACAGGACTATCTCAAAAAAATTGATTACGCACTAAAAGCCAAACGGTTGTGGGATGAAATAAACTCCCGGCATCTGGATGCTGTTTCTAACCTTGCTAATCTTGGCGTGGCCTATTTCGATCTGGTACGTTACCCTGGCAAAAATACAGCTACGATTCAGCCAGTTAATCGAGTCGCCCGATTGCAATTGGCAGAACGCTATTTGACCGAAGCTATTCAGCTTAGTGCCGATAAAGGGGAAGTCGGAGATCAGGCTCATTTTCGGGGGAATCTGGCCGAGTTGCAGGCATTGACGGGGAACTATAAAGGCGCTTACGAGAACTTTCGGGCGTATCAGGCCGTACAGGATTCATTGTATTCGCAGGAAGCCAAGAACAAGATTGCCGGACTGGAAGGAAAACGCGAAATCGAGCTGCGCGATAAACAGCTCGAAATCAATAACCTAACGATTGCTGCACAAGGCCGTCAGCAACTGGCCTTGCTTGTGGGATTGGGATTGCTGTTGGTAATCGGGGGATTGCTTTACTGGCAAAATCAAATCCGCAAACGAACCAACATAACTCTCCTTCATCTGAATCAGGAACTTGACGAGGCTAATCGCGTGAAAGCCCGATTCTTTGCCATTTTGAGCCACGATCTACGCAGTCCCATTGCCAACCTGATTAACTTTCTGCACCTACAGCGCGAAAACCCCGACTTGCTCCCGCCCGATCAGGTGGCACGCCACGAGCAGAATATCACGGAAGCCGCCGAGGGAGTACTCGAAACGATGGAGTCGATGTTGTTATGGAGTAAAGGGCAAATGCAACAGTTCAAACCAGAACAAAAAATCATCCCCGTTGCGACATTATTTGGCTACCTGCAACGGTTTTTCGCGGGTGTCTCCAACGTCCAGATCAGTTTCGATGCGTCCGATGGAGTACAGGTTGCCACTGACGAAGATTATCTGCGTACGATCATGCAGAATCTGACTAGCAACGCCATTAATGCCTTGAAAAACAGGCCTGATGCCCGCATTCTTTGGCAAGCGTATTCCGACAATGGGCAAACTGTACTCATCATTACGGATAACGGCCTTGGCCTATCGGAGAGCCAATTAACCACACTGTATAATAATGACGCAGCCATTAGTGGAAAAAGTGGGCTAGGGCTGCACCTGATTCGTGATTTAGCTCGTGCGATTGCCTGTCAGATCAATGTCCGCTCAACGCCGGGGTCTGGTACAGAATTTCGGCTGGCCTTTTCCTGATTTGTTGGGGTGGTCCAGCCGTTTTCTACTCCTCAACTTCTTTGGGCTTTCGTTTCTTCCTGGGGAGTTTTAGCAAATTCCCGCCAGACTCTTCGGGTGTCTGATCGCCCAGCAGAATACCCCAGGCATGCAGGCTATCAACACGGTCGAAAATAACTTTCATGATGGCAATGGCAGGAATCGACAGAAACATACCCGAAACACCCGCTAAAGCCCCGCCAATCAATACGCCCACAATGGAGACTAATGCATTAACTTTAACTTTAGAGGCAACAATCAGCGGCACAAAGACATTATTATCAATGAATTGCACCAGTAGGAAAATGCCAATGACGCCAAGAATTACGGATAATTCCGGGTTATTGCTGAACGTAACGAGTACCGTCAGAAACGTAGCAACTAACCCGCCTATGTAAGGAATCAGGTTAAGAATAGCCGCCATCACACCCAGTAAAATCGCGTATTGAACACCCAAAATAAGCAAACCCAGAGAATTGAGGGCAGCTACGCAGGCCGTCTCAATTAATAGTCCTACCATATAACTCTGGACAACAGCCTTTACTTCGCCCAACACTTCGCGCACTCGTTCTGTATGCTTTTCGGCAAACAGAGAAATGATAAAATGAAGAAGCATGGTGCGGTAATAAAGTAGCAAAAACACATAGATAGGAATTACGATTAAAGTACCTAATGGACCTGTAATCACACCAAGTGCATCAGTAGTTTGAAACGTATCAAGAGTTTGTGCCTGGGCTTTCTTTAGGTACTGATTCTGTTGCCGATAGCTTACATTGTACTCCTGACGAACCCACTGCTGAACTTTGTGAAACGTATCGTTCAGGTTTTGCCGAATTTTGGGAAGATCTTCGGCAAAATTCGATATCTGCATAGATAGTAATACGGTCACTCCCGATACAACGATGATGGCTATCAGCAAGGCCAGGCTAATGGCAATTACCTTATGCATTCCCCATTTAATAAATCGACTTTCGATGGGGCGCAGGAGCACCGCAATGAGCCCCGACATAGCTAGTGGCACTATAATATCCTGACCTAAATAAATGGCGGCTGTTAGGATGGCTAATGCCAGTAGTGAATGGGAAAACTGGTGATAATGAGGCTGTACAGATTTGACGGACATAGGTTTATAGTAGGTGAAAGGTAGGCGAGTCAGGCGAAGATCGCACTGAATCAGAGACTCAACATTCCATTACAGATTTTGTTCATTGATCGGGTCTGGAAGGCATATTCAGCCATATTGGTCGGCATTTGGGAAACTTGCCGTATTTTTGTGGATTCATTCTGCCATGACGCCAAGTATTCGAGATATTGCCTATCAACTTCGACAAGGACAGCTTATCGGCCTTGCCGATGAAACAGGGTGGTCGATAGCTGCTGATCCCGTTAGTGATGCCGCTGTTGAGCAGCTCCTGTCGCTTCGGTCAGTAATGCCGACCGGATTGCAGCCAACGGTGCTGATTCAAAACGCCAATCAGCTAAGCTTATACGTGGTCAAAATGCCTGATGTTGCCTTTGATCTGGTCGAATTTGCCGAAAATCCATTGACAGTCGTATACGATCAGGGTAAGAACTTGTCCTCACTGGTCTGGAAATCAGATGACTCATCGGATCAGCAAACAACGGGCGAAGTAGCCATTCGTCGGACATTAAATACCGATATTCAGCGGTTAATTGGCAGTTTTGGACGGGGTTTACTTGCGATTCCGTTTGAGGCTCTGCAATTACCACCGACAGCAGAATCCCTTATCTCCGTACGGTTCGGAACCCTTCCCGGCATGCCCAAGCGCCCACGAATTATGCGGCTAAAAGCAAACGGCGAAGTAAGTTTTATAAGAAAATGAGTCAATCATCAGCAGTCAATAGTTCTAGGGAGTAATAACTACTCACTATTGCCTGTCGACGATCGACGACCGACTAAATCATGAATTTCAGCGACACACTCCATAAGAATCCTATTTTCGAAACCATTGCCCGTCAGGCTGATGCACTTGGCGTACGGGCGTATGTGATCGGTGGATTCGTGCGCGATTTGGTCATGGGCCGCCCGTCGAAAGATATTGATGTGGTCTGTATCGGGAGTGGTATTGCGCTGGCAGAAGCCGTTGGTAAATCGCTGCAAGTGCATGTAGCTGTGTTTCCCAATTTCGGTACGGCTATGCTGCGGAGTGGGGGAGAACAAGATTGGGAAGTTGAATTTGTGGGTGCTCGAAAAGAATCATACCGGGCTGATTCGCGCAAGCCGATTGTAGAAGATGGTACGCTCGAAGATGATCAGAACCGGCGTGATTTTACGATCAACGCAATGGGCATTAGCTTAAGCAAAGAAGACTTTGGCGAGCTGATTGATCCGTTCGACGGTTTGAAAGATATCAAGCGGAAGCTTATCCGAACTCCGCTCAATCCGGATATTACATTCTCCGACGATCCGTTGCGGATGATGCGCGCGATTCGATTTGCCTCACAATTGACATTTGATATTGAACCCGATACGTTCGACGCAATTATCCGTATGAACGAGCGAATTACGATTGTTTCGCGGGAGCGGGTTACGGATGAGCTGAACAAGATTATTCTGTCGCCTACGCCGTCGTATGGATTTAAATTGCTGTATCATGCGGGTTTACTGGAGCGTATTTTTCCTGAATTGGTGGCGTTAAAAGGTGTTGAAACCATTGAAGGAAAAGGGCATAAGGATAATTTTTACCATACGCTACAGGTACTGGATAACATTGCGCATCGAACTCAATCGAATCCGCCCAGAATTAATCCGGACGATGAGCTTTGGCTTCGCTGGGCGGCTTTGCTGCACGACATCGCCAAACCCGCTACCAAGCGTTTTGACGCGAAAGTAGGCTGGACATTTCATGGGCACGAAGACTTGGGAGCCCGTTGGGTGCCAGGTATTTTCCGTACGATGAAATTGCCGCTCAACGAGCATATGCGCTTCGTCCAGAAACTCGTTCGGCTGCACCTGCGTCCGATTGCACTCACGAAGGAGCAAATCACCGATTCTGCCCTCCGCCGACTTTTATTCGATGCAGGTGATGATCTGGAAGGGTTAATGGCGCTTTGCCGGGCCGATATTACTTCGAAAAATTACGAGAAAGTGCAGAAACACCTCCGCAACTTCGATAAAGTGGAGCAAAAACTGCATGATCTTGAAGAACGCGATAAAGTCCGTAATTTTCAGCCAGTTATCACGGGTGAGTTGATTATGGAAACGTTTGGTGTACCGCCTTCGAAAGTAGTTGGCGAGATTAAAACCATTCTGCGCGAAGCCATTTTAGACGGACTGATCCCGAACACGCTCGATGAAGCCTTTCCTTTTTTGCTTGAAGAGGGGCGCAAGCGTGGACTAACACCTATAACAGCGATAAGTGATGAGTGATGACCGATGAGTAGCTAAGTAGATTATTACAATTTGCTCATGCGCTAAAACTCATCATTCATCACTTATCGTTCATCACTACAACTTATTATGGATAATAACAATACGAACTTTCGGCGCTTTTTCGGCGCATCGCTCACCATCCTGGGTGTTGTTGTAGTACTTTTTGCCTTGATTGCTTTCCTGACTGACGAAGGCAAACCAACGCTGGGCATGCATATCTCAAAAGCAGAAGCTGCGGCTCCTTTTATTGTTGGTATGATCTTTCTGGTTACCGGGGTAAACCTCGTTCGCGAATCGTAAGGCAGATAAAAGTCAAATAGGCCATCCGTGCAACGAAACGCCCGTTTCCAGGTCTTTTACACAAAGATTTGTTTTGCAGAAGCTTGGTATGGAGACTGGAAGTCATCGGTCGATTTGGCTCGATTATTTACGTTCGTTTGTCACGTTGCTGGTCGTTGCCCACCATGCAGCCCTGGCTTATTCCACCTTTGCCTACTTCGACCCTGGCCATTACATTTATTCGACAGCCCCGATTGTTGATACCAGTCGCTGGGTAGGAATGGATCGGTTGATTGGGTTTAACGATCTATTTTTCATGCCGCTGATGTTTTTGATCAGCGGTCTGTTTGTTTACCGAGGACTTCGTAAAAAAGGGCCGAAAGCCTATTTGAGAGATCGAGCTATCCGGCTGGGGATTCCGTTCATTATGGCCGAGCTGATTATCATTCCACTGGCTTACGTACCTTCCTTTTACATCGCTACGCATTCCATTGATCCAATTCGTTTTCTTACCGATTACATAGTCAATCAGGGTTGGCCGGTAGGACCTCCCTGGTTTCTTTGGCTTCTGCTGGTATTTGATGCGTTGGCGGTACTGTTTTTCAGGCTAACTCCGTCCTTTTTTCAGATTTCAGGTCAGAAACTAGCTGTATTCAGTAAACGGCCCTTAATGTTTGAAGTGATAATATATTGTCTAACAGCGTTTTCGTTGATTCCACTGAGTTTGTGGGTGGGCCAATATACCTGGATCGGAAATTGGGGGCCTTTTGATTTTCAGCTAAATCGGATATTATTTTATCTACTATTTTTCTTTCTGGGCACCTGCCTGGGAAGTACCGACTGGCAAGCGTTTCTATTCCAGAACGGGAAACTATTTAATCGGCATTGGCGCATCTGGGTTCTGCTGAGCTTGGGTTGTTATTGGCTAGTCCTGTTTGTTGCAGGGCTTGGTGAAGATTTGGTAAAACAAGGTAAACTGACTTCACTGGAAGGTTATTTTCTCTACGACCTGGCTTTTATTGCAAGTTGTCTGGCAAGTATGGGTGCCTGTTTGAGCATTTTTAAACAGACAGTAGTTCAGAAAAACGCATTTTGGTCTAATGCCGCAGTAAATGCATACGGGATTTACATTGTGCATTATCCAGTTGTTACCTGGTTCCAGTTTGCTCTGTTGAGTGTCGATTTACCCGTGATTGTTAAATTCCTATTTGTGTTTTTCGGAGCTATAAGCGCGAGTTGGCTTATCAGTAGCCTTGCTCGAAGAAGCTCGTTTGCGACGCAAATTCTATAAGAAATCAACTTATTTCGATAATCGTGCCGTTAACAGCCATTCGTACAGATTAAGTGGCTGGGGCAAGCCATCGGGTTGAATTTGCAGGTACATCAGGTGTAAGTGCGTTGGCGAGCGAGCCATGTAGGCATTGTATCCGGTTCG
This sequence comes from Spirosoma harenae, assembly GCF_054776975.1. NCBI lineage: Bacteria > Pseudomonadati > Bacteroidota > Cytophagia > Cytophagales > Cytophagaceae > Spirosoma > Spirosoma harenae. The sequence continues at coordinate 70,324 of NZ_BAAHBD010000003.1, read as the reverse complement.
GCCCATTTCGGCCAATTTCTGACCAGCTTGCACCCATTCGCCCGGTTTTACATCGACCTGACTATTATGGGCGTAATAAAATAAGCCATGCAGCGTCGGATCGTAGACCCAGATCCAGTTGCCGCCCCGATACTCAGACCCTGGTTTCCAGGCTGTTTCAATGCCGATAACCAATCCCGATGTCATTGCCAGGATATCAGCCGGACTTCCGGTATGGTCATCGATATTATCCTGATTGCGGTCAACAATAAAAATGTCCTGCGCTGGGTGGCTCCCCCGGACATTGTAATCGAACAGATCGAAACCATTGCCACGATACCCCTCCCCGCGTTTGCCACCAATAGCGCTGGTTGTGTAGCCTCGAATTGGAAAATAGAAGTACTGACCAGTTTTGCGAAGACTGTCGCGTTGCAGCGAATCCTGCTGGAAGCTTTCCAGGCTATGAAACCGTTCCTTCAATCCGTGCATAATGGCGCTGAACTGCATCCGGGCGGAGTCGGGCGTTACGCTTTGTTCGCGAATCTGGGTATATAAGATTTGAAATTTCTGGCAATACGTATAAAGGGTTGGCTCGTCGGAGTTGCTGATTACGGTTTGTGAAGAAGCCGCGTTTAGTCCACCGATCAATAAAGCTCCCATAATACCCAGTACACGCATGAAGAGAATGAGGTCAAGCTTCAACGGATTATCGATTAATTGGCCAAAATTACGGAAAGAGCGTTAATGGTATACTATCGGATGGAATTGGCCGTATCAGGAGTCAACAAATGGTGGATAGACTTTCCAAAAACTCAAATAATCAACGAAAAATCAAAAATACATTTGGAAATCAATTTTATTGTGTCGTTATTCGCCCAAATTTAAAACAAGCAATGCAAACAGGAACTGTAAAATTCTTTAATGAGACCAAAGGGTTTGGCTTCATTAAACCAGATGAAGGTGGCGAAGATATTTTTGTACACGCTACTGGCCTCATCGACCAAATCCGCGAAAACGACAAAGTGAAATTCAACGTCGAACGCGGTAAAAAAGGCCTAAACGCCGTTAACGTCGAAATAGCTTAATTGTAAGATATAAAGACACCCCGTTGTTAAAAACATGCCAGATGGCATGTTTTTTTTTGCCCTATTCATTCCCTACCCCATTTTTGTGATCTAAATAAATGGTCAGGTAGTAGTCAGAAAATAACTGCTGATTACTGTTTGGCGAGTATGTACTATGACCCAATCCATTGAACAACGGGTAGCTGCCCGACTCGGCCTGAATCATCGGTCGGTGATCGCTACTATTGAATTACTCAACGGTGGAGCTACTGTTCCTTTTATTGCCCGTTATCGTAAAGAAGCCACCGCATCATCCGATCGTGGTCCACTTGATGAAATCCAGATTGGTCAGATTAAGGAGACTTATCAGAAACTACAGGAACTCGATAAGCGTCGGGAAGCCATTCTGAAATCCATCGACGAACAAGGAAAACTCACGCCCGAACTCCGCCGAAAAATTGAATCGACCGACTCGCTCACTGATCTCGAAGACCTGTATTTGCCCTACAAACAAAAGCGAAAAACTCGGGCCGTTCTGGCGATAGAGCGCGGTCTGGAGCCACTTGCGAATGTACTTTTCAATCAGCGTGAATCTGATCCTGAGCGAGTTGCACAACGATATCTATCAGATGCGGTACCCACTGTGGGTGATGCTTTACAGGGCGCTCGCGATATTCTGGCTGAACGTATTAGCGAAGACGCCGATGCTCGTCAGCGGGTTCGGAATCTGTTTGAACGAGAGGCAATTATTCGGTCAACGGTGAAAAAAGATAAGCAGCTAGAAGGTATCAAATACAAAGACTACTTCGATTTTGCCGAACCCCTTCGCCGAGTGCCTTCGCACCGATTACTGGCTATTCGACGGGGTGAGACCGAGGGCTTTTTAAGCGTTAGCGTTGGCCCCGATGAGGATGCCGCTCTTGATCGACTGGAACGGCAGTTTGTCGCTGAACGATCGGGGACCTCGGCCTGTAAAGAACAGATGTACTTAGCTATCCGGGATGGCTACAAACGATTGCTGAAACCGTCGCTCGAAACCGAATTTTCCAATAGCTCAAAAGAAAAAGCGGATACGGAAGCAATTCAGATTTTTGCTGATAATCTACGCCAACTGCTGCTCAGTCCACCGCTTGGTCAGCAACGAGTACTGGCTATTGATCCCGGTTATCGAACGGGATGCAAAACGGTTTGTCTGGACGCACAGGGAAATTTGCTCACAGATACTGTTTTGTACCTGGCTCAATCGGAAGCGCAGCGACAGCAGGCGGCCCAAACGGTTCAAAAATTAGTAGTGCAGTACAAGGTAGATGCCATTGCGATCGGCAACGGAACGGCTGGTCGTGAAACGGAGGAATTTATTCAAAGCCTTAACCTGGCCAATACCGTGGGTAAAGCGATTCCTGTTTTCATGGTAAGTGAGCAGGGGGCGTCAATTTATTCGGCCTCAGAAGTAGCGCGCAGTGAATTTCCGAATCATGACGTAACTGTACGGGGAGCCGTCAGTATTGGCCGTCGCTTGATGGACCCGCTGGCTGAATTGGTGAAAATCGATCCGAAATCTATTGGTGTTGGACAGTATCAGCATGATGTCGATCAACCGGCTTTGAAAGATAGCTTGGATACAGTAGTTGAAAGCTGTGTAAATCAGGTTGGTGTATCGCTTAATACGGCTAGCGCTTATTTGCTGCGGTATGTGTCGGGCCTGGGACCGCAACTAGCCAACAATATTGTGTCGTATCGAGCTGAACATGGCGCATTTACATCTCGTGAACAACTCAAAAAAGTACCTCGGTTGGGGGCAAAAGCGTTTGAACAATGTGCCGGATTTTTACGGATCGATGAAGCCAGGAATCCGCTGGATAATAGCGCCGTTCATCCCGAACGCTACACGATTGTTGAACGGATGGCTGCCGATGTGGGTAGTACGGTTAGTGATCTGATTCGTCGGCCTGAATTGCGCCAACAAATCAAACCGGAACGCTACATTACTGATACCGCTGGTTTACCCACCTTGCTTGATATTCTGGCTGAGCTTGCCAAACCCGGCCGCGATCCTCGCGAACAACTCTCAGTATTTGAGTACGATACACGCATTCGATCAGTCGATGATTTGCATGAAGGAATGGTGTTGCCGGGTGTTGTGACGAATATTACGGCTTTTGGGGCCTTTGTCGATATTGGTGTCAAACAGGATGGGTTGGTACACGTATCGCAACTCGCGAATCACTACGTTTCCGATCCGAAAACTGTTGTAAAAGTGTTCCAGAAGGTAAAAGTGAAGGTCATGGAAGTCGATAAAGCCCGCAAACGCATTGCATTATCCATGAAATTTTGATAGGTTGCACATGTTACTATGTGCTTTTACGTTAAATAAACGCACCTATCACCTAACCCTTCCTCGTATGCAACAACGCTGGCTCCGGGAAATGCTCCGTCCTGTACTGTTGAGTACCTGCCTTATTTCAACTCTTACGGCCTGTGAAGTTCTTCGTTCTTCAGGCCCTTCCGTCAGTCGAAGTTCATCGTCTTCACGGTCGGTTGCTCGCCGAACACCCACTGGTAAAGCCCCAGCTCGTCCGCCAGCAGTTCCGGCCAAACCTACTGGAAAAGTGGTCGACACGCGCACGTACGAAGATCGCTATGTGCCTGAAGTAGTAAAGATTGCGCGTACCTATACGGGAACTCCTTATCGCTCAGGAGGAAATACAACAGATGGTATCGATTGCTCAGGCCTTGTTTATGCTGTGTTTAGTACGGTAGGATTGAAAATGCCACGCATCTCGTGGCAGCAATCGGAAGTTGGCCGTGAAGTAGAAGTAAATGAGATTATGCCCGGCGATTTAATTTTTTTCGTACCGGATAAAGGGCAGGCTGGTTACGTTTCGCACACAGGAATCGTAACGGAAGTAAATGGTACGCAGAATATCCGGTTTATTCATGCCTCATCGTCGCGCGGGGTTCGTGAGGATAATCTATACGCCGATTATTTCAAAGGTCGTTTCGTGAAAGCATTGCGACCGTTTTAGAAGCCTACTCTCCCGTGTCTGTGTCCTCACAGACACCTTTCCGGAGGGATAGCGTTGCTGACGCATAGGTGTCTGTGAGGACACGGGCAACAAACTTAATGTAATTCATAAGAATAAATTGGATATGTACTTATCAAAACAAAAAGCCGCCCTTCACAAGGCGGCTTTTCTGTTGAACGATAGCTGTCTAATCTAATCCTTCAGCTTCTATAGGCTTCATCCGCTCGCGGGCAATTTCAGCCTGATGCGGTTCTTCGTTCCCGATTGGCCCTGGTAGCACTTCGACATCCGCATCGTAAACGACTACTTGATCGTAGTCATAGAATTTACCTTTGGGAAGCCAATACGCTAATAAGCCAACGTAAGCGGCTGCCAACGTAGCAGCTGTCCAGCCGACAATCGATTGCTTTTTCCATTGACGAGTAGCAATGCCCGAAAAGCCAGCCACAAATGGAACCATATACCAAGGGTCGTTTAGCCAGCGGCCAATGGCGTAACCGGCTGCAGCCGTTGCACTTAAAATTCCGGATGCAATCAATTCATCGCGCTCACCTTTAGGCCTCCAGGCGCCCAATGCCAGTAATGTATTGGGTGTACCAACCACCGTTGCAGTTGTTAACCAGCCAGCATATAGGCTCACTGGAATTCGCAGGTATTTTTCGGGGGCAGGTGCATCTACTTTTCCAATCTCCAGACTATCATGTAAGGCCAATGCAGCCCCTAAATTTAGCTTTGTCGTGAGATCAGAGATGACGATGCTTTGGGAATCATTTTCGGCGAAAAACCGTCCAAAAATGGCATTCAAGGCCCAGCTAGCCCACCACCATGGCAAAGCTCGGGTGTAGCGCGGATTCGACTCCTGTGATGGCAACGCTTGATGAATCGAGAGCGCTGTCAGGCCAGAATAAATCGTTGACCAGACAACGCCAAACGCCCAACCTGCCGGAACAAGGCTATTTTTCTCGAATACGTGCTGATATTCAGGAGGAACATCATACTCATATTCCGAGCCACCCTGCTCATCAGACTCCTCGTCATTTTTCTTGATATTGGCTTCGTTGCTAAGTATCGTTGTATAGATAATGCTACCAACGGCAATCGCGGCTGTAGCGATTCGCCAGAAAGATGAATTTTTCATAATTAACGGCAATTCCTAAGAGTCTGTACAACCTTAAGAGACGATTTTATAAGTTTAGGCGGCTACTTCCTCTTCAATTTCTTCCTTTTTGGCGAGCACATCTTCGGCTTTCGCCTTCGTGTTTTGATACGCATCGATAACCGTATCGACTACCGAATCAATAACTGAAGAAACAGTATCCGAAATAAAATCACCTGCTGATTTGGCTTTATATCGATAGCGGGCTTTCTTGAAATCGCTGGTATTTTTATAACCAATGGTTAACGCAATGCCCGCAATAACGGCCAATCCGAAACCAATTCCCCAGGCAAGCGGAATAGTCGTTTCTTTCTCGGTTTCTGGTTCGGGTTTAGGCGACATTTTGTCCCGCATCATAGACGCTACCGCTTCCTGAGGAGCTACATACGACAGGATTTCATACGATTTGTTTTTAATGCCACCTGGCACAATTTTGTGTTTACCGGCCATAAGTGCATTGTAGCCATCCTGCGCAACCATTACAGGGTCCTGCAATTCATCCGTTACTTTCGTATTCTGCGCTCCCGCTTTATGGAAAAAATCGGTGTCGGTAGCATTAGGCAAGAGCGCCGTAACCGTTACATTTGTGTCCTTCAGTTCATTAATGAGTGATTGGGTAAAGCTGTACACATACGCCTTAGTACCCGCATAAACGGCCATTAATGGTGATGGGGCAATGGAAAGCAACGATGCCAGATTCAATATTTTCCCCTCATTTCGCGACAGCATGTCATAGAGGAATAGTTTGGTCATCTGGGTGAGCGTCAGAATGTTGAGATGAATCATCGCTTTCTCACGTTCCCAATCCGTATCCGTTGCAAACAGGCCATATAATCCGACCCCGGCATCATTGACCAGCACATCAACTTGGATTCCCTGGGCTTTCACCTGATCGTAGACATCCTGAGCCGCGTCTTCGGTCGACAGATCTTTCCCGATAACAGTTATTTTCTGGGTACCGTAGTTATTTTTAAAGACATCCGCTAGTCGATCCAGTTTGTCGTCACTTCGGGCTACCAGTACTAAATTATAGCCATCCTGCGCGAACAGTTTAGCGAGTTCCTGACCGATGCCACTCGATGCACCTGTAATCAGAGCGGTTTTTCCTGTTTCTGAGTTCATAACGATTAATTAGTTAGTCACTTTCGTTATGAACTGACACTGGCAGAAGTTGTTTAGAGAAACTATTCAGATGATCTTACCAATGGAGGGAATAGAATAAAGACAAAAACGCCTTTCTGACTAGTCAGAAAGGCGTTTTTGTCGCAATGCTGATGAGGTTAAAATTTATTTAACAACAACCTTCAGATCTATTTTTCGCAGAGTTGGCCGTGGTATACCCGACGTATCATTTTTAGGTACACCCGTACCTCGGCCAATGGCATCGACGCGAATAAAGTTGATACCCGCCGTTACCAGCTGTTGCTTGATTTGATTGACACGCTTGAAAGACAGACTCTTATTCGTAATATCCCCCTGAGCATCATTCGCATAGCCAACCAACTGAATCTGAAGCTGCGGATACGTTTTGAGTATGGTTGCTAATTCATTAATGGTAGCCTGCCCCCCGCTGGTCATAGAAAGCGAACCGGGTTGAAATGTAACGGCCGTCAAAGGAAATACACGCCCTTTAGGTAGCGTAGGATTCGACACATACGGTGTCATCTGACTAGTTAGATTTCCTGAAGCTGTCGGCGCAATGGAGGTAGAAGCCACGAGTGTTGTCGTAGTCGCTATAGAAGTAGATTTCGGTGCCACGGATTTTGCCGTCGTATCTACCGGAACCGCCAATGAACGGGTAACCGTATCCGCTTGAGCTGTGTCAGTCACGATTGTTGTTTCGTCGCCTACTTCGTCTTGCCCGTTTGAATAACGTTGCGTATTCTGATACAAATAATAGCCGCCAATACTCAGTGCAACCGCAATCAAGGCACCAACGCCCCATTTGGTCAACGTTTCATTCTCTGCTTCACCATCCTCGACGGGCTCATAACTAACTGGCGGACGCGTAGTCGTTGTGGTGGATCGACCAGACGATTCGCTGGAGGATCGACGGGCAGGCAGCGCCAAACCCGCAACAACCTGATGAAGGCCAACTTTCTCGACTAACTGAGGCATAAAATCATCTGGAACTGTGTTGACAAAGGTTTCGCGCTCTCCGAATAACGAAGCTGCTAGGCCATCAGCATCCAGTTTTTGATCTTTTACCTGCTTACCCAGAACCTGAAGAACGATGTTTGTGGTGAGCCCAAGTAAGGCAATTGCCGATGAGTTCCGAATCCCGGCATACAGCGAGATCATATTCCCAATCGAGCTTTTCATCGCAGGCAGCAAGTGACTAATCACGTCATTGCCCTGCATAATAAGTGTATTCGTCAGGTTTGGATCGCGTAAGGTAGCGGGTAGATTTTCGACGACGCTCCCGTCAAAACGACCTTTCTGAATATGGTTATACAGTTGATTAACACCTATTTCGCTGGTGGTACGCTTCATCAGGCCGCCAACAATTGTATAGACAAGGCCATTGACAGCTTTGCTGGTTTTTGCGGGTGGTTCGTCGATATACGTAGCAATACGTGACAAAACATCCGAATTTAATGCATTCGTTATATTAGTGAATAAATTCATAGAGACAATAACTCAATCAGGCAGTACACTCGTGATTCGTCCTTTCACCACAATCAAACCCTCTTCGATAAATACCATTGGACACTCACAGGGGATAAAAATAGGCAAGGTTTGGCAAAGGTTATCTATAACCGTCTAATAAAAATCCTAATTCATCGCTTAGGTAACTTTTCGATAACTTCCTGATACTCCGTTTCAACAGCCCGAAGTCGTTCCTGACAGAATGTAATCAACTCCGTCGCTAATCGTATTTTGGCTGGCAGTTCATCTAAGGGAACCTGCTCATTTTCAATTTCGTCAACTAAAGTTGTCAGTTGGTCGTAGGCATCCTGATAAGTCATTCGTTTTGGGAGTTGTAGCGTTGTAAAGTTATAGAGTTACATGGCTGTAAAGTAAATGCGTAAAACATTACAACTCTATAACTTTAGTATCTATCGTTCCATCATGCATTTGTACCTGAAGTTGGTCGTTGGGTTGGATACCCCGAACCTGCGTCAGTATTCGGCCATTACGAAGTAAGAGAGCATAGCCACGGCGGAGCACATTTGACGGATCGAGATGGCGGAGAGTAACAGCTTTCTCGGCTAGATTTGTGTGTCGCTCACGGAAATAAGTATAACCCACAAAGCGCAATCGTTCGGTTTCCCGGTCCAGATTTTCGCGAGCCGACAGCATAGCGTCGCGGGCAGCGACAAGCAATCGCTCGCGGAGGTACAGGCAGGATTCTTCGAATTGCCGATTATGCTCGATCAGAAATGCGGCCGCCTTGGTGGGCGTTTTGACACTCTGATGGCATAGCAAGTCGGTGATACTCACGTTGCGCTCATGCCCAATTCCGGCAATAATCGGGATGCCAAAACCGGCTACCGTCTGGCCCATCAGATAGGTATCAAACGAACCAAAATCCAATTGCGAGCCTCCACCACGCACAATTACAACGGCATCGTAGGCTACACCATTGGTTCGGATGCGTTCCAATTGTCCACAAATTGCTCGTTCGGCACCCTGACCCTGCACTTGCGTCAGAAACTCATCGACTATGAAATCATAGCCAAACGGATTTTGCGCTAATTCATGACGAAAATCCCGCCAGCCATCTGAATTAGGTGCCGCAATCAACGCCAGCCGCTGTATAACAGGAGAGCGGGGAATAAGTTGATTGGCCGTAATGTAATGCCCGGCTTCGATCCAGATTAAATCTGGGTGATCGCGTACGAGTGCGTCAAGCACGGCCTGGCGTTCCCGTTCGAGATTTCCGAGCGTGTACGACGGGTCAATCTTCAGAATTTCCAGCCTTAATCCATACACTGGGCTGTAACTGACCGATACTAGTAAAAGCAACTGAATATTTCGGGCAAAGGCTACGCCCGTTTCCCGTTCAAAATCGCCAATCGTATGGTAGTTTCGACGCCAGATGCAGGCTTCAAGTTTCGCCAGCGTTTCACGGCTGGCAGAATCGCGTTCCACCAAGGTTAGGAAGCAATAACCTCGATCCGGATAATTCTTAATATCACTCGTTTCGGCCACCACCCACATGGCCTTCTGTCCGAAAGCTTCGTCCAGGACGGCCTCGAGCGTAAAAGCCAAATCAGAAAGTCGAATTGGAGACATGGATAAAGAGTGAAAGAGTGAAATCGGACCGCTGAAGCGGAGCGAAAGAGTGTTGGTTCGGTAGCCCGACTGGCGAATTAGTATTCGCTCATTCACTCTTTCGTTCCGCTTCGGCGGTCCGATTTCACTCATTGATTAAAGTCCTTCAAACTGGCGGAGGAAACGGACGTCGTTTTCGGTGTATAGACGCAGATCGTTTACGACGTATTTCAGCTGTGTAATCCGTTCGATACCCATACCAAACGCGAAACCAGTGTATTCTTCGGGATCGATACCACAATTGGCAATTACCTGAGGATCAACCATACCCGATCCCGCAATTTCGACCCAGCCTGAATGTTTGCAGATGTTACAGCCTTTGCCGCCACAGATCTGGCACGAAATATCAATTTCAGCGCTGGGTTCTGTAAAAGGGAAGTAGGAGGGCCGGAAACGGATCTGCGTACCGGGCTCAAACATTTCCTTTACGAAATGATATAGCGTATCCTTCAGGTCTTTAAATCCGACATTGCGATCAATATAAATGCCTTCAACCTGGTGGAACATGCAGTGTGCCCGCGCCGAAATGGTTTCATTTCGGTATACACGCCCTGGCATAATCGACCGGATAGGTGGCTTCTGACGCTCCATCAGGCGGATTTGTACGTTCGAAGTATGTGTCCGTAGCAGTACATCCGTTGGAGAGTCTTCTTCCGAATTGCTGTTTCGCTTTTCGACGAAAAACGTGTCCTGCATATCCCGAGCCGGGTGGTTGTCGGGGAAGTTCAGAGCCCCGAAGTTATACCAGTCTGATTCGATTTCTGGACCATCGGCCACGTTGAAGCCAATCCGTTCGAAAATCTGAATGATACGCTGACGAACCAGACTCAATGGATGCTGTGTTCCGGTTAGATTGGGTATTGTCGGTAATGTCAGATCAACGGGGGGAGCGTTGTTGGCGGATGCACGCTGCTCATCAATAAGTTGGCTAAATGACTCGAAACGTTCCTGCGCCAGATTTTTTAAGCCGTTCAATTCCTGACCAACCGCTCGCCGGTCAGATTGGGGTACGCTTTTCAGTTGGTCAAATAACTCCGTAACGACACCTTTTCGGCTAATAAATCGCATTCGGAACTGCTCTAATTGTTCCGGCGATGTAACCGTATATTGATCAATTTCCTGATGGAGTTCTCTTACTTTATCCAGCATAAACTACTCTTTAAGCGATTCGCAGCCACAAAGGTAGGCAAAATGAGAAGAGCATACGAACTGAGTTGGACTTGTGACAAGATAGATAGTAAAATATAGGTCTCTGCGACCATATCAGATTGACATTTTTACGTAAAAACCTGGGCATCCTTGTAGGCTTTCGCTTTTATAGTCAAACTAGTTACTGGTAAGAAAAATAGAATAATAATAAGAAAAACTTTACCTGAAAGAAGTTGATAATAATGTTGATTGAGTGGCAAATTAGCCCTGAATATTAATTAGTTATAACGATATTGAAGAAATGGAGACATATTTTAATAAGTAGGACTGATTCTTGTACGACTATTGGCTGTGCATTGTCAATTTCTACGGGTAATTATCCAGATAAATGGGCAAGTAAGTTTCTGAGTTTCAATCTCTAATTTCAATTCATCAAATACCTTATCAGACGGTTATGACTGCATTCACTAACGACTCTCTTTTTGACACGGCGTCCAGAACTTTCCACAATAGTGTGGAAAAAATTGCCGATTCGGCTTGCCTCCAGAAACTACTCATCCCTTTTTACGACCGGAAACGCACAATATCTGTTGATGAAATTGTTCGTTTAGAAGGATGCGGAAATTACACGAAATTCTTTTTGCGAGATGGTACAAAAATGCTGGTATCTCGTACGCTGAAAGAATACGAATTGATGCTCGAAGGACAGCCATTTGTTCGAGTGCATAAATCATGTATTGTTAACCTTGGTTTTGTACGCAAATTTTTTGTGAAAAAAGAAGGAGAGCTCGAATTAACCGACGGGCAGCAAGTGAAAATTTCACGTCGTCGTGCACAAATGTTTGTAGATCGAATTCGAAGTTTTCAGCCATTGGCTTTAGTGTAGGATAAAGCATGGGATTTCCCGAAAATAGTAGCGAAGATTTACATAGTTCGTCACTACGTAGTTTTACGCAATAGGAAGAGTACAATCACCCAAAGAATATACGAATTCTATTCGTAACGTCCTGATAAGCAATTGGTTGAATGAGTTTTTCGGCCCTTGTTCATCAGGACGTTTTTTTTGATCCAATGGTCATCAGGTAGTTTTGCTTCATCAAGAAACCAAACCAAAACTACTCTATTCCCATGGATGCTACTATCTTTTCTTCTATTCAGCCGATTTCAATCGTTCCCCAATTTCCATCTTCCTATCAGCGTAGCAGTCAACGGATTGCCTTACCTTATTTGAACCGAACAATTTTTATTTCTGTAGACGATATTTTGTGTCTTCAGGGAGAAGGAAATTATACGTTTCTGCACACTCGCGATCGTAAGCGGTTTTTAGTATCAAAAACCCTTAAAGAATTTGAGAAAACGCTGGACGTAACCATGTTCCTGAGAATCCATAAATCGTATATAGTTAATCTGGCTTATGTTCAGCGGAATATTTTTAATCGTGATCGTCAGATTCGTCTGGCGGATGGTCGCGAAGTCGCCATCTCGCGTCGGCGGATGAAAGATATTTCGCAACAACTGGCTCAATACTGGCACCGGCTTTACAACTAGAACCGAGAGGCAGTAAGTAAAAAAGCAATATTTAGTGGGTTAATAAACCAAACAACCGTTGCCGCAAACTCCTTTGGAGTGGACAGCAACGGTTTGTTTTTTACGCTTCAGTGAGGTTAACCCTTAAAAAATCTTGTAAGCCAATGTAATTTGCCAGGTTCTCATGCCCTGGTTAAATTGACCAGAATTGCCCTGAATCTGAGCGACTTCCGTGATGTTGCCCTGATAACGAACATCGAGGCCAAGCGAGCCGATATCCAGTCCACCACCCACCTGATAGCCATAATACGCTTGCGACCAGGCATCGTTTAGGCTTCCATTTGTGTACTGCTGAACCGCCTGCCCCAACGTTTGATTGTCACTAATTCGGAATGACGCCACTGGCCCCGCAACAATCCGAATCGGTCCACCTTTGATTCCTAACAGTACAGGAACGTCGAAGCTAGTCGTTTTTACCGTTACCGTTTCCGTTTGCCCATTTCTAATCACATCGAAGGAGCCTGCGCGAGTTGAATAAAGGAGTTCGGGCTGTATAAACAGATTCCGGCCAAAACGCGTATAGATCCCAAACGATGTACCCGTTCTGGTATTAAGGCTGGCACTCAGATTATCCCGAAACGTTTGCCCATCAACATTCACATTAGGTGATCCATTGGAGTTAGTACCTGTCGAAACGAAATTGCCAAAACTTAATCTGGAGAGATTGATTCCTCCTTTTATGCCAATTTGAAAGCCCTGCGCAAATACAAAAGAGGGCAGTAACGTCAATGAAACGAAAACCAGGATTTTGTTCATAGCTAGTTGTAAATAAGAATACAATTTGATAAACGGAAATTGGACGATTAGGGTACAGAAAGCCAACTAATTTTGAGTGAATGGCGTTATTTCAGTATCCCGTAAATAGCATTAGTGAACGTTCAGAGGCTTTGACAGACTACTTGTATGCAGGTTTAAAGGCTGGGAACGATTTATTGAAAAATCACTGATTGCTAACGGCTAGCTACTCCAATATGGCCAAAGTAAAAACCACCTATTTCTGTCAAAATTGCGGAATGCAGTCCGCCAAATGGTTGGGCCGCTGCCCGTCGTGTGGCGAATGGAATACGTTCGTTGAAGAGCTTGTTCAGAAAGACGAACCTGAAAAAGGAAGTTGGCGAAGCCCCTCATCGGGCGGGCTCGGTAGTCTGAAAGTCGCAGCAAAACCCAAGGCGATTCATGCAATTAATTACGAAGAGCAACCCCGCGTTCGAACAACCGATGGCGAATTAAATCGGGTGTTGGGCGGGGGCATTGTTCCCGGCTCGCTGGTGCTTATTGGGGGAGAGCCTGGTATTGGTAAATCGACTTTGCTTTTACAGATTGCCCTGAGTTTGGCCGGAATGCGGGTGTTATATGTGTCGGGTGAAGAGAGCGAACAGCAAATAAAAATGCGTGCCGAACGACTTGATGCACCTACCAGCGATTGCCATGTCATGACGGAAACCTCCACACAGAATATTTTCCGGGTAGTCGAGCATTTCGAACCGGAAATTCTGATTGTCGATTCGATTCAAACCATGCAATCGTCGTTGGTCGAATCGGGGGCGGGGAGTGTTTCGCAGGTGCGTGAGTGTACGGCTGAATTCATGAAATATGCCAAGGAAAGCGCGGTTCCGGTCTTTATGATTGGTCATATCACCAAAGAGGGCTCACTGGCCGGTCCGAAAGTACTGGAACACATGGTCGATACAGTATTGACGTTTGAAGGTGACCGTCATACTACCTACCGAATTCTGCGAACGACGAAAAATCGTTTCGGCAGTACCGACGAACTCGGTATTTACGAAATGCTCGGTACGGGTTTGCGTCAGGTAACGAATCCTTCCGAAATTCTAATCTCTCAGCGTGATGAAGCGTTGAGTGGAGTAACAATCGGTTCTATGCTGGAAGGGAATCGGCCATTAATGATCGAAACTCAGGCACTGGTTAGCGTGGCTACTTACGGTACACCGCAGCGAAGTAGTACGGGCTTCGATGCCAAACGATTAAATATGCTATTGGCCGTACTGGAAAAGCGTGGAGGTTTTCGATTAGGTCAGCAGGATGTGTTTCTGAATATTGCCGGTGGCTTGCGCGTCGAAGATCCGGCGATTGATTTGGCTGTATGTGCGGCTGTCGTGTCGAGTTATGAGGATATTGCCATTCCGCCATCGGTGGCTTTTGCTGCTGAAGTAGGACTAGGTGGGGAAGTACGGGCTGTCAGTCGAATTGAGTCGCGAATTGCGGAAGCTGAAAAACTGGGTTTCAAAAAGATTTTTATTTCTAAATACAATATGAAAGGTTTGGATACGAAAGGCTACAAAATCAGTATCAAGCCTGTATCCCGACTGGATGAGGTTTTTCAGGGTGTTTTGATGTGATCGTTGGCATGCTGGCTAAGTCCCTAAAGAGAATTTCGGTTTTGAGAGATTCTCTTCTGGGCAATCTGGATGTTACAGCAACAAAAAGTGACAATCACGGATTGGCTGCACTGGCTTCTTCGAAAAGACGCATAGCCAGCAGGCCGGTGCCAACAGCACCACCCGCCCGAAGTGCAGCTGCAATGAAAACGGTTTCGGCAATCTCTTCTCGAGTAGCACCGGCCTCAACCGCATTGTTGATATGGGATTCAATACAATAAGCGCATTGGGTTGTCAGGGCAACCGCTATCGACATTAACTCCCGATACTTTATTGGAATGACGCCATCCTTTCGTTCAGCGGTATGCTTAAGATTTAAAAATGCTTTAGCCTCTTTTGAGGCAGCATTGATGAGCATATCCGTGTATGCCCGGTCTTTCGGGGATTGATAATCGGCCATAAAAGTTTGTAAACTCATTTTGTTACTAATGGCCAACAAGAATCTAAAACCGTTAATTTACTTATATAAAATCAAAAAGGTCACCTAAATCAGGGTGACCTTTTTTGCAAATGGAGGAAGAAAAACTCAATCGGGCAGATTATACGCTTTTTTAACGGCTGCGTAATCCTTGTAATTAATCGCTGCTACTCGACCGCCGACAACACTGCCAGTAACGACTACAATGCGATATTGTGGCAAATCTTTAACCATATCCCGGAAATCTGCAGCCGTTTTGCCAAGCAAGTCAGGAATAGCGACCTGTTTTTGAGTTGCCTGATCGTAGCTATTGGTGTTAAGGTTGACATTGAAGCGTAAGTAATTGACTCCCAGGTAATCGTGGTTCACATTATAGGAGATATAATCTTCGTATTTTGTTCCCGTTCGCCCCGGAATTTTAGTATTTCCATAGGTGCTACTAGCCTCAATAAATTCCGTTAATTTAACAGACGCGTTTGCATTGTCATAAATTGTCCGGCCAACTTTAAAATATACGTAGACAAGCGATTTGTCCAACGTCTCGGCGGTAAGAAGCGTATTCGCTGTTTTCTGATCATTCCCTAGATCAACGCGAAAGTTATCCGGCGTTCGAAAGTAATTGCCACTGACATCAACTTGTTTCCAGGCGGTGTAAACGACATTGGCATTCCCAGGTGCCCCTTGAGCACCTGTTGCACCAGCAACTCCGCTAGCCCCCTGTGGGCCCGTTGCGCCAGTAACCCCACTAGCTCCTTGTGGGCCCGTTGCGCCAGCAGCTCCGGTTGCCCCAGTCGGGCCAGTTGGTCCTACTGGACCTTCGGGTCCCTTACAGGAAATAATAAATAGAAAGAGCAGAGCAATTAACCCAAGACTAGTCTGGGTTAAGGCCGAAATATATGTTTTCATGCTGTATTGCTTAAGTGGTGAATAGAAATAAATTAAATGTGCAGATAAGTCGTAAGCCGTCACTGACTCAGCGCGTCAAAATGGCTTCGGAGCTAGTTATCATCTTAGGCGAATCGTTCACAGGGCATACAAATCACCCAACGCACAGAATTGGAGATCAGTCAGGCAAATTGTAGGCCTGTTTAACAGCCGCATAGTCTTTATAATCAATCGAGGCTGCCCGGCCACCTGCAACATTACCGTTCACAATGACAATACGGTATTGCGGCATGTCTTTAACCATAGCCCGGAAATCTGTAGCCGTTTTGTTAAGCAAATCAGGGATAGGAACTTGTTTTTGGGTTGCCTGGTCGTACTGCTGAGGATAGAGCCAAATGTAAAAGTGAAGATTGTTGACAGCCATCTGATCCTGAGCTACATAATACTGGATATAGTCTTCAGCTTTGTTAGTCGTACGCCCAGTTATTTTAACATTACCATAGGCATAATTTGGCTGGATTCTCTCCACAAGCTTATACTCGCCGGTAGCGTTGTCATACAATTGCTGGCCAAATTTAAAGTAGACATAAACAATTGATTTATTAATAACATCAGTTGTGAGAAGCGGGCTGGTTGCATTACCATCATTCCCCAGATATACCTGTGTATTGTCGGATGTTCGGAAATAGTTTGTGCTGACATCAACAGGTTTCCAGGCAGTATAAACCACATTGGCATTCCCCATTGGACCTTGCGCTCCTGTCGCTCCGGTAGCACCACTGACCCCCTGTGGTCCTGTTGCTCCAGTAGAACCGCTGACCCCCTGTGGGCCCGTTGCCCCTGTCGCTCCAGCAGCCCCTGTTGCTCCCGTTGGACCGGCTGGCCCCTGCGGCCCTTCTGGACCTTTGCAGGAAAAGACTATAAAAAACATGAAGGAAATTAATCCTAAGCTAAGTTGGGCAAGCAACGAAAAACGTGTCTTCATTTTTTTACTAATTAGATGTGAATAGATATATTAAATGCGTGGATAAGTAGTAAACCCTGTTTCCACTTGTGCAAAAGTGAGTTAAATGCTAACACGTGGTAATGGGAAATTCCCCCTTTTTAGAGGCTATAGAGACTCAATCAGGCAATGAAAGAAAGGGATCAGGGGAAGTAGCTAATAGATTGTAGCCCTGGAATTGATTAAAGGCAAGGATTTTGCACAAGCCTTTTCGTTGCTCAACTCTACTTTTATGCTCCTTCAAGACTTAATAGAATTAACACTACTCTTTGCCGTAATCATTGCGCTGATGGCGTTACTGATATATAGTTACCGGCGGATTGCATTGGTTCGTCGATGTCCCTCCTGTGGAGATTCTGATGTGGAGCGTGGCCCTCGAAAAGGGTGGCTTCGGCGGATATCTTTTGTTAAATCTTATACCTGTCAAGAATGTGGATTTAAGTTTGTTCGGCTTAGTCACAACCATTCAACTTCTCGCAGGCGTGTAAAACGTCAACCAGTTGATATTTAGGTAACAAAATTGTATAATATTGTTGATTATTTTGATTGTTTAGTTAATATCTAATTGAAAGTTGACGTTGATTGGTTTTTTTATTATTTTCCAAAACTCAACCAACTTTATTCTATCTGGATTAGTAATGCTTCATAAACTACTCCATTATCTTTTCCCTATTCTGTGCGTTAAAGCGCTAGCTCTATTGCTGATCAGTATGCATCTAGTTTACACGGGGAGCTATTTATTCGGGACAATTGCCTTTCTATTATCAATCTTCTCCACGATCCTGCTTCTGATTGTTAATCATGCTATGCAGAAATAAAGTAATCTAACAATATACCATAGTACTTATAAAGAGTACGGTAATAGTTATATTGTACTATACTATTCTTAGTATAGATTAAATATGCATTAAAATGTGATTTAATTACCTACAAAGTATTATAGGTAATTATACTTGATATAGATTTGTGCATCACTATAACTTGAACTACCATGAATCGTATTTTGAATTCACTTTCTGCTCTCTCTGCTAGTCGTACCTATTCCGTTAACTTTCGCCAGCTTATTCCCGGCCCCTGGACAATAGTGTTTGCCATTTCGTTCTATCTGTTTTGCCAAGCCATTGTGATGTTCGGTGCTTTTCTGGGTTGGTTACTAGGCGTGTAAAGTATCTTCAAGTAGATCTATTCGGGCCTATCCTTGCCATTAAGAGTCGATTAACGAATACAAAAAATCTGTGGGATTACTAAGCGTTTTTACTTAGTAATCCCACAGATTTTTTGTGCCCTGGGCCAAACCAACAATAACTGATACCAGACTGAAGGAAGATAATAATTATGCTTCGGCCAGTAGTTTATTGGGGGATGGCATGAGGCCTATCGAGAAAAATTGATATGCCGGTTAAAAAAGCGAATACCGAAGGAAGTGTAAATCAGTAAGGCTATTGTTTGTAGAACAACCCCCGTAGAATTGAGAGTGTTGTTAGTATCCGTAGTCTCATTTATACAGTTTAGCAGCAGTGAAAAATACCCGATCGGGGCAACTGCAGCCGCTAGCAGAATCAATATAACAAACAATTTTCTATTCATATTTGGGCATTAGTTATAACATGAACGACTGATTATTTAATAACGACATATACCCTTGCCTAAGGTTTAATTCATTTTTATTTTTTTAGTATGCGGTAAAAGAAATTCAGAATAATCGGAAGGATTCTGTAAGGACTAAATCTGCTTATAAATCGAGCAAAATGGCTGCCAATCAAAAAGTTACGGTATTTTCTGTAGGAATCATGAATTTATGTGGCGTAATGAACGTAAAAGACAAAACAAATAGTAATACTTTTGGCGAAAATGTACCGTTTTGAACGAACAACTTTTAGCCGCCATTTTGATGCCAATATGATTGCTGTTATTCAACGGGTTACGCATGCTTCTGTTACAATTGATAACCAGATTAAAGGAGAAATTAACACGGGGTTTTTAGTTCTGCTCGGTATAACACATACCGATACCCGCGAAGATGTAGACTGGCTTAGTCGAAAAATTGTTGGTATGCGAATTTTCAACGACGCCGACGCGAAAATGAATCTGGATTTGGCGGCTGTCGATGGCAATATTTTGCTAATCAGTCAGTTTACACTTCATGCCAGTACAAAAAAAGGGAATCGTCCCAGTTTTATTGACGCTGCCCGACCTGAGGTGGCTATCCCACTTTACGAAGCGATGATTACCCAATTAACCACTGATTTAGGCAAACCAATTCAAACGGGGCAATTCGGAGCTGATATGAAAATTTCGTTACTGAACGATGGTCCAGTTACTATTTTAATTGACTCAAAGAATCGGATTTAACCAGATAGTTTATTGATTTAGCTTATCTATCCATTATTTTTACTGAAACCAGCCCTTACCTGTCTATATTTTTGCCCGTACAGGTAAATAGCCGAATGGATTTTTTGCCCGCCAACATAGCTGAATATGCTGAAATATGCACCTCGCCCGAAAGCGAGTTATTACATCGGCTAAACCGAAATACCCGCGCGCATATTATGGCCCCCCGCATGTTGTCGGGGCATCTCCAAGGCCGCTTTCTGTCAATGATTTCGTGGATGATTCGCCCTCGCCGGATTCTCGAATTGGGCACCTATACGGGCTATTCGGCATTGTGCCTGGCCGAAGGATTGACAGACGATGGGAAGCTCATTACAATCGATCAGAACGAAGAACTCGAAGACTTCGCGCGGTCGTATTGGAAGCAGTCTTCCTGGGGCGATAAAATTGATTTTCGATTGGGTTTGGCTTCGGATATAATTCCAACCCTTACTGAATCGTTTGATTTGGTATTCATCGATGCTGACAAACGAGCTAATTCAACCTATTTTGAGCTAATTTTTGACAAAATCAGACCAGGAGGCTTCGTATTGATCGATAATGTCTTATGGAGTGGCAAGGTTGTTGAACCAGTAAAACAATCGGACCTTGATACGGCGGCTGTACTAGCTTTTAACCGTAAAATTCAGGATGATCCCCGCGTGGAAAATGTGTTGTTGCCCGTACGAGACGGGATTATGATGGTGCGTAAGCGATAACGACAATTGACAAAATGAGCCGTTACAACGGTGTGAGTATATGAAAAAAACAAACTATGCCTTAACCCTACTTTTTTTACTGACTGGCCTTATGGTATCGGCACAGGTGAGCGTGCCGACTGTACCGGAACAACTTTCCTTTGCGGATATTTCGGTACGGCTTGACCCCGATGCCCGACGTATCGTGCAGCAGGATGTGAACGCGCTATTGTCGAACCGGCAATATTGGATAGCTAAACTGGACCGGGTTGTCCTGTATTTTCCCATGATAGAGGCTATCCTGATCGATGAAGACGTCCCCACCGATTTTAAATACCTTGCCGTTCAGGAGAGCTCGCTGACCCCCGATGCCGTTTCCTCGTCGACGGCTGTCGGATATTGGCAATTCAAGCGAGAAACGGCCCTGGATAATGGGATGCGTGTTGATGACGAAATTGATGAACGGAAAAGTATCACCGCATCTACGCATGGAGCAGCCAAATACCTGAAAAGAAGCAATGGCCAGTTCAACAACTGGATAGCCTCCCTCTATTCTTATTATTTGGGAGCCGGCGGCATTGCCAAACTGATTCCGCCCGATTGGTCTTACGCCCGTGAAGTCGCCCTCGATGGTCGTACAGATCGCTATATCCTCCGTTTTTTCGCCCACAAAATTGCCATTGAGAACGCGCTCCAAACGCATCAGACAAACAATCGGTTTGCACTGATCGAATACCCGAACGGTGGTGGTAAAACCATGCGTGGAATTGCCGAAGAATTGAGCGTCGATGAATTTGAGCTTCGTAAATATAATCGCTGGGTACTGGGCGATGCCGTTCCAACCGATAAAGCGTATGTATTGGCGGTGCCTGTTGTGAGCAACCAGATCAATGATGTTCGGCAGAAAATCGTTAATGTCAGCGCGAAAAAAACGCCCGATTTTGTACAGAACGATGTAGGTTTCCCTGTTTTACGCCGGGTAACAACAGGATTGAGCAGCAAGAATGATCCCGTTCTATACGAAATCAACGGATTGCCGGGTATTCAGGCGCAGGCAGGCGACAATGCCGCTTCTCTGTCGAGGAAGGCAAAAATTAGCCTGTCGAGTTTCCTGCGTTATAACGACATGAGTGATCGAGATCTTGTGATCGCAAATGATGTATATTATCTGGCTAAGAAACGAAAGAAAGCGCTCGTGCCTTTCCATACCGTTCGGGATGGGGAAACTGCCCGGAGCATTTCGCAGCGATATGGTCTTCGGCTCAAAAAACTGATGCGCTACAACCGTCTGGATCGAGTGCAGAAACTGGTAACAGGGCGAGTGATGTGGCTGCGCGATCGTCGCCCAAGTGATAAGCCTGTTGAAATCATTAATTCGCCAACGCCACCCGTTTACGATCCGACGCCCACCCCGCCTAGCCGGACGGAGGTCATTGCTGCGGCCCCTGCTGGCACTAATCGTCCAGTAACTGGTATGTCGGATGTTCCCCGTAATCCATCGGAACGAAAATTATATCAGCCAAAGCTGGTAGGAGGGGGCGTTACACCGAATGACGGTACGTCGGACCCCGCCACTCCGCCACGAACAGAGCCAATGAAGCCAGTATCGCAACCGACAACGAGCCGATCGGTGCCCGTTACAAATCCTACAACGGGTAACAACGAAGGTTCTCAACGAGTCGTTATTGTCAGAACGCCCGACGAATCGCAGCCCGTAAAAGCTGTTCCCGTAGCAACTACACCTGAGCGCGCGAAACCAACGGAAACGCCTGCTAAATCAACTGAGCCGGTTGCCCAAACGCAGCGGCCTAAGCAAACTCCGGTTTCGGATATGGATATGGGTCGACCTGAAAACGACAAATACAATGGTCCACAGGAGCAACAGGCAGATGGATCGTTCACTCCTGTAACAGCAACATCCACAAAAGCACCGGCCCGACCTGCTGCGACCCCAGCCGTTGCCAAAGCTGAAACCCGGCCTGAAGTGACTACGAAACCGATGCCAGATAAAACAGTATCGGAACCGAAACCCGTTTCGCCCTCGCCTTCGGTAATGAATCGGCCATCAACGCCAACAACAACAGCGAGTCCGGCGAATCGTTCGGCCACAATACATACGGTTGAAGCTGGGCAAACCTATTTCAGCATCTCAAGGCAATATGGATTAACGGTCGACGAATTACTGTCAATGAATAATCTGACGCGGGATAATGTGCTGGAAGCAGGACAGCAATTGACGGTAAAACTGGCACCTGGTAGCCGAGAGGTAAAACCTAGTGTTGGGACAACAACCACGAAAATACCCTCCACTGAACCCTCAACCACGCAGCCCGCTATTACGTATCATACGGTTGCCAAAGGAGAAACCATGTTCCGTATTACCCAAATCTACGGCGTAAGCATTGAGCAAATTCAGTCTTGGAATAACCTGACGGATGTTGGGGTGAAAGTGGGACAGAAAATTAAAATCATTAAAAATTAACGAATTGACGAAATCCAACGGGCAAAGGCTAAAACAGGGTGTTAACTTTGTTTAGTCTTTGCCCGTTGGATTTTTATAGATTATGATTCTACTTGATCATACATGCATTAGCGATGATGTTGCCGAGAAATTCTTCGTCTGCAACCTGGATAAATGTAAAGGTGCCTGCTGCGTAGAAGGCGACATGGGGGCACCGCTGGAAGGCGACGAACATGTCATCCTCGACGAAATTTATGACGATATAAAACCCTATCTCTCACCAGAAGGTATTCGAGTAATCGAGGAGCAGGGCGGCTACGAACCAGATGGAGCGGGTGGCTACGTGACCAACACGGTTGGCGGACGCGAGTGCGTATACGCGACCTGGGATGAGCGGGGAATTTTAAAGTGCGGGATTGAAGAAGCCTATAACGACGGTAAAGTCGCCTGGAAAAAACCGATCTCGTGCCATTTATATCCGATTCGCGTAACGAAATACGAGTCGTTTCATGCGCTCAACTATGACCGATGGCCCATTTGTAGCCCCGCCTGTGGCTTGGGCGAACAATTGAATGTTCCCATTTACAAATTTGTTCGCGAAGCCCTGATTCGCGCCTATGGCGAAGATTGGTATAGCCGTTTATCGAAAGCAATCGAGGAAAAGCAAAGTAGCTAAACACATTGCTACGCAGAAGGCACGCAATTTACCAATATGGAACAACGTGACTATTTTGAAGAAGTCTATGAGGTCGTGCGATTAGTACCGAAAGGCCGCGTAACGACCTATGGTACCATTGCCCGTTATCTGAGCCTGCGTGCAGGAGCGCGAATGGTGGGCTGGGCTATGAACGGTTGTCATAACCGCCCGGATGTACCCGCCCATCGAGTGGTGAATAGCGTCGGCTTATTATCAGGAAAGCATTTTTTTGGTGGCCCTACCATCATGCAGCAACTGCTGGAAGATGAAGGGGTTCAGGTAGAAAATGACCGGGTTGTGGCATTCAAAACTGTGTATTGGGACCCAGCTCTGGAACTGGCTATTTAACGAATAAAACCTTTTTAATTAACAAAAAAGCACGACTCAAGGAGTCGTGCTTTTTTGTTAATTTTCTTCTGAGATAGGATTCGCTGATTCCTTTTTTATCGCTTCCGGGCTTATGAAAGCAGCTACCAGCATGAATGCCGATGAGAGAAGATGAACTAAGGGCCATGCAGACCAATACTCAGACGCAGGGCTAATAACTGGATTATAAAAAATAACAACTGTGATTGTACCTATTATCCAAAAGATAAGCTTTTGAATAGGATTCTGGCGGTAAAGGCGAATCATATTGCCCAGGTACATGCACGTCATCGTGACAATAAAGATATGTGCGTAGCTGAACAGACCGTAAAAGGGAGGTATTAAAGTGGTGAAAAACAGCAGAGCTGCTGCAGCGAATAAAAATGGATGTCGGAGTTGCATACGATTGTCGGTTTGTTTTGTGTAGCACAAAGTTCCGGCATGATCGCTCGGTGGGAAATCCATGAAAACCTGTAAATCCGCCCAGGGAAATCTACAATTTGTGATCTATACAAACCTGGACAACCACGAAATATTCCTCAAAACGCCCCAACAATCAATTCAAAACCTGGTTTTCAATGAACCAATTGCTTATCGATCAATCACGTAAATAGATGACAATAAGCACAGTAGGATCTCAGTGTTTCATAATTGCTTTTTCTTTTACGTTTTACGTCACCTTTTAAGAGCGAATGGGGTTATAACCAAGCTATGTTATTTAAATAGGATGTCTTCTGCCGACGGCGTTCGGATGCGTAAGTACGCGGTAGTGGTCAGAAGATGATTGGGAAAAGCACTAAATGAAAATTTTGCACGCCGTTTCTGGAATATGTGCCGGAGAGCCCCATGGCTTGTTTGTAACAAGCTATAAAGTAAATGTTAAAAAGAAGAACAGTTCACAAGGGCTGATTGATGATTCACGATTACGATGGATTTTATTTGTTTCTCTACTTGTTCAGCTCGTTTTCTGTACGGCTCAGGTAGGCTTTTTTCACCCCGATCAACACTTTCAACTAATTGAGTTTTCATCCTGGCAATTGGGCGAACCATCCGGTGCTAGTAGTGTATGGGAACTGAACAGCCATATCCGGCCAACCTTACAAGTTTATTTGTTTTCAGGATTTATTAAAATCTGTCGCTTTTTCCAGGTAAATGATGTTTACACACAACTAACAATTCTACAGTTAATTTTTGGATTAATAAGTTTTGTCCTTTTTAATGCAATCGCTATCTATTATTTCAAAGCCAATAGAAATATATTATATATCGTATTGCTGTTGCTTAATTTGTCTTGGACACTGCCGTTTATCCGTACTTTATTTACGTCTGAAATGGCTTCATCCGTTACATTTTTTGGCGCTATTTTATTATATGAGCTAAAGAAAGAAAAACTTTTATATGTCTTTCTAACAGGCTTTCTATTTAGTCTGGCATTTTATTTTCGGTTTCAATTGGCATTTGGCCTGTTAGGCTTCGGTTTATGGCTCGTGTTTATTGAGAAAAAATACACGCATTTATTACCTATTGCCGTTAGTTTTTTGATTGGTGTCGGTATAAACGTAGGGTTGGATTATCTGTTTTATCATCAGTTTGTTTTTACGCCGTACGATTATTTCCGGGTGAACATTCTAGAAGGTAAAGCGGCTTCCTTTGGTACATCTAGTCCTGTGTGGTATATATTAATGCTAACCTTGGTTATTGGTGCGCCACCCCTCAGTATTTTCTTATTTTACTATAGTTTAAAGGGCGCAATAAAGCATTATCGGCAGCCAATAGGCTTCGCCGTAGTGTTTTTTGTATTGGGTCATTCGCTGGTAGGACACAAGGAAGAACGCTTTCTTTTCCCAATTCTAAATGTGCTACCCGTGATAGCCGGATGGGGATTAGCGTCATTCATCGATTATTATCGGCAGACAAATATGCCTATCAGGAATGGCATTAAAGGAGTCTTTTACGTAAGTGTTGCACTCAATACATTCGTATTGATTTTATTACCAATCTTAAATCCATATTATCAAACAATTGCATTTGGCCGAAAACTGACCGATGCAATTAAGCAAGATAATCCGACAATTTATTGTCTAACGCGCACCCCATTTGAAACAGAAAATCACC
Source organism: Spirosoma harenae (assembly GCF_054776975.1). Classification (NCBI taxonomy): domain Bacteria; kingdom Pseudomonadati; phylum Bacteroidota; class Cytophagia; order Cytophagales; family Cytophagaceae; genus Spirosoma; species Spirosoma harenae. The sequence continues at coordinate 44,673 of NZ_BAAHBD010000003.1, read as the reverse complement.
TTCCATTAACGTTTTATCGTAGAAACGCAGCACGTATAAATCTCGTAAGAATTACGAATGCTGATTCTGCGCGCTATTTAAAAAATGCCTGGCTTGCCACTACCTATAATGATGCAAAAAATAAATTACCACTTTTTACTAAACTAGGGTTTAAACCCCAGTTTTATTCCTCTACTATTCTATGGAACGTAAACAAATATTTAGCCTCAAAAAAGGTAAATACTATTAATGAAATATGGGTATTGTATAAAAAAGAATAAACCTCGTAGAGCAGCTTGATTGCTCCCGAGTAAATAGCAGAAGGGAATGATTGAGATAAACAGGGGAAAAAATAACGAGTATTTTCATAGCGAATCTAAGGGGAAACACTATGGAAATACTCGAAACGTGCTATTAAAATCAGAAATAAACGGATTAGCTAAATAACCGCTCCAAAAGCATCGCAATGCCTACCGACACGCCAACTATGGACGTAAGCATACCGATCAGGACAAGCATCCAGAAGAAGTTATTAAAGCCAGAATAGAATGGGATTGGAGTAATGATTTGGCGATTCATGGTTTCTCAAGTTACAGATATACCACAAACCTAATATGCGTAAAATTACTTAGCAATATTGATGAGTAATTGCTAAGTAATTTAATCGGAATTTAATCGGAATTGAACGAGTGTATCCTGTTCACGTTTAAAAGGTTTATTCATCAGTTCGGTACAAGCCTTCCCTGGGCATCTTCCACGTGGGGGCGATTCAAATCTAGTCCATCCAGAACCAATACACCTTGTATGGATGATTGTTGTTTAGGGTCCTGCTTCCATGACCAGACCAGTTTTCCTGCTGGAGTGTATTCTAATACCTGTGTTCCACTAGTCCCCTGCTCAGCCCCGTGGCCTTGCCAGTTAGCCACTACCCAATTGCCATTTTTTAGTATCTGAAACCCCGCATAAAAATGGGGATGTATGGCGGGTGGTCCACTGACACTATCCACAAGAGCGCCTTTTCGATCGAATCGCTGGAAATTGGCTGAATAACCGCCACTCACCAACGTTTGGCCATTTGCCAGACGCTGAGCCTGCCAGGCATGTTGCGCTTTTTCCTGTTTGGTTAGCTGTGCTTTCCAGACGATAGACCCATCGGGTTTACCCTCGAATACCTGATCATTGGAGGTGATTAGGAAATTGCCATCGACTGTTTCCCGGATTAGTCGGACATACGTGAAATCAGGGAAGTTGATCGTTCGTTGCACCGTGTGGTTTTGGTCTAGTTCTAGCAATACGATGCCTTTCTTTCCCTGCCAATTCAGCCCTACAAGTAAAATATGGCCGTTGCGTAAGCGTCGGGCGGCAATGGTGCCATCGAATGTGGTTAGTTCAGCTACTTTAGTGCCTGTTTTAATGTCTCGCTCTTCATACCCTTTGCCCGTACCAATCATTACCCGCCCCTGGCCTACCAGTTGCAAATCACGTCCAGCCGGAACGGATACGTAGTAATTTCGCTCCGGATGAGCCAAGTCAATGTAATTCAACTTGGAAAGGCCTTCATCGCGCAACAGCATTTGTCGGGATTTGTAAAGATCCGAAGAGGGTTGCGACATACCGTTCAACTGGAACAGTAGAAAAATGACAGAGAATAAGGCGATAATCAATTCTTTTTTCATGCGTTACGAGCGTTGGTTAAGGGTAGGCTAAACGCGAAGTCAACAAAGCTACTATCAATAGAAGAATAAATTCCGTTATGGTAGTGGTTCTACACGAAACCAGTCGAAATCGGCGTAGCCTGAATCGTTGATTTGGTTTGTTCGCGTGCAGAAAATACCCATTTTGGAGCCTATCCAGCGACCAACTTCGGCTTTGAAACTATCGCCGGTATCCGTGAAACTTTGGCCATCCAGGCTATAGCTGAATTGACAAGTGGCACTTTTTTTTACTTTTACCCGTAAATAAATCGGTGTATTGGCATTGATCCGAGTGATCACAGATTCATCCTCTGGTTTTCCTTCCGATGCTTTTTTACAAACTCCATACACGAGTGCCAAGCCATCTTTGCCACTTTTTAAGGATAGACTGGCGTAGCTCTGCCCCATGATAATCAGGCCAGTTTTCTCATTTTCCAACTTAGGGTTGGGTTTGAAAATGAGTTTAGTCGTGACCTGGAATGTCTCAGCCGGAAACTTTTGAAGGAGCAAATTAGGAACATCCCAGGCGTTTTTGACCTCATCTGGTGCTTTATACGAGTAAAGTCGTAGGAATCCCTGATTGCTGGTGGTGTGCCAAATTCCTTTCGGATTGGCCTGCCACTGCCATTGCAAGCCGAGGTCGGTTGTATTGAACTCATCCGATTCGGGAGGAGTCGATAAGGGAGAGGCTTTGCCAGTAGCTGGTTTCTTATAGGTCAATACGGGTTCGCCTTTGCCATCGCCATCGGTGTCAACACCAATAACTGGCCAGTCGGCCACCCATTTCATAGGTTGCAGATGCACAACCCGGCCATACGCTTCTTTATCCTGAAAATGCAGAAACCAGTCTTCGCCGGGCTTGCCATTAGCTGGTTTTGTATCGACCCACGCGCCCTGATGCGGGCCGTTGATAGCCGTTTTCCCCTGATCCATAACAACTTTTCGTTCGTAAGGACCGTAGATGTTTTTAGATCGTAAGACCAGTTGCCAACCCGTTGGTACGCCACCCGCTGGAGCAAAAATGTAATAATAGCCGTTGCGTTTGTAGATCTTTGGCCCTTCAATGGTGGGGTCTTTTTCGTGACCGTCATACACTATGACGCCTTCATCCAATACCTTCGTTCCTTCATTATTCAACCTCTTAACGGTGATAATACTCTTGATACCCGCTCGGCTACCGGCCCAACCGTGAACCAGATATACCTGACCATTATCATCCCACAGTGGACAAGGATCAATCAGCCCTTTGCCGCCTTCAACCAATATTGGCGTGGACCAGGGACCGGCCGGATTTTTAGCTTTGATAACATATATACCAAAATCGGGGTCAGGGTAATAAATGTAAAATTCGCCTTTCTGGTAACGAATAGCCGGAGCCCACACGCCATTGCCATGCTGCGTTTTCTCAAAATGGTCGAACGGTGGCTGGCGCTTCAACGCGTGGCCGATCAGTGTCCAGTTGACCAGGTCTTTGGAATGCAGAATCGGTAAGCCAGGAATGGCATCAAAGCTAGAGGCTACCAAATAATAATCGTCGCCCGCGCGGCAGGCATCCGGGTCGGAATAGTCGGCGTTTAAAACAGGGTTTTTATAGGTGCCATTACCCAGATCCGATACCCATACTTTCGATACTGACGAAGAGGTAACACCGTTTGATGCTGGTTTTTGTCGAGCTGGTTGCGCCGTGGCGAAAACCGTTGACAGAGCAAATAAAATAGCGAGGTGAGATGTATTCATTAATGTAGTAATTCCTGCGTCTGTGAGGGCACAGATGCTCTTCCAGATAGTAAACGTTGCTGACGCATGGGTGTCTGTGAGGCACAGACACGGGGATTCGGTACTCATCACTCATAATTCAGCACTTATCACTTTTTAGGTGACCAGATCGATTGTGCTGAAAAGATATTTGCCAGCGTATATTGAGTCGCTTCTTTAGCCGACAATTGCTTCGACCAACTAGCCCGTTTTGAGGTGTCTCCTCCAGGGCCAGCACTGCCAGATTCAGCGTAGAAAACGGTTTTTTCGTTGACGGCATTTCCCCAATTATCCCATCCTACAGGCACAATGTGGCTGCCCATTTCAGTACGTATAAAAATGGTTTTGGCATCTGGACGCCAGGGACGGCCTAGAAAGACTTTAGTTGCGGCTGGATCAGCAATGAGTTTACAGTCGAAAAAAACGAAACCGTAGCGTTGATAGCCGGGCGTAGCGGCTGCCGTAATAAAGGAGTCAGATAAACTCTTAATCGTGCAGGACTGAAAAACAGAAATTGATTTGCCGAAAATGAAATCCGTCGTTCCTTCGATATAGCAGTTTTCGTAGTACTGCCGACTGCATTCCGCTGCGGCATACAGCGTGTCCTGATTGCCCAGTAGAATGCAATTTTTGCAGACAAACCGATCCGAATCAACATGCAGTGCAACAGCCTGCCCCACACGACCCGCCGTATTTCGAATGGTCAGATTTTCCAGAATAATATCGGGCGCATCGACCAGCACCGTGTAGGACGTATACGTACTGAATTTGCTGTTTCCCGTCCAGTCTTTTCCACCCGGATAGTCTTTCCCTGAAAAATCAGCGCCCGTGATGATAACGCCCTCTTTACTTTCCCCGAGAACATGAATATTGGGTTTCCAGGACGGAATGACGAGTTTTTCGGTATAAATACCATTCTTCACGAACAGCATTACTCGGACCTGCATATGATCGCGGAAGCTGTTGACGGCTTCCTGAATCGTCTTGTAATTACCACTTCCGTCCTGAGCAACGGTAAATGTTATCGAAGTGGTAGGGGAGAGGGTTGCTTGACTCCATCCTATATGACTGCAGACGATTAAGCAGAAAAGTAAAATCAGTTTTTTCATTTAGAGGGAAATGGAAAGTTCGGCAGGGGCTAAGTGGGATTGATTTCACTAATAGAGATTGGGTTGTTACTTGCTTATTTTACCCCTAAATCCCCTGAAGAGGACGTTATTAGAGTATCGGGGAAAGTCCCCTTCAGGGGATTTAGGGGTTAGGGAGAGCTGAATAGGTTCGCTATTGCCTTCAGTGGCTACAAGCGAACCACTGCTATTTCACTTTTTCCGGTTTAACGATGCGGTCGGCTAAATCCAGCTTTAGAGATTTAATATTGGCTAATACAATTTCAGCCATTCGACGACCGCCGAGTTCGCTGAAATGGGTATTGTCTTCTTTCCCTTCCGGATAATTAGGATGCTCACCTGGAGCAAGTTGAAGAAATAAAAGTTTCGAATTTTCAACGCCGAATTGCTGCAAAAGCTGCTGGCTCTGGGTGTCTAAATCAATCAAGGGAGTTTTTGTGTCGGTGGCTACTTTGCGTACTAGTTCAGAGTAAACCGTATGGGTACTTTCAATTTTTCCGGCCTCGTCGAACTTCCGACGAGCAACGGGTGTGATGAGCACGGGCGTTGCTTTCTTCGCGCGACTTTCAGTAATGAATCGGTTTAAATTCTTCTTGAATTCGTCTTCAGTTGTGTAGCTTTTCTTGGTTGGCACTTCGTCGTTATGACCAAACTGAACAAACACATAATCGCCTTCCTGTAACTTATCTGCAACGGGTTGCCAGCGATTTTCCTCGATAAATGTTCGGGTACTACGCCCATTCTGAGCCCGATTGTCAACAGTGACGGTTTCATCGAAAAAATAAGCAAATGGCATTCCCCAGCCCGTTTCGGGGTACGCTTTTACCTGCTTGATCGACATGGTCGAATCACCGATCAGATAGACCGTAATTTTGTTGGGTGGTGCCGTAAACGCGGACAACACCAATAGGAGAAAGAATGCCGTAAGTTTCGGAAAGAGACGCAGATACATAGCTTTATTTGGTTGACGACAGAATCAGATTTTTTTCCAGAGCGCCCTTGCTGAATTCTGCTTTGTGCAGCGCTTTCCCCAGATCGGTATGCATCACCTGAATGCCCTGACTCCGTTCGCCGTTTATGGAAAATAAAAGAGTAGCCTGAGCGTCGTATTGAATACCGTCGAAGGTCAGATTGCTGCTGTTATCAACCAGAATAACCGGCTTCGTTTCCTTCGTAATCAACTGAACATTTTTAAACCGAATGCCACTAGCGTCGACTAACTCCACACCTTTGTCGGCCTGAAGAATCAGGTTGTTCATCGTGATATTTTTGACCGCCATTTCGGGCAAGCCCCGAATGAAAACGCCTTTTTTCGCACCGTTGCAGATAATGTTTTCAAACGTCATATTTTGGAATACGGGCGTGCCTTCGTTCACAACCGGACGTTCGTCGCGCTCGCTATCCGTTGCGAACTTCACGAAATAATACATATCGAAGAAGATCGCTTCCTGCGCGATGTCTTTCATGTAAATGTCTTTCGCATAGATATGCTCAACAACGCCCCCCCGCCCTCGTACTGATTTGAAACGCAGGCCTTTATCGGTTCCCATGAAGGTGCAGTTATAGACGAAAATATTCCGCGCTCCACCGCTCATTTCGCTACCAACCACAAACCCGCCGTGACCATTATAGACCGTATTGTTTCGGATGATACCGTTTTCGGTTGGCATACCGCGCTTACGGCCTTCTTCGTCTTTGCCCGATTTAATGCAAATCGCATCGTCGCCTACATCGAGTGTACAGCCTTCGATGAGGAAGTTTTTGCAGGATTCTATATCCATCCCATCGCCGTTATGAGCATACTCTGGATTCTTAGTGGTTACATTTCGGATAGTCAGATCCTGACACATGAGCGGATGAAGGCACCAGGCGGGTGAGTTCTGAAACGTGACTCCTTCTAGTAAAACCTTTTTACAGCTTGTCAGTACCAGCAGATTCGGTCGTAGAAAGTCTTTCATGTCGGCAAAATCCTGCGGGCTTTTTCCTGCTGTCAGCAGCATACTTTTGTTTTCTGTACTGGCCCGTTTGAACTGCTCACTCGGATACCAAACTTTGCCATCTTCTTTCAAAACCCCACCCGAAGCGACTTTTTCATGCCATTGGGGTTCAGTTAGTTGGTTTTTGTTCACAGCCCGCCAGACATCGCCATTCCCATCGACAATTCCCTGACCCGTGATTGCCACATTTTCCAGATTCGTACCTGAAATGGGTGATTGATTTCGAGCTGCTTTCTTGCCCTCATACGTTCCCTCGACTAGAGCATATTGGCTTTTATCGGTCGTTAACAGCAGCGTCGCGGATTTCTTCAGATGCAGATTCACGTTGCTTTTCAGCTCGATAGGTCCGGTCAGCCATAAACCGCTTGGTACCAGCACAACACCACCGCCTTTTTGGCTACAGGTCGCAATAGCCGTGTTGATCGCTTTGGTATTCAGCGTAACGCCGTCGGGCTTAGCGCCGTGAGCCAGAATGCTAATTGTATCCTTGCGGAATGTGGGCTGGGTTATTTTCGGCAGGTTCGTCCAGCTGTAGGTTTGCGCTGAGGCCACGAATGGTGCCAGGGTGACGAGAATAACGTTGAGAAATGGGCGGCTTTTTATCATGGTTGATAAGAGTTCTTATTCGTGGGCGTTGACCTCACCCCCGACCCCTCTCCTGTTTTAGGAGAGGGGCTAGGGGTGAGGTCAACGCCCAATCCTATTGATACCCTGCATTTTGGGTAAATTCTGTTTTATTCGTTACCGCATCCAACTGCGTTTGCGGAATCGGTCGCAATACATGATAGTCTTGTAAGTTAACGGCATTATCAGGGGCATCGAGACGTGTGCGCTCCAGCAATTTACCCGTACGCTTCAGATCGAACCAGCGAATTTGCTCGCCAGCCAGTTCGCGAGCGCGCTCATCCAGAATGAAATCGAGCGTCATCTGCGTTGAGGTTACCTGCATGGCTGCTGCTTTGCCAGATTTAGCAGCGCGTGTCCGTAAAACGTTAATGTTGTCGGCTGCAGCTTGCAGATTGCCTAACTTCATTTGCGCTTCAGCGGCAATCAGATAGACTTCCGCCAGACGAATCACAAACACGTCACGGGCACTCTGCGCTTCGTTCAGGCTAGCCCGCGTTGGGTCCATAAACTTCGATAGGGTGGGGTAGCGCAGGTTATCTTTTACCGTTCCGTTGGCATTGTAAATTTTGCTACGGTCGTAAGTCTGGTACTTGCGTGTTGCTTCAAACGCATCTGGGATTTCTTTCCGCGTGCAATACACCGCTGTATCGCCCAGGTTCATACCGGCGGGGCGCGAAGTAGAATTGGCGAGCCACACTTCCTGGAATGAACCTTCGTAGCGAGCATCGTTATCGCTATACAAATCCATAAGATAACGAGTGGGCATGTAGCGGTTAAAAGGCCGACCGTTTAGAATATCGCGCGTCATGCCGGGCCGATCGTCGTACTTCATCAAAAACAAGAGGTGACCGTTGTTGCTGCCCCGGCTGTGTCCGTACGGGTTGAAGGTGGAGTTAGCCAAATCATTGAGCGCCAGATTTGTGGAGTAATCGACAACGTAAATCGCTTCTTTAGTTTTCAGATTGCTCATCTTCCAGAGATCAGCGTAGTTGGCTTCCAACTTATAGGTATTACTCGCGATTACGGCTTGCGCCATTTCCAGCGCTTCTTTGTTTAGGCCACGGGTCAGGTACATACGCGCCAGAAATGCCTGGGCCGCTCCCTTCGTCACTTTGCCATACTGTGGTTGCGTAACGGGTAAGTTCGCAACGGCAAACTTTAAATCCTCGAAAATCTGATTGTAAAACGTTTCGACCGGGGTACGATTGGCGGTCGATACAATGCCGTTTGTCTCTTCCGTCGTGAAGTGAACGCCACCCCAGGTTTCGACAATATGCCAGTAATAAAACGCCCGCAGGAACCGAAGTTCTCCTTCCCGAATGGGTCGCAATGTTGCTGAAAGACCGGCCTTATCGATCCGGCTAATTCCACCGTTGCACAGGTTGACAGCCGCGTAGAACTCCCGCCATTCGCTTACGAGAGCTGCGTTGCTTCCTTGCAAGTTAAGATATTGTGTCAGATCGCGATACACTTCGCCCGATCCGCTCGTCCAAATGTCGGTTCCGGTTTCGGCAATGTTATAGCCTTCCTCTTTACCGTACCACCAGCGTTGATAGGTATAGGCCGCATTCACCAGCGTTTCAAAACCTTCGGGGGTAGTATATACGGTTTCGGAGGTCAGGCCGCTGGGGTTATATTCGTCCAATACATCCTTACACGAGACAAGAGCAAGCAGTGATAGCGCCACTAATCCCGTCTTTTTTAAAAATAATGATTTCATGTTCAATACCAGAGTTAGGGATTATAGACTGACGTTTAGGCCAAATACATAGAGCTTGGTCATCGGGAAGTTTTCGGAACCACCGCGCTCCGGATCGTAGTTCAACTTGGTGAAGGTGAACAGGTTCTTACCCGTTACATACAGCCGAACGCTCCGAACTACTTTCGATTTCAGGAACGTGGCGGGTACATTGTAGCCCAGCGTAATATTCCGAATCCGGGCATAGGTACCATCAACATACCCAAGCGTTGAGAGGTATTTCAAGCCACCATTTTTGTTTGGACGAGGATACGCATTCGTCGGATTTTCGGGCGTCCAGTAATCGAGTCCGGCAGTGCTGTTACCCACGCCCTGCTGATCGAAACGAGCTGACCGATCGGAGTTAATCATCTGACCGACACGAGCATACAGGAATACGTTCAGGTCGAAGCCTTTGAACTTGATGGTATTATCAAAACCGCCACTCCATTTCGGACGGGGATTACCCAGAATGATCCGATCGTTTACGGCATCAATTTTACCGTCGCCATTCTGGTCTTTTACTTTGATTTCGCCAGGCAATTGCGTGGGGGAGAGTCGCGCTGCCTGATCCGCTTCTGAGGTTTGCCAGATACCTAGCTTTTCGTAATCGTAAAAGACGTTGATGGGATTACCGATAAACCAGCCGTTGCCGATGTCATTACCGCCGGTTACCAGTTCGGTAATTTCTTCCTTGTTTTTGGTGAAAGTCAGATTGCTGCTCCAACTGAAATTGTTCGTGCGGATGTTGGTGCTTCCCAGCGTAACCTCAAAGCCTCGGTTCCGGGTTTTGCCGATGTTCTGTTTTACGGTCGTTACACCCGTTGTTGGTGGCAAGCCACGGTCCAGAAGTAGGTCTTCTGTTCGGGTGTCGTAATAGTCAATCGATGTGTTGATCCGACCGTTGAACAGGCCGAAATCAATACCGAGGTTTTTGGTGTACGACAATTCCCAGCCCAATTCCGCATTGCCTACATTTCGGGAAAACGTGTAGGCTGGTGCGGCTACTTCGTCGTACCCAAAGGCAATTCGGGTTAGTGTGGTTTGTGTGGCATATGGGCCTGATGGGTCGTTTCCAGCCACACCATAACTTGCCCGCAATTTCAGGTCGCTAAGCCCCTTCACACCCTGCATGAATTTTTCTTCGATGATCCGCCACGCAAAAGCTGCTGATGGAAAGAACGTCCATTTGTTGCCCGTTGCCAGTTTTGACGAACCATCTTCACGGGCAGTCAAGGTCAGCAGATACCGATCCCGAAACGAATAATTCAATCGACCGGCGAACGATACCAGGTCGTTTTTTGAATAGGCTGAGTTGATCTTGATTTCTTCCGTGGCGCTTCCAAGCGAATAAAATAATTGCGATGGCAGCAACTGATTCACCCCCGAAGCCGACACATTATCCGATGAGTTGCCGATGTAACTGGCGATTCCCGTAAACGTAAACGCGTGTTGCCCTACCGTCCGCTGATAGGTCAGCACGTTTTCCCAGTTGATGCTCCGGCTGTTGCTGGCATCGTACGTAGCCAACGATTTACCTGTTAAGGACCGATCAATCGATTTAGGCGATGAATAGGCACCATTCCGAATCGAAGCCAGGTTAACGCCTATCGTACTTCGAACCGTCAAGCCTTTTAGGGGCGTCAATTCGACATAACCATTGGTCAGAATACGCGTAGTCAATATCGAGTTGTTGAACACATTCGGCTGCTCGTCAGATAACGGGTTCGCCGTTTGACCATCGAGCATGATATAATTGAAATTGCCGTTGGCATCGTAGAGTGAACCCAGTGGACTGATTTTGTTGGCCTGGTTCAGTGGGTCACGGCGTACGCTTTGATTGTAATACGTAAGCTGGCTCGATAACCCGATTTTCATCCAATCGTTAATCGTATAATCGACATTCAGGCGACCCGTATAGCGTTTGATTTCATCCAGTTTCAGGATGCCTTTTTCATTGTAATAATCGACTGACACATACGACTTCAGACGATCCGTGCCCGACCGAAATCCCACCTGATAATCCTGTTGCAAACCATTGTGAATCAACGCATCCTGATAATCCGTCCAGGTGCCGTTCTGTAATGCGTTGTATTCGGCTACGTTGGTAAAAATAGCTGCATCGTCGGCTGGGCTTTTCCAGACACCAGCCGCCCGCCAGGCTTCGCGCTTGAAATCCCGAAACGCATTGATGTCCATTGCTTTCGGATACATGGTCACCTGAGAAATACCCGAATACGCATTGAACGAAATATCAGGCTTACCCAATTTCCCTTTTTTCGTCGTAATCAGAATAACGCCGTTAGCACCGCGTGATCCGTAAATAGCAATCGACGACGCATCTTTCAACACATCCATCGTTTCGATATCGTTTGCATTGATATCTTCGAGATTACTATACTGGATTCCATCGACAATGATCAGCGGAGCGTTGTTGCCCCCAATGGAACGGTTTCCGCGAATCCGAATGCTGACACCTGCACCTGCCTGACCGCTGTTGCGGGTAATATCGGCCCCGGCAATTTTACCTTGGGCAGCTTCCAGAACGTTAGCCGTTGGCACTTCCTTCAATTGCTCACTTTTGAGTTGAACAACCGAACCCGTCAAATCTTTTTTGCGAACGGCCCCGTAGCCAATCACCACCACTTCATCGAGCGAACTGACATCAGGTACCATCGAGACATTAATGGTCGTTTGATTACCTACCTCAACATCCTTGCTTTGGTAGCCGACAAAGGAGAATGTCAACGTGGCCCCATTTCCATCGGGAATGTTAATTCGGTATTTACCAGTGGCATCCGTTGTCGCTCCCCGGTTCGATCCTTTCACTACAACACTTACGCCCGGTAGTGGCGCATTCTTTTCATCCGAAACGGTACCGGCAATTCCGCGATCTGCTGATTCGGTCGTTAGATTCAGCAATTGGGAATGAGCATCTTCTTCAGTATCCAGTACAATTTGCCCGCCCACGAGTCGGTAAGTGAGTTTTAGCGGTTTTAGGAGTTCGTGCAAGGCTTCCGTCAACGGTCTGTCTTTCAGGGAAAGCGTGATCGGCTGATTGGCATTGACAGTTTTGGAACTGTATACAAACCGAGCGGATGTTTGTTGCTCGATCTGTGTAAGCACCGTTCGAAGTCGCTGACCGTCTACTTTCAGCGTAACGGGGCGATTCATCAACTCCTGCGCATGACCATCAAACGCAAGCGAAAGGCTTGTGCAGGCAATCATCAGGAAGAGTTGAATAAGCGATAAATTCATGATCCGTATAATTGGGTGAGCACGGAGGCTCATGGAACCGCCTGTTAGTACAGGTTCTCTTTTTTTCATACCTTGGGTTTGTTAAATGGGAATTTGACAACTAATCCCTGTTAACGGAGCACGATTCGCAGTCAAGTCCGTTTGGGGAGTACATCGGCGCTGGTACATGTTAGCCGCATGACCAGCGTCTTTTTTTTGAGAAGCTTGGGGTCAGGAAATTGTCAGTTCATAGGCTTGTTAGGTTAAGGTAAATACAGTGTTAGGAAGCCAGTTAGCTACACCCTTTGCCACTGATCAGGATGGTGGTTCCCTGGATTTTATAGCTTGATTTCAGGGCCGCGCAGATAATATCCAACTGCGTATATAAAGTCTGATTGCTCAGATCGGCCGTTAGCGGGCAGTTGTTCTGTTGTTCGTTTTCAACTTCGATGGCAATACCATAAGCTTGCTCCAACTGCGCCAACACATCTGATAAGGGGGCATCATCAAACTGAAAAGAGACTGGTTTGGTCTCAACTTCAGATTTCTGGATTATGACAGGTTTATCGACCAACCCAGTGACAAAATGCTGTTGTTCGTTAAAAAATGTAGCCGCCTGATTGGGCCTGAGTACGACGCCATTTGCTCTCTTTTGTTTGGGTGACGTTTCTTCATACACCGCAACCCGACCCGTTACCACTTCAACCCGTACTTGTTCTGATGGACCCTGGCTTCGGACAAAGAAACTCGTGCCAAGCACCTTCGTTACGATACGTCCAGCATGTACATAAAAAGGCCGGGAAGGCATTTTCTGAATGTCGAAAAAGGCATCGCCTGTCAGGTAAACCGTTCGATTGGATGCGGCAAATTTTTTCGGAAATCGCAACGAACTTTTGGCTGCTAATTGAACAGTACTGCCGTCTTCCAGATGGATCGGTACTGCTTTTGATGTTGTATTGGTCTGCTCAATCAAATTCCCGTCAACCTGTGTAGTCAGTAAACCGGGAGAAGAAACGACAGCACCGGGACGCTTTATGAAAAACCATGCGCCAACCAGTAAGACAGCAGCGGCAATACTTAGCCAGCGATAGCGAGTAGTCAGTGGAACAACGCGGGCCTCTTCCATCGGCTCAGGCCGATCCATTTTTTGCTGCATTTGATTCCACATTCTGGCTTCCAGTTCAGTCCAGTCGAGTTCTTGTCCGGGATCGATGGTGTCGTTTTCCAGCAAGCCATACCAGTGTTCTACGAACGCTTTTTCCTCCGGTGTACATTCGTTCCGCAGGTATTTTTGTAACAGTTGTCCGAACGATTTTCGGCTCATGAGCTATCCTGATAGTGTTCTATGAGATAAGTCAGGAAACTTGTTTGTAAACCGCAATCAATCCTGTTAATTCATTGAAAAATGATGCGAATGTGGCTGAGTAGTATAATAATTCTTGGTATAATTATACGGTGCTCGTTTTAGCTATTATTGTAGAAAAAACTGTGTATACGCTCGGGAAATAGCATTAGTAAAAATCTTTGTCATTCTGAACGTAGAGGAGAATCTCAGGCTTTCCAGGCTCAACAATGAGGATAAGTTAAGATTCTTCCTATTGTCGGAATGACAAAAAGACGGCAGGCCTTAACAAAATAGCTGTGATCAGTTAGCTTACAGACCAGAAAGAAAGAAGTACGTAAACGAAAGAGGGGAGAAAGTCACGGAGGTAGATGCGTAAGGATTTGATGGCCTGACTGAGGTGATATTCGACCGTTCGTTCAGGCATTTTTAAGCGTGCCGAAATCTCTTTGACGGAATGGTGTTCCAGACGGTTCAATCGGAAAATTTGGCGGGTTTTGTCGGGGAAATCGTTCAGTTGTTGTTCAACGGCATTCATCAGATCGGCCAAATGCAGTTGCTCATCCGTTGTATAGACGATTTCTGAAAACGAGTCGATGGCATATTCAGCATATTTTTCATGCACCATCGCCGATTTGATGTGGTTGATTGCAGCATACCGAACGGCAGTTATCAGATAAGCGTCTAACTGCTCGATTCGTAACGTATTGCGACGCTCCCAGAGTTTTAGAAAGATATCCTGAACAATCTCTTCGACGGTTTCAGCAGACTCAATTTTTCGCCGGGCGATGCAATAAAGCTTTTTCCAATAGCGCTGGTAAATCACCCGAAAAGCTTCCTCATCGCCTGTTCGCAAATAGAGTAGCAACATCTCGTCCGGTAATGATCTGTAATTCACAAGCGTAGTAAAATTGAGTCTATTGATAATCCTGGCCGACGTTAAAAGAGCACCTTAGTAGGTAATTATATAATCGCTGTTTTTGTATTTTTAAAAGAATGTTGACTAAATCAAACGGTCTTTCGAATAGCATACAGGCTTGGAAATTGATCGTGTAATTTAATTTTTGCAAGTAATTACTTAACTTTTTTTATGCAATCGTTCCCGGTAACGTTATCAATAGATGGAACGTACCATGAACGTTCAACTTCACCCATAGGAATTTACTAATAGGTTAGTTGAACGTTATATCCAGAAGTATACCTTATTTAGGCTGAATGTACAGTGAAGATATATCGTTCTAATCCTCTGATAACTGTGTCGGGTAGCCCGTTACTTTCTGTTGAATAGATAAGTAAGGCCAAGCTGAGGCTGACCAATATATTCGCCCCAAAAGCCGGAGCCAGATTGGAATATCCATTGGAAATGATAGTTCAGTTCTGCCCGAAGGAAACGAGTTACCCCAACACTCACGCCGGGACTAATCTGGGCAGATTGTATACCTATACTTGAGAACGTAAACGCATCATCCCAGGAAGATCGTCGGCCTATCTGGTAGGATACGTCAACGAAAGGAGATATCCGGGTAGACGTAAACTGATACCGCGCATAAGGCCCCAACGTGATATCGTGGAAAGCGCCCCAACTTGTTCCCTCTCTACCCCAGGTACCACTTATGCCTACAGCCAGCTGGTTAGCCAGATAATAACCGGCATGCAATTGCAGCGTATTCCGGATACCAATGAGATTGCCACCTTGACGCCAATCGCGCACGCCAATCTGCCAGCTTTTCTTCTTAAAGCTCGATAGAGACGATGGTTGATCTACTGTTTGGGAAAATGATTGGTTAATTAAAAGAGTAAAAACAACGGGAAGTAGGAGAGGTTTCATAAGGCTGAATAGTTATTTCTGCGATAACGGATAAGTCTATAAATCAGTATGCTATCTACCGTTTACACCATAATTTTGTCTTGTTCCTATCATAGATTCTGCCAATTGTAGGATACTTTTCGTGATCGATAGTCTATAGACTTTAGGCATAATCTGTACCTTTGGTCTTGAAAAAACATATCACGATTACTTTCATCATTTCACCATCATGAAGAGTTTGTATCTCTCAAGAATTGCCGTAGCTAGTCTATTTACGCTGAGTTCACTTTCCATTGCTCAGGCTCAACTCAAAGTGCCAGCCGCCAGCCCGGCCCAAACCACCAAACAAAGTTTCGCCTTAGGGGAGATTACACTTGAATACTCCAGACCAGCGATAAAAGGACGGACTATTTTCGGCGATTTAGTCCCTTATGATAAAGTATGGCGTACGGGCGCTAACGCAACCTCAAAAATCACGTTTTCGTCGGATGTGAAACTGGAAGGTAAAGACGTGAAAGCCGGGACCTATGGCCTGTTTACAATTCCAGGCAAAACCAGCTGGGAAGTAATGCTCTCCAAGGACCTGAATCTGGGTGCTAATGTGGGTGATTACAAAAAAGAAAACGAAGTGGTACGTGTTCAGGTGAAACCAACTTCGTTGCCTAACAAAGTTGAAACCTTTACCATTAATATCGCTGATATTCTGCCGACCTCAGCCGTTTTAGAAATTATGTGGGATAAAACCCGCGTTCCGGTTGCCATTACCGCCGATATCGATCAAACGATTGTAAAAAATATTGAGGCTTCGATGGCTTCCGATAAGCCCGCTTATTTTGAGGCTGCCAGCTATTACTACGAGACAAATCGCGATTTGAAACAAGCGCTTAGTTGGGTGACTAAAGCTACTGAGCAAAATCCCAAAGCATTCTGGATAATGCTATTAAAAGCTCGTATTGAATTGAAATTAAAAGAAAAAGCCAACGCAATTGCCAGCGCCGAGAAAACGGTTGCCTTAGCGACCGAAGCCAAAAATGCCGATTACGTAAAAATGGCAAACGACCTGATTGCATCTGCTAAAAAATAATCACTGTCCTTTACACCCGAAACGGCCGATTCCAAAAGGGTTGGCCGTTTTTGTTTATATAAAAAAATCCGATCAGCAAGTTGGCTAATCGGATTTCACACTATTAAAATTAGGCAACCAGTTCAAAATGCCTAACTACTTTCCACAATCAAATTATCTATTTAGGCAGCCATCCGCAGGTAAGAGTCCTGATCGGAGGCTGGCGAAATTAACATGGGTGCAATGATGGTGTTCATTCGGTCGCGCACAAAACTTTCCTGCAAATAGGAAGGTAATTTGGCAACCAATTGTCGATAAGCCTGTATCCCAATGGCTTTGGCAATGTAGGCCTCGTGTACCGAATTCACATGCGATACAATATTCACTAAACTCTGGTGAAATAACTTCACATCAATTTCCGAATCCACAAACCGTTCGATTTCCCGGTTCGTTGACGAAATTCGTAAACGACTCAGCATATCGAAATACGTCGTATAGCCAATCTGCTTAGCCAATTGCTTGTATTGCTCCACACTAAATTTCTGCAAAATCTCTCCTGTTTTCGGGCTACGTAAGGCTGTTTTTGGGTTGTTCTGGATAGCATTTCGCAGCGCTTTTACCCGTTGATCACGAGTTGTTTTCAGGAACTGCGCCAATTCTGCCTGAACTGATCCTTCGCGCGAAGGCAACAGCAAATCAGACTTAGCGGCTACACTAAATCGCTTGGCCATCGGCAGCCGTTGAATCCGATAATTATTGATCGGCCCAAGCGCGTAATAGCCAATCGAAGCGGGATAATAGCCACGGACAACCATGTTACCAATTCGCTTACGAATCAGCTCTTCATTGCTCACATTAATACCCTGAACAGCCAGGAAAGCTCTGGCGCTAAATAAAGCGCTGTAATAGGCTTGCGGAAACGTCCAATGTAATGAGCTTTGCAGGTATTGCTCATCGTTGACGACGGGCGTAATTCGAAGCGCATATTCAGCACTCCAACTGTTCAGTAAGAGTTTTTCTAAAGCCTTTCGAGTCCCGTCTGTAACTTGCCCATAGAATTGCTGAAAAATGGGAAATTTAGCGACATCGAAAAGGTCATTCTGGTGATGGATATGGTAATCCATTGCGAAGAAATGGTTCAGAAATACCTGCGCCGGAATTGATTTCCGCCAGCTATCGTCGAGCGGCAAATTGCCCGTCGAGGCCGGTGCAAGGGGTGCCTGAGCGTTCGGAGAATGCATCGTTGCGTTAGTTTTCTGTGTCATACTTTACTAACGAAAATCAGCACTTTCACGTTCATTTTTTGGTGATTATTTTAGCTATGTAATATACTGAAAATCAGAATTTTATCTCTAAAAAATGGGCTTAAAAAACTGGCCTGAAATTCGGCAGTTGCTGGAGCCATCAATAGCTTGATTTTAGCGCGTTTGACGTACTTTTGCACTACGTTTCAACGTTGCCTTTATAACATGAAGTGGATAAAGCTTATAGTTACTATCAAGTACCAGTTTCTGTGCAATCTGATCGCAATAACGGTTTGGGCACAACCCGCACAGCGAGTAGCTCCAACTACCAGTAGCACAGCGGTTGTTAGAGGAATTGTACAGGATGGACAGACTAAGACTCCTATTGCTGGTGCCATTGTGCTGGTGAAAAATCAGACTGGAGCTATTCGAGCGCAGCAAACGACGAATGCCCAAGGTGCTTATCAGCTTATTCTTGACCCGAAACTGTCTTATATTTTTACGGCTAAAGCAGAAGGTTATGCTAGTCTGGATGAGCAATTAGCCTTTACTAATCCGGCCGTAACTGAGCTTACCAGAACGATACCAACGTTTCTCTATCGTTCTGGAACAAAACCTGTTAACCAAACAACCGTAACAGCCTCAACAACACCAGCAAGTCAGCAAGCTCGGACGGCCAATGCTAATGCGCCAGTTGAGCTTCCTGAAATCACGGCTCGGGGAACGCCTACTCCTCTGTCGTCGACTGCGAACGGTTCTCGCGTAACGCCCCCTAAAACGTTGGACGCGAAAGTGATGTACACACCACCGCCCCTGGTCGTGGCACCCGGTAAAACGACGCAATTAAAGGCACTTCAATTTGTGCAGAGTAAAGCCGAACTCCTGCCCGAAGCGCAACCTGCTTTGGATCAGCTTTTGGCCTACATGAATGAGCATCCAACGACTGAAATCGAACTGGCTGGTCATACAGATAATCAGGGCGATTTCGATGAAAACGTAAAGCTGTCTAAACAGCGAGTTGATCTCGTAAAAGACTATCTGGTAAAAAACGGTATTGCCGCCAACCGAATCACGACCCGTGGTTTCGGCCCGACGCGTCCCATCGCCAACAATCGAAATGAGAACACCCGTCAGCTGAATCGACGCGTCGAAATGACGGTGATAAAGCAGTGACCTTATGCTTTTCTCCCTAGCCAAAGCCCGCCCAAAACGGCTGCGGTACCAACAAGTGTGTAGAGTGTAATGGGCTCATCCATAAGTAAGTAAGAATAGACAAAGCCAAAAATCGGGGAAAGAAACAGCCACAACGACGCCCGAACGGGGTCTTGCTTAACGAGGAAAAACCATAACTGCAACGCAACAACGGATACAGGTATAATTAGCCAAAAAAGCGACGTCCAGAAACGTGTGTCGTAGTGAGCTGTGCTGAAATCGGCAAAGAGCAAGGTAAACGGTAATAACTGAATCCCGCCTAGCAGCACTTGCCATCCATTGATAACCAGGTTGGGAAGTCGCCAGTCGAAGCGGGCGTAGTAGACGGTTGCGGCCGATACGGATATTGACCCTACAGCTAAAATAAGTAACCCTTCAATGGTTGCGTAACTGTTTTGCAACAGCGGATAGGTTGCAATGGCTACTCCCGAAAGCCCTAGCAGTAATCCTCCAATTTCATTCCAGCGCGGTTTTCTTCGTAGCCACAATGCCGATATCAGCGTAATAATCAACGGATTCGTTGCGGTGGATAAACTACCAATTCCGGCCGATACCTGTTTCATAGCCAACACAAATGCAGCCAAATAAATCGTCGTGTTCAGCAACGAAAAAATCAGTAATCGTCCCCATTCGGTGCGAGTCGGGCAGGCATTTTGCGCACGCTGTATTGTATACGCAAACAAAAGCATCCCACTACCAGCAATAAAAAACCGAACATTGGCTAAGATAAGTGGATGTACCGACTGTACACCAAACTTTGTTGTTACCGAAGCCGACGCCCAAAGAGCTGCGAATAAAATACCGGGGATAATTGATTTCATTAGTTCTTATTCCACCTGATAACTTACCTTAAATAGGTGAAAACAGTTCGCTAGCCGTACACAAAATCCTTAGAAAATAGCGTAAGTAGAATAAAAAAGGAGACAGATTGATTAATCCGTCTCCAAGAAAAGAAGTCCTTCTGATTCATCCTAAAACCCAATTTTTCCTTTTCGGGTATTGGGTTTTTGTTCGGCGGCCCAGTCGCGCATTTCGGCGAGTTCTTTGTCGAAACCACCTGATAGAATCGGGAAACGACACCACGAACGAGGATCGAGGTTGTGATCGTCCAGGTGGAAGCTAGGCGCGTAACGTTCTCGTTTCCATTGGTTTCGGCTCCATAATTTGAAGAACCGTTCGACCCACAACTGCAATTTTTCACGAGTATGAACACCGGCATACCGTACCTCTACGAGTCGCAATACATCGACGGGCGCTTGCTTGTCGCGGATGGCGGCTTCTTCGATGGAGTTCAATACGTCGTAGGGCATCAGGTCGTCTTCGTCGGTTTGTTTTTTGTCCAATGGGCGAAGTTCTGCGGTGGGTTGCAGGTTGTTGACTGCACTTAACCCTTTTACTTTTATCAGTTGGTCTGAAGAAGTAGAGTCTGATACAGAACCGGTTCGGTCGGCGGGTGTCCATTCGTTTTTCACGTTCAGACCAACCGTTTCGAGCCAGCGTAGCCAGCCGCGTAGAAAATGCTTATCGATGCCGGTAATTGGCGAAATACTGCCCGCCGTGTCGCCATCCATCGTAGCGTATCCTACGGCTGCTTCCGAACGATTCGATGTGGTGAGTAATAGGGCGTTATTGATATTCGCCAGCATCCAGATACTTGGAGCCCGAACACGTGCCTGAATATTCTGTAAGGCCAGGTCATCGGTATTCCAGGAGAGTTTCCGGCCAAGTTGTTCTTCAATCAGTCCACGGTACGTTTCGACCAAACCATTGATGTTAATACTCAGGAACGTAGCTCCAATATCATCGGCCAAGGTTTTAGCGGAGTTGAATGTGTCGTCCGACGAATTTTCGGTCCCTTGGTACATGACTGTCAAGAGTTTACCGACCATTTCTTCAGAAGTTTTACAAGTCTGAATATCCTTAATGTAGCTCAGTTTTTTCTTCACTCCATCCAGGCCAATATTCTCGATTGCCATACGGATCATCAGAAAGACCAGAGCAGCAATGGCCGATGAGTCAGCGCCACCGCTCAATGACAATACATATCCTTGTGAGCGGCTTTTACGTAAGTAATCAAATAGACCTAACGCGACAGCTCGGGCAAATTCTTCTTCTTTTAGATAACCACCGCGTTCCCAGGCTTCGAGCTCGGCTTTCTGAATAACGGGCGCAATATCAGGCCAGTCGAATGTAGTCGTTACACGCAGATTTGGGTAAGCCAGCGCTAGATTGGCCCGGCTTTGGGTTTGATTCAGGCGAGTGGCATCCACATCAACAACGGCGGATACGATCAGGAAATCTTCGTAACTCAGCCGAGGACCCGACACGAGTAATTCTCCATTAGACGCGACCATCGCATCTCCATCGAAAATAATGCGTCCTGACTCATTTCCAAGCATATTGGCGTATACGTAACTAACACCAAATGCTCGTGACGCATCGACCACAAACCGTTCGCGAACCTGCGATTTGAGGAAAGCAAAGTGGCTGGCGGTCGGGTTCAGAATAATGTCGATACCCCGCTCATACAGCATCCGACCGGGGCGATTGGATACCCAGGCATCTTCGCAAATTTCGAAACCGATTCGTACGCCCGACAGGTCGAAAACAACATCACCAAACGGATATGTAAAATCACCAATTTTGATTTCATCACGGATATACGGCAACCAGGGTTGAAACCATCGTGTTTCGTAATGGACGCCGTTGTTGGCCAGATTTTGCTTCACCGCAAATCCCAGAATCCGCTTATTGGCTATCAGGCAGGCCGTGTCGTAGGTACGATTATTATGTTTCAGCGGAAGCCCAACTGCCACCGCAATATCATTCGTATGTTCGACAATCTCCAGCAACGAAGCAATCGACTGATCGACTGTATTCTGCGCGAAAAAAGCATCTTCGCAACCATAGCCTGAAATGCACAACTCGGTCAGACACAGCAGACTAACGTTCTGTCGCTGCGCTTCTTCGATGGCGTTGATAATGTTTTGTTTATTCTGTTCCCAGGCAAGCGGGGTTTGATTCAGGACACCAGCGGCAATTTTCAGGAGTTTCATTTTTTAATGAGCTATTGAGTAATTGAGTGAATAGGGGATCGCCTATCACTTCACCCTGCATGAACTATACTTCTGCAAGGATAACAAAGTTGCGGGGAAAATGGATTGTTAGGAAGTAGAGAATACGCTGGATTGTATGAATCGTGTCTGAGAAAATTATAGCCTCCTTCTCCCGTGTGTGTCCTCACAGACACCCTTCGGGATGGTAGACGTTGCTGACGCATAGGTGTCTGTGTCTTCACAGACACGGGGAGATTTCGCTAAAATGTATCTTGAAAAGTGCCAATCCTTATTTAGAACGTTTAGCCAGGATGACTAAAAATAAAGAAACCGCTTATTCTCTTAGATTGGCCATCGCCTGAGCGAATTGTCTCAGAAGACCGATTGCGGAGTTGGCGACTTGGCAGTAAATCGTCCCTTGAAATACAAGTAGGAAGCCGCAACGAGTACAGCGTAGAGAATGGCTAACGTGTAGGCACCGTAGATGAAAAACTCCCGGTAGCTAATGTTTCCATAGCCGAAGTTTTTATATAACAGAACCGCTACGCTTCCAAGATATCCATACCAATCCGCTAACGTTACAATGAAGCCTACAGTACTGACGTATCGAAACGAGGCAATTAAGCGCTCAAAATAAAGGCCATTGCAGGGTACGTAGGCCATGTATAAGCCTAGGCCTGTCAGCAAAAACCAGTTACCAGCGGAAAGAGCACCGATTGTATACGTGTATGTGCTAACGCCTACCAATGTGCCACCCAATAACATGAGTATGTTGAGAAAGGTAAAGGCTCGGAAATTGTCGGTTACGCGCTGCAATAACGCCATGACGATCAGGATGCCGACAGCAACCATCGTTTCGGTTTTGGCGAAAATGCCGGGATTCTCAACACCCGCGTCTTTCAAAATTTCGGGACCGAAATTGTCGCGGAAATCCCGGAAGGCAGAGAGGAGGACGTAGGATAAAATCAACAAAATCAGGCCCGGACGGAAGTTTTGAACGAAGGCTCTACGTTCGTCGGCATCCATTGGTTTGCGGGCTGTACGAAGATCGCGATCTTCCTCGGTAGGAGGGGGGAGCAAGGTCAGGCCGTAAATAGATAAAAGCATGGGGAGCACGAACAAACTGCCCGTTACGAACGGTAGCCAGAACTCAGAAATGTCCCACGCACTTTTGATCGTCAATGCAACGGTTTTGACGAAACCCGACGCGAAAATAAAGGAAGCGGTTAAGCCTGCGACCAGTGCATCGGTTTGTTTACGACCTTCCAGGAAACCTAACATAGTCCCGTAAATCAGACCGAGGGGTAGGCCATTCAGGAATAAAAAGACAATATTCCAGGGAGCCGGTACGACCGCAAACGCGAGCAAAGCCGTCAACGCGATGGCGACAAAGATGAGAATATTGCGCGCCCGTTTGCCCGGCGACATTTCGGAAACGACCTTTACGCCAATGCCTTTGGAAACGGCATAACCAAACACCTGCGCCGTGACGAGCCAGATTTTATAGCTAATACCGGCAAAATACATGCCCTCAAAGGTTACCGCCGTGATACCCCGGCGAAAGGCGTACATGCAGGCATAGGTGCAAAACGCAACGACGGCACCATAAATAACAAAAAGGGTAGGGTTACGGAGAAAAGCGGGTGAACGCATAGTTTGTTGAATAGGCTGCCGAAGCGGATCATTGACAGAAGCCTGACAAAATAGCAAATAATGACCAATACGCCAACCGGCCTTTCTCGACTAATACCCCGCGCATCGCCGACAGATCGCCATATAATGCTCCACATCGGGTGTGGGTAGGGCTGGAATTTTGGCCTGTTCGTCCCAGGTACGGAGCAGCAAAATGCCTTTGAAATAGGGGTTGGTTTCAAAGGCTACAGCTTCGCTGGCTTTCATTGGGCCGCCCTGAAATTCCAGCGTTTTCAGGCTGGCTTCCGATAATTGAGCAAAGTATCTCGGATTCTTGAAAACCAGGTAGCGTTTCGCATTGACGTGGTTTTCAATTAATTGAGCTGTCTTTTCAGAGAAACCCATTTCGCGCAGATAATCCGCGCCGAGTCGCTCATGATCGATGGTGCCGTAGCCATCCATGTAGCCGCCTGCCAGTTCGGGCGGTAGTAGGTGTCCAATGTCGTGCAGGAAAGCAGCAGCTATGGTTTCTTCGTCGGCCTCGGCTTGTTCGGCCAGATAGGCGCATTGCAAGGCGTGTTCGAGTTGGGTGACGGGTTCCCCGAAATAAGCGTCCTGCCCACTTTGGGCGAAGAGACGAACAATGGTTTCCATGAATTATGAATACTGTAAATAAGTTCGTTCGAGTGTACCGTCGTCGTATAGATCGATGAGGGCGTAGCCGGCTTTGGTTTGCTGATACGTATCACTTTTCCACCAGTTACCACTTACAGCGCCATTGCAGAGGTACGTCACGCCATTGTAATCGACCCGGTCGAGTAGGTGCATGTGGCCGCTTAGGGCCGCTTTTACATTCGGATATTGGTAGAATAATTTCAGCAATTCAGGTGTATTCGATAGCACCAGTCCTCCCGAAATTGTCCAGTTGCCGTTCTTTACATTTTGCTCACTGAAAAATCCGGTTGGACTAAAAATCGGGATATGCGATAGAATCAATATGGGTGTTTTTGGGTTGGTTTTCGCTAGGTCACCTTTCAGCCAATCGAGTTGTTCTTGGTCGATGAACCCTGTGTACCAGTTGGATTCCGGGGTCATCTGCACGCTATCCAGAATGATAAAATGCCAGCCGTTTCGGTCAAAGCTTCGATAGCGATTGCCGATTTTCATCAGATCGACCGCCCATTTTTTGCCATACATCGGATCGCTTTTTGCCTGGTCATAACCCCAGACATCATGATTCCCGATGCAGTATTCAATTGGCAGCGAGTTATTAGCCTTGGTAACCGTATGCCAGGCATCCCATTGTTTTTGAACCTCTGCCCGATCTGCTTTCAAGGCATCCATAATCACATCGCCCCCGTGGAGAATAAACGCGGGTTTGTCGGACTGATTCTGCGCGTGATGAAAGCATTTGGCTACGCTTTCCATCGGTTTCGCTTCGGGCGTAAGGTGCGTATCGCCCAGGTAAGCGAAACGAACGCTACGTTTACGAGCATTTTTTTCGGGCGAAGAAACAGGGCTCAGTTCTGGGACAAAAGGCAGCAAGCCAGCCGCTTTCAGTATGGTTCGACGATTCATTGCGTAGAGTCAGGTTAATAGGGGAGGGGATTCGGTTTTTGTAGGAAAAATACGGTAATCCGTAGGAACGCCCAATTATGATTATGGTTTTTTACCGATTACTGTATCAATCGGTTGCCCAACGGGATGATCAGCTTTAAACTCGAATCCCATTAGTCGGGCCATGGTAGCGGCAAACTGATTTTGGAACAAGACAGGCCCTTCCTTTTGCTCGCCTGATGCCGCAATGCCTGGTCCCATAGTCGCCATCCAGATTTGATACGAGTCAGCGACTTTAGTGCCGTGATCTTTCCAACGCGCTTTTGGTGTATGCCCTCGGCCGTGGTCGGTTGTGATAAGAATCGCCGTTTTGCCAGTGTATTGCGGCATTTGCTGAATCAGTTTCCACAAATCAGCCAGATAGCTATCAATGGACTGCACCATACGCAGGTGATCATGGTATCGTCCGGCATGCGCCAGATCGTCGGTTTCATCGAACGACAGAAACAGCACACGCGGCTGCTTTTGTTTGACGTATTGACGGGCTGAAAAATATGTCAGAAAATCAGCCCGAACACCGTCGCCAAATTCTCTTGGATACAATGTTGTCAAGTCCGTTAGTAGCGAATCAGTGGCCGTGTGTGGTTGCGTTGGTTCGTTGGCCGAACTCGCGTAAATGCCCGTTTTCTTCTCGTTGACAGCGGCTTCGATCACATCCCAGGATGAAAATGCGGCCACTTTTCCCTTCAGGCCCGGCTGTTGATTCAGAAATTCAAACACCGTAACGTTCGGATTATCAATCTTATCGTTCGACTTGATCCGTTCGTCGGCATAGCCACTCAGAATTTCGTTATAACCCGGATAGCTGAACCAGTGCGGATTCGACACATTGATCTTACTGCCTACTTGGCGATTGCCGTATAATTGTCCTTGTTGCACAATGGTATTCCACAGAAACGGCGTTAGTCGTTTCCGGCGTTCGGCAACTGTGGTCGCCCAAAACTGTTTTCTGGCGCTGGCTGTATCGCGGCTAAATGCCGGATCGAATAGGAGGGTAGAGTCGGCACCGTTGAAGATTTCCTGCCAGCGTACGCCATCAAGCGTGACCAGAATCAGGTTCTGTGCTGGCTGGGCAAGTGCTGAATAGCTTATCAAAAGACAAAAAAGCAAACAAACTAATCGCATAGGCAAATGCTCGAAAAAAGACCTATAAGGTTTCAAAAACCTTATAGGTCTGGGATAAATCTAGACAATTATTTCAATATCCACATCGCGGCATTAATGTCGTCGTTCCCACCAAACTGGCTCGTTACGGCTGCACTGTTATTCGCTTGATTGTACGAACGTTCCGTAGCTGGATATTGCCAGCGTAAGGGGATGCGCTGACTGTTCCCCGTACCAGGTCCAACCTGAAAGGTAGGTACGCCAGTCCGGCGCTGATTGTAGAATGCTTCCAGACCCGATTGCTGGAAAAACGCCAGGTATTTCTGATTCAGAATCTGCGCCAGACCAGTTGCGTTATTACCCGCATATTTTACGGCTGTCTGAGCGTAATAGTCAGCGTAGTTCACGTTTACGGTGTACGTATTAAAAACTTTATACCCACCATCGGCTGAGAAATAGACCGTATTGGTGCCATCTGTCAAACCATAAAAAGCCCACGATGCTTTAATGCCGTTTTGGTAGTAGGTCTCTGCATTGCCGGTGCTCCACCCGCGATTAATGCCTTCGGCAATCGTAAACTGCAATTCGGGATAGCCAATAATGATGTAAGGCTCTGCCGTGTACGTGCTGTAATAGCGTTTTCGATTCTGAAATGAATAAAGCCCCTGATTCGCATTTGATGACATAATCGCCAAGTCTTCGCCCGACGAAGCACCGACAAAGGCGGCAAAATCCGTGGGTTTAACGCCAGCGTTCACTTTGGCCGTAGCAGGTTCAGCCACCACAAACGTCCGGGGATCTTTCAACGATGTAAGTAGGCCCAGATAGGTAGCCGCCATGTTCTCGCGTGTGGCATTTTGCCCGAAGTTGTCAGGATTCCGGTTGTACTTATTGTACTGGCTATTATAGATGTATTGCAAATTGTCGTCCATCGACGCCATGACCGGATACTTGGTTGGGTTGTTGAGTACATCCGCAAAACGCGCTTTCACATTCAGATCGGCATCCGACTCTTTTTTAGATAAACTTACCAGTACACGAAGTTTATACGTATTGACCACTTTCTGCCATTTGGCGAGACTATTGCCCAGGTAAATGTCGCCCGAAAGATTATTGTCATTCTTGGCGATCAGCGCAGTTAGGTCTGTATTAGCGTCGTCGAGCCATTTCAGAATCTGTACGTACACATCCTTTTGGGTATTGTATTTTGGTGTCTGATTATCCAGTCCCAGCAAAGCATCGGTCATCGGAACATCGCCCAACCGTTTGGTCATCTGTTCGAAGTAATACGCCCGGAAGAATTTACCCAATGCCGAATACGCGTTCACGTCGGGCAAACCTGCTTTTTTAGCTTCCTGCTCCATTTTAACGACATTCTTCAACGTCGTGTAATACAACCCGGTTGAGGTCCAGGTGTATTCGTTGGTTGCGTAGTAGTTGTAGTTACTGGCATAGAACTGGTTGTACCGCTGGGAATCATTCCAGGCTCCACCGCCAGCAATATTGTACATATCGTTTACGACGCCATTGAAAACCAGCGAAGCAGGGGCGCTGGTTGGGCGGTTAGGATCTTGCTCAAGCTGATCGAACGGTTTCTCGCATCCGCTCAGTGTCAGACTTAGGCCAAGAAAAGAAAGTGCTATATAGTTGATGACTTTCATGATAATTATAGCGAAGATCGTTTTTTAAAATACCAGATTGAGGTTGATACCGTAGCGTCGGGTAGTTGGGGTTTGCAGACCAGAAATCCCACCGGTCAGGTATTGATCGAGATCGATGTCTTTGTATTTGGCGAAATACAGCAGGTTACGACCCACGAGCGATACGCTGGCTTGCTTCACACCCAATCGTCGCAAGGCGGTCTGTGGGAATGTATAGCCAATGATGACCTCGCGCAGTTTGGCGTAACTGCGGCTCATCAGAAACGCTTCCGTCTGGCCGTAGACACGGGCAATGTAATCCTGCTCAAACGTTTTCGTCGTGTTTGGCGCGTATTTCAATTCGCCGTAATTCAGGATATTTCCGTTTACGTCGTAGTTGATGGTTCCACTGGTTAGGACAACCCCGTCGCCAACGTAGGATTTAATATTCTGCACATCGTTTTTACGCGCTTCGCCAAAAGCGCCCTGAACGGTTTCGATGTTACGTCCGCCCTGGAACGTTTTCTGACGAACGTAATCGCCAATAACACCACCCACTCTGCCATCGAACTGGAAGCTGAAATTGATATTCTTGTAGCTGAATCGGTTGTTAATTCCCCAGACGAATTTTGGGTTTACGTAGCCCAGAAACTGCGATACTGGATTCACGATTGGACGTCCACCGGCATCGTTGATGAGTTGACCATCGGGCGTACGAATAAAGGCGCCCGAGTAAAATCCGTCGGTCCGGTCGCCGATGTTAATAAAGCGTGAACTGCTACTGCTACCCACGAAATAACTCGATGCCAGCGTATTAATGCCTCCTTCCGGATACACCTCTTTCAGCCGCTCCGTAAATGTCGAGTAGTTCGCTACGATATCCCAGTTAAGGCCTTTTTTAGTCCGAATCGCCTGACCCGTTAGCGAGATTTCTCCCCCTTTTTTCTGGGTCATAATCCCGTTTACCAATCGACCTGTGTAGCCAGTGGCTTCGGAAGAAGGCAGGGTGAAAATACGAGGGCCATCATTGCTCACGTAGTACGCACCATCCAACGCGATCCGGTTATTCAGGAAGCGAATATCAAGCCCTACTTCGGTCTGCGAGGTCGAGTTTGGTTTCAGATTCGGATTGTTGAGCGTGTTGGTATAATAGGCCGCCGGCTTGTTGTTGTACAGCAACGGAAGGTTATACACCGCTGAGTTCTGATAGGTCGGCCCGCCGTAGGATGAGTTATAATCAACCCCATATCCCAGCGGGAACGTTGCGCCCGGTGTCATACCAATCGTCGATTGTGTCAGGCCATCTTTTACGTTCGCGTAGGAAGCCCGTAGTTTCAGGAACGAAATACCCAGATTGGTTGGCAGATTGATGTAATCCGACAAAACCGTGCTCAGGGCTACCGACGGATAGAAATACGCATTGTTCCCTTTGGGCAGCGTAGAGAGTTTATCCATTCGGCCAGTAGTGGTCAGGGTTAGATAATCCCGGAACGTGAAATCCGCTGAGTAATAAGCGGATAGCACCCGCATATCAGCCTGGAAATTATTGGCTATAACCGTGTTTGAGGAGTTGGCAAAATTGTACACGCCCGGCACGTTCAGGTAATTGGTGCTGGCGAAGTCGGAATTGTAATTGAAAATACGGGCTTCACCACCGACCAACGCATTGATTCCCAAATCAGGTGTCACTTTTTTGTTGTACTGGAGCAGAACCTGATTGATGTTGTCGAACAGATTCCGGCGATCCTCGCGGTAATCACCCCGCGCTTCCTCCCGACCATAGGTTGTTGCCGAGTAGGGGAGTTTTTCCGTCCGTAGTAAACCGTATGTTGTCAACTGGGTTTTGCCGGTTAATTGTAAACCATCTGCCAATTGATAGCGTAACGATGTATAGCCGTACACGTTGTTGTTGTAATGGCCTCGTAACCAGTATTTAGCCAAAAACCAGGGGTTGTTGTACCGTTGGTATTCAGCATAAATCTGCTGCGTACCTTCTTTGCCAGGCTGCCAGATTTGCTTCATATCGTCGATATTCCAGTCGGCACCGCCCCAGGCAATAATATTATAAATCAGCGAGTTAGGGCCGTAGTTTACGTCAGGGAAATTCGGTGTAAACTGCCGGTTGAAATTCAGGCTCGATTCAAAGCGCAGTTTTGGCGAGAAATTATAGCCACCCGTAATGTTGAAGTTTACCACATTTAGTTTGGTATTCGGCACCAAACCGCGTTGGTTGTTGTAGGAAAGCGAAAAACGCATATCGTATTTCTCGCCCGTTGCCGCCACTGCTACGTTGTTATTCGAGAGAATACCCGTTTGAATAAATCGGCGAAGGTTATCTTTTCCGCGAGGGGTAAACGGCGTCGGCTGACGGTCGCTGGTGAACGTAGCACCGTTCGGGAATTTGGTGGTAAACGTCTGGCCAGGCATTACTGGACTGTCGTATTGCGGAATAAGCTGACCGTTTAAAGCTGGTCCCCAGATGTCGTAATCGCCGTCGTTCAGGCCATTTCCTTTTCCATCGCCAAACGCGTAAACGCCGTGGTCGCCGGGGCCGTATTCATCCTGTACTTTCGGAATCGCCAGAAAGCCCTGATCGAACATCTGACTCGTGTTGACTTCGACTGAAAAACCGCGCTTGTCTTTCGTACCGCGTTTCGTAGTGATCAGAATCGCTCCGTTTTTACCCCGGAATCCATACAGCGCAGAAGCCGATGCACCTTTTAATACGGTGTAGGTCTCGATGTCGTCAGAACTGATGTTCCACGTATCCGACGTAATCGGAATACCGTCGACAACAAACAGAACGTCCGAATTTCCCCGCAGTGAAATATTAGGTCGACCCAATAACTCGGAGGATGCACCAATCGTCAGACCCGCTACTTTTCCCGTCAGCGAGTTGATTGGGTTCGGTTCGCGGGCTTTCAGCAATTGCGACCCATCGACCGATTGAATGGCAACCCCCGTCTGGCGAATGTCTTTCTTAATACCTAGCGCCGTAACAACGACCTCGCTTAAGGTCGATGCCCCTTCGGCCAGCTTTACATCGATGGTCGTGCGATTCCCAATCGCGATTTCCTGACTCTGATAGCCAATAAATGAAAACGTTAACGTCGCATTCGCTGGATTATTAACATTGATGGTATAGGTTCCATCGGCGCGGGTGGTCGTACCGGATGTCGTTCCTTTTACTAGGATCGATACGCCCGGAAGCGGTTGATTATCATCACTCGACGTAACCAAACCCGTGATGGTTTGGGCCATTGCCGAAAGGGTCGGCAGCAGATAAAGCAACGCAATCAGGACGGCAACCGGCTGGAAGCGCGCGCAAAAGGCGAAAGTCCTGAGTGATTGTTGCTTAGAAAATGAGGAAGGTAAATGAAGCGTCATAGATTTACAGGTTGATCTACTTAAGTAGTTTCCTGCAAAAGTACTTTTTCAGTATTACCTCAATATATTCTGATTGTCAATGGTTTATAAACAGAGATTGAGAATTGTTAATGGAAGTTTAACATGATTTGGTTGGGTTTATTGGCGTGAATTAAGTACTGGAGGTACAGATAGATCTATCAGCAGATAGCTAATTGATTTGGCTCAATTAACTGTCGACCCCGTGTCTGTGTCCCCACAGACACCTGTGCGTCAGCCAGCGCTGCCATCCGGTTAGAGGTCTGTGAGGACACAGACCTTGGGAATGGGTTAATATATGGTTTATGGCAGGCAATCAGCATTTGCCAATCAATTAGCTATTTAGCCATGTCCGAATGTTGGCTTCGGCATAACCTGCACCGGATGTCATGCCTTTTCCGCCGATTCCTGTAATGATTCGGATTGCTGGATCGACGTCATATTCGAAAATTTCGGCGGGTGTCTGGCTGTAGAAACCAGCCCACGTTTTTTTGATGGTTAACGGAAAGGTAACAATGCGTCGGGCTTCGGCCAGCATTAACTCATTGATAAAATCCTGCGTATGATAGCCTAAGTCTTCAGCTTGGGTTGCATCGGCGTATTCGTGCGAATCGCCTACGATGATCGAACCGTCGACGGCTTGTTTGAACAAGATGTGAATGCCCCACTTTTTCAGTTCGGCCAGATGATCGGGCGTTTTGAGAGTTGCGTAGGAGGGGCATTCCTGAAAAGCTTCGTACCGACGAATGGTTAATCCGGTGAGGATATTGCCCGGTAATTGTAATCCGGTTACCGGCTCGGCCAGTAGCATCTGTAATTTACTAACTACTAAACCGGCTTTCGCTAAAATGTCCGGGAATAAAAGCCGCACTTCGTGACCGCTGCACATCAGGAGTTTAGTACCCCAGAATCGCTCCCGATTGCTTAGCGTCACCGTAACACCATTGGCATTCGCCTGCGCATCAACGACTACAGAACCTGGCCGATAATCGACGCTATGTTTTTCCTGAACAAACGCCAGTAATCGGTGAATCATCTGTTCTGGCTCTACACTTACCTCCTGCGGAAAGAAGATACCGCCTGCCACATAGTCCGGTTGCAACGATGGATATTTATCCAGGCATTGTGCTTTGGTCAGTAGCTCGCTCTCGTAGCCAATCTGTTGATACCGATCATGTAATTCATTGGCTAATGTCCATTCGTCGGCATCCGAGGCAATATAAATCGTGCCATTCCGGCGAACGGTCAAATCGGTTTCCTGCTGAATAGACTGATAAATTTCCAGACTTCGGCGCCCAAAATCGAACCATCTACCGGCCAATCCTGACGGGACAACCTGTCCAAAATTTCGGACAGTCGCTCCAATTGGATAGCGGTCTTTTTCGAGCAGTAATACCCGCTTTCCCGCTTTAGCGGCATGGTAGGCATGAAATGTTCCCAGAGTGCCAGCCCCAATTACAATCAAATCGTACATAACAAAGAGTCGGTAGTCAATAGTAAGTTAGTGTAAAGGCCCCGGCGCGCCAATCTGACAGGTAGATTACCCCTCCCGCAATTTTAAAATCAAGGCTGTTTTGTGCTGGTGTAAGCCTTTTTCCAGTCCAACCGGATAAATGTGTGGGTTTACAAACCGCTTTACGCCTGGATGCAGACCGGCCAGTTGCTCCTGTACACGAGATCGTACGGCATGAATATCGGGAAGGCTATACACATAACGACCGTCCTCAAAAATTGGCACTAACAAATCTTCATACGGTTGATCCGAATCAAAACGTCTGCGTTTTGTAAAATCGAGTGGGTCAATCATGGTTCGGGTGCCCGATAAGTCTGGCGTTTCTTCCAGGTCATAAATCATATCGGCCAGAAAACCGCGTTCATCGCGGAACCGCCGTACCTGTTGAATGCCTGGGGTTGAAATCTTAATCGCCTGTTCCGATAATTTCATTTTATACGACCACGGACTGGCCGCATTATCCCGCAGAGCGGCCAGTTTATAAACGCCCCCAAGGGCCGGCTGATCGTAGGCCGTTACGAGCTTTGTTCCGACTCCCCAGATATTTATTTTAGCTCCTTGCTGCTTTAAGCTACTGATAATGGTTTCGTCTAGATCGTTGCTTGCCACAATGTCGGTATCCTGAAAACCAGCTGCATCCAGCAATTTGCGAGCTTCGATACTTAAATACGCCAAATCGCCCGAATCGAGCCGGATCGCTGACAGCTTGTAGCCCTGTTGTTCGAGTTTCCGTCCGGTTTCGATGGCATGACGAACACCCTGCAACGTATCGTACGTATCGACCAGCAGCGTCACATTATTCGGGAGTACTTCAGCATACGTATCAAACGCATTCTGCTCGTCATCAAACGACATCACCCAACTGTGCGCGTGCGTTCCCCGAACCGGAATATCATATAATTTACCCGCCAGCACATTTGAAGTGGCATCGCATCCGCCGATATACGCGGCCCGGCTGGCGGTCATGCCTCCATCCACGCCCTGTGCCCTGCGTAAACCGAATTCTAATAATTTGTCATTCTCCGCTACCAGCCGCAATCGGGCGGCTTTCGTAGCAATCAGCGACTCGAAGTTGACGAGGTTCAGCAGTGGTGTTTCGAGCAATTGGCATTGCAGAATTGGTCCCTGTATTCGAATTAATGGTTCATTCGGGAAAACGGCTGTTCCTTCTGGAATGGCCGAAACGCTGCAGGTAATGGTCAAATTGGCAAGATAATCGAGGAATTCTTCCTCAAACAGGAGCTTTCCGTCATGCCCTGTCAGCGATCGGAGATAGCGTAAATCTTTTTTTGAGAAACCGAAATTCTTGATATATCCGATTACGTTAGCGAGTCCACAAGCAACTGTAAATCCGCCACCAAACGGGTTTTTTCGAAAATATAGATTGAAAACAGCCTCTTTCTCAGCCGTTTTCGATTTCCAGTATCCATAGGCCATCGTGACCTGATATAAATCCGTTAGTAGGCTTAGCGAGGTGTCGTATAGCTTGTTCGTCATGACCGCGAAAGTACGACATGAGAACTTCTCAGAAAATTTATAGGGCTAAAAACAAAAAACTGATTAATTTGGTCTGATAATTGTAAGGGGCTGTTTTGCTAACAACTCGAACGCTCAACTAACGAATAAACTCTACAGCCCATAGCACCACCATGCAGAAGTTAAGCCTGTCCCAATCGCTTCAGCAAAAGCTATCTCCTCAGCAGATACAATTTATTAAACTTCTGCAGATTCCGACCGCCGAGCTAGACACCCGGATTGAAGAAGAACTGGAAATTAATCCAGCACTGGAAGAAGGTATGGATGAAGAGTACGAACAGAAAGACGATGATGACCCGTATGACGAACTTGATGATTACAAAGAGCGGGACGACGACCTGGACATAGATAGTTATATTAAGGACGAAGACTATGCCGGGTACAAAATGCAGGGCGATGGCAATTACGCGGAAGAAGACCGGGACATGCCGCTGGCCACTAGTTCGAGTTTGACGGATTCACTACTTCAACAGTTTGGTTATCTGAGTCTTACAGAACAAGAACGGATTGTAGGGCAACAACTGATTGGAAGTATTGAAGCCGACGGATACATTCGGCGTTCGTTGCAGGCCATTGTCAACGACCTGGCTTTTGGTCAGAATGTATTCACCAGCGCCGAGGAGGTTGAAGATATACTACAGAAAATTCAGTCGTTCGATCCGCCGGGAATTGGAGCCAGAACGTTGCAGGAATGTCTGATTTTGCAACTGAAACGAAAAGATCAATCGGACCCCTACAACATACTGGCGATTAAAATCATCGAAAGCTTCTTCGATGAATTCTCCAAAAAGCACTACGATAAAATTCAGCGTCGACTGAATATCAGTGATGATTCGCTCAAAAAAGTCATTGATATCATTATCAAACTCAATCCAAAACCGGGGTCTGTTGAAGGCGAAACCGGTACGGCGCAATATCTCGTTCCCGATTTTATTCTGACCAACAATAATGGCAAACTTGAACTGACGCTCAATTCGAAAAATGCCCCTGAGCTTCGAATTAGCCGGTCGTTTGCCGATATGCTCGACACGTATGACAAGAGCAAAAAGCAGAATAAATCCCTCAAGGAAACGGTAACGTTTGTCAAGCAGAAACTGGATGCGGCCAAGTGGTTTATTGATGCCATTAAGCAACGCCAGCAAACCCTGCTCAAAACGATGAATGCGATCGTTCGGTTTCAGTACGACTTCTTCCTGACAGGCGACGAATCCCGGCTTAAGCCCATGATTCTGAAGGACATCGCTACCTTGATCGACATGGACGTGTCAACGGTATCTCGAGTTGCCAACAGTAAAGCCGTGCAAACCGAATTCGGAATTTATCCGCTCAAATATTTCTTCTCCGAAGGAATATCGACTGAAACGGGTGAGGATGTCAGCAGTCGCGAGGTGAAAAATATTCTGAAAGATTTGATCGACGCGGAGCCTAAACTGCACCCCTTATCTGACGATAAGCTCGAAAAAATCCTGAACGATCGTGGTTATAATATCGCCCGTCGTACGGTGGCCAAATACCGTGAACAACTGAACATCCCCGTTGCTCGATTGCGAAAACAGCTTTAACTAGTGATGAGAGATAAGCGATGAGTGATGAGTTATCAAGGCTTTAGTTAATACGATTAACTTTGTAGCCTATAATACTGCGTTCTGGCATTATCACTCATCATTTATCATTCATCATTGAATACGTTTTTCGCTCGTTTCCTTTCGGTCGTTTTTCATCCGTTGCTGATGCCGACGCTCCTGTTTGGCATCTTGTTGTTTAAGGTGCCCAGTGTGCTGAGTATGGATGCATTTTCCAATTCGCTGCGACTTAGCCTCCTCGTGCTGATTTTTGTTGGTACGTTTGCTGTTCCAGCCTTACTCATTTATTATCTTTTTCGGAGCGGCTACGTTAAAAGTTTACAGCTTAACACGCTGGACGACCGTCGTTTACCGTATTTTCTGACCGGCTTTATTTACGTATTTACGGCTTACCTGTTTGCGTTCCGTATGGAAGTTGTCTCTTCAGTGGCGCCGGAGATCGGTATCTTATTGGGGAGTATCGCTATTTCGATTCTGCTGGTAGGGTTGATCAGTTTATCGTGGCAAATCAGTGCTCACAGCGTCGGAATTAGCGGTGTTATAGGGACAATTGGCGGTATTATGCTCAAATTCAGCATAAACGAATTATTTATCCCATTGCTTCTGCTTATTCTCCTGGCTGGTTTTGTAGCCAGCGCCAGGCTCAAACTTAACGCACATTCGCTGGCTCAAATTAATGCTGGATTGGCGTTGGGACTGATTGTGAGTGGATTGTCTGTATTCTGGCTTATTTAGTTTGTTCTATCGGACAACTGTAAGCGACAAGTCATTCTTCACAATCTGACTAATTATTTCGTCTTTTGCTTTCTATCTTTTCCAGCTGCAGCTATGTACGAAACTATTCTTTACGAAATCAATGGTGCGGTTTGTCGAATTACGTTAAATCGTCCGCAGGTTTATAACGCCTTGAATGCAGGACTGATTCGTGATATTACTACAGCTCTTGAATCGGCTGGTGCTGATGAACGGGTACGAGTAGTGGTCCTGACTGGTGCGGGCGACAAAGCGTTTTCATCCGGTGCTGATCTAAAAGAAGGATTTTCTCAGGCAGCTTCGTCGGGAGGTTCCCTAAATTTAGGCGATTCACTTCGGAACACCTATCACCCGATGATTCGGACGATTCGCCATCTTCCCAAGCCCATTGTTGGCCGGATCAATGGCGTAGCGGCTGGTGCCGGTTGTTCGTTGGCATTGGCGTGCGATGTAGTAATCTGTGCAGACGAAGCCTATTTCAGCCAAATCTTTGTGAATATTGGCCTGATGCCAGATGCTGGTTCTACCTTTTTTCTTCCGCGACTTATTGGGCCACAGCGCGCTTTTGACTTGTGTAGTACAGGTCGACGGGTTTACGGGCCAGAAGCCGCTCAGATTGGATTAGTGAGTCGGTCCGTACCTGCGATTGATTTGGATCAGACGGTAGATGAAGTGCTTGCCTATTATGCATCGGCGCCTACCCGTGCAATTGGTGCAATGAAACAAGTACTGAATCAATCACTCTACTCAAACCTCGATCATCAGCTCGAACAAGAGGCTGACAATCAGGATTTACTAGGAAAGTCAATGGATACAGCAGAAGGAATTAGTGCTTTTTTTATGAAGCGAAAAGCAAATTTTTCAGGCAAATAGATTGACATAGCTATTTTTTCTACCTACTTTTGCACTCCCAATTCACGGGAATGCCATGGTGCAATGCATTCGTAGCTCAATTGGATAGAGCACCTGACTACGGATCAGGAGGTTTGGGGTTCGAATCCCTACGAGTGCACAGAAATGTAGTTAATTGAGACAAAAACCCGCCCCAGACAGCGGGTTTTGTGTTTTTAATCCCTATCCTCCTCAGCCACAAAGGGATGCAATGGGTCAAAAAATGGGGTACACTTCGAAATTTCTGGGTACACCTTTTTCAACTTTAAATACTGGAAAAACACCCTTTTTTATATGGGAAATTTCCCCTTCCCCTTACCGGAAAAACACGGATTTTTATTTACTAAACGGCTGATTAAAAACCTCTTAAAAGGAAACGAGTTAAACCAATCCCTTATTGATGAACAACAGATCATATTAGGTTTTAACTCAAATCCCATAAGAGCAATGTTCCGTAAAAAATGCGCATCCTCTTCAAACTGCGCCGAAACAAACGCGATGGAGCTGCCAAAGCTACTATCTACTGCCGTATCAAAGTAGACGGCCAAAACTCCAACGACTTCTCCACCTTTATTTCCCTCATGCCCGACCAATGGGATTCGGATGCCCAGCGCATTAAGGGAAAAAGTCTCAAGGTCCACGACAACAACCTGCGATTAGCCCAAATCCACTCCGATCTAACTAGGCTATTTCTCCAGCTCCAGCAGGAAGATGAGAACCTGACGGCTCAGGAGCTTGCCGACATCTTCACTAAAAAGAAAAAGGTCATTTATACCTTTTGGGAACTGGTGGATCTCTTTGAGCAGCACGTCTACGCCACGTATAAGAATAAGGGTACCAGGCGCAATTACCAGACCCGGATCGATAATATCCGACTGTTCTTGGAGGAATCGAATCTCAAAAAATTAACGGCCGACAAGTTCAACCTGGGCAAAGCCGACGAGTTTGTCCGCTGGGCGAAGTCTCGAGGCCTGGATCATCAGTACATCGTGCGCCACACCCAGGTCTTAAAAAATATAACGGAAGACGCGGTTCGCCGGAAAATCATGAAAGTCGATAAACTCGCTGTTTTCAAGTTGAAGAAAAAAGAAAAAATCAATACCGCCCATTTGTCGATACAAGAAATAGAGCTGCTCGACGCGTACGACTGGCGGCCCCCATGCGGAGAATGGTCGATCTGTTTCTGTTTTCTATTTATACCGGCCTCCACTATCAGGATGCCCAGACGATCAAACCATCCGAAGTACGGGAAGGCATCGACGGCCGCCCCTGGCTGTTTAAACCCAGGGGTAAATATGCCGAGTCTGAGTTTTTCGTCAGTGAGCCGGTTCAAATTGTGCCCTTAAGTCCCAAAGCTCTGGCAATCATCGAGAAATACGGGGGAGTCGAGCACCTGCCCAAAATCAGTAATTCCGGCTTTAACGACTGGCTCAAGCAGATCCAGCATATGGCGGGTATTGAGGTACACTTATCGGTGAAAGTAGCCAGAAAGACGTTTACCGATGTGATGCTCAATGAACTGGGTATATCCGAGGAAAGTGTGGCCGCCATGTTAGGCCACAACACGACTAGGCACGTTCGCTACTACGGGAAGGCCAGCGAACGAAGAGTGGCCAAAGAGGTGATCTTTAAAGATCAATAACGAAGCCCGGTCAGCGTTGATCGGGCTTTTTTGTTTTCTACCGTTAAATTAAATCGAATTAACGCGGTTTTACCATCGCCTGCGCGTACACCAAAGTCCCGTTCATGTCCTGAACCGTCGAAATTCCGCCCTGCACGACCCATCCTTGGGATAGCATCTCATTAATGTTGCGAATAAGGTCCTGGGGAATCGATGAAATAACCAGTTGATACTGCATAAACGTATGTGTGTTGAGGTGAACGATGATAAAGGTATGGATATTCGTTTTATTTGACACGAAAAATGCCTGATCC
This sequence comes from Spirosoma harenae, assembly GCF_054776975.1. Taxonomy (NCBI): domain Bacteria; kingdom Pseudomonadati; phylum Bacteroidota; class Cytophagia; order Cytophagales; family Cytophagaceae; genus Spirosoma; species Spirosoma harenae. Next base: position 5,186 of record NZ_BAAHBD010000003.1, on the reverse strand, counting down.
AGTAAGGCCAGGCATTTTCATTGTACCTAAAAACGTATAAACCCAGTGGGGACTCTCACCCTTATTGCTGAAGCATTTGCTTAAGCTGTTTAATCTCCTCTTGCAACTTGACCGTTATATCCTGTTGCTGACGGACGGCCCCCATTCGAAGTTGATTTTCTTTTTCCAGTTTTATGCGTTGCTGGGTCAAGACATTTATTTTTTCTAGTAGAACTAGATTGACCAATGCTAGATCAACTGGATTTCCCTTACCTGAGTCAATTGATGGAATAACTTTAGCTGAATCACTAGGCTGGTAATAAAGACGTGCACTAAGCTTAATACCATTACCGATTGAGGCATTCTCACTCCTGATAAGCGGAGAATAGGGGCCGTAGTCGGTTTTAATTGAGTCGATCTTAGCCAGTAGCAAAAGCGAGTGAGGTAAAGACGCCTTGGCACTCGACTGCGCTACCGACACAACCGGTACGAACAGGGGGATGATAAGGTGTATTGCTTTCATTGATATAGATTATCTTATGATGGTTAGACTATATATAATCGTGCAAAGATCATACCAGTGACCCCAAACGCCTGTCGCCAAACTACCGTTTACTCAACAATTGAAGGCTGAGTAAATACGATGTTACCAAGTCGGTTAATAGCTTTACTATTTGTTTGTTTTTTGCTTGAATCTCGGCTTTGCAGGAGCCGGGTTATTTTTTTGTTTTGCCTTTCACACCAGCATTGCTTTACCTGATTGCAAAAAACAGGATTTACTGAACGGTAGGTGACTCGGGCTAGGCATGTCTGTCTATTTATTAATACGTTGATTAACGACCTGACCATTCATGAGCTCCCAGAAAACAGTTTTAGCCGTCTTAAATTATCTTTTGTATTTCCTAATCGCCTTATTGGGTAATACTCTTTATGTAGTAGTCACTGTTGAGCTATTTATAAGGTCGTTGGGGAGTCGGCTCCTGAAAAAAAAGAATCGCTGGTTCTACTGGAGCCAGCGATTACGGATAATAAAAGTTAACCTGCAAGCTGTCTACACCGCTTGCAACCAGCAGTATACCATCCTAAAAACTCGCTACTTTTTTAATTGATTATACTGTTGGTTTGCATGACAGAAAAAAACCAGATTTACTAAACGGTAGGTGACTGAGACTAGGTATTTCTGTCTAAGTAGTAATTCGCTTACTTACGACCTGACCATTCATGAACTCCCAGAAAAAACAGTCGACGATTTTAAATTATATTTTTTATACCCTAATGCTTGTTACCGCTGGGGCGATTTGGATACTAACCACTAATCACCTATAAGGTCGTTGGTGAGCGGGCTCCTTATACAAGAATCGCTGGCCCCAGCAGAGCCAGCGATTACTAAGTAAACTTGAACTAGCAGGCTTACCTGCCGTATAACTATACACGCTTAGTGCCGTTTCTGTTAAGTTATTGACTAGACGGTAGTATCTCGTTCTATGTCAAAAAAGCCCAGTAATCCTGGCTTTTTGTTTTAATCTACCTCACTCTCCTCACTCTTCTGCCACTTGCTCTTTTCAGCCTGGGCGACCAGGTAGATTTTATCCAGTAGGTCGTGACGTTCAGCTACTCTGAGGAGGGATTCGTTGCGGCCTCGAGGCAGGCCTGGCAGGTAACTGTCATAGAGAGCGTGCACCTGGTCATAGATCCATTTCCAGACTTCACATTCGGGCTGGCCGGATAGTCGGGCGATGATCACTATCCGGTTACACTGACGGGCGATTCATTTACTATTCCCAAGTTTATAACAAAAGCCAATGTAAGTGATGCCGAACTTGACGTTGATTGTAGTGGAGATGGTACCTTTTATGGTAGTACGATGACGTATTCGCAAACTATATCCGGGAACGGGTATGTAATTACCATAACCAATACGGCAGCCAGGAAATAGCAATTCGTCCCTTATTAACCCTCATTTTGCTTGACCTAACAAAGCCAGGAATACAGATTAATCCATTTCGCTTTCTTCCCTCTTTTGTCAAGTATACTATTCGTCCCAGACTACATATTCGGACTGGCCGAATATTTGAGCAGTGCCTACGACTAGCAGATAAACCTGTGTTGTAGTAAAAGTACTTACATATCTTTAAGTAAATACTGCCCACCCCCTTCGTGAATTTGAAGTTTACCTATATCTAATATAAATTTTACTTGTATTTGGTAATCTATTCATTTTAAGGTACTTAATTTGTGTGAACAGTGATGAAATAAACGAATACGTCACGCATACCCAGTTTATTTCATCATTGTATCGCCCGCCCGTTTGTACTTGATTATTCATTACCGTACCAATGTATTCTTTTTTATTGCAGTCCCTTCGGGATTTCCAATCGTGTTATTTATACCTAATCTTATACCTAGTATTGTTTCAGTCTAATTGTGCTACTGCCCAGGAATACAGGTGGGCTAAAGGCATGGGCGGCTCAGGTAGTAGTCGAAGTCAATCCTTAATGGTGGACAATGCAGGTAATGTCTATTCGACAGGAAGTTTTACCGAGACCGTTGATTTTGATCCTGGACCTGGAACTTACTCCCTCACCGCAGCTGGTGGAAAAGATAGCTATATCAGCAAAGTGGACGCATCGGGTAATTTCTTATGGGCCAAACGCATAGGTGGTACGGGGAGCGATATTAGTTACGGTATAACTGTGGATGCGGCAGGTAATGTCTACTCGACAGGAAGTTTTACCGAGACCGTTGATTTTGATCCTGGACCTGGAACTTACTCCCTCACCGCAACAGGTGGAAAAGATAGCTATATCAGTAAACTGGATGCATCAGGTAACTTCCTATGGGCGAAGCAGATTGGGGGTGCTGGCTATGATGAAGGCTATTCCATCGCAGTAGATGGGATGGGCAATGTTTATACGACAGGATATTTTACCGAGACCGCTGATTTTAACCCCGGACCTGGGATAAATGCCTTTACCACCAGGGGGGGCACTAACGGCTACATCAGTAAATTGGATGGATCGGGTGACTTTCTTTGGGCCAAACGTATAGAGGGAGCAGGTAGTAATGCGACTTGCTCAATTGCGCTGGATCAGGTGGGCAATGCGTATATTACCGGCTCATTTACTGAGACAGCTTATTTTCCTGATTTTGGGGCTTTGACCCTCACCGCATCCGGTGCAAAGGATAGCTACATCAGTAAACTGGATGGATCGGGGAACTTCCTCTGGGTGAAGCAGATTGGGGGAACTGGCGATGATGCGGGCTGCTCCATTGCCGTAGATGGGACGGGTAATGTCTTTACGACAGGATATTTTACCGAGACCGTTGATTTTGACCCAGGGCCTGGGACATATTCTTTTACGTCTATCCGGGGAGCTAGTAGCTATATCAGTAAGTTGGATGCCGCTGGTAACTTTCTTTGGGCCAAACACATGGCTTCTCAGTTGGGTAATTTAGGGAGTCTAGGTAGCTCGATTAGCGTCGATGCGTCAGGGAACGTTTATTCAACCGGATTCTTCCAAGAAACCGCTGATTTTGATCCGGGTCCTGCTCTATATAACCTGACTTCGGCGGGGGGGCTTGACGGGTATATCAGTAAATTGGATGCGTCAGGTAATTTTGTCTGGGCCACAAGTTTAGGGAGTACTGGTTACGACGAGGGAATGGCAATAATAGCCAATAAACAGGGTGTATACATTACTGGTGTGTTTACCGGGATAGTTGATTTTGATTCAGGACCGAATCCAATTACCCTTACTTCGCAAAGCACGCAACAGGACGTTTTTGTGAGTAAGCTAGATGTGAGCAGACCCACTTTACTGCTTAAAGCTTCGGCCAAAAGGGCTTGTGTTGGCGATGTGGTCAGCCTGGTGGCCACTATAGCCGATGCTGACAATGTCACTTGGTCGTTTCCTGTTGGTACTGTTCTGCGTAGCGATGCCAATAAGTTAAGTGTATCGGCGAGTATCCTTACATCGGGTGTAAAAACATTCACGGCCACGAATACCATCTCCCAGGTTAGTTCTACAGTTACTGTCACGGCAATCGGTATGAGTTCGACCCGGGATGGCGTTTGGACGGACTTGAGCACCTGGTCCTGTGGTCGACTACCGACGCTAACCGATGTGGTCACAATAGCTCACTCAGTTAGGTTGCCAGCCGGTGCGCAACCAGCGCGCCAGCTACTTTATGCCGCTAACGGCCGTTTAGATTTTACTGCAGGAGCCCAGTTGACGCTATTTCCATAAAGCCATCGAAAGGCTATTTCAATGGGCAAAACGACCTGCGACGTATATACTCGCTGAGGAAGCGATGAGTGATTTTGATCGGGAGGTGATGGTTGATCGGCAGACGATGACAGTAAAGGAGTAACCAAGATGACTGTCTGTTCTCATGGAATTAGGAGAAAAAAAACCGGAGGTTAAGCCCGCACCTGTAAGGGCTTTATTTTGGGATCTATTTGTCCGGACAGGTTTTAACTCAATACTGTCTTTTATTGTAATCAGGACTACTGTTGTGCTTTATGAATACCTGACTTTTCTTTTCATGATTTATATTCTTTTCTATTCACGTTCGACAGAAAACTCGTGGCCGTATTTTTTATATACTCTGGGGACTATTTACTATTTGTATTTAAAAAAATCAGCAGTACTGGTATGGGATTACTGAAAGCCTTTTCGCTTTGGTCAGCGCTTTTATAGCAATTGAGAAGATACAGGCGGAATTAACCCAAAGACAGGCAACACCTTTTATTTTGGTTACTATCCTAACGACCGTTTATATTATTGTAAGAGGGTTTTCAAATGTAGATGACGGCAGCGAAAAATCCTTCTTAAAGAGTACGCTAACGCGATAGGTATCCAAAATAGAGAAGAGGAAAGATAAGTACAGATCCAGGTAGACAGACTGGTCATAAGCTTCTATAATAATCTAATTGTAACGCCTTAGCTACCTAAGCTAGACGGTGACTTTGTTTGGTTCGTTAAAACGGTCGGTTGTCTGGACCATTCGGCGCACCGCCCAAACCTCCGTTTGTCTTTCTTTTCTGGTTCGATTAACCGGTTCGATTAATTTGTCCAGAATTTTGTATCTTGTAGTCAGTTGATCGAACCAAAATCAATGTCAAATCACGATCCATTAGACCAATCACAAGACTATGACGATTGGTTTGATGAAGTGCTCAAGGAGTTAGGGGAATTAGGCCATAC
>NZ_BAAHBD010000002.1:0-344549 GCF_054776975.1 Spirosoma harenae | reverse complement strand
GCCATCAACAACCTGGTGAAGTATTCTCACGCTAGTAAAGCGACCGTAAAGTTTGAGCGCAAGGAGAAGCACTTGCAAGTGCTGATTGAAGACAACGGTCGAGGATTTGACCCAAGCCAAGCCAGCCAGCGAACGGGGCAAAGCAGTATGCAGCAGCGAGCTGAAGCGATGGGAGGCTCATTGGCGGTGCAATCGGGTCCTGAGCAGGGTACCCGATTAGTACTGACCACCTCTCTTAGTTAAGACTAACTCTCTGCGCACATCCTAATTCAACTATGAAACACGTTTATCAGCCCTTATTTACGATTTTAAGTCTGATTCTTGTCCATGCTACCGCTGTCGTAGCTCAAATACCCAAATCACTCGATTCGCTGGAAATGTATGTCCAGACGCATACGCCAACCGACACAAATTTTGTCAATGCCTTAAATGAATTAGGGAACCTGACTACTCGTAAAAAAGCCAATTACGACCGGGCCGATTCGTTATTGCGTACCGCCGAAAAAGTAGCGATTAAACTAAACTTTGGCCGTGGTATTTACAGAGCAAATACCAATATGGGTTCCAATTATTACCTGTCGGACAGACCGCAACAAACCCTTGAATCGCTCAGGAAGGCCCTTTCCATTGCAGAGTCCTATAAACTCGACTCTCGGACAATAGCGCGAGCCCTAACAAACCTTGGAACCGCCTACCGTACTGCGCATCAGTACGAAAAATCGATAGAAGTCTATTTACAATCTCTACGAATGCAGGAACAACACAATCTGCAACCTCGCAATGAAGACACGTTTAACGGAATTGGTTTAGCGTTGAAAGACATGAAACGAACCTCCGAAGCGATCAGCTATTTCAAGCAGGCATTGATCCTGAACCAAACCCAGAAAAACGCATATGGAATGGCTATCTGCGAGCAAAATATGGGTAAATGTTATGATGATCTGGATCAGCAAATAAAAGCGTTAAGTTATTACAAGTCAGCTCACGGTCACGCTCGGGAGGCAGGATCCGAACTTTTACAGGCAGATATTTTAGTCAATACGGGGCTGGCCTTACGAAAAGTGAAGCGTTTCACTGAAGCTAAACAGGCCATCGAACAGGCGCTGGCCATTTCTCGAAAGCAAGCGAACAAATCAGCTATGGCTACGGATTATTTCAATCTGGGGCAAGTTCATGAAGAACTGAAAGACTATAAGCTTGCCGAGCAGTATATGAAAAAGGCCCTTTCGCTGGCTAATGAACTAGAGGACAAAACTAAAATTGCCATCTATACGCAGGGGTTAGCTGATCTATTTGGCGGCATGAAGGATTTTCAGCAAGCGTATGTCTTCCAGCTCGAACGAAACCAACGCATGGATTCCACTACCACCGTCCGTACTTCCGCCGAAGTCCAGCGGCTAGTGGCCAAGTACGAAACTGAGAAAAAAGAAGCCCGAATCAAACTTCTCCAGCAACAAGCCAAAATCAATCAGCAGGAAGCTGAACGAACTCAATTTCGCATCAATGCGCTTCTGGTAGTAAGTTTACTGGTGCTGTCGCTGGGAGCTGCCATCAGCGCCTGGCTGCTCAATCGCTCCCGGCTTAAGCGATTTGAGGAAGCCCAGAACCTACGTAAACAAATCGCTCATGACCTCCATGACGAAGTAGGCAGTACGTTGAGCAGCATTTCTATGCTGAGCGGACACACGAATACCCTTCTTAGCCAAAATAAGCCGGAATTAGCCCAGAAAACTGTCCAGAAAATCTACACCGATGCCCGACACATCCTCGAAGCCATCGATGAGATCATCTGGACCATCAACCCCGGCAACGATTCGCTGCAACGCATTGCCCTTCGCTTGCAGGAGTACGCCCAGCCCCTGATGGAGTCTAAACAGATTCAGTTCTCCTTCCAGATTGATCCAGCTTTAGAGGGATCACCCATCTCCATGGAGGTGCGTCGGAACCTGTACTTAATTGGCAAAGAGGCTATTAATAATTTAGTGAAGTATTCTCACGCTAGTAAAGCGACCGTAAAGTTTGAGCGCAAGGACAGGCAGTTGCAGGTGCTGATTGAAGACAACGGGCAAGGGTATGATGCTACTCAAGCTAATCAGCGAACCGGCCAGACGAGTATGCAGCAACGGGCTGAGGCCATGGGTGGTTTGCTGGAGATACGTTCAATTCCTAGAGAGGGAACGCGTCTGATTTTAACTACCTCACTGGTTTGACTATGACACTAAATCGTCACCTACTATGTAGCCTGGTCGTTCTTCTGACGATTCTTACCTGTAAGGGTCAGGTATACACCGTGAGTGGTGCGGATTCATTACTACGTTATCTGCACACGGCTAAACAGGACACGACCTACATACGGGCTGCCTGCCAGTACGCGCAATGGCTTTATAGACTTAGGGAATTGGATAGGGCCGATTCGCTGCTCAAACGTACAGAAACCCTGGCGATGCGTTTACAGGATACCATGGGGCTGCAACGCGTGTTTTTCCATTTTGGTAACATTTATATGCTACGTCCGGGAAGTGCACACCTTCCTAAAGCCAGGGCGTATTTCGAGAAAGCCCGACAGCTTATAATCAGAAATCATTTGCCGTCGGGTGAATTACTACTGGCCATAACCGGACTTGGCGATGCCTGCTATTTCAGTCATCAACACGAGCCTGCGCTTAAGCATTTTTTAGCGTCAATCCGACTCGCCGAACGGTATCACCTAACAAATAATACTACCCGTGCTTATCTGGGCGTTAGTGAGATTATGGGGATACTAGGCCGGGACAAGGAGCGAGACAAGTATGCCCAAAAAGCGTATGCGATCGCCTATCACGACCAAAATAAAATGATGATATTCTGGGCCGAAGGCACTATGACGGCATTACTCAAACGCCAGCATAAGTATCAAGAGGCTATAAATCACCTAGCCAAAGTCCTTCCCTATACGGATCAGTTTCTATTTCAATCCTGGAAAATCAATATCTATTTAACTATCGGCGATTGCTATAACCAACTTAATCAACCTGCCAATGCCTTGCATGCTCTCAAACTAGCGGAACACTATGCTCAGGAGGCAAGTTTCAGAGCGAATGATATGGATAGACTAAATACCAGTTTTGCGCTGGGACAGTACTACCTATCCCATCAAAACTACCAACAGGCTGAACCTTATTTCCTGAAAAGCTTGAAAATTGCCCGGCAATTGAAGGAACCCCTCGATGAACTGGACGCCAGCGAAGGATTATCGAAAGTGTATGCAGCAGTGCATCAGTACGATAAAGCCTATCGCTTTCAAATGGCTTTTAGCAGACTGAACGATTCACTGTTTTCCTATAAGGCTACTCAGAAAACGCGTGATTTACTCGCTAAAGCCGAAGCTGGGAAACGGGATGCGCAGGTCAGGCTGTTGAATCAACAGAAACAAAGTGCTCAATTTCAACGGAACGCTTTCATAATCGGTGGCCTTTTAATCTTGATTCTTGGAGCACTTTTTTCAGCTTGGCTGCTGAACCGGGCGCGACTCCGGCGACTTCAGGAAGCTCACACACTACGTCAGCAAATTGCGCATGATTTACATGATGAGGTGGGCAGTACAATAAGTAGCATCTCAATGCTCAGCGGCCACACCGATGCCTTGCTCAAACAGAATCAGCCCGAATCAGCCCAGAAAATGGTCCACAAAATATACACCGATGCCCGCCAGATTCTGGAGTCCATCGATGAGATCATCTGGACCATCAATCCCGGCAACGACTCCCTGCACCGCATTGCCCTACGCTTGCAGGAGTACGCCCAGCCCCTGATGGAATCCAAAGGAATCGTGTTTCACTTCTCGGTCGACTCTTCGCTGGACAATTACCCCGTATCGATGGAAGTCCGCCGGAACCTGTATCTGATTGGGAAAGAAGCCATTAATAACCTGATTAAATATTCACAGGCAACCCAGGCGACCCTACGAGTTGAGCTTCAGAACGATCAGCTCAGGGTATTGATTGAAGATAATGGACGAGGATTTAACACCGCTCAGGCCAGCCCCCGTAACGGACAACGGAGTATGCAACAGCGGGCCGTGGCGATGGGTGGCCTATTAGCCGTACAATCAACACCGGGACAGGGAACTCGTTTACAACTGATCATGAACCCATGAAAGTCATACATTTATCCGATTTCCCGGCATGAGCAGACAAGCTATTTTTGTCGAGTAAGTAACGGCAGCTAAGGAACCCGTCCGGATTACTTACCAACAAACACGCTTATCGTATGAAAACGCTCAAACTAGTCTGGATACTTACCTTGGTTGTCAGTTCATTCGCCTGTAGCAAAAAAGGAGAGGATAGCATTACGCCAGCCAGTAAAGGGGTTGTGACAGCCTCGTTAGATGGACAATCGTTTACGTCGGAGCAAGCAACAGCGACTTATAACAAAACGACTAAAGACCTCACTCTTGTGGGATATAATAGTGCTCACATGATGGGCTTTACGCTTGAAAAATTGACAGGCCCCGGTACAATTACGCTGGTTGATATTAGCAAAACAGGCAGTACGGGAAGTTATGTAGATGTGAAAACCAATACGACTTATTCCAATAAAGAAGGGCGTACCGGTACGGTTACCGTAACAAAATTTGATGGAGCTACGATTGAAGGTACTTTTTCGATGAAGACCTATAATCTCCAGCAAAAACGAGAAATTGTACTAACCAATGGCAGCTTTAAAGTATCCGTAGAGACTATTTAGGCATATGATTCGAGTATCTATTTTCGATGACAACAATTCCCTGAGGGAAACCCTCGCTCTGATTTTCGACGCTACCGACGATCTGATCGTAACGGGTCAATATCCCAATGCACTTCAGGCTGCAGAAGTCGTCAAGAGCACCCAACCCGATGTGATCCTGATGGATATCGACATGCCAGGCCGTACAGGTATCGAAGCGGTAAAACTTATTCGCGAGCAAACAACTCGGCCTAAAATTCTGATGCTCACCGTATTTGAAGACGTCGAACGAATTTTTGCGGCTATCTCGGCCGGGGCCGTCGGTTACCTGCTAAAGAAAACCCCAGCCGATAAAATTATGGATGCGATTCGCGAGGTAATGTCGGGTGGGGCCGCAATGACGCCTTCTATTGCGCTTAAAGTGCTGGAAGCCTTTCAACAACCTAAAGCGAGCAATTTTCTGCTAACCGACAAAGAAAAAGAGGTTTTGAAACGATTGGTCGAAGGAGATAGCTACAAACTCATCGCTCATCATTGCGGCATCAGCATGGGCACCGTTCGTACGCACATTGTTAATATCTACGAAAAATTACACGTCAACTCCAAATCGGAAGCAGTAGCTAAAGCACTGAAAACGGGACTGTTTAAATAAATAGGGCACGCCTGAACATTAATAGACCTACCTTGTCATACAGTAGCTTACGGATAAGAATAATCTTTACTATTCCAATCCCTCACCATACTAGTTCCTGCACACAATGCATTCTATAGTCCTGCGTCTGGCGTTTACCGTATGCAGTTTTACTCTGGCATGTGTGTCAGGTTCAGCCCAGAACACGACTCAGTGCTGGGCCCGACCAAATCTCCTAAAAACGAATATATTAGCACCAGTTTCCGTATTTTACGAGCGAGCCTTGTCTCCCCGTTTTGCCCTTCGTACCAGTGCTCGATGGTGGCAGTTTGGGGTGGTTGCCAAAGATGTAAAATTTGTCAATGCAACTGTTGAAGGGAAGATCTATACAGCGAAAATGGCTCGGTTAACGACTCGTGAACACCCCGCTGGTTTTTTCGTCAATCCGTACGTAAAAGTCCGGTCGTTGCGGTATGTAAATGAAATTGGCACTGGCCCAAATAAACCAGTTGAACTGGATGAGATCAGGGTTAAATCCGTCGGCTTCGGGCTGACGATTGGGTATATGTGGGTATTAAAACATGGTTTTGTCATCGAACTGGTTCATGGTGGTGGTTTCATGCCAGAAGCGCTAACCAGCTTTCAACATACCATGCGCTACAGCACCCTAACGTCGGATAGTGGCCAGGATTATCTGATGGCAGACCTCCGATCAGGGGTTAGTGTGGGCTATACATTCTAATTGATTTTGACTAAGTTAATACCATACAATACGAATGAACCTTCGATCACCCTACGTATTTTTTCTTGTCCTTGTTGTATTGGCCTGCCAGTCAAAACCATCTGCAACCGATCAGGCAGCGACACAATCCAAAACCGATTCGCAGGCAGTAGCGGTATCATCCAAATCGGCTCAGAAATCGTCTCAAAACGACTTTCTGATCGTACCCGGCGAACGAGTTGGGCCGATCAACATCAAAACGTCCGAAGCCGACTTACTCAGGACACTGGGCTCAACGATTGTCACGGCTGGGGATACAATGTATGGTCCTGAAGGTATTACGTATTTAGGAACGACACTCTATAAAGGCACATCGGACGAGGTTCAAATTTCCTACACGGATTCAGCACGTATTCGTCCTGAAATCATTACCATTAGACCAAACCTTTTGGATGATGAAGGCAATCCAATCAAAAACCTCACTCCCACGCGCTGGACGACGGCCGACGGCTTACACATCGGTACGACCTTGAAAGAGCTGGAGAAACGAAATGGTAAACCGTTCAAAATCTGGGGATTCGCCTGGGATTATGGCGGTATATTATCCGATTGGCAGGGTGGTAAAATGAGCGGCTTAACCACTAAAAAATCAACCTTCGCGCTCACGTTCGGTCCACCGATAAAACTGACTGCAGAACAGGAAAAAGCCTACAACAATTTGATGGGTGATAGCGAGTTTCTGTCGTCGTTACCCAACATGCAACTCCTGAATCCGATAGTCGTTGCAATTGGCGTGGGCATTGGTCAGTAAGCCTTACGTAGTTCTACGCAATAAACGCCCGGGAGCGACCTTGAAACAATATCAACCCACCTAATAATCAATAGGTTATCTCTAATAAACTCTAAAAAGTAGTTTCCCTATCATACATTTATCCGATTGATTACCCTAGAGCGTGTAAGTAGTTTTGACACAAGTTTTTCGAGTCAAAACGGTGTCAGGAATGCGCTCAAGTTTACTACTTCTCCTTTGCGGGTTTTGGCTGAGTTTTCCCACGTGGGCTCAGACGGATGCTCCCACTCAAAAATCGTCACCCGTGAAGGTGTCGGGTGGGTTAAATGCTTACGCTGGTTTTTATACCGCCAGTGGTATTGCCGCCCGAAATCAACCTTCTCCTCTGGGTCTAAGCGGCTCGGTTACAGTGGCCTTACCCGGAGGCATTTCGCTACCATTTTCGGCTGTACTCGGCAATCAGGGGAGTAGCTTCCGGCAGCCATTCAACCAATTTGGTGTGTCGCCAACCTACAAATGGGCTACTGTTCACGCAGGTTATCGCAATGTAAGTTTCTCGCCATTTACGCTAGCTGGCCATACGTTTCTGGGCGGTGGAGTTGAACTAAATCCGGGTAAACTTCGGCTTGGTGCAGTCTACGGCCGATTCAACAAAGCAATCTCTACAAATATTGCGGAGCCCGATATTATTCCGGCTTACCAACGCACCGGTTACGCAGTGAAAGTGGGATACGGCAAACCCGGTAATTACGTCGATCTGATTATGTTACGAGCCAAAGACGATTCGGCCTCCATCGCATCAGCTCCTCAGTCTGTTTCCTCAACGGTTACGCCCGCCGAAAATCTGGTCGTTGGCTTAACAACCCGATTACTAATTCTAAAACATATTACGGTTGAACTGGATGGCGCGGTGAGTGCCTATACACGCGATGTACGGGCAACTCTGGTATCGACCGAAGGCAGTAATCCGGTAGCACGTTTATTCGGGACACTCATTACCCCACGTTTGTCAACCCAACTGACGCAGGCAACGCAGGCCGCTATTGGGTATCGTGGACAGAACGCAGGGATCAAATTGCAGTACAAACGCATCGATCCCAATTTCCAGACAATGGGAGCTTATTATTTCCAGAGTGATATTGAAAGTTACGCTATTGCTCCGAACCTTACCCTAATGGAGGGGAAACTTCACATATCGGGTAGTTACGGTATTCAGTTTGATAATCTGGCTAATAACAAGAACGCTCGTACAGGTCGTACAATTGGCTCATTGACAGCCTCCTACAATCCCGAAACGAAGTTTGGTATTGATGTACATTTATCCAATTACGGCATTAGCCAACAGGCGGGTCTGCGACCAATTATCGATACACTGAAACTAGCGCAGAATAATCTTTCCGCAACGGTTAATACGCGCTACACACTCCAGAAAGAAGATGTTGTCCAGGTTTTTAATCTAACTACGACCTACCAAAAACTCAGCGATCTAAATGTCAATACTGCCAACCAAACAGAGAACAACAACATCAATCTGAATCTGGGCTATTTCTATCAGCAAACGACAACTGGCTGGGGCTTCAACGGGATGCTATCGTACACGCAAACGCAATTACCGATTGCCGTTGGCGACACGAACCGGACGGTGCGCTTCTTCGGACCAACACTGGGTGCGACGCAGTCTTTTTTCGAGAAAAAATTAACGACTTCGTTTAACGCCAGCTACTTAGTCAACCAGCAGTCGGGTGTGACGGGGAAAGTAATGACTATTTCAGCAACTGGTGGGTATCAGGTAGCTAAACGGCAGACTATAAACGTATCGCTCAATTATTTGAACTCCAATACTGGTATTCAGGAACAAGCATTTAACGAACTCAGAGGGAACCTCGGCTATGGCATCTCTTTTTAATACTATTCTACTGGCGACGACACGTCTCATTCGCAAACGTGTTACGACTCTTAGCGTGCTTTGCGCGATGCTTTGCGTCCTAAGGGTCAGCTCTGTACAAGCTCAGACCTTTCCGCTGCAAATTCAGGTGAGCGTTATGCCACCTTACAGCGCCTATCTGCAGGATTATCCCGGTGCCGGACAGCAAGTACGTGTGTTTGTCATCAACACAGGTCGCACGAATTTTCAGATTCGGCTGGCGGGTCAACTGACGGGCGATAACGGCATTGAGATTCGTACGTCGCCGAACTATCGTCCCCCCCGCCCACTGACGATTCCGCCTGGTCAGACACTACTCACGCGAAATGATCTGGAAGGCTTATTTGATCTGAACCAGATTGAGGTGACGGGTATTGACAAAAATCTGCTGGCCCGCGGTTTTCCGCTACCGGATGGTACGTATCAGCTTTGTATTCGGGCGTATAACGAAACGGCTACCAACACAGCCGCCGTTGCCTTTGGTCAAGCCCTTTCGGCAGAATTTCCATTAGGTTGTTCTGCCCCAATCGTTGTCAAATCCGTCGAGCCACCGATCCTGATTTCGCCCCTTTGCGACGCCAGTATACCAGCCATCATTCCCCAGTCAACAGTCTTTACCTGGACACCACCTGCTGGCGTATCCCCTGCATCAGTTGACTATACCTTACGCATTGTTGAGCTGCCGCAGGAAAATGTTGACCCGAACGTATTTATCGATGCGATTACCCTACCCAAATCCGGCGTAGAGGTTCGGAATTTACGGACGAGCACTTTTTTATACGGTCCTACCCAACCGCCGTTCGTCGTTGGCAAACGGTATGCCTGGCGCGTTCAGGCGATTGATCGCTCGCGCAAATTGAATTTCCAGAACGACGGCAAAAGTCCAGTCTGCGCCTTTACGTACGGCACAGAACCGACTGGCCCGAAGCTGCCGATTATACCCGTCGTTTCCAACGATTCGACCAAATCAACAACGCCGAAAGCATTTAAGAGCAAAGTATTTTGTAAAGCAGTTGAATTACCAAGTGAGGCAAATCCGCTAACCGGCCCCCTCGATGGGAAAACGGTGAAAGTAGGCGAATTCGACCTGATCGTAGCGACTGCCAAGTACATAAATGGCGGTTATACTGGCGAAGGACGAGTTACCTGGAACGGAGCACCCATTAAAGTCCTGTTTCAAAACCTGAAAGTCAATGGCCAGAATCAAGTATTTGACGGCGATGTCAATTCAGACAGCAAAGGACCGGGCACACCCAATATTCCACTTGGACAGATCGATGGCTTTGGCGGATTACCGAACAATTATTTCGATCAGGTCAAGAATACCCTGGTTGAAGCCGCTAAGCAGGCCGTAGCCATTCCTCTGCCGCTCAAATACGATGGAAAAATTGGTACCGTTGGGATCAATCAAATGAGTTTTAGTCCGGTTGGTGCTCAGATGGATATGGTTGTGGGCGTTTCGCTGCCCGAGGCCAATCTGAATTTGTTTCTGGCGGCCGTAAATGTCTGCACTCGCCCCCAGGAAAAACTCCCCAACACCGGTACGCTCTATCTGGTAAAAGACATGCCTATGCCCATACCGGGCGGTATCGGTCAGAAGTTTGTTTTCAAGAAAAGCGACCCCAATAGTGGCAAACCCGAAGGAACCTATGCAACCATTACCAATGGCGATTTCGACAAGGTACATGGGGTTATGGATTTGAATCTGGGCAGTACCATACTGAAACTAGATGATGGAAAGGGTGCCGTGAAAGCAGGCGATTTAGTCGGAACCATTACGGCTGATTTCGTCCAGTGGAGCGATTGGGTCGGTACCGTTTCGTTACCTCCGTTTCAGGTTCCTGGTTTGAGTGGGGTAACATTCACCGGAAATGACATTGTTTATGATCATTCCGACAAAGCCAATCCGGATGGGTTCAACCTGCCTAAAGATTATAACGGCGATACAGGCCTCACGTTTCATGGTACGTATTTCAAGAAAGTTACTGTCGAACTGCCAAAATCCTTCAAAGACAACCCGCGTATAGGGGTAAGCGTAAACGGTGGCATCCTCGACGGGTCTGGTTTTACCGGTTTCATTACATCTGCCAATAAACCGATTCTGGACTACACAAAAGGTTCGTTGGCCGGCTTCGGATTTGGTATCGACGATATTCAGTGGACCATCGTTCAGAACAGCAACAGAGGGGGAAATATCCTGGGAAAATTGCAGTTCCCGATCAGCACGGATTTCTTCAGTTACAGTTGTAGCCTATCGGGTGGTTTTGATAATGTGCAATTTACGGCTTCTCCAAAAGACGGTTATAATGTTCCCTTGTTGGCTGCTACAATGGACTTAAATGCCAATACGGCCATCAACGTGACGTATAAATCAGGCCAAAAGACCCAGATCAGCATGAGTTTGGGTGGAAAAGTAGCCATCGATGTCAAGAAGTTTGCGGGATCGGGATCGGTAGGTAAAGCCATTGATACGGTATTGCCAAAACTGTATTTTGAGAAATTCACCATCGGCAACACGTCTACACCGGGGGCAACGGCGCTTGGCGGCTCTGGATTATATTTGAATACGGGGGAATGGAGCCTGACGAATGATGTTGCTAAAGCGAATAATACGCCAAGTGGCAATGCTAAAAAAGGCGGTGGTCCCTGGTCGCCCGATGATGAACTGAATGAATGGTTTTTGGCCCCATCCGACGACGCCAAATCGTCATTAGCCGGATTCCCTCTTGACTTTGATCCGCCGACTATCGTTTCCACAAAAGAAGGAACGGGCGTACGATTAGGGATTGGTCTGCACCTTGGCGAGGGTGGAGATGATGCGAAGTTTGTTCAGGCGCATGGTTCGCTTGATGTTCTAGGCTCTGTCACGTCTGATGGAAACCGTTTTAAGCCAAGTTTCTCAGGTGTTTACCCTCGCAGTATAAGCGTTGATGGTGCCATTGGCCCTCTGACGGTAAAAGGCGGTCTGGACTTTATCAATAGCGACGGAATCTATGGCAACGGCATAAAAGGAAATGCGGATGTTACCATTCCGGGCTTCGATGTAAAAATAAAGATGATGATGCTCTTCGGAAATGTCAACGGATTCAAATACGGCTTCGTTGATGGAAGTGTTCAGTTTCCTGGCGGAATACCCGTTGTTGGGCCGATCGTTCTGACGGGGCTCGGTGGTGGTATGCACTATAATATGAGTATGACCGTCAATGGGAAAGATGCGCTGGCGGACCCCAGTCAGATAACGAAACTGGCCAAAGCTAGTGAAGACAACAAAAAAGCCCTACCTCCCGTCGATCTGACCCAGCCGGGGAAAACGTTATCCGGCACCGTTTTCAAACCAGCCAAAGGAGGTTGGGGACTTACGGCAAAAATCTATGCTGGGCTGGTCGATCCGCACGTATTCAACGCCAGTTTAGCCATGACCGTCGATTTTGCGGGCGGCAGTATGGGCGGCATCAATATGCACGGCAACGCGAACGTAATCAGCCAATCGGGTGATGGCGACGGTTCCGACGGTGTTGCCCATGCTGTTATGGATATCAATTATGCACAGGGCGTTCTGGATGCCTCGCTGGGTGTCGATGCCAAAGTTCTGACAGCGAAAGTGCATGTTCCCTTCATGATGCACGTAGCAAGCGGCAAAGACTGGTACGTGAAGTTGGGCGATCCAAAAGATGAGAATAATCGCATAGCGGTCACTTTGCTCGATGTAGGAAATGATAAGAGTGCTTTACGCGCTTACTTAGCGGCTAAAGGCTATCTGGCCGTCGGTGTAGGTCCGAATTTGGGTGGCTTACCACCGTTGCCGCAAAAAGTATCCGATTTCCTGTCGAACGGAAGTAATACACTGCCAGAAGCCAAAATGGCTTTCAAACAACGTTCGCTACCCGACTTGCTGGCCACAGGCAATGATTACAAACTGCTTATGGGAGGTAGTATAGAAGGGAAGCTGAAAGTACAGGTACAACCTTTCCGGCTTTGGGCCGATGCTATTGTCGGTTTCGATGCAGCTTTAGCCAAGAATCTGAAATGTGGCGAATCCAATAGTACGCCACAAGGCATCATGGGTTGGTATGGAATGGGTCAGGCGTATGCCTATCTAGGTGGCGGTATCGATATCTACGTAGACGTTTGGTTTTTCTCAGGTTCTCTCTCGCTGATGACTTTACAGGCCGGTGCGGTGTTAAAAGCTGGCGTACCCGACCCGACTTGGGCGGATGGGAAAGTCAAGATAAAAGGCGAAGTACTCGATGGCCTGATTTCGGTTGAAACCACGCAAAGCTTCTCATTTGGCAGCAAGTGTACACCCGTTTATAATGGCGATCCGCTGAAAGATATTGACATCATCGCCGACTTTACTCCGCAGGAAGGTGAAACCGAGATTTCATGCCGACCAACGATGGCTGTAGCCTTTAATATGCCGATGAATCAGCCGTTTGAGGTACACATTCCAAATGCTATTCGCAAGTATAAATTTATTCCCGATCAACCCGTATTCACGTATAAAGATGGTAAACAAGCCTACAAACCTTTTGTCGATCTCAATCCGATTAAATGGTCGGGCGATGCAAAGTCGTATGTACTATCTGCCAGTGCGTTCTTACCATCGTATGCAGTCTGCAAATTAGCGCAGAACGTCGTCATCAAAGAAATCGGCCCCGGTGGTCAACTTGATGATCCGTTTATTGACTCGAAGGGAATCCGCGAAGCTCGGCATCAGGAAAAAAGCGTTGCGTTCACCCTGGGCAAACAACCCGACGAAATTCCCGTCGACGCTATCCAGCGTATGTCGCCGGTGACTATGCAGAAATATTTCCTTAAGAAGGAGTTAGCACAAGGGTTCCTGAAAGGCCAGTACAAAGGATTAGCCGTATTGGACGATGTAGGCAATCCAGCCTTTCAATATACTGCCGATTTCACGAAAGACTGGGATGAATCAACTGTAGCCACCGTTCCAATTCAGTACGACAAGAATGGACGCATTACGTTTGACATTCCTAACGGACTGATAAACGAGGAGCGTTACACGATAAACATTGTTAAACGCAAAAAGGCCACTGGAAATGGATCTGGTAGTGCACTTACGTCGGTCAAATATGTATCAGTAGCGCAAGGGAAAGCGAAATTTCTCCAAACCAGTCTGAATGTGGCGGCTGTGCAGGCCAGCGCGACGGCTTCTGGAAACAACAAGGGGAACCTATTATTCAGTATCCCCTTCAAGACGAGCAAATACAACACATTCCTGGAGAAAATGAAAGGATTGAGTTTAAAGGCAACTGATTATCAAGCCTATTACAAACTTGAGCTTCGATCCACTGCTGGTCCTGGCTATGAACCTTTTGATTCTTTCGACATGAATGGGTATACGCAAATAGCACCAGGGGTAGAAATTCTCACGCCCATGCTGACAGTTAGTTCGCCTTACGTACAGACGCCCAGTAATCCGTTCGAGACGACAATGAAAACCAAGATCTACGACGTCATGCAGGCGCTACACGATAATGGTGATTACGATATTGTCGACAACTACACCTATCTGGGCAAAGAAATGAACGAGGATGGGTATGTGGATCAGGGTAACTATAAATATGAAGGCAGCACTGCGGTGCCAATTGACCCCACACTGAATCAGACGTTTGTCGCTTACGAAGACTGGCGTGAGAAGATTCCGGTCTCGAATTATCAAAGCACAGGCTGGTTCCCGGACCTGAAAGCCCGACCGCTCGACAAAGCTGTCGAATGGAGTTACAACGGCTCGGATATGGTGCGTTTTACCTACCTGCGAGATCACATTATGCTCAGCGACATGGGCGCGCTGGTTCAGTTCTTCAAAGAGATGCAAAAAAACCACTGGGAGGCTCTTCGGAAAGAATACCAGCTCCGAATGAGTATACCGAGCTGGTATAATTTACCGAAAGGCATGACCGAACAGCAGTTCATTACAAAGTATGTGCACGATGCCTCTATAAAATTGAGCTATGGAGCCGGAGGTTACGGTAGTTCGCCAACCATGACCATACAGGGAGGAGCTAGCCATGGCACGTATGCAAGCTACTGGCAAACAATCGAAGATCCGTTCTACAAACAGAGCAACTACGATTATGGTGATGTGCCCCAACGCACGGAAAAGTCGCCCATGTACATTGCTTTCCGCTATGAAATACCCACTAAGGATGATATAGCCATTCGGAATTATACCAACAATTTCATCATCGGCGAAATCAACAAGTTTGTCCCGCTACAGACCTTCTTTCCAACTACTTTTTATTATTTCCCGATGGGTGGTAACTAATCGGGAAACTATTAAATCGAATCGTACTCATGCATACGCTGTTTAAAATTATAGGGCTGGTTATACTCCTGAGCGGAACCACAGTAATGGCCCAACCAACCCAGCCGACAAAAGCCCGGCCACTTCCTAAGGGGCTGCCCAAACGGTCAGCGAATTCTACAGGCGTTCAATTAGCCATGAAAGCCCGGAATTATGGCGATTCCATTGTGCTGCGCTGGAATGTCAATAAAGGAGCCTATTGGCTGCTGGCCAACGAACGAGGCTATATACTTGAGCGGATTACATTCATGCCTAACGGAAAAATTCCATTGCGAAAACGACTCTCAGTCGCACCCATTAAGCCCTGGTCGCTGGATTCCATGAAAAAACGGTTACCACGCGATGACCGCTATGTAGCTATTGCCGCTCAGATCCTGCATGGTAAAAATCCGGGAAATGATCCACAGACGGGGGCTGCTGATTTCTATCGGCTTCACCAACAGCAACAGGGACAATTGTTGGTGGCGGCCATGGCGGCTGAATTTTCACCGTTAGCCGCCAACGCACTCGGCTTACGATGGGTTGATCGGAGTTTCAACAAGTCGGCAATACGGTGCCTCTATCGGCTATGGATTAATAATGGACCTACACCAAAACCTAACGACCTGACCGATACAGTTACGGTGAGCGTTCTTCCTTACCAACTTGATAGCTTGTCGGCTCCGCGAGTGGCTCGTGTCGAATCGGGCGATAGTACGCTGAAACTCATCTGGTATAAGAATCATAACAGTGGCGCTTATGCAGGCTACTACATCGAGCGGAGTCAGGATGGCAAGAAATTTACCCGACTGAATCAAATTCCTTATGTAGCCGCAGCCCCCGATACAGCCGCTCTTCGACAAAACAAACAAATCAACCGTCTGGAAGTCGATTACACGGATTCTGTTCGGGTTAACTACCGGAAATTTTACTACCGCATCATCGGCATCAACAGCTTCGGCGACCTTAGCCCAGTCTCGAAAATACTCGTCGGTAGTGGTCGCGACCTCACCCCTCCCCGCCCGCCAATCGACATTCAGAAGAAAGTAGAAGATAACCGCCGGATCATTCTGTCGTGGACACTTTCGTCTCCATCACCCGATCTGAAAGGATTCTACATTGGACAGGCGAACGATATTGCCGGACCGTATCAGCCGTTGATGAAAACGCTGTTACCGACTTCAACCCGGACGTATACCAATGAGAAACCAGTGCCTTATTTAGGGAAATACTATGTTATTGCAGCTGTCGATACGGCGGGCAACGTTGCTTACAGCTCTCCAGTTACGGCTCAGATAGACGATAAAACACCACCATCTGCCCCTAAGAAACTAACCGTTAAAGTTGATACAAATGGCGTAGCAACCCTTCGATGGCCTAAAAATGCCGAAGCAGATGTGCTCGGTTATAAATTATATCGGTCGTACCAGAGAGATAATGAATACTATCAGCAGCGAACCCTCGACATTTTGGCCGATTCGATGTTTGTGGATACACTCCCCACAAAAACCCTAACCCGTCAGGCATATTATAAGCTAGTTGCGGTGGATTTGAGCAATAACCACTCCGATTTTTCGGAGCCACTAGTCGTTGATATACCAGATAAGATCCCTCCCACCACGCCAATTGTCAAGAATGCAACCGTCCAAAACAACGGTATTCTGTTAACCCTGATTCCAAGTCTGAGTGAAGATGTAACGGAGCATACGTTATACCGACGTGAATCGGGTGGTAATTGGAAGGCAATCAGCAAAATCCCAGGCCATCCAACAGCCGAACTTACGTACCTCGATAGCACACTGGTACATCAGCAATCGTACGAGTATAGTTTGCAGGCACGCGACGCGGGTGGTCGCCTATCTGCGCGCTCGTTTGTGGTAGCGGCCCAGTATGTCAATCTACTGAAAGCCAATGCCCTGCCCCCCACCGATGTTCAGGCAGTCTATAATTCGCAGCAAAAGAGCATTCAACTGAACTGGAAATCAACTGCTCCTGCGGGTTCTTATAAGTTCATGATCTACCGGGGATTAAACAACGAATCGCCTGTTATGTATCGCTCGGTAGAACAGACAAGCTTTACCGATCAGAATTTTTCCGAAGCGGGAACCTACACATATGCCGTTCAGCTCATTACCGCTGATCGCAAATCCGCCCTTAGCAAACCTGTTCAGGCAACCTATAAGCCCTAATAAAGGAATAAACCCAACGCATCATGAAAGCAATTTCCTTAGTCTGGGTCATACTTGGCCTTGTCAGTAGCACAGTTGTGTACGCCCAATCCAACGCTCCGACGAACTTACGCCAAACGGCCGTTACGAGTAATCAGATCGACTTGGCCTGGGACGATAAATCGACCAACGAAACCAAGTTCGAGATTGAGCGTTTGGGGCTAACCGGTAGTTTCATTAAAATTGGCGAAGCTAATGCTAATTCACCTTCATATCAGGATAAGAGCGTTACAAGCCTGAATACGTATAGCTATCGCGTCCGGGCTGTATTTGTCACCGGAGCTTCGTCTACCTACTCCAACACGCTGACGGTTTCAACTCCTCAGGAAGCGCCAGGCACCCCAACAGGCCTTACAGCAACCTTGCAGAATGGTAGTGTAGTGCTTAGCTGGAGCAATGGATCTGGCGGAACGGCAACCAACTACCGTGTCGAACGATCTGTACAGGGCGGTGCATACAGTTTGTATCAGACGGTTTCGTATAGCCGGACGCCCAGCCTGACCGACAATGGCGTACAGGGAGGACAGCAGTATTGCTATCGCGTTCAGGCGACAAACGGTGGAGGTTCGTCAGGCTTTGCCGGGCCCGCTTGCCAGTCGATTCCGCTTACGCCGACCAATATCAAAAACCTGAGCGCAACTACCTTGAGTAGTAGTTCCATTAAATTAACCTGGGATCGTTACGGAAAGGAATCGGGTATTACAATTGAACGACGTAAAGGTCAATCTGGCAATTTCGAGAAGATCAAAGATTGGCTGGCCGACAGTGGCGAGTTCACCGATACGGGCCTGGAAGCGGGCACTGAATACTGCTATCGCATTGGCGAAAGCGGGCATGAGTATTCGGCAGTGGTCTGCAAAACGACTCTTCAGAGCACCCCGACAGCCCCGGCCCGAATGCAGGCTCAGGCAATCGCGTATAACCGAATTGACCTGCAATGGGCCGATCTGAGCAATAATGAATCTCGATTTGAGATTGAACGAGCCACGGGAGGTCCAACGGCTTCGTACATCAAAATTGCGGATGTAGGACCAAACACGCAGACGTACAGCGACCAGAGTGTTCAGGGTAATACGCAATACTGCTACCGGGTGCGAGCCGTCAACGATGTTGGTGCCAGCGGCTATACAGATCCGCCAGCCTGTGCTACAACGCCCACTCCCCCAGCCGGTATTCCACAGAATTTACAGGCTACAGCCACATCTTCCACCCAGATTAATGTGAAATGGGATGCCGTAGCAGGAGCCAGTGGGTATCAACTTGAACGCAGTCCAAACGGTAATGACGGTTGGCAAAACATAGGTCCTTCACCCGCTACAGCAACTACATTTACAGATAATGGGCGGACACCTAATACACGCTACTACTACCGAGTTCGGGCCTTGAATAGTGCTGGCGCACCGGGTGATTTCTCGGGCGTCGTGAATGCCATTACGCCCGATATCCCCCCCGCCGATCCCGCCCGACTCACAGTTACTTCGTTCACCTATAACCAGGTAAATTTGCAATGGGCTGATGTATCGACCAACGAGTCTGGCTTCCAGATTGAACGCTCAACGAATGAAACGAGTTGGGACAAAATTGGTGATGCGGGTGTCAACGCAACGACTTATACGGATAACTCCGCCCTACCACAAACGCATTATTATTACCGAGTCAAAGCGGTCAATGGGGCTGGTTCGTCGAATCCATCTAACGTCGTTGAAGTAACCACGCCCGTTGGCCCACCCGTAGCAGCTCAGGATTTAAAAGCTACAGCAACTTCAACCACGCAAATCAGCCTAAACTGGAGCGGTATCCCGAATGCGACTAGTATTGTCATCGAACGGAGTCCAGACGGTACGAGCAACTGGAGTTCTGTCACAACGGTAGCTGGTAATACGACGAGCTATATCGATAACGGTTTGGCGCCGAATAACCATTATTACTACCGTATTCGCGCTACGAATGCCAGTGGAACCAGCAATAACAGTAACGTCGCCGACGCTACAACACCCGATGTTCCACCAGCCGCTCCAACCCGATTGACCGCTACGGTCATATCTCCAAACCAGATCAATCTGGCCTGGGCCGATCTGTCGACCAATGAAAGCAGTTTTGAAGTAGAACAGGGAAATAGTCAAACCGGTGCTTTCACCAATATTGCGAAACTACCTGCTAATGCCACCACGTTTGAAGTCAAAGGACTGACGGATGCGACGCAATATTGTTTTCGAGTTCGGGCGGTGAATGCGGCAGGTCCATCATCTTATACCGATCCAGTTTGCGCCACTACGCCTTTAGCTCCACCGGCTACGCCAACTAATCTGACGGCTAAGATTTTCGATTACGATCAAATTCGACTAACGTGGGATATTCTTTCGCCCAAAGCCGTAACCGTTAGTATCCAGCGTTCGACCAGTCCGTCCGGGCCATTTATAGAAATCAAACAGCTCCCGGCGGCCAATCTGACCTCGTATATCGACGTAGGCTTGCAGGAATACACAACGTATTATTATCAGATTCGGGCTATTAACACTGCCGGAAACTCGAATTTCTCGAACATCGCTCAAGCTCGTGTGGAAGAAGTAGTGATTGCGGTTGAAGATGAATGGATTACACAAACGCAGGTGTTTGTCGAGAATCGTACGCTGCACATCCGCACTGATTGGCATCGTGCAACCCCGACCCAGGTTCAACTGCATAGTTTGAGTGGGCAAGTGCAGATTTCTGATACGCGACGAGTTGGCTCAACCGATGCCTGGTCGTATTCGCTCGGACAGACACCGGCTGGTTTGTACGTTGTTGCGCTGGTTGCCGAAGGGCGCATTTTCACCAAAAAAATTCTAGTGCCATGAAAAAACAGTTGTATATACTTTTGCTGCTGGCAGGTTTAAGTGGTTGCCAGCCCAAACCCATAACGCCCATTACCGACCTGATCAAAAAAATCTGGAAAGCCAATACCGTTAAGGAAGCCGATCTGCTGGTGTATACGCTTGGCGCAACGAATAATATCAAACCCGGCTATACCAACTATCGACTCGATCTGAGCCAATTAGACAAAGTCATCCTTAAAGATGTCGACGGGCGCGTAACGACCGGCACCTGGAGTGTATCGACCGATAATAAACGACTGATCTTGACGGGTTTGACACCGCAGCCAACTAATACCGGTGGAACGATTGAATATTATATCCTGACCGATCCTGATGGGTCATCGCTCAGCCTGGAGCGAACTGCCGAAAGCCGCAAAACTGGTAATAGCGTCAACCAATATGCCTTGATTCCAGAATAATTGGACTAGAATAGGCGATTTCTGACGGTTATCTAAACCAATAAGTTGAATCTGTTTAGGGTTTCCAGGAGAAATTAAGAACGCACCTTTGTCATTGGAACAAAGAATCTTAATATTTCATAGTTCAAGAGTAAGGTACCTTTAAGATTCTTCGTTCGTCAGAATGATAAACGTACTTTCGGCAAAAACTTCAAACAGGTTCTTTGTTAACTCTTCCCGACTATAAAAAAAGAAGGCAGTGAGTCTATCTTCATACTGCCTTCTTTTTTTATAGTCGGGAAGAGTTAATGGAAATTAGTAGATTCGCCCGGTTATCTCGAGCAAGGCTCAACCGCTTGCTTTTATCACCCCTTTAAACCAACCAATTCATGGGAAAGTCATTCTGTATTGCCCTGCTTTGCCTTCTGGCCTATCTAACGGCTTCCGTTCAGGCACAAACCATTACGCTTAAACCCGTTTGGGAATCCGACACAACGCTACGAACACCCGAATGTGTTTTGGTTGATCCTGTCCAAAAAGTGCTCTACGTAGCTTGTATTAACGGTAGTCCAAAACTGGAAAATACGGGAAGTTTTGTGGCTAAAGTTGGTATGGATGGGAAAGTCATCAAGTTGAAGTTCACCGAAAATCTCAACTCGACCAAAGGAATGGGCATTTTGGGAGATAAACTGTATGTTACCGAGATGAACCAGGTGGCTGAAATTTCACTAGCTACCGGCCAGGTCGTGAAACGATATCCAATCGATGGGGCTAAATTCCTGAATGATATTGCTATCGATACCAAGAAAGGAATCGTTTATGTTACCGATTCGAACGATAGCAAGATTTGGGCAATCGACAACGGTAAACCCCGGCTTGTGTTATTAGGTGCTCCGCTCAAAGGATGCAATGGCCTTTTGTTTGAAAACGATCAGCTTTTAATCGGCAACGGCGATGGTTCGTTACTTTCTTTAGATCCAACGACCAAAAATGTGTCAACCATCGCCAAAGGTATGGGTGGTATCGATGGCATTGTGGCCCTGGGCAATAAGAAATATGTGGTGACGGAGTGGGGCGGAAAGGTTTGGTACATCAATAACGGAACACCCGAACTGAAACTGGATACGTCTGGCGAGAAAATCAACTCAGCTGATATTGGATACAGCGCTTCTTCTCAAATGCTGTTCGTACCTACGTTTTTCCATAATACCGTAAAAGCGTACTCGCTGAAATAAGTCATCCATAAAAAAGGCCGGTTCGGAGTTAACAGCTCCGAACCGGCCTTTTTTATTCTCATAGTAGTCGAATCTGCAATCAAACCAGGCGTTTCAAACGACTATTATACAGGTCCAACGATTCATCACTACCCGCTCCTTTTTTCAAGTCATACAGCAGGTATTCCGAACGCAGACCCATCGCAGCGGCAAGGGCTTCAAAACGGATCTCCTGTTCGATCCAGTCCGACGATTCGCGGCCCGTTTTCGCCTGGTTAATGATTTTAGCGAGCATCAGGGCCGACCAATCGATACTGTGCGTTGCAGCAATCAAATCAGCAATCACTTTCGTGTAGCGAGCATACTTTTTCTGCTCGCTCCCATAATCCCCAATCTGCCAATCGGAAGAAAGTAATTCAATGATTCGTTTTGCGTCCTGTGTACTCACCGGTTTACTAATAAATCACTTGGCTAATGTCTCTATCCCCAATAACCAAGTCCTGCAAAAAAACATTCTACCAATAAACTACAGAATTATCTACTGGTTCCATCACAACGCTTATTTAAACTTGTTGGGATCTAACCGAAAGAATCGAACAGCATTGTTAAACAAAATGTCCCGCTTCTGATCGAATGATAAATAGTCTGCATTTTCAATTACGCTGATAGAGGTTTCGAACAACTTAGGCCACATCATAAAATCCGTTCCGTACAGAATTCGTTTGCCAAATCCAGCCTGTACCAGTCGCTTGAGGTAGGCATGAATTTCGGCTTGCGGATAACTCCAGATAAATCCGGCCAGATCGACGTACACATAAGCGTTTGCCCCCATCAGCGCAATCATTTCGTCGATCATGGGATAACCAGCATGCTGAACCCATATTTTCAGTTTCGGATGGCGAGCCAGCAAATCCTCCAACAAAAACGGTCGGCCCAATGAAGCCCGGTATTTAGCCTGACCAATATTCGCCATTCCGTTTCCGCCCGTTCCCATATGAATGCCGACCGGAATATTCAGCTTTTCAGCGGCAGCGAAATAAGGGTCCAGACTCATGTCGCTTGGCGAAAGTCCCTGGTATTGAGGAGCGACTTCGCCCATCACCTGATAGAAGCCCGACGATAGGGAATCAGTAAAGGCCTGTACAGTCATATCATTGGGAGAACTCACGCCAATTCCAGCAATTACCCGACCTGGAGCACCTTTTTTTAATTGACGCAATATCGCTGGATCACCAAACGCGACAATCGTCATATTCAGCCGTTTCATGGTTTCGAGTATGGCGGCCTGCATTTCCGCATCCGATTTGGCCGGTTTCAATGGATCAACGCAGTCCGTATTCAGAAAAGCACGCATTTGCTGGTTAGGATCGCCACCGGGCATATCGCGTAAGAACCAGGGGCACATTTCAAGGCTAAAACTCGGATTGACCTTCATCGCATGGACGTGCACATCAATGATTGGCAGTGGTCGTTTCGGAGGATCAGTTTGCGCAACGCTGATCCGGACACCAGCCATCAGCAGAACTAATGCGTAGTAAATTGTTTTCATTAGATAGGTTTTTTCGCAAAAAAGCGGGAAATGTTTGATCCATACTATATGATAAAAAGGTCAACTCTATATCAAAAATGTCCTTTTTCTGGTTAACCAACTGCCGTTTCAGACCAAACCAAAATCGGTAAACAGCTTATACATCCATCGTATGAAAACTAGTTTCTTTAGCTTATTTTTTCTGATTGTTTCTTTCGTTTCAGTGGCTCAATCGGCTAAACTGGAAACGGTTGCGGAATTCGGCAAACACCAGTGCATTGGATTAGGCGTTTCGCAGACCAATCGCCTTTTTGTTACGTTTCCAAAGTCGCCTACTGACTACGATTATGGATTGGCAGAAATCATCAATGGGAAACGAGTCCCTTATCCAAACGCTGAATGGAATCAATGGGATTCGCTCAATCCGCAAAACCGATTCATTAACGTTCAAGCTCTGTTCGTCGATCAAACGAATGCACTCTGGGTACTAGATCCCGCTGCGCCTTCCGGAATGAAGTCTTTCCCGGAAGGTAATAAGCTCCTGAAAATCAACTTATCGACAAATAAGATTGAGAAAATTTATCGGTTTGAGGATTTACCCCGCGAACGAACAGGATTGAATGATGTTCAGATCGATACCCGTCGACAATTGGCGTATTTATCTGATCCTGGCCGGGGAGCTATTGTTATTCTGGATCTGAAATCGGGGAAAAGCCGAACTGTGTTGGAAGCTGACAAATCAACCAAAGCTGACCCCAATTTTGTGCTTCGTATTGATGACAAAGACGTTCGGGATGCCAAAGGAAATCCGTTTCGCAGTAACGTCAACGGGATTGCGCTAACCCACGACTTCAAGTACCTCTATTTTCGACCGATCACCCAAACGAAGCTGTTTCGGATTGCAGTAGATCATTTGGCAAATGTTTCCCTCTCTCCTACCGAACTATCATCTTATGTGGAAGTTATGGGTGAAACGGGCGTCTCGCATGGTATGATTGCCGATAAAGCCGGGAACGTTTTTTTGACGGATTCGCCGGATAAAGCCATCCGCTATTTCACGCCGAACAACCAACTTAAAATGCTCGTACAGGATGATCGCCTGCTCTGGCCTGACAGCTTTGGCATTGGCTCCGATGGATATCTTTATGTTACAGCCGCTCAACTCCAGCGTGGCAAACGATACAACGACGGACAGGATAAAGTCGATTATCCATTTCGGCTTTACCGGGTTAAGTTGCCGAATTAGGTTTAACCACAATGCGAATACCAGATTCCCTTATTCCAGCGTACTTTTACATGACATTCCTCTAGCCTTATGCTCAACCGCTACGCTACATCGACGTTTTGTTTACTTTTATTCAGTTCCATTACTCTTTTCGCACAAGATTCGGCTCCTGGTTCATTAGACGATACGCTTCAACTCAATGAGGTTGTGGTTCGGGGATATGCGACGAACCGTCGGTTATTAGAAACGCCCGCATCGGTTGGCTTGCTCACTCGTCGGGATTTGAATCAACGCTTTGGTATACCGACAATTATTCCTGCGCTCAATACAGTACCCGGTGTACGGGCCGACGAACGGTCGCCAGGGAGTTATCGGCTGGCGATTCGGGGAAGTGCGATTCGATCACCGTTTGGGGTTCGGAATATAAAAACGTACTGGAATGAACTACCGCTAACCGATGCGGGTGGTAATACACCTTTGAATGCATTGGATATCCGATCATTAGGTCGGGTTGAAGTAATTAAAGGGCCATCGGGAAGTTTATACGGGGCTGGTACGGGCGGTACTATTTTGTTCAGTGGCCTATCTGTTCCGACCAATAAAAGCAACATTGAAGTGTCGGCGCTTGGCGGATCATATGGTTTGTATGGCAATGGAATCGCCTTACAGACAGGCAAAAACAACTCGGCCATTTCACTCAGCTACAACCACTTACAAAGCGATGGCTATCGCGATCAGAGTGCGATGGTTCGCGATAATTTAAGTCTGACTGCTTCCTTCAATGTCAGCCCTAAACGAACTGTCTCCGTATTAGCGTTGTATTCCGATCTGCGCTATCAGACGCCGGGCGGCCTAACCGAAGCGCAGTTCTTGGCAAACCCGCGCGCTTCACGTCCGGCTACAGCTACACTTCCCAGCAGTGCCGCTCAAGGAGCAAGCATTTATCAGAAATTGGGCTATTTCGGGTTATCGCACGAATACAAATGGAGCGACCGAATTCAAAACACAACCGTGATCTACGGATCGACGACCGACTTTGCCAATCCATTTATCACGAATTACGAAAAGCGGACAGATCTGGGATTAGGCGGTCGTACGGTTACTCAATTCCGCTTTCCCAATAGTCCACTGCCGACAGTTATAACCGTAG
Source organism: Spirosoma harenae (assembly GCF_054776975.1). Lineage (NCBI taxonomy): Bacteria > Pseudomonadati > Bacteroidota > Cytophagia > Cytophagales > Cytophagaceae > Spirosoma > Spirosoma harenae. The sequence continues at coordinate 318,874 of NZ_BAAHBD010000002.1, read as the reverse complement.
GGGCCGAATTACTGCGGAATTTTATGGTCGTTCGGAATTTTGGAAACCGGGGCGGTGTCGCCGATACAATTCAAACCGACGAAGAATTGATCTCAAGACAAACAACGCTCTTTGCCCAGGCCGAAACCGAATTGCCCGGCCATTTCCGGCTAACGGCTGGCCTGAGTCGAAACGATGTACGGTATGATTTCACCCGGTTTATGACCCGTACGGGCGGATTACCAACGGCGATGATTACCCGTAATTTTACACCCGTCTGGCTACCGCGCGTTGCGTTGCTCCGAACGTTTGGGCCAAACTTGTCAGCCTATGCCAGCATTAGCACAGGTTATTCGGCTCCATCGAGTCAGGAAGTACATCCTTCGGCGGGTGGATTCAGTACTACGCTGAACGCCGAACGAGGAACGAATTATGAAGTTGGAATTCGTGGATCCGCTCTTCACAATCATTTACGGTTCGATATCGCGCTTTATAAACTACAGCTAAAGGAAACCATCGTTCGCCGGTCAGATGCCGCCGGAGCCGATTATTTTATCAATGCAGGTCGTACAGATCAGCCTGGTTTGGAAGCGCAACTGGCTTACGATTTCGTTCTACCATCGTCCTTTTCCAGCACTCAGACTTTTACACTGTTGCGCTTATGGAATAGCCTTGCCCTCATCAATTATCGATATCGCGATTACCAGCAAGGAAGCGTTGATCTGTCGAACAACCGGATTCCGGGTGTAGCGCCAACCGCCAATGTCACGGGTGTCGACATGGAAACTCGCGCTGGATTCTACGCGCATTTAACCTATCAATTTTTGCTGGAATTTCAGCTAAACGACGCCAATACAGCCTTATCCAATCCAACCCAATTGTTACAGGCTACGCTTGGATTCCGCAAAAATCTAGGCCAGCACTGGATGCTTGATGTATATGCCAGTGGTGATAATTTACTGGATCGCCAATATTCGCTCGGCTACGATCTCAATGCCGTTGGCAACCGATACTACAATGCCGCCCCTGGCCGTAACGCACTTGGCGGCATCCGGTTAAGTGTGAAATGGTAAGAAAAATGATGAGCAGTCTGTAACCTCTGAAACTATTTTGCTCTCCGTCACGAATCTTACCAAAGCCTACAACGGTCGCACCGTTCTGACAGTACCTGAGTTACAACTTCAATCGGGTATCCATTATTTCCGGGGTGGAAATGGCTCCGGCAAAACCACGTTCTTTCGTACCGTCGCCGGTCTGCTTCCTTTTTCGGGTGAGATCGTTCTGGCAGGTAAATACGAAATTAATCGTGATCCGGTCGCTTATCGGATGCGGGTTAATTATGCTGAAGCAGAACCACTCTATCCAACATTCCTGACGCCACGCGATCTGGTCGGATTTGTGGGTAAAGCCAAACAATCTCCGGCAGGACAGGTAGACGAACTGGCTTACATATTGGGCGTCAATGCATTCTGGACACAACCAACCGGAACGTTTTCGAGCGGTATGCTTAAGAAATTGTCGTTGATGCTAGCCTTGTTAGGTTCGCCCAAACTTGTACTACTGGATGAGCCATTGACGACATTAGACGTAGCGACAGCCGCCAATCTCTTCGCTCACATTCGCCAACTCATTCAGGATCATGGCGTTTCCTTTTTACTGACGTCTCACCAAGATGTTAGTTTGACAGGTCTTGAGCTGACAGGTATCTGGCAGGTTGGCGAGGGACAGATAAAGCCCGTAATGGAATGAGTCGGATGCTATCGTTTCTGAATCGGGTGTTTGTGGGTCCGTTCTACGCCCGTAATGCCGGTACATTTCTGGTAGTCATTCTGTTAGCATTCGGTTTTTTGAGTGCACGCGAACACAAAGCCCTAATCACAGCCGCGCTCGGATCGCCATTTCTACTAGGACTTATTTTTGTTTTGTGGAGTTTGTATTGGCTGAAAACTACGTCATTCGTCCGGCAGGAGCTGAGAGCGCCCGAACACTTGTTTCTGCAAACATTTTGGCTAATACCTACGCCAAAGCGCCTGACGCTTTGGCTGGTAATACACTCCGCACTCCTTGCCCCTATTCTCGCGTACGCAGTCTGGATGATTCAGATAGCGGCAACGTATCAGAAATGGGACTCTCTGAGCGCAATCCTCATTTACGTACTATGTTTGATTGTATCGGGAGCCGCCTTCAACGATTATCGTCTCCGTCATCCGAGTCCCGAAGCGATCCAGTTGCCAAGCCTGACCTTTAAGATTCCGTATGAATTGTTTTTCCCAACGTATTGGCTCCGTTATGAACCTCTGTCGCTCGTTCTAACAAAAGCATTTTCGGGACTTCTACTAGCGGGCGTCTGTCGCCTTTATCCAACTGATGATTACGACCAGCGCCTATTGCTTATTGGTTTGTTGATGGCAGTACTTGGCCATTCGCAAGTAGGCAATCAGATACGCACGTTTGAACGACAATACCTATTACTTCTTCCTAATCTACCCTTTTCATGGCCCCAACGTCTTAGTCGACACAGCCTCACTCATGGTCTCTTGTGGCTACCCGAGCTATTAATTTTGATCCGTAACTGCCCAGTCGAGATTCGCCTGGATTATGTGATCTGGCTCTGGCTGACGGGCTGGGGCTGGTTATTGCTCATGCATACCTACGCCTACAACCGTGACATTCTACCCGACCGATGGCTTACAGGAATTTTTTCGGGATTCATTGTTGGCTTGTTAGCCATTATGTTTGGCCTGCCCGTAGGCACATGGCTAGGATTAGGTTGGTTAGGAGCCGTTTGGTTTGGCTATCGGTCGTTTAGGTAACTGAATCAATAATTCAGTGAATTTAGGAGTATACCGATCCTATTCACTTTTCAATATTGCAGCCGGGTTTTTTCTTGCGGCCTTTAGCGTCTGGAAACCAATCAACAAACCAGCGGGTAGCAGTACAATTAATACGCAGACCAGCAATTCGCTTAGACCAATCGGCTGATGATAAGCAAAGTTGGTGAGAATAAACTGGTCGAAAACGAGATACGTAGCGGGAAGCGCAATAAAGGCCGCTAACAAAAGTAGACTCAGAAACCCTTTGCTTAATAAATAAATCAATCCTTCTTCGCTGGCACCCAGCACCTTCCGAATACTAATTTCTTTTAGCCGGGTCTCCGTTGTGAAGACAACCATACCTAATAGTCCCAGGAAGGCGATGCAGATGGCCAGGAAAGCAACAAAGCCAATAATTTTCACCATAATTGAAAATTGACGGTAGGCTTCTTCAATCTGATCGTCATAGAATTTAGCTTCCAATGGGTGCACTTTATCGATTTTCTTCCACACATCATCAATTCGCGCCATAGTAGCCGGAATATCCGTGGAAATAATCCTGGCGTTCAAATAACCCCCATCGGTCGAATAACGAAACATAACGGGTTCGATCTTGTTTTCTACGGTTCCGTAATGAAAGTCTTTCAAGACACCCACAATCGTGAGCTTTTTCTTATCGACCGTAACAACTTGGCCTATCGCTTTTTCGGGGTTACGATTGGCAATATTGAATCGTTTCAAAACCTGCTCATTTACAATCGCTTCAGATTCTTCGCCTTGCTTTGGTCGTAGCCGAAAATTAGTTCCTGCCAGCAGTTTATGCTTATGAATCGGCAAATAATGTTCATCTACCATATTCGTCCAGACCATGGCAGAATCATTCGGGTTGCGATATTTCATGGTTGTCCCCCCCATACTTCCCAGACTTGTTACCATTTGTGATCTGGCTATCTCCCGAATCGCAGGAATTTCTGACAATTCCTTTACCAGTACATCGCCCTTGTTTCCCTGTAACTTGATATTTAGAATATTCTCGGTATTGTAACCCAAATCGAAGGTCACAAAACTCCGGTACTGTGAATAGCCGATTAGTGTGGTTGCAATAAAAATTAGAGAGAACATGTACTGAACAACAATCAGTACCTTACGCATCGTCACGCGACGAAACACTTTGATCGACGTTACATCTTTAATCACCTGAAGCGCATTGATTCGGGAGAAAAACACGGCTGGTAAGAAGCCTGCAAGCAACCCAACAACCACGGCCATTATGATGAAATAAAGGATAATTTGCGGAGAAAGCGTTAGGGCAACCAACTCGTCGAGATGCGGGTCGAGGGAAAGGAATTGAGTCCGCAGTAATAAAAACAAGGCAAAAGAAACGGAGAGTGCCAGCAACGCAATAATCACTGATTCGACCATAAACTGACCCAGCACATGACTTTTTAAAGCGCCAATAATTTTGCGAATACCCACTTCCCGCGACCGCCGGAGTGAACGCGCAATCGACAGATTGGTGTAGTTGAAACAGGCCGAAAGAATAATAACAAACGCCAAACCTGCCAATATCCAGAGTACAATCGGTGGCATACTAGGCCCGATCGGGTTAGACATTTTTCGCCCCAAGGCGGCTTCCTTGAGTGGCTGAAGCCCGACCGAAATTGTTCGATTCACCAGATGGGTATTTTCCTCTTTGTTGAGTTTATTCAGATTAGCCTTCAAGGCCTCCGTATTTCCGTTTTCTGGCAGAACACAGTACACATAATTCTGCCAGATATTGTCCCAACCATAAAAATTAGGGTCCTGCTTAGCCAGCCGAATATCGGCGGTAGTGAAGGATACTAAAGCCTCAAACTGAATATGCGAAAGCTTGGGAATATCAGCTAATAGACCCGTTACCGTATAATTCAGTGTATCAAAGCGGACGATTTTACCTACAGGATTGACATCGCCGAACAGTTTTTTCGCCGTTTTTTCAGTCAGCACCAGCGAATACGGTTCTTTTAATGCCGTAGCCGGATTCCCTTCCAGTAATGGAAAAGTAAATACCTTAAAAAATGATGCATCTGCATACAGCCCCCCAAGAGGAATTATCGTTTCACCGACCGTAGCATCTCCACCAAATCCATTCCGCAAAATCGCGACCTCTTCAACGCCGGTCATCGTTTCCCGGATTTTTTTACCAACTTTCACCGAGGTCGATGCCAGTTGCATCGGCGGCTGCTCGGGTGTCTGGAAATTGCTGAATACCCGATATATTCGATCCTTTTTGACATGAAAATCATCATAAGAATTCAAATCAATGACAATAGCTATGACCAGTAAACCAACCGACATACTGACGGCCAAGCCAACGATGTTGATGAAGGAGAACAATTTATTGCGCACCAGACTGCGCCGGGAGGTTTTGAGGTAGCTGCCAATCATGATCCAGTGAATGAAAAGGTTAATAAAATCAGGTTTACGAACGGTATAGGGCCGAAAGAATTTCAGGACGTCAAGCCAATAAATCAGCCTAGCCCGATGAGCACCTTTGGCGATCAAATTCCGCTCAAAATATTCGTTCAGATCGCCCTGCAAATCCTCCAGTATTTCAGGTCGACAATACCAGCTAAGCAGTCGCTGCGCCCAACGGGGCGGAACAGATTGAGTTGGCGGACTGGTCTTTTGTTTCATATTGATCCTTCCAGATTGAATCCGGGAATGATGTTCCAGAGCGATTGACGTACCTCTTTTGCTTTCATCAGTCCTACTTTTCCGGCATGCGTTACTTCGTAGTACCGTTTGCGTTTACCGCCCCGCGTACTGGTCGCATCGCCCATCCGACTTTTCACCAATCCCTTCTCTTCCAATCGATTCAGTACAGCATGAACAACGCCCAGTTTAGCTGCTCGGCCCGTATGTTTTTCCAGCTCATCACAAATCGCTACGCTATAGGCATCGTTCACCAAGGCAGCAATGGTCAGCAAAACCAGTTCTTCAAACTCGCCCAGATTGGTTCCTTTCATAAAATATAATAGTGATGAACGATAAGTGATGAGTAACATGATTATGTCAGCGAGTCCATCACTTTTCGATCATAACTCATCGCTTCTGGATATTAATTCATCAAATGTATGTATAATCAGTTTAATTAATTCAGTATTTGTATGTAAAATTTTTTATTCTATCCTATAACAGCAATTAGTAAACTTTTCACATGATATCAACGACTAATCAACTCCTCTGATGGGATGCTTATATCTTCGTCAGCATGAAACAGGAAAGGCCATGGAGACGCAACAACCAAAAACTACTAATCGAGAAGCCTACGCAGTTATGCTAGCGAGCGGTTATCCAGTCGAGGATCATATTGGAGCGGGCACCCGTTTCGCCTGTGCTGGGGCTTTTGCCTTCACCCCGTAACTCATTGACAATAAGTTGAATCAGCGGTTGCTGAACGTGCTCAGGAAATGGAACGGTGATTTCTTCCAATCCGGATTCGGTCTCTACTTTGATAATGAAATTCTCGAAATAGGAAAAGGTAATCTTGCCTTTGGAACCGATGATTTGGGTTTGTTCCAGACGTTGCTCTTTGTTCACGGTCCAGCACCAGCTTCCAGTTCCTAATACCCCCGATTCGAATTCGAAATTGGCCATCACAATGTCGTCGGCTTCGTATAATCCAGCCTGATTCCGGGAAATGCCCCTGGCGCTTTTTAAAGGTCCAACTACGTATTCCAGAAAATCGAACTGGTGGGAAGCTAAATCATGCAAAAGGCCTCCCCCCGAAATAGCCGGTGTAACCCGCCAATTCGGTTCGGGGCCTTTGCCAAGTTCTCGATCGGCGGGCTGCCAGTTTAACTGGACATTCACGTAGCGAACATCGCCAACTACCTTTTGGTCAACCAACTCTTTCACTTTTAAAAAGTAAGGAAGCGCTCGGCGATAAAAGGCTACGAATAATGGCCTGCCCGTTTCGCGACTTGCCTGATTCATGGCTTCACATTCAGCAGCATTCATCGCCATCGGCTTTTCAACATAAACCGGCTTCCCGGCACGCAGGGCGCGAATGGCATAATCGGCATGGCTGCCCGGTGGTGTTGCTACATAAACGGCGTTGACATTAGGATCATTAATTAGTGCATCGGCATCGTCGTACCAGGTTGGCACCTTGTGTCGCTTGGCGTAATCGGCGGCTTTCGCAGCATCCCGTCGCATCACTGCGACCAATTTTGAATGCGGTACTTTATTAAATGCCTGTCCGCTTTTTACCTCGGTTACATCTCCGCAACCAATAATACCCCAATTGATTTGGTCCATGTGTAGTGTCAACTTGATTCGTTCTGAACAACGCCTATAAAAGCAGATACGAGCCGAATCTATTCATTTTCTACGAATTGAAAGCCCATTTCCTAACTAGAAAAGGCAATCACTAACATGCATTTATGACGGGGGTTATGTTTACTCTTATCTACTTACACGTTATGACAACTACTCAACAACAGTATGCCCTCATTACGGGGGGCACCAGTGGAATTGGCTATGAACTGGCCAAATTATTCGCCAACGATAACTATAATCTTGTTCTTGTCGCCCGTAGTCAGGAGGAGCTCGATAAAACTGCTTCCGAGCTGAGCCAGCAATATGGCATCCAGGTAACAACAATCTCAAAAGACTTGAGCAAGCGACAGAACGCCTTTGAGGTATATCAGGAAATAAACGCGAAAGGAATACAAATTAACGCGCTTGTCAACGACGCAGGGCAGGGTCAATACGGACTTTTCGTCGATAACGATCTCGAACGAGAGTTGGAAATAATGGAACTTAATATGGCGGCTACTGTCGTATTGACCAAATTTTTCCTACAGGAGATGGTTGCCCGAAACGAGGGTAAAATCCTTAATCTAGCGTCTATAGCCAGTCAAACGCCAGGACCGTGGCAAGCGATTTATCACGCTACCAAAGCCTTTGTTCTTTCGTTCACCGAAGCAATTCGACAGGAAGTCAAGGATACGAACGTAACTATTACGGCTCTACAACCTGGGGCCACAAACACCGATTTCTTCCACAAAGCGCAGATGGAATCGTCTAAAATCGTTCAAAAAGGAGATCTGGCTGACCCTGCTGGTGTGGCTAAAGATGGTTATGAAGCGCTGATGTCTGGCGATGACAAAGTCATATCGGGCCTGAAAAATAAATTACAAATGGCTATGAGCAATGTGATGCCCGATAGCATGGTGGCCGCTTCGATGGACAAGCAACAGGAACCCGTCGATCAAAGCAAATCATAAATGGTTAAGCCCGTGGGTTCGACTTTGTGTCCCACGGGCTTAACCATTTGATTCTATTAATCAGACTAGCTTTTCTTCTGCTTGCTGGCCATCGCCTGCTTCTCCGACATGGCCGTGATGGCGGTTACTAGTCGATCCAGGTCTTTGGGGGAATGGTAAACGTGCGGAGTTACGCGCACTCCGTGAATGTTTTCCCAATCAATACCCGTCGTATGAATTTTGTATTTGTTTAGTAGCTGGCCGTCAACCTCGCTGGTTTTCATGCCATCGATAGAAAACAAGGCCACCGCTCCGGCAAATTCAGGCTTGAGCGACGTGTGGATTTTCACACCGGGGAGGTCTTTTACCCGCTCCATCCAGTAGTTTTTGAGGTAATGCGCCCGTGCAAATTTTCGCGCTGACCCAATGCTATTGTGAAAATCAACTGCAGTTCCAATCGCCATTTCCGATGCGAATGAGCGCGTACCTAAACTTTCAAACTTGCGAATGTCGGGGCCGTCCGGCTCATTATTCGATAATAAAGCCCACACATTTTTGATTTTCGGCTGTCGGATATACAACATACCACTACCAAACGGCGCACAGAGCCATTTATGCAGGCTGGTCGCGTAATAGTCAGCACCGAGATCAGGGATTTTAAAGTCGAATAAGGCAAAGGAGTGCGCTCCATCGGCAATCACTTCGATACCGCGTTTGTGCGCTTCATCCGCAATTTTTCGAACCGGCATCACCTGCCCGATCCAATTAATCATGTGGGTTACGTGAACCACTTTTGTTTTAGGCGTAAATGCCTTGATGTATTGCTCGGCCAGGGCATTCTCATCTTCGCTAGGCAGATCTAAATTCAAATAAACCAGCTTAATACCATCGCGTTTTTCGCGTTGCTTCCAGGCATTCAGCATGTTCGGATAATCCTGTTTGGTCAGCACAACCTCATCACCTGCTTTCAGATTTAGTCCGAAAATAACGGTGTTCAATCCTTCGGTAGCGTTGCGGTTTATGGCAATTTCTTCGGGTGAACAGCCCCCCAAATCAGCGAGTTTTTCGCGGAGCGATTCACGTCCCTGGTCCAGAATTCGCCACATATAATACGATGGAGCCTCATTGGAATACTGGTAAAACCGAATGTGTGCATCCTGAACAACTTTCGGCTGGGGACAAACCCCGCCATTATTCAGATTTAGCAGATTCGGCGATACGGTATATTCCGATTTTACCCACGACCAAAAATCCTCATCCTTCGCCCATTCAGCCGCCGATTTTAGTCCGGCATCGGCGCTGGCAAACGGTTGAGCAAAGGCTTCGGGAAGAAACGTTGGAAGCGTAAGAGCACCAGTAGCTGCCGCTGCGGATTGGCGAAAAAACGATCGGCGAGTAGACATAAGGCTGTATATATGTGAGAATGAAGGCTACACGGTAAAGCTACACGTTTCGAATTATATATCAATCCATTAACACTAGATTCTTCTACAAAAAAGGCCATTTGCTTCCTTGAAATGCGGTTTTTCTGCCATTATCCAATTTATTCTTGGCAGAAATTGAGTATTTTGAGCGCTATCTATTTAGAAATATATAACCTACACGCTGACTCAACGTTCGGCAGCCATCGTACATGAATCGACTTTTTTCTTTACTAGCTACTTTGCTGATTACTTCTGCTATCTATGCGCAACCCACGCCCAAAATTAAGATTCTATTGCTGGGTACATTTCATTTTGGGGAAACGGTTGATAGAGGCAAAACCGATTTTCCTGATCTGTTTTCTCCAACACGCCAACAGGAAATTCAACAGTTAACGAGCCAATTAGCCCGCCTAAAACCCGACAAAATTTTCATCGAAAACGAACCGGATCGGCAAGCTCATTGGGACAGTCTATATACGAAATATCGGCAAGGTAAACTTGATACTACCCGACTAAGCAATGAGATTTTCCAGATAGCAATGAGAACGGCTCGTAAGGCGGGCTTACCATACGTAGTCTGCGTCGATCATCAACAACCCCTCCCCTACGCCAAACTCGACGCATTTGAAAAACGAGCGAATAAAGACTCTGCCGCGCTCCGAAAAATAGCGTCTTACAAACTGCTTAGCCTAACTTATCCTTATCCGAAAAAGACTAAAAAGTTAACAGGAAATACGCTCCAGGATTTCCTGTTGTATGTCAACTCGGCTGAATACGATGCCAGTAACCGAGCGGATTACTTCGTCTACGCACCTGCATCGGGCTATGATAATGATTATACGGGCGTTGAATTTATTACGAGTTGGTACGACCGCAACGCCAAGATTTTTACGAACATTCTGCGCGCAGCTGAGCCAACGGATAAATTGCATATTGTGCTGTTCGGCTCGTCACACATGCTACCGCTTCGCCACTATTTTCAAATGCATCCTTTTTTCGAAGTAGTCGAATTAGCGGATGTATTGAAATAATTTGATTCTTTTCCAATTATCAAACGTTCAAAATCAGTTATGATCCGGATTGAACATCGTAAGCATATTGGTAAGTGCTGTTGGCGAATGCATTGAATCGGTTTGCTCCAGGGTCATTTTCGCTATTTCGGCAGCTCGGGCACGCATCTGATTTTCATAAGCAGCTATGGCTCCCTGCGTATCTGAGAACTCAATGCTAGTCAGGCAACGGCTTAATTCCAACGCATCCTGCATAGCCATATTTACGCCTTCTCCAGCATACGGTGGCATCAGGTGAGCCGCATCGCCCAGCATCGTTAGATTCGGTAATGATTCCCAGGTTTGGTCTAGTGGCATGCAATATTGCGGGCGGGGAGTAAATGGGACGTTGGCGTTTTCGAATAATTCGAGCCAACTCGAATCCCATGCTGAAAATTCCTGCTGAAACCAGGCAATAACCTGCGCTCTGTCGCTAAAATCGACTCCACTGTTGTGCACCCACTGTTCATCTGTTTTGCAACCTGTGTAAAACACCAGGCTACCATCGCCTTTGGAACTAACAATTAATGTTTTTTCATCGCCCATGGCGAATATTTTTCCGCCATCCAGTAACGCATGCATAGCAGGAGTTGCTGTGGCTGAATCATAAACTGTTCCTTCAACCATTGTAACGCCTGAATAAAATGGACGGATTGGCGTAATAAATGGGCGTATTTTCGAATTGGCTCCATCGGCTGCAATTACAATATCAGCTAACGCTGATGTATTATTTTTAAATGTCAGTTTCCAGGAGTTTCCAACTGGCTCCATCGATACAAATTGACTATCCCAAACTACCGTATCAGGTTGTAACGACTCGAGTAAAATTTTCCGTAATGGCCCTCGATCAATTTCCGGTCTGAATAATTCGCCTTCTTCATTTATTTCTTCGTCTAACAGGATCGTTCCAGCTTTGTCAACAATGCGCATTTTATCCGCTCCTGGTCGATAATTTGCTCTAAACGCATCCATTAAACCGGCTTCTTCGAGGGCTAATAATCCCGAATCTTCATGTAAATCCAGCGTGGCCCCTTGTACTCTAACATCCTTATTTACATCCCGTTCGTAGACGTTTACGGTAGCGCCTTTTTGCTGCAAAAGTCGGGCAAGTGTTAAACCGCCTGGACCTCCACCGACGATGGCTATCTTTTTATTGTTGATTGCGTTCATTGGTTTGTTTATTAACTAATGGTTGTATTTATGATATCAGATCATCATTCCTTTTACAACCGAATCAGCGCATTCCAGAATGATTGTTTCGGTAATAATTTGCCGGGGCCGATTGGCATGTTCGACGTATTCATTGACCAAATCCAGAAGCGGAGCAAACAATAAAGCCCGGTGTACTTCAAAAGGAAATTTTTGAATGAGACCGGCTGAACTATGATAGTCAAAGAAGCGATGAATCGGAGCAAAAAACTGTCCTTCTTCAATATTCCTTTCCCGAAATGCCTTATTTAATAAGGGCGATGATCGACCATATTGCATCAAGGCAAATGACTGTTTATTAGCAATGAAATACTGAAAACTATTTAGCCATATTTTTCGAACGCCCAACGCAAAATCCATCATTTCATCAAAGTTTTCCAGCACAGCCGTTTCGTAAGCGCTTAGCACTTCATCGATGAAAAGTTTGATCAGGAAATCCTCTTTATTCTCGTACTTTATATAAATCGTCCGGGGTGAAATATTAGCTGCTTTAGCCAGTTTCTGCATACTCAAATTTTCCAACCCCTCTTCAGCGATGATCTGTAGCGCTATGGTACGAATCGCTTCTTCTTTCTCCAGATTTTTCGGTCTCATAAGTTGATCGACTGATTTATATTATTAACGACAATAGTAAGTAAACGTTCATTTACTTAAAAATTTAATCGATTTTCTATACCCAATCAATTTGATGAATCAAATAGAGACTCTGACAATCAGAATACTATGGAAACAAAAAAGCCCGGCCACTTTGCAGCGACCGGGCTTTGCATTCTTATCTGTTAACTATAATTCTATTTCGGCGTCCAGATTTGTGAAAGCGATTTCACCATCATCGTTTAACTCCATTAGAACGACCGAATCTTTTTTGACTTCACCCGACAGGATGGATTTTGAAAGTTCGTTTAGTACTCGGCGTTGCAATACCCGTTTCAGCGGACGGGCGCCGAAAATTGGGTCGAAACCTTCTTCGCCAATTTTGGTCAATGCTTCGTCGGTGGCATCGAGTTGAATACCGTTTTCAGCCAGTCGCTTTTTGATTTCGCTGAACTGAATGTCCACAATCTTGCGGATGTTGGCCTGCGTCAGTGGCTCAAACATTACGATTTCGTCAATTCGGTTCAGGAATTCAGGGCGAATCGTCTGTTTTAACAATTCCATCACCGCGGTTTTGGCCTCTTCAAGCACCAACGTGTGGTTCCAGCCTTCGTCTTCGGCGAATTTCTCCTGAATCAGGTGGCTACCAATGTTCGACGTCATGATGATGATCGTATTCTTGAAGTTGGCGACACGACCTTTATTATCGGTCAAACGGCCTTCGTCAAGTACTTGCAGCAGGATGTTCCAAACATCAGGGTGTGCTTTTTCAATCTCGTCAAGCAATACCACCGAATACGGTTTCCGACGGACAGCTTCGGTCAGTTGACCACCTTCGTCATAACCAATGTATCCCGGAGGAGCACCGATTAGTCGGCTTACTGCATGACGTTCCTGATATTCTGACATGTCGATCCGGACCATCGCATTCTCGTCGTTAAAGAGGTATTCAGCCAGCGTCCGGGCGACTTCAGTTTTACCTACGCCGGTTGTACCGAGGAAGATAAATGAACCAATTGGCCGTTTGGGGTCCTGCATACCAGCCCGACTCCGACGAACGGCATCCGAAACAACTTCAATCGCTTCCTGTTGACCAGCTACGCGTTTACCCAGTTCTTTTTCCAGATTGAGCAGTTTGTCACGGTCGCTTTGGAGCATTTTCGATACCGGAATACCCGTCCATTTAGCCACAACTTCGGCAATATTTTCGGCAGTTACTTCTTCCGGCATCATCCGATCCGACGAATCTTTATCGGAACCCTCCTGTGATAAGGTATTCAGCTTCGCTTCGATTTCCGGAATGCGACCATAACGAATCTCGGCCACTTTACCGTAATCACCCGATCGCTCAGCCTGTTCAGCTTCGAACCGTAACTGATCGAGTTGTTCTTTCAGCGTACGCCCTTCATTGACCGACGCTTTTTCACCTTCCCACTTCGCTTTCAGCTCATTACGTTGCTCACTAAGATCAGCAATCTGCCGGTTGAGGTACGTCTCTTTTTCCTTATCATTCTCCCGACGAATGGCCTCCCGTTCAATTTCCAACTGCATAATCCGCCGGTTCAATTCATCGAGTTCTTCGGGAACGGAGTCCATTTCCAGCCGAAGTTTAGCAGCGGCTTCGTCCATCAAATCGATGGCTTTATCGGGCAGAAAACGGTCGGTAATATAGCGCGTCGACAGTTCAACAGCAGCAATAACAGCATCATCTTTAATGCGAACGCCGTGGTGCAATTCGTATTTTTCCTTGATACCGCGTAAGATCGAAATAGCATCAGCGGTGTCAGGTTCATCGACCATTACGGCCTGGAAACGACGTTCGAGTGCCTTATCTTTCTCGATGTATTTCTGATATTCTTTCAGCGTCGTTGCGCCAATCGTATGCAATTCACCACGCGACAAGGCCGGTTTCAACAAATTGGCAGCGTCCATAGCGCCTTCGCCACCAGCACCCGCGCCGATCAGTGTATGAATCTCATCAATGAACAGAACGATCTCCCCATTGGAGTCGGTCACTTCTTTAATAACGGCTTTCAGACGTTCTTCGAACTCGCCTTTATACTTAGCGCCTGCAATCAGCAGACCCATATCGAGCGAGACGATGGTTTTACTTTTCAAATTTTCAGGAACATCGCCCGACACGATACGCTGGGCTAATCCTTCGACAATAGCGGTTTTCCCGACGCCCGGTTCGCCAAGCAGAATCGGGTTATTTTTGGTACGGCGACTCAGAATTTGCAGAACCCGCCGGATCTCTTCGTCGCGGCCAATTACCGGATCGATTTTACCTTTACGAGCCCGTTCATTCAGGTTAATGCTATACCGCTCTAATGATTGATATTTTGCTTCTGCGTTTTGGTCTTTCACCGAGTTTCCTTTTCTAAGTTCGTTGATGGCTGCTTTCGTCTGTTTCTCGTTGAAACCAGCATCTTTCAATAACGTCGCAATTTGGTCTTTGCCCGCCATGAGTCCAAGTAGCATCAGCTCGACGCTCACAAATTCGTCGCCGAATTCTTTGGTCAAGGCACTGGCTTTGGCTAAGGCTGTGGCTGTATCATTACTCAGGTAAACACCGCCATTACCGCCCGAAACCTTTGGATAGGTCGTCAGAATGGCCTGTACGGCACCACTGGTATTTTGCAGGTTAATTCCCGATTTTTTGGCAATAAAGCCAACTACGTTTTCGTCTTCCGACAGAATCGCCTGGAGCAGGTGACCTGTTTCAATGGCTTGCTGGCCGTTTCCAAGCGCGATCTCCGACGCTTTTTGTACGACCTCTTGTGCTTTGATGGTGTAATTCTTGAAATCCATGACCAAGCAGGTATTGGGTTATTTACTGTTTACTCATACTGTAACAAATCACGGGCCGACCTAGTTTTTCAGACATTTTGACCGAAAATGCATTCTTTACAGCAGAAACTGCGACACATTGTCTTAGATTTTTCTTGACGATTTTACATGTTTATCTATGTACCTTGGCCTGATTACAGTTTGAATGGCACAAAGATCGATGAGCTTAAAAGGGTATTTTACTACCAGGAACGTCTTATTGATGCTAAATCAACTGGCCCGTTCCAGACAAATCCATGTTATGGGACGTTAATTACTCATTTTACCTACCGTTATGCAGGCAGCATCCACCGCAGGCAACTTAAAAACAGCCGCGTTTACCGAAAAGAAATACCTTGTTACGCTGGTCTTTGTCACATCCCTATTCATGCTCTGGGGCATCGCTATCACCATGGGCGATGTGCTCAACCGGCATTTTCAGAATGTACTGCACGTGTCAAAAGCTCAATCGGGCCTGGTGCAGTTTTCCATATTCGGTGCGTATGCCGTGATGGGAATTCCGGCGGGTCTGTTCATGAAACGATTCGGGTATAAAAACGGCGTTTTACTCGGATTAGGCCTTTATGCACTGGGCGCTTTCCTATTTATTCCCGCAGCCAATGCCGAATCGTTTGGCTTTTTCCGGGGCGCTTTGTTCGTGCTTGCGTGTGGATTGGCGACACTGGAAACGGTCGCTCACCCCTTCGTAGCGGGTCTGGGCGATCAGCGTACCAGCGATCAACGTATCAATTTCGCTCAGTCGTTCAACGGGTTGGGTGCAGTTATTGGGCCACTTGTTGGGGGTTATTTTATTCTTCGTGGGGGGCAGGAGCATTCTAACGATCTGGAGTCAGTCAAAATGCTTTACGTTGTGATTGGATCGGTAATTCTTGCTATCGCCGTGGCCTTCTCTTTCGTAAAAGTTCCTGCTGTTCAGGATGCTCATGCTATCGAAGCTGAAGCGGATTCATACGCCGTACCAACTGACCCAGCCACTCTGAAGGCACCGAAAGGACTGTTTGGCCATACGCATTTCATTTGGGCTGCTATTGCTCAGTTTTTCAATGTAGCCGCACAGGGTGGTACGTGGGCCTTTTTCATCAACTACGGTGTCGAAAAAATGGGCTTTACGGCTGAAAATGCCGCTTATTGGTTTTCCTTCAGCATGGTAATGATGATGATTGGGCGATTTGTGGGCACCTTCCTGATGCGCTATATCGCTCCCAATAAAATGCTGGCGTTCTTTGCTTTAGGTAGCATAACCATGTGTCTGCTGATTGCTCAAAGCTGGGGATTAGTCTCGTTCATTGCTCTGATTATGCTGAACTTCTTCTTCAGCATCATGTTCCCGACAATCTTTAGCCTGGGTCTGAAAGGTTTAGGAAAACATACCCAGCAAGCATCTTCGTATATCGTAATGGGGGTTGTTGGTGGTGCTTTGTTCCCCCCGCTGATGGGCCAAATTGCGGATAAAGATATAGCTGCCGCTTATTATTTACCCGTCATCTGCTACGCGGTTATTTTCTTATTTGGTGCGAGATTCTATAAAGTGAAGTAGCTTTTTTTCCTGCCGAGGAACGAAGTATCCTGAAGCTTCCTGCGTAACTCATTCGTGTAATTTCGTTCCTCAGCAGGAAAAATTCCTATCCCGAAAATACTCCGTAAACAACGAGTATGATAAGTCTATTTCAGACTATTTCTTTACGGACTGAAATCAGTCATTTCTTATTTACTTAGCAAAACGCTTAACTGCCCTGTCATTTGCGGGCAATCGATGTGTATATGCAAACTGAATTGACCCCGCTGGCCGATAGCCGCACCGAACAGGAACTGGTTTTTGAAAGCCGATATGCTTCCTCGCCCAACGAAGTAAAAGGGATGACGACCGAGCAACTCCGGCAGAATTTCCTCATTGAAAGTCTGTTCGTTGCCGATCAGTTTCGCTGGACACTTTCCTTTTTCGATCGCTATCTGACAGGAGGTATTATGCCTATAAATGGTCCCCTGAAACTTGTAGCTCCAGAACAGCTCAAAGCCGCTTATTTTCTGGAACGTCGTGAATTAGGGATTATTAACGTGGGGGGAGCTGGTCGAGTTGTAGCTGATAACGTCTCATACGATCTGGGATACAAAGAAGCACTTTACATCGGTCAGGGAACGCAGGATGTTCAATTTCTGTCGCACGACGATAGCCAACCGGCAAAATTCTATTTGAATTCAACGCCCGCTCACCGCAACTACCCCACCCGAAAAGTGTCGCGAGCCGATGCGGAGGTAGTCACCTTAGGTAGCCCGGAAACGGCGAACCATCGAACTATCAATAAGCTACTGGTTAACAGCGTATTACCAACCTGCCAGTTGCAAATGGGCATGACAGAGCTAAAAACAGGTAGTGTCTGGAATACGATGCCCGCACACACGCATGATCGACGAATGGAAGTGTATTTCTATTTTGAAGTACCTGAAGGACAAAGCGTTTGCCATTTTATGGGACAACCGCAGGAAACGCGCCATATCTGGATGCAGAATGAGCAGGCCGTTATCTCGCCCAACTGGTCGATCCATTCGGGCGCAGGTACATCGAATTATACGTTCATCTGGGGCATGGCGGGCGAAAACCTCGATTATGGCGATATGGATTTCAGTCCGATCACCGAACTTCGTTAGTCCATTTCAGGTTTCAGGTTTAACGTTTCAAGTTTTTTCTACTGCAACTGGAGAACTTGAAACCTGACATAATAAACCTGAAACCTTACCCAAATGCAAACGTATTGGGGTGTCGATCTAGGCGGCACCAAGATTGAAGGCGTAATTTTAACGGCCCCCTCCCCAGATGCGGTCCTCATCCGTAAACGAATTGACACCGAAGCGCATCTTGGCTACGAACATATTATTCGCCAGATTGTCAAGCTAGTCGATTTGCTTAAAGCTGAATCTGGTATTCAACCCGATAAAATCGGTTTTTGCACACCCGGCACGCTCGATCCGACGACCAATACCATGAAAAACTCGAACATGACCTGCATCAACGGAATGCCCTTCCGCGATGATCTGATTCGAGCCCTTGGCGTACCCGTCACAACGACGAACGATGCGAACTGCTTTGCCCTTTCTGAAGCAACGATGGGTAGTGTACAGGATGTAATTCCCGATTTCCGAATTGTTTTCGGCGTGATTATGGGAACCGGCGTAGGAGGTGGTGTTGTCTTTCGCGGTCTCGACGGTCAGGCTGTTGTTCAGGCGGGTCGACAGGGGATCGGGGGCGAATGGGGCCATAACATCCTGGAAGAGAACGGATATCCTTGCTACTGTGGTAAACGAGGTTGCAATGAGCAGGTGATTTCCGGGCCTGCTTTACAGCGATTTTATCAGGAGCAAAGTGGACAAAGTCGAAATCTGAAAGAAATTCTGGAGCGATATCAGCAACGAATCGATCCTCATGCAGAAGCTACTGTAGAACGATTACTAGAGTACTTCGCACGGGCAGTTTCAACGATTGTTAACATGATCGATCCAGATGCGATTGTGTTGGGTGGTGGCGTTGGCAACGTTGATCTACTTTACACGGAAGGCGTTGAACGAGCTAAGAAATATGCGTTTAATAATGGAAAGCTTGATACACTATTTCTGAAACCTAAACTAGGTGATAGTGCGGGTGTATTTGGCGCTGCGTTGATGTAGCCATCCCCTGCCTGTAAATCAGCAAACGATACGGGTCTCTTACGACTAGACACCCGTATCGTTTTTTCATTATATTTGTTTCCGATCAGGCAATTGGCTGGCCGGGAAAGTATGGTCAGCGGTTTTTCACCTTCACGACGCTGTACCTTGACATTTCAGGAATTTAATCTGCACGACGACCTGCTGGCCGGTGTAGATGCCATGAACTATTTAAAAGCCACCCCTATTCAGGAGCTGGCTATCCCAAAAATTCTCGAAGGGCGTGATCTCGTCGCCAGTGCACAAACGGGCACCGGTAAGACAGCCGCCTACCTCATCCCCCTCCTGGATCGGATTTCGCACGCGAACCACGATCATACCAGTACCCTCATTTTAGTTCCCACACGCGAACTTGCCAAACAAATCGACGAGCAAGTCGAAGGGTTCGGCTATTTTGTAGAAGCGAACAGTATTGCGATTTACGGCGGAGGCAAAGGAGACGATTGGGATAAACAACGCAAAGCCCTCGAAACCGGCGCTGACATCATCATTGCCACTCCAGGACGACTGATTGCGCACATGCAGCTCGGCTACGTCAATTTCGATAAAATAGATTATCTGGTGCTTGATGAAGCCGACAAAATGCTCGATATGGGCTTTTCAGAGGATATTCTGAATATAGTAGCCAAGTTGCCCGCAAAACGGCAAACGCTGCTCTTTTCGGCTACCATGCCCAATAAAATTCGGGAGTTTTCGAAACGTATTCTGACTGATCCTGAAGAAATTCGACTAGCGGTATCGAAACCGGCTGCTGGAATTGACCAACAATTTTATCTGGCCTACGACGCCCAGAAACTACCGCTACTGGCGCATCTGATTCAAAATAGTACAAAGCCAGTGCAGAGCATGGTTTTGTTTACGTCGAAAAAAGCGGAAGTAAATAGCATTGTGCGTGCCTTAAGCAAACTGGGTTACGAAGCTCGTGGGATTAGTTCTGATCTCGAACAGGATGATCGCGAAGTCGTTCTGCGCGATTTTAAAAACAAAGCATTTCCAATTCTCGTGGCAACCGATGTGCTCTCGCGTGGCATCGACATCGACAATTTGACCCACGTTGTTAATTACGATATTCCGCGCGATGCGGAGGATTATGTTCACCGAATTGGTCGAACGGCACGAGCGGCAACTACGGGTACCGCTATTACATTTATCAGCGATCAGGATCAGAACCGAATCGTCAATATCGAAAAACTTATTGAGCGAGATGTCGAAAAGTTATCGATTACCGAGGAGCTGGGCATGGGAAAATCACCCATTTTTGATCCCCGACGATTCAGTGGTTTACGGAATAAAGGGTTTCGTGGAGCAGGCCGAGGGCGCGATAAACGAGAAGGAAAACGCCGACCTGAACCAACCGAATCGGAAGTAAATCGTCATGGGAACCGTCGAAATCGACCCGAAGGCTCTGCGCCTAAGCCGCCTGCTGAGGGATCGCTGAATGGCCAGGCAGCAGCTGGCTTAGTAAACGCAGATGGTCAGTCCAGCGAAAAGGCGAAAAAGCGGAAGAAGCGCCGACGTGGTCCCCGTGGAGATAATAATAGCGGACAACAAAATACTAATTCTGCCTCACAAGCGTCTGGTGGTGAGTAATAGCAAAATGGCTCATGGCTTCCCTAATTTCGCGCCGAACATCCTTACAGACGCTGTCTTTGGCAGCCAGTAGTTTACTAATGCATCCCGGCGAATTGCTGGCAGATTTCCAGGCTGCCCCTAAAAAGCTAGGGATTGCACTGGTTGGGCTTGGAAATTACGCAACCACTCAGCTGGCACCTGCGCTGCTCGAAACCCAAACTTGTTACCTGGCCGGTATTGTAACTGGTTCACCCGAAAAAGCCAAAACCTGGGCCGGAAAATACAATATTCCCACCAAAAATATCTACAATTACCAGACATTCGACCAGATTCGGAACAACCCGGATATCGATGTCATCTATGTGGTGTTACCCAATTTCCTGCACGCAGAGTATACCATTCGGGCAGCACAGGCCGGAAAACATGTTATCTGCGAAAAGCCGATGGCCATGAATGCGACGGAAGCTCGTCAGATGATTACGGCTTGTGAAAAAGCAGGCGTTCAGTTGTCAGTGGGCTATCGTCTTTATTTCGAACCCCACCATCTGGAAATGCGTCGATTGGTGGCGGCTAAAGAGTTTGGGCAAGTGAAAGTGATCGAATCGGCGTTAGGCTTCACTGTACCCGGTCCAAACTCCTGGCGATTAGACAAGAAAATTGGTGGTGGCGGTGCCATTATGGACTTAGGAGTATACGCCATTCAGGGTGCCCGACGAACACTCAACCTAGACCCGATCAGCGTAACCGCACAAGCATTTACGTTTGATAAAGAGCACTTTAAAGATGTTCACGAAATGGTATCCTGGCAGTTTGAATTTCCGGGCGGTACCATTGCCGATTGTCGAACCACCTACTCGTCCTACATCGACCGACTGTACGTTACCTGCGAACGCTGGGGTTGGTATAAGCTTGAACCCGCCTATAATGCTACTGGTGCACAAGGTATTACAAGTAAAGGACCAATGGATGTTCCATCTCCACACTATCAGCAGATTGCTCAGATAGACGCTTTCGCCCAGTCGATCTGGAACAAAACCAAACCTGAAGCGTCGGGCGAAGAGGGTTGGAAAGACATGAAACTCATCGGCGCTATTCTACAAGCTGCCGAAACGGGCCGAAAAATTGAGATTGATTTACGAAGTTGATCGCGTTAGCTAACTGCCCTGATTTTAAACGGGTTCTTAAAAGATAAATTTCAACAAAACCATGTCTATTAATCGTATCCCGTTTTCAATGATTGGTTCCGCGTAATTTTCAACAAAGAAATCCTTTTTCACCGAGTAGGTAACAAATCCATGCTGCTCATAAAATTTGATCTGCTGGTAAGCACAATCCGGTGTTCCTACAAGTAGGCTTTGAACATTCTCTTGTTTTGCAATTTCCTTGATTTGACGCATTAAATAGCTTCCAATTCCTTTGCCTTGCAACCCCTCCGAAACGGCAATATTTTTAAGTTCGATTTCTGCGTTACTGATTCTATATAAAACAAATACGGCAATTGGCTCTGCTGATTTTTTAGAAATCAGAACATATACATCGGAATCATAAATGTATTTTTCAATAGCGTCAATTGTTTCATCAGCCAGTAACAATAGATTGAATGGAAGGTTGTTTGCTGGCTGAAGCTTTTTGATCGTATACTCTGAATTGTTCATTCCCCTATTCAATTCAAAATTCACTAAAACACTTCCCCTAAATTAAAGAAAAGCCCGTGTGAACCATCCATGCCGAAGCCGTAGTCGATGGAAAGATTCGTGCGGGAAATCTTATTCATTTTAATCCGAAGGCCCCCTCCTACCGCGGGAATTACTTTTTCAAATTGTTTCGAGGATTGCT
Organism: Spirosoma harenae; assembly: GCF_054776975.1. Lineage (NCBI taxonomy): Bacteria > Pseudomonadati > Bacteroidota > Cytophagia > Cytophagales > Cytophagaceae > Spirosoma > Spirosoma harenae. The sequence continues at coordinate 296,597 of NZ_BAAHBD010000002.1, read as the reverse complement.
CGGTTACGGTTTGCGCATTGGCGAAAATAACACCCCCTAATAGCCGATCAGCAGTAATATGGAATCGGTATTCGGCTTCTGCATATAAGAGATTTTTACCCCGGAAACGTCCCTGAATAAACCCTCGCCCAACATTTCCATTGCTATCCCAACCCGTACTGGGTAAATCCAGAAACGGTGGATTACCAGTTAATGTGAACGCATTGTAAGACCACAACGCCAGAATATTACCCGACTGCACCGAAACCGGAATATATTTCCGCACTTCCAGCAACAACGACTGGTAAGTATCATCGCTGCCAAGCCATTCCATATTGGAGCGTAAAACAGCGTTTGCATATAGCCCTCCGGCTGGATTAATGGAATTTTGCCGATTGTCGTAAAGTACATGCAACGTTGGCCCTGAAGAAACAGAACGTCCCTGAACGCCATAGGGATAGCCCGAAATCCGCGTGAATTCCCGGAAATCATTATAACTCTCTATGTTCCAATGAAGATCCAGATGATAACCAAGACCAGCATAAAAATTGGGAGCCAGTTGCCGCAAAAGACTCTGGTAAAACCGGAAATAAGCATAATCCATGTCAACCACCCGCCGATCGGTAGACGTATACATGCCCAGGCCATATGTCGCCTGTGGGTAATGCATCAACCGCCAGTCGTTGTTCCAGACGTACCGATTATTCCGACTCCAGATCGATGAATTAGCGATTAAAATAACCTGATTATTCTGCGTGTAGGAAAGCTGCGTACTGATTGACGACATGTTAGCCCCCGCTAACCGAAAGGGTGTATTGACCAAAATGGCAGCTAAAGCTCTAGTTTGCAGCGTATAACCAACCTGCGGAATGACCATAACAAATCGTTTGCCTTCGTGCAGGCTCACCGAATCGTGCGGTTTGATTCGCAAACGTGGATACCATCGGCCAACCAGATCAGCCACATCCTGAAACGGAGGAGTTAATCTTGCCACAGGCACTTCGGTTTTCACCGATAACGTATCCGATAAAGGCATCTGCGCTCGGCCAGTTGTTACCGACACACACAGTAACAGGAAGCCCACAAACGAACGGATAAGTGATTTCATAAGTGAAACTGCGTGCATCTTGTGGAGTTAGGGGCTGGAAACTTCCCGGTTAGGCAAACGCGAAACCTTGCCCGAACGTTGCAGTCAAAACGCTTTCCATGAAACGAATATCGGTGCAGACTGAGAATTCAACGCAAAATTTAATGGAAAGTTAATCTACTGATAACCAAAGCTTACGAGCACATAAATCCCTAATTCATCCCTTGTAATTTATTGTAATAGGTAAACACTGCTGACAGCCCTGCTCTGGATTTGAGATCTGGTTTCTGACTTTTCAGGAACGCTTCTATCTGGTCTTTTTTATTGGCCATAAGTTCCAGAATCGACTTTTTACTGGACGAAAACTTTATGGCTTTTTTGTCCTGAGCAACGTACCAGTCTGATTTCTGCATAATCTCGTCGTCTTTGGTCCCCGTATTCATCGCTACATTGAAGTTGGCTTTTCGGATGTACGTAGACGTATAGTGCAGTAAGTCCAGTTCTCCCGTAATAAGCTGATCGAAAAAACCGGTCAATCCTTCAGCTTCCCCCTTGTACTCCCGCACATTAACGAAGCGACTCACCGATCCCATCGAATTATTCATATCGACATACCGAACCGCTGTGGATTTGACAGCTTTGACCTGTTTATTTCCCGACCGAATTTCTACCTCATTCGCAAACAGATCCAGTCGAACCGGCACACCAGCCAGCGAATCGGCAGTTAGCGAAACGCCAACTCGGTTATAGAACTTCACATTGCCAGCTTGCCAGGTCGTGTCGAGGTAAGGCGTGCCGATCAGTTTGCCGGGTTCACCTTTGATCGTGAATAACGTAGCATTGTTGACGGAATTAAGTTCGGTAAAATTAATCCGCTCACGAGTCGATTGATTCATGTATTCCGATTGAGCCTGAGCGAACGCCGATGTCGATGCAACGACGAGGCTAACAAAGTAGAAAAACGTACGCATAGGAAAATAAAGAGAATGGTTATCAAGTAATAAAGAAAGCTCTTTTTGAGCGACTCTAAATCCGAATTGTTATGAGCGGTTGACGAAATGTTCTTTGGATTTAATGCCAAAAGGCTCTTTTATTTCTGTATTTTTGGCAGTTAACCCAATCATCAACTAGTCACTTCATGATAAAATCTCTCCTGACAGGACTGTGCACAGTCAGTCTGGCCTACTCCTCTTTGGCTCAGACAACCTTCCCACAAAATGGTGTTTTCGATGAACGACCGGGGCTCTACGCCTTTACCAACGCGACCATCATCGTTGACCCACAAACGACACTTCAGAATGCTACGCTACTTGTTCGAGATGGGCGAATTGAAGCCGTTGGTACCAATGTTTCGGTACCTGCCGGAACGGTAATTGCCGATCTGAAAGGTAAACGCATTTATCCCGCACTGATCGAAATTGATTCTGATTACGGTATGCCCGAAATAGCTCGTGGACCCGGTGGAGGGGGCGGCCGTGGAGGAGGTGCACCTCAGTATGAATCGAACAAGAAAGGGCCTTATTACTGGAACCAGGCAATCCAGCCTGAAAATGATGCCAGTACAGTATTCAAAGCCAACGCGGCTAAAGCCGATGAGTTACGAAAGCTCGGTTTTGGCGCTGCATTAGTTCATCCTCACGACGGTATTGCGCGCGGAACTGGTGCCCTGGTTACATTAGCGGATGATCGGGAAAATACGCTGGTTCTCAAATCCAACGCAACGGCCCATTTCTCATTCAGCAAAGGCACATCGGGACAACAGTATCCAAACTCGATGATGGGTGTGGTAGCCCTGTTACGTCAGGCGATGTATGATGCTGACTGGTACAAACGGGCAGGCAGCAAAGAGCAGGCAAATATGTCGCTCGACGCCTTGAACCGCATTCGTACACTTCCTGCCATTTTCGACGCGAATGATAAATTAGGAATTGTTCGCGCGGATAAAATTGGTGATGAGTTTGGTATTCAATACGTTATCCGAAGTGGTGGCGACGAATATCAGATGATTGACGAAGTTAAAGCTACAGGCGCATCACTTATTGTTCCGCTGAATTTCCCGCAGCCTTACGATGTTGAAGATCCCTGGGATGCGGATAACGTTTCGCTGGCGGAGCTTAAACATTGGGAAATGGCCCCTATGAATGCGAGTCGGTTGGCAGCGGCAAATATTCCGTTTGCGCTAACTACGTCGGGGCTTCGGAACAAGGCTGATTTCTGGGCCAATCTTCGTAAAGCCATCGAAAATGGTCTGTCTGAACAAAAGGCTCTCGAAGCCCTGACGACCGTTCCAGCTCGCTTAATTCATGCGGAAGATCAGATTGGCACGTTACAAAAAGGCCGTATTGCCAATTTCATTATCACATCTGGCAACCTGTTCAGCGCTGATAACGTGATTTACGAAAACTGGATGCGGGGCAAACAACACATTATTGGCACAAAAGCTCCGGTCGATTTGCGCGGAGCCTGGACGCTGACCGTTGGCGATCGCAGCAATCTGAAATTGAACATCACCGGCAAAACGTCGGATAAAGTAGAGTATCAGATTGTGGCGGATACCATGCGCATTACCCCAAAAGTAGCGGTAAGTGGTGATATGATCTCGATGCAAATCCAGATGAACCGACGTCAGCCCGGCACAACGCGGCTAACGGGCTATCGCACCTCTCCCACCAATATCAAAGGCGATGGCGAAATGCCAAATGGTCAGATCATTACCTGGTCAGCAGTACGTACGGGTGATGCCCCTTCGTCTACGTCGGCAACATCTACGTCAGCGACTAGCTCTACATCAGCAATAGCTTCAACAACGGCTACTGGCCCTATGAGCGGCACGGCCATGATGTATCCATTTGTTGGGATGGGAAATGCCCAACGGCCAAAAGCTGAATCGGTTCTCATTCGGAACGCGACCGTCTGGACGAACGAAAAAGACGGTATTCTGACCGGTGCTGATGTATTGATAGCCGATGGAAAAATTTCTAAAGTAGGCAAAGGCCTTACGGCTCCGGCTGGTGCTAAGGTTGTGGATGGCACAGGAAAACACCTGACTAACGGCATCATCGACGAACACTCCCACATCGCGTTGCTATCGATTAACGAAGGCGGTCAGTCGAGTTCGGCGGAAGTACGGATGTCGGATGTGATTAATCCCGACGATATTAATATTTATCGTCAACTGGCCGGTGGTGTTACCACGTCGCAACTGTTGCATGGCTCAGCCAACTCAATTGGCGGCCAATCGGCCATTGTGAAACTGAAATGGGGCGAGCCAGCGGAAAATATGCTGATTAAGGGTGCGGATGGTTTTATCAAGTTTGCCTTGGGTGAAAATGTGAAGCAGGCTAACTACCCTAACCCGAATGTATTGACTCGTTTCCCACAATCGCGGATGGGCGTCGAGCAAGTATACATGGATCACTTTACGCGGGCGAAGGAATATGCCAAAGGTTGGGATACCTATAATAAACTTTCAGCCAAAGAAAAGGCAACAGCTATTGCTCCACGACGTGACATCGAACTCGATGCACTGGCTGAAATTCTGGCAAACAAACGATTCATCACTTGTCACTCTTACGTGCAGTCAGAAATCAACATGCTGCTGAAAGTAGCTGACTCGCTGGGCTTTAAAGTCAACACGTTCACGCATATTCTGGAAGGCTACAAACTAGCCGACAAAATGGCGAAACACGGCGCAGGCGGCTCGTCGTTTGCCGACTGGTGGGCCTACAAAATGGAAGTACATGATGCCATTCCTTACAATGCTGCTTTGATGCAAAGCCAGGGTGTTGTGGTGTCGATCAATTCTGACGATGCCGAAATGGCCCGTCGGTTGAATCAGGAAGCAGCTAAAACCGTCGAATATGGTGCGGTGAAAGAAGAAGATGCGTGGAAAATGGTAACGCTCAATCCAGCGAAACTCCTGCATCTGGATAAGAAACTGGGCAGTATTCGGGAAGGTAAAGATGCTGATCTGGTCCTCTGGAACGCAAACCCACTGTCGATTTACGCTCGCCCTGAATTCACCATGATTGAAGGTGCAACCTATTTCAGCCTCAAAGATGAAGACGCCAAACGCGACGCACTGCACGCCGAACGGTCGCGGATCATTCAGAAAATGCTGGCTGCCAAGGCCGGTGGTGCTTCAACCGTTCGCCCGGCTTTCCGACGCGCCCGTATGTGGCATTGCGAAGACATCGAAGGCGTGATGGCCGAAGGGGAAGAAGAACAAGAAGCAGAAAAGAAATAGGTTTCAAGTTGAACTAGTCAACGAAAAAGACACATGAAAAAACCGCTTTCACTATTATTTGCTCTGGCTGCACTTACGAGTTATGGCCAGAATCCCGCTCCAGCGAAGCCGCAAACCAAACCGATTGCGCTGACGGGCGGAACCGTTCACATCGGAAACGGTCAGGTGATTCCCAATGGAGTTGTGTTATTCGATAAAGGAGTCATTACCAACGTCATCGACGGCACTACAGCCCGACTGGATTTCAATGGTGTAGAAGTTATTGACGTATCGGGTAAGCACGTTTACCCAGGCTTTATTTCGCCATCATCGACCGTAGGTTTGCAGGAAATCAGTGCTGTACGAGCTACCGTCGATATGCGCGAGACGGGCGCTTTGAATCCGAACGTTCGTGCGCTGATTGCCTACAATACCGACTCGGAGATCATTCCAACGATCCGAAACAATGGCGTGCTATTCTCCCAGGCAACTCCACAGGGAGGTACCATCTCGGGCAGTTCGAGCGTAATGATGTCGGATGGCTGGAACTGGGAAGATGCCGTTTTGAAGAAAGATGATGGTATTTGGCTGACCTGGCCCGCCTATTTTGCCCGCGATTTCAACATGGAGGATTTTTCGCTGGTGGTGCGGAGAAACGAACGGCGCGAAGCAGCCATTTCTACGTTACAAGCTACGTTTGCCGATGCTCGTGCGTATGCTGCCCTTTCGAATCCGACGCCCATGAACCTGAAACTGGAATCGATGAAAGGCTTATTTACGGGTAAACAGAATCTCTACATCCGGGCTGATAATGGAAAAGATATCATTGAGTCGGTGAAGTTTGCCAAAGGAGCGGGTGTTCAGAAAGTGGTGATTGTAGGTGGTGAAGATGCCAGCCGGGCAATTACGTTTCTGAAAGAGAACAATGTTCCCGTAATCCTGGGTGAGTTGCACCGGCTACCCGCCCGCGAAGATGAAGATGTAGATCTACCTTACCGCCTACCAGGTATCCTTCAAAAAGCGGGAATTCTGGTTGGATTAAGCTATTCTGACGGTTGGTGGAGAACCCGTAACCTGGCTTTCCAGGCAGGTACTGCGGCTGGTTTTGGTGTTACCGAAAAAGAAGAAGCGCTGAAAATGGTTACCTCGAACACCGCCAAAATTCTCGGCATCGACAGTATGGTTGGAACGCTGGAGAAAGGCAAGCACGCGACGTTATTCGTGTCGGCTGGGGATGCGTTGGATATGCGTACCAACGTCGTCGAGAAGGTATTTATCCAGGGTAAAAAAGTGGATCTGGATGATCGCCATAAGCGTCTGTATAGAACGTATAAAGACAAATACGAGCAGAAATAAGAGTAATTTTTTGTCATTCTGACGAAGGAAGAATCTTAAGGTACCTTATTTGTGAGTGATGATACAGTAAGATTCTTCCTTCGTCAGAATGACAAAAGATACCAAAACACAAACGCCAGATCAAAAATGACCTGGCGTTTTTTAGTTGGAAGAAGCGGAAATGTTACTGCTTAATTAATTTAACTTTCTTCAGTTCGGTGTCTGTAGCTACCTGTAGGAGCATAACACCGGGCGCAGTCTCGACGGGCAAACTCACTCGATGACGAGATTCAGCCTGATCTATGTGTACTTGATTCAGCACCCATCCCCGACTATCTACCAATCTTAGATGGACTGCTTTCCCTTCGGCGCCACCAATTTCAATCTCTGCCGTTTTGCCTTCGATGGGGTTACCCAATACCTGCACCTGTAAACCAGTTCCCGGTTCCGGAACGCCAATACGCGCCCGGCCGCAGGCTGCTTTCAGATTCCAGACGTAGGTCACAATCTGACCACTCTGGCGAGCCATCAGCGTAAAGGGTTGTACATCACTGGCAGTACGACTGTCTTTATCAACAAACTGATTCGGATTGGTGGTCCAGCCTGTAATACCAGCGGCCTGGAATTCAATGGGTGTACCATCTCCCCCCGTTGTTTTAAACATAATGGCTCCAGTAGAACAGTTGTAATCAGGGGCTATCAACGCCAATCCATTACCCGTTGGTGAAGACGTAATGGTAATCTTGAACGTTGTAACAACCGGATTACCACTAAAAGCAGCTGTACTAGCCGTAACGGTAACGGTATAAACGCCGGTTGCTGATGAATTCCCGACAATGGCAGCAGCTGGTGTAAACGGAAGCTCTGAGGTTACCAGGAATAAACTTAGTCCTTGTGGCAATCCCTGCACACCGATAGACCAGTTCGAGCGGTAATTTGGCACACCTGTCGTTGGGTCGCTAAAGTAGCTACCAACGGGGATATTAACCGACTCGCCAGAAGCAAACGTTCGATCAGGTATTGTCTGATTTAAGCGGGGTGGCTGGGGTGTTGGTGTATTGTTACAGGCCGCTTTTAAGTCCCAGACGTAGGTCACAATCTGACCACTCTGGCGAGCCATCAGCGTAAAGGGTTGTACATCGCTGGCGGTTCGGCTATCTTTATCAACAAACTGAGCCGGATTGGTGGTCCAGCCGGTAATACCGGCGGCCTGAAACTCAATGGGTGTACCATTTCCGCCCGTCGTTTTAAACGTAATAGCACCGGTAGCACAGTTATACTCGGGAGCTACCAACGCTAACCCGTTACCCGTAGGAGTCGAGGATACGGTGATTTTAAAGGTCGTAACAACCGGATTATCCCGAAAAGCGGATGTACTGGCTCTTACGGTAACGGTATAAACGCCCGTAGCCGATGGTGTTCCCAGGATCACGACGGCTGGCGTGTAAAGCAAATCCTGTGGCCGGGAAAATACGTATAATCCATCGGGCAGGCCCGTTATGGTAAACGACCAACCGGGTACATAATTGGGAACACTCAGATTGGGATCTGAAAAATAGCCACCTACAGCAAAACCCGTTCCTGGCAACGATTCGCCAACTGTATAATTTTGATCGGGAATGGTCTGGAACACAATCGGTTTCAGTTCAGGTGTATTCGTACAGGCAGCTTTCAGATCAAAATTATAGGTAACGCTTTGCCCGTTTTGGATAGCCGTAATCTGAATCACTTTTGGGTCACTCCGTAATCCCTGTTCGACCGTACCGAAATTATCCGTGGCTGAAGCGCGGCTAACTCCGGGAGCAATATACGTAATAGGCGATCCATCACCTCCACTCACATTAAAGGTAATAGCCCCAGTTTGGCAATTGTAAGTCGGCGCATTCATGGTAAGATTAGAAACCGGAGCTACATCAGCTTTCAGCTTATTGACTTGCTTATTGCTCCCTAAAAAGACTAAACTACCATCGCCAGCACGGTCGATACCTTTTAAATCAATGTTGGTTGCATCATCAAATGTGCGCTGGGTTGCTACACTGAACAGGGCGGGATCAGCTATTGGCAAATTTGTCGTATTGACCAGCAAAATTTCCGGATCGACACCATTCTGCGTAGACGAATGCCCAACGGCATAGTATTTTGTATTGTTACTAGCCGTATAATTGGTAATAAAGGCTTCAGTAGTTGTCGGATGAATCATGCGAGCCCGTTTGAAACTTCCATCCAGATTCAGTTCGACAATAGCCGTCGATGGTGGAGGGGGTGTATGACCACTATAAGGGGGTAATCCAAAACCAACCAAGGCATATCCATTTCCGTCAGCCGACATCGTAACATCGAATGCCGCATACATATTGAGTATAGAGTTCAGGACCGGGCCATTGAAATTTGTATTAATTGGAAGACCATTTAACAACTTCTGCCACTGCACGTTTCCCTCCCCATCAAGTTTTACTACCCAGCCCGAATTACCCAGAAACAGATTAGCGTCAGGAGTCATCGTTTTGGTTATGTTGTGGTAGCCAACAATCAAATAACCACCATCGGGCGTATTGATAACGGCTTCCGGCTTGGTTATGATTTTATCAGGGCTATCAGGAGGATTCGGCGCTGGATAAGCGATCTGTTTTGACCAGGAGAAATTGCCAGACGCATCGTATTTCCGGATACCGGCCAATACCCCTGGACTAGTCTGATGAGAGTTATCCGTATAGAGAAACAACGCTCCTCCGTCAGGCGTACCGATCAAATCTTCGGGAATTAGATCAGTAGAAAAGATGTCGCTGTCTTGCCATTGTCCAGCACTTCCGTTCGCCCCAATTTTCATGACAATATTGGCTCCTCGCAGGCTGGTTTTTCCCATAATAGCGACTCCGCCATCGGTTGTTCCGGCAGCCAGAACAACACCAAGAGCTTCATAATCATAGCCAGGAATTTTTCCACCGAGATAGAACCCTCCCTTCAGCAGGCCCGTACTCCAGATCTGATTTCCCTGTACTGAATACTTGATCACTCTATCGCCAGCCACACTTGGGAAACCAGGACTGTTCCCCTGACTGGTAAACGACGTTCCGATAATCCCACCATCGGATGTTACGGCCAGAGCCGTTGCTTCTTTCGACCATTGATTATCGGGAATCGACTGTGCCCGAACAGATAGATTGCTCAATAGCCCTATACTAAGTAGGGCCAGCCAACTAGTCTTCATTAGTTGGGTAAATTGTTGTTTCATGGTACTAGCTTGAGTTTAGCGGTTTTGTTGATTAATCTGACATGGCAGACTAAGGTAAGTGGGATTGAAGACCATTGAATGGTCAATTCCTCACTTTGCCCCTAAAGTGAAAGCAATTGTCCCGAATTTGACATAGATACCCCGCCCTTAGCAACTATCCGTTGGTTGGAAACCGCTGATTTTCCCGATTTTTTAAACCTTATCGAGACCGGTTTGCGCAAATTCGGTAGGCGTTTTATGATAAAACTCCTTGAAGACGATCGTGAAATAGGAAGGTGTTTTGAAGCCGACCAGATAAGCTGTTTGGGAGGCAGTATGTCCAGTCCGTAGGAGATCCGCAGCCTTACGCAGGCGATATTGTCGAATCAACTCATTAGGTGCTAACTGAACCAGACTATGAATTTTACGATAGAGCGTTTTCCGACTCATTGCCAGTTGATCGGCCAGCCAGTCTACATCCAGCGATGGATCGCTCAGGTGCGTTTCCAATAACTCATAAATCCGATGCAGAAAAATATCCTGCACCATGTCGAGCGTTTGAGGAGCATCTGACTGGGCTAATTGCTGCCGATACTGATCACGCAGTTTCTGTTGCCGGGATATAAGATTGCGTAACCGCAAATGCAGTTCATCCAGATGAAATGGTTTAGCCAGATAATCGTCGGCTCCCTCCTGCAAACCCTCGATACGGCTATGGTGGGCAGCCTTCGCCGTCAGCATAATGACGGCAATATGATCCGTTGCCGGTGTATTTTTGAGGAGCCGCGTCAATTCGTATCCATCCATACGAGGCATCATCACATCCGAAATAACGATATCCGGCAATTCGGTTTGGGCGAGTTGCCAGCCATCTTCGCCATCGGATGCTTTAAGAACCCGGTAGGCAAAAGCCAGTTCGCTTGCCAGAAATTCACGCAGCTCGGTATTATCTTCTACAATTAACACCAAAGGAGCATTGGCATCTTCGGTTGATGATTTACCTGAAGGCGTAGACGGTTGCTCACTAGGCACTATCTCTTTCGTAGATAAAACCACCGGCGGAGCTTCTGCATTGGCCGTAATCGGATGAATAAGCAAGATCAGATCAAACATTGTACCGACACCTTGCTGACTTTCTACCTTAATAGCCCCTCTGATCAGATCAACCAGTTCTTTCACCAGAGCCAGCCCAATACCTGTTCCCTCATAGGCCCGCGTTCGGGATGTATCCACCTGGTAGAATCGATCGAAAATATGCTGGAGATGTTCCGGTGCGATACCAATACCGGTATCCGCAATCTGAAGATGTACCCCAGAAAGTTCATCGGCCAATGGTGCTTTTATGGCTTGGAGCGTCACGGTTACTTGCCCGCCTTCAGCCGTGAATTTCAGTGCATTTGATAACAGATTCGTCAGAATTTTCTCCCATTTATCCGCGTCGAACAAATACTCCTGTGTGATCGGATCAGCCGAATAAATCAGCCGAACTCCTTTCTGTTCAGCTGCCGGTCGAAACGACTCGACCATGTGATTCACGAAGTCCACTACATCCCCACGCATCAACGAGGTATCCATCCGCCGGGCTTCTAATTTCGACAGATCCAGCAATTGATTGATTAGCCGAAGGAGTTGATCTGCATTGCGTTGAATTAATCGTAGCGTTTGGTGAGTTGATCCGTCGAAACGGTTATCCTGCAAAAGTTTTTCGACGGGCGATAGAATCAAGGATAACGGCGTGCGGAATTCGTGAGTGATGTTCGAGAAGAAACGTGTTTTCAGTTCATCAACCGTTTTGAGCTGTTCGGCTTCCCGCCGATTCAACTCAAACTCCTGCTGCTGCCGGATGCGATTTGTGTAGAATCGAATAAAAACCCAGATCGCACCAATGGCCAAAAACGCATAGATTCCGTATGCCCACCAGGTGGCCCACCACGGCGGCAGAATAACGATCTGAACCGATGCTCCTTTTGTATTCCAGATACCATCGCCATTAGCAGCCTTAACCCGGAATGTATACGTACCAGGCGAAAGATTCGTATAATTTACAAAATGACGATTCCCATTCTGAACCCAGTCCTGATCGACTCCAACCAGTTGATAGGCATAGTGATTCAGCTCCGACTGGCTATAGGTCAGTGCGGCAAAACTGAGCGACAGGAAGTTTTCGTCATGATTCAGAGTAATGACCGGATTCGTTATCAGGCGAACCTGATCTCTGACTTTGAGTTCGGTAATATAGACCGGAAACGGTCGTGTATCGTCGCGAATACTATCCGGATTGAAATACACAACTCCGTTCAGGGTACCGAAAAAAAGCCGGTCTTTCTGGCGAAAAACGGCATTCCGAAGGAAGTCATTACTGGGTAAGCCATTTGTTGTCTGATACGTACGAACAATGTTTGTGGCCGGATTAAACCGACAAAGTCCTTTATCTGTACTTACCCATAAATTACCCACACGATCGCTTGTGATGCCTACAATATTGTTGCTGAGCAAACCATTGCGGGTTGTGATGGCCGAAAATGTAGCTGTATGAGAATCAAACCGATTGAGGCCGCCCTGCTGCGTGCCGACCCAAATCGTTCCCGAGTCATCTTCATATATCGCTTGTACATCATTGTCATTCAAACCATTTTTTGCGCCAGCTTTGTAGTGAACAAATCGACCATTGACTGGATTTAACCGTCCGAGTCCCTGCTTTCGGAAGGCTACCCAAACATCACCTTTCTTACTGGCCATTACCCCATTTACATATTTATCAGGCAGCCCATCAGGTTTTTGAGGGCTGTACTTGTAATACCGGTATTGATGGGTGTGCGGATTAAAGGAAGCCACGCCATTTTCCGGCGATACATAACCCCCAATCCAGATATCGCCCGTAGGCCCCTGACTAACCGATTCACCAGGAACTTCGGCAGGATAACTTGTAAAACGGCCTGTTTGCGGATCGAAATGATACATCCCCGACCAGGTTCCTAGCCAGACCCCGCCCAAACCATCGGGTAAGAATGTCTGAGTATAGTTTTTAAATTGACTATTGGAGCCCAGAATATCAGGAGTGAGGATTTGCGAATGCTTCCCATCGACCGATGGCCTATACACAGTATAGCCATTACTAATCCAGAAATTGCCATTTTGCCCGGGCAATAGTGCTACTACTTTATTTTCGGGCAGGTTCGCCGTTCCTCTGTTTGGACGAATCTGATACGTCATGAATGGCTTATTATTCATGATCTGCCGATCAATTCCATTATCGGTTCCGACCCAAAGCGCACCAACCCGATCCCGATAAATTGTTTGCGCCGTGTTGCTACTAATCCCCTTGGGTTCATTCGGGTCGGGTCGATAGGTATACACCTGGTTAGTCACCGGATCGATTCGCTGAAGCCCCGTAGTTGTGGCCAGCCATAGTATACCAGTGGCATCAATAATCAGGGAATTCAGGAACGTAAACGGGTTAATCTGACCATTCGGATTATAGTGTTCCAGATGCCAGGGTTTCTTACCCAAATCCAGACGAAATAACCCATAACCAGCCGTTGAGGTGGCAATCCACATGGTCTGACGCCGATCCAGATGAAAGGCCATAAACGAAGGCTGAGCCACACCGGCAGGTACTGAAACCGGAACCAGTGTAAATTGCCGGGTTTGTCGATCCAGCAGATATAATCCCTGGTAAGTACCAACCCAAAGTCGATGTTGAGGATCTTCGAATACGGTTTTGATGGTTGCCTCTGGGTCTGGCATCCGAAAAAGCGTGAACCGACGAAGGGCTGGTTCATAACGAGCAACCCCACTCAAGGTACTTACCCACAATACGTGCTGACTATCTTCAAAAATCGAGTGCTGAAAATTCCAGCGTTCGGCATCCGAGGCTTTAATCAGGTGCGGAATAACACCTCCCGTTCGTTTATCGACCTCGTGCAAACCACCCTGCGTTACTACCCATAATCGATTGTCGTGGCTTTCGCACAATCCTGAGATCATGCTGTTCAGAAAACCGTGAGCGGGATTAATTGGGTTGGGTCTAAGTGTCGTAAAGGTGTATCCGTCGTATTTATTCAGCCCGTCGTTGGTACCGAACCACATAAATCCTTCCCGGTCCTGAAGGATACAGTTCACCGAGTTGTTGGAAAGTCCATCCTTAACGGATAAATGGTCGAACTGATTAAGAATTGGCAGGTGTTGGGCAATATCGACCCTGCCTGAGCGCGTAGACTGCGCAAAGCCCCTTAGGCTGATAATCAGCAGGATCGACAGAAAATAGGTGCGCACTGTAAACAGATCAATTCAATTTACAGGCTAAAACTACAAAATTGTAAGTACCTACTGCATACCTCTCAATTAACTAGAGATTTACCTCACCCCCAGTCCCTCTCCTGTTTTAGGAGAGAGGAGCATAATATCTCTTTTTCAACCCTCTCCTGTCTTAGGAGAGGGGCTGGGGGTGAGGTAAATTCCTAGCGAGCCAATCCGTCCCGGCGAGCCCGGTCCCGAATGCGTTGGGCGCGGGTTTTACTATCAGGGTGGCTTGATAGAAAAGTTCCTACTTTGCCCCCTTTAGTGCCTCCACTTAATTTAGCCAGTTTTTCAAACGAGGTGGCCAGAGCCAATACATTGTAGCCGTTCTTTTTCAAAAATCCATAGCTGTAATCATCAGCTTCCGTTTCCTGCTGGCGGCTAAACGAGGCTCCGAATAGATAATCAGCCACATCACCTAACTGAGATCTGGCTATCTTTCCCGGAGCCCCCGAATTGGATGCTACGGCATTACGAATGGCCGAACGTTGAAGGGATTTTTTCATGGCATCACGCGAATCGTGATTGACTACGTGACCAATTTCATGCCCGATCACGGCCAGCAATTCATTGTCGGACATCATATCCATCAGGCCAGTAAACACCCGAACACTTCCATCTGCCGTGGCAAATGCGTTCGCGTCGCCAACTTTATAGACTTTATAATTCAGGGGCAAACCGCTGATTGTACGATGCCGACTGACAATCTTATTCAACCGTTGCGTGTAAGGATCATTGGGGCCAGCCACCTGGTTTTGAGCGTCCATCTGCTGAACCGCCTGCCGCGAATAGTCGGCTACCTGCGCATCAGATAATGTAAGTGAGCCGATCGCTTCCAGACCAGCCTTTGCCAAATTGGAGTCTATTTTCACCTGAGCCAGACTGATGGCAGGTAACCCCAATACCATTAAAAAGAGCTTTATTATCCGTTTCATCGTTGAGTGAATTTAGTGTTTACGATCCCGCACAGTGTCGGAATTTTATTAATTGACTAGTTAACGGGCAGAAAAGTTTAAATAACTATCTATAAACTGCCTTCCAGAAACAGTTGGCGAAGGAAAAATCGTTTGGCATTTTTGTGGCTTAAAACATGACTGTAGATCCAATAATCAATTCGTTTCATGAGCCAGCAATCAAGAAGAAAATTCGTTAGAAATAGTGTAGCTGCCGGTCTGGGCGTATCAATTTCTGCTACTGAACCAGCCGCCGGACAGCTCTTTGTTCACCATGTTCTCTTTTATTTGAAAAACGCTAACAGCGAAGCTGATAAGGCTAAATTGCTGGAAGGGTTAAACAAACTAGCGAAATGTCCTACCATCAAACTCGTTAACATTGGTACACCCGCAGCAACCAATCGCGAGGTTATTGAGCGCAAATACGCTTACTCCTGGCTATGTTTTTTCGATAGTCCAGCCGACGAAGAAGCTTACCAGAAACACCCCATTCACGACGACTTCCGGAATAACTACGCGCACTTGTGGGAAAAAGTAGTCATCTACGATTCAATCGGCCCGAAGCGGTAACCTCACCCCCAACCCCTCTGGGACTTTACACCAAATCCCCCCTCTCCTGTTGTAGGAGAGGGGCCGGGGGTGAGGTCAATTCCCAGGCGGACTGGCAACTGATCCGGCAGGTACATCAGTGATCGTGGGTGAGATAGCCGGAGTAGGTTTTCCACGTGTAAACGAGAGAAGAGCCCCTAACAGGATTAATCCAGTCATCGTCAGATAGGCATAATGCATGCCCACTAATTGAGCCCTGGCCGTTTCAGGAGAACTATTTGCATCTATGGCATACTGATTACGAGTACTGTACCAGACAGCCGCAGCCAGGGCAATACCAACCACAAATCCAAGATTCCGCATGAATGCAATCATGCTACTGGCAACACCGCGCTGCGCCAACGGAGCTGAATTCAGCGCACTACTACTATTAGGCGACTGGAATAGGCCAAATCCCAAGCTCACCAGCGAACTACGCCAGATCACATCTTTCCATTCCCAATTCGTATCCAGAAATGAAAAGGCGAAATAGCCAGAGGCCGTGATCAACAAGCCAATAGTAGAAACCCACCGAGTCGGAACGCGGCTGGACAGATAACCGCCCAGTGGAGCGACAATGCTGAGTGTTAAGGGGCCTGCCAGCAACACTAACCCAGCTCGTTCGGGGTTCAGCCCCAGGAGTTGTTGTAGAAAAAATGGGATGACAAACAGGTTTCCTCCTGATGCGACAAATCCACAAAAAGCCGCCAGAATTGCTGAGCTAAACGGCCAGATTTTAAATAAACTTAGCCGTAACATTGGCTCGCTGACGCGCATTTCCCAGATCAGAAAAAGAGTCAGCAACACCGCTCCAACTGATAGCAGGCCAATGACGAGCGGATCTCCCCAACCGTATTGGGGTTCAGGCCCGAAATCCAGACCTGTCAATAGGGTAACGACACCTGATAAGAACAGGCCTGCTCCTACCAGATCGAATCGTTGGCCATTCACTTTCGGGCTTTCGGGCAAAATGGTCCAGGCACGCCAGATGGCGATTAATCCAATCGGCACGTTGACCCAGAAAATGCTCGTCCAGCCAAATTTGCCTAACAGTAAACCGCCAATTACCGGCCCTGCACTGGAACCTGCCGCTACGACTGACCCCATAAAGCCAAGTGCCTGACCGCGTTCGTTTGGCGCAAACGCATCGCCAATGATGGCTGGCCCTACGGCGTAAATCATGGCAGCGCCCAGGCCCTGCACAACCCGAAATCCCACCAGCGCCCACAGGCTCCAGGCTAATCCGCAGAGTAAAGAACCCAGTACAAACACACAGAAACCAGTGATATACAACTGCCGACGACCGACCCAATCCGACAGTTTGCCCATGATGAGCAAGGTACTGGTCGTGGTAAGTAGATAGCATAGGACGATCCATTCAACACTGTCACCAGCCGCCAGTTCCCGGCGAATCGTTGGCAAAGCAATATTTACAATGCTACTATCCAGCGTCGACATGAACGTGCCAAACATGACTGTACCCAGAATAATCCATTTATTGGGCGATGATGTATTCGTTGTAGAAACAGGAACAGACACGAGCAAAACGGGTTTATTCTCAAGGCTAACTGGCAAAATCAGCCACTTGTTCAGGATATTATAGAATAGGCCCGCTAACTATCAGCATTTTTTTATCTTAGGAGCCTGATTAGCCAAAGCCTCTCAATCATATAACCTGATGAAAACTTCACGACGAACTTTTTTACGAAAAACCTCCCGAAATGGGCTTGCTTTACTCTCAACCAGTAGCCTAGTAACCAATCCGTTAGCAACGGCCTCCCCCCTTTCCGAAACGTTCCTTCGCCAAACTAGCGCGGTCAAAGCTGATTATGTTGTTCGATCTTTGCCCGAAAACATGGTTTGGGGATATTATGGAGCCGACGTACCGCCCGTTGCCAAAGTGAACGATGGTGATGTGGTTGAAATTCAGACGGTCAATCCATCGGGTCTGAGTCGAGCGAATCCGGAGGAGTTTTATACAAAAAATAACTTACCTCTCGATCAGCATGCCCAGGAGGTCATTGCCATCCTGAAAAATGTGAAACCTGAGCCCTCCGGTATCCGTGGACACATGCTCACTGGTCCTGTATATATCGACGGAGCGATGCCAGGCGATAGTCTGGAAATTCGTATTCTCGACATGACATTCCCCGCTCCGTTTGGTGTCAACAGCGTATGGCCGGGGGGGGGTGGCATCCCCGACGAAGTAAAAACCCGCGAAACGTTCGTATATCGGTATGACATGAAACGAAAAACGGCGTCGCTGAAAGACGGTGTCGACATTCCACTGAAGCCGTTTATGGGCGTCATGGCACTGTCGCCACCGGCCGATATGGGCCACCAGAGTTCTATTCCACCCAACTTCTACGGCGGCAATCTCGACATTAAACACCTAACCAAAGGTGCTACCTTATACTTACCGGTTTCGGTAGCGGGTGGTTTATTTACCACGGGCGATGGTCATGGGGCCCAGGGAAATGGGGAAGTAAGTGGGGTCGCTATTGAAACGGCCATCAATCTGACGGTTAAATTTATCGTCCACAAAGGAAAGTCACTGAAGGTTCCCCGCGCCGAAACGTCGACTCATTTTATCGCTGTCGGGCTGGATAAAGATTTGAACAAGGCCATGAAAAATGCTCTTTCCGAAGCCTGCGCCTTTATATCGACTGAATTAGGCTTTACGTTCAATGAAGCATTATCTATAGCCAGTACCGCCGTCGATTTTGAGGTCAGTCAAGTCGTCGATCAAACATTGGGCGTCCATGCCATGATACCCAAGTCTATTTTCACGAAGAAGAAATTCGACTATTGGGCGTAATTTTAGCCGGTAGGATGGTTGCGCTATTGCGCTGCGGAATAATCCAGGCTCAATATGGGAATGGGCTTCTCTTTGCGAAAGCTGGCTACAGTAACTACATATTATCCCTACAGCCCGGTGAACGACCATTTTTATAGGTAATACAAAATAGGGTTTATGAGTACGATTAACAGGGTACAAATCCGAACGCGTTGTGCGGTAATTAGCGGTGTAATGAGCTGGCTGCTAACAGATCATGTCTGGGCACAGCTGGGGCCAACTGGCGGTAGGGATACATCGTTTACGGTACGAAAATCTTATATACAGGAAAAGAAATATCATCCTGACATAACGCTGGCAGATTCCACCATACCCGCTGGTGTTCGCGTAACCAGAAACATGACTTACAGCGCACCAGCGGCCGGGAGAAAGCTTCTGCTCGACGTGTATTCGCCACCGGCCACTAGCGAGAAAGTGCATCCAGCCATTATCCTGATTCATGGAGGAGGCTGGCGCTCCGGCGACCGTTCCCATAATAATCCATTGGCCGGACAACTGGCTGCGAAAGGCTTTGTGTCCATGCCGGTCGAGTATCGTCTATCGACTGAAGCCTTGTATCCGGCGGGCGTACAGGATGTAAAAGCGGCCATTCGCTGGGTGAGGGCCAACGCTCGCCAATATGCCATTGACCCCAATCGGATTGCCGTTTTGGGTTTTTCGGCGGGCGGGCAGCTAGCAGCGCTGGTCGGAACGACGAACGGAAACGCGGCTTTCGAAGGAGCAGGTGGTAATGCAAAACAGTCCAGCGCTGTGCAGGCCATTGTCGATATCGATGGGGTTTTAGCCTTTATTCACCCCGAATCAGCCGAAGGAAATGACTCAAAATCGATTTCTGCCGGTACATACTGGTTTGGGTATACGAAAACCGAAAAGCCTGAATTATGGCAGGAAGCGTCTGCACTCAATCATGCGGATAAAAACACGCCACCTATCTTATTTCTGAACAGTTCAGTGAGTCGTATGCACGCTGGGCGAGACGATTTGATCGCTAAACTAAAGCCGTTTAACACCTATTCAGAAGTGTATACCTTTCCCGATGCGCCCCATACATTCATGTTTTTCAACCCGTGGTTTGCCCCTACGTTGACTTACATCACTGATTTTCTGCATAAGGTTTGGAAACCTTAAACGGGTTTATTTCTTCCACTTGTGACTGTCCTCAAATTCCAGTGTCAGCATGACGAATGAAGCGAGCTGGACCGCAAATGGCTGCCTAATTTCTCCAAATACTACAACACAGGACGAGATAGTATCCGATAATTCTCCAAATAATACTATAGGACTTCTGAGCGAACTTAAATCTTACCCGGCGAGTCTGCTTATGGGTCAAATTGGATAGAACACAGATCATGTCGACATGATCTGTGTTCTACCATGAAGATAGCCGCTGTTGATATGGTTATTTCACTGCCCCCGACACCGGCACGAGTTTAGCGGATAAATCCGGCGTTTTCATGTCCTTATCGAAAGGAAACATAGGATGCTGGATGTGTTTGTAAGGTAGCCTAGACAGATCCTGATCGACTCCACCGGGTGTTAGAGCCATGATCCAATCTTTATGCATGTCGTAGAGTTCAGGCTGGAGATAACCGATCTTCACCACTACAATATCGGCGGTACGGGCATTGAGCCCCAGCCGCTTAAAATCTTTTTCTTCGTGATATGGCTTTCGTTTCTGCGTAACAATCACATTGACGCTGCCTATTTTCACCACGACCTCGACTTCAGCATCTTTATCGCCGTATTCAATGGCGGTTACAGTCCCTTTTAATGGAACGGGCGGAGCAAACCGGGAATCGACGATGGCGCCGGCTTTGCCGTCTACCTGACCACCAACGCCCGCAGCAATGGCTTTTTTGACAAACTCCGGATCAGGAATCGACGCATAAATCAGAGTAGGGCCGTCTGCCTTTTTGAACTCGGGCCGTTTCAGAATTTCGGTGATCGTCCAGGTTACATCACCCGCCCCACCTGCGGTTGGATTATCGCCCGTATCGCTGATGTAATAAGGATGCTTGTTGCTGGCAACTGCCTTGTTCAACGATTCATCCAACGTGCCAACGGGGGCTACAAACCCGAATTGCGAACGGACCTCCCAAAAGTGGCCAGCCAGTTTCTCAGCGGCTTGTGTCACTTTGGTTTTATCGTCGCCGGTAACCATCACAGCGGCATGATTACGCGGTTCATCAGCCCAGGCGTAGCCAATCCAGATACCGCCATCCACAACCCCCTCTTGATTATCAACCAGTCCTGGAATATCCGCGTACAGACTTTTGCCCGGTTCAATGCGTGTACTTGTTTTTTCGCCTGGCAACAGAATGGGCACCGTAATCAACGCTTTGTAAGCCGGTTTTCCTTTCCCGCTCTTGAGTCGTTCGATCAAATTAGCGACCGCCCGTTCTTTGGTTTTCATCGCATCTTCGTGCGGGGCCATACGATAACAGGTCATCAGATCGGTGTTCTGCGCCAGTCGCCACGATACATTCCCGTGCAAGTCCATTGAGGTGGAAATCAGGGTTTTATAGCCAATGACCTGCCGAATTCGGGTTAGCAAATCACCTTCGGGATCTTCCAGGCCCTGTACGCTCATGGCTCCGTGGATGTCGAAATAAAGGCCATCGTAGGGTGCGTATTTTTTGAGCGAATCCAGCATTTTACGCACCAGCGATTCGTACGCTTCCCGCGCGACAATTCCTCCGGGTAGCGATTTTCCGACCAGGGTCGGCACCCACCGCACTTGCTTACGCAAGGGAGCCGTACCCATCAAAAACGGATAGGCGTTGAACACTTCACCGCTGTAGCGGGCGTGAAAAGCGGGTTCATGCGTAACGGCAGGCGAAAAAGTGCTGGATTCGATGCCTAAACCAGCAATGGCGATACGAGGGAGGGTATTGCTGGTCGATTGGGCAAAGCCAACAGTATTAGCCCAAACTATGGCTGTAAGACCTAACAGAAGATGTTTCATGCCTACAAATTAAGGCATTCAGCAGAGTAGGCAAAATACTATATGGCTAAATTGTCGTTCTGGCGACCTAGTTGGCAACTACCTGCACGACATACGTCCGGATCGTTTCGCCAGCTCCGGCGCTGCCCAGCGGTTTCGTCGTGAAAACGACATTCGCCGTACCGACCGTAACGCCTTTTATCTGAAAAACGGACGGCCCCTGATCTGCCCGTTTTACCGTATCGACAGCTGGGGCAAGCTGCCGCCTGGACACCTCCACGATCTCCTGATTATCCGACGTTCCGATCAGTTCAGCAGTCCCATCGCTTTGACCAGGCAAGGAAATTTCTTTGATTTCCCCGACCTCAATTTTCAGCCGTTTTTTAGCCGCCGAATTTGCTCGATTACAGGATAGGATCATGATCCCAAAACCGACTATCCAGCCAACTTGGATCAGGCGTTTAATAGTCAATAAATTAGTTGTAGTCGCTGAAAGTGTCATACGCACTACAACT
Source organism: Spirosoma harenae (assembly GCF_054776975.1). Classification (NCBI taxonomy): domain Bacteria; kingdom Pseudomonadati; phylum Bacteroidota; class Cytophagia; order Cytophagales; family Cytophagaceae; genus Spirosoma; species Spirosoma harenae. Next base: position 274,604 of record NZ_BAAHBD010000002.1, on the reverse strand, counting down.
AATTCACCGGGCTGACGGTTTTCAATCCGGTCGAATTGCCTTATTTGGCTAGCCGCCGATAAAAGACGAATCCATTTTCCTGGCCTATTTTCTTAACGTCGGGCAGTGAATCGAGGTGCGTGGGGCTCTCAGACGCATGCCGAATAAACCACACATCTTTGTCAATCTTACCATGCTGAAGCCAGTCGTTATTGTAATAATTCGGGTTTGTAACGGCCGGTTTCTGCGTGTAGAAATAGGGGCCGTAGCTGTGATAGCCATACGTTTTCACGTACACATTTTGCCCCTGTGCCCGCTCGAAGAAACGCATGGCAGCCGCCTGAGAAATGCCTTCAATCCGGCCAATAGCCGCCCAGAGAGCCAGTGTAATAAAGACAGCCATTCCCCCAAACAGGACGACCGATGCCTGCCCAGGTTCGTATTGATTGTACCAGCGAATCACCAGAATCAGAATAATCAACAACCAAATACCGGGGATGATCGTCCACATTGGCCAGTCGATGTTGGCGTCCAGATTCCCTTGCGAAAACGCATCCTGATCAGCAAACTTCCGTACAATATCCATCCGGCGAGCCAGTAGCGGCAATCCCCCGATGGCCAGTGCGTAAATACCGCCGATAACGATCAATCCCGCTCGTAACCAGTTGTTAAACTGTATTTTTCGCTCCTCCAGTTGAAGCAAGGTCAGTGCTGCGAAGTAGGTGAGTGGGTAATAGCAAAGCGATGAATAATGAACAATTTTGGACTGAACAATACTGAATAAAATCAGCACCACCCAAAACAAAATCAGCATCCACTGCCGAAAATCGCGCTGATAGTTGCGCTCGATAAACAACGGTGCAAACGCCCGAATCGCAAAGATCGATGCCGGAAAGCAGCCTACCAGCAGAATAATAAAGTGATAGCCCGGAAAGCCGACATGACCGGCATCGGGCGTGCTAAATAACCGGATATTATAGGCCAGAAATTCACGAACCAGCGCGGGTCCATGCAGGTAAATATCAAGCCCGTACCAGATCAGTGATGCTACCGAAGCGGCCACCGAAAATGCGATAAATTGAACGGGCGTAATGAACCACCGAAACCGGTTCAATAGCCAATAGACAAACAAGACCAGCGCAACGATCAGGTAAGCCACGGGCCCTTTTGTCAGAATTGCCAGCCCCAGCACGAAACCGCCGATCAATACGTACGTCCATTCGGGCTTGGGTACCGTCATGGCCCCGCCGAGCCGCTCACGCTTCCAGGAAGCAAAAATCAGATTCACTAAAGCACTAAAAATGAACAGATTGAAAAACGGATCAATAATTCCTGAACGAAAATAAAGATGGGGTAACAGCGAACCCAGATAAGCCAGCGACCACAGCAACCCAAACCGATGACCGTGCAGTTTCTGGCCAATGTGATAGAGGTACACCAGCGTAATGATTCCGCAAATAGCATTGGGAAGTCGGGCAGAAAATTCGTTGATGCCGAACAGATTCATCATGATGGATTGAATCCAGAAAAACAAGGGCGGCTTTTCGTAAAACGGCTTGAAGTCAATATGAACATGGAGATAATCGCCCAGTACGATCATCTCCCGGGCGCATTCGGCAAAGTTAATTTCGTCCCAATCGAACAACCGTACCCCTCCTAGAAACGGGACAAAAAATAAGATCCCCAGTGCCGCTAGCACAAGCGAATAGAAAAGTTTTTGATTCATTCAGTAATGTAGTCAGCGAAACAAAAGCAGCACAAATGCTACAAAAGAATGGCAAAAATAGCCGAAAAAAGATTGCCGGGATTCACGATATTCGCGCCGACGAAAATGAGTTTCAAGTTTCAGGTTCCAGGTTTCAACCGGTCCGCCGTAGCAGTTGCCAACGCAGGCATTCTCTGCGGAACGCTAACCTCAAATCTTTAATCTCCAACTTGAAACCCGAAACCTGAAATCTGAAACATCTATGCTTGTCAATCATCGATTCACCGATTTAGCTGCTTTTTCCCTACTCCAGGCGCATTACATTGATCTGAAAGATCGTCACTTACGGGATTTATTTGCCGAAGACCCTGAGCGATTTACGACCTTCTCCCGTCAGTTCGAGGATATTCTGCTCGATTTTTCCAAGAACCGCATCACCGCCGAAACGCTTTCCCTGCTGATTCAATTGGCAGAACAAGCGGAACTGAAAGGTGCCATCGGTAAACTGTTTTCGGGCGATAAAATTAACCAGACCGAAGATCGCGCCGTGCTGCACATTGCGCTCAGGAATCGATCCAATACGCCCATTTTGGTGGATGGAACCGATGTGATGCCGGAGGTAAACAGTGTGCTGGCTCACATGAAATCGTTTACGGAGCGGATTCGCTCGGGCGAATGGAAAGGCTATACGGGCGAAGCCATTACCGACGTGGTGAACATTGGCATTGGCGGCTCGGATCTGGGTCCGGTTATGGTGACCGAAGCCCTGAAGCCCTATGCAGACGACAAAAAACTGCGCGTACACTTCGTCTCGAACGTCGATGGCGTGCATATCTACGAAACGCTACAGACCGTTCGGCCCGAAACCACCCTGTTTCTGATTGCCTCGAAAACGTTTACCACGCAGGAAACCATGACCAACGCCCAAACGGCCCGGCAGTGGTTTCTGGAATCGGCTAAAGACGAAACGGCCATTGCCAAACATTTTGCGGCTCTGTCGACCAATCAGAAGGCCGTCGAAACATTCGGCATTGACCCCGATAATATGTTTGGTTTCTGGGATTGGGTCGGCGGTCGCTACTCACTCTGGTCGGCCATCGGTCTCTCGATCGCGCTCTACATTGGCTTCGACAACTTTGAGGAGCTATTAGAGGGTGCTCACGCGATGGATACCCACTTCCATGACACACCGCTTGAGCAAAATTTGCCGGTTATTCTGGCGTTAGTGGGCATTTGGTACAATAACTTTTTCGGTGCCCAAACCGAAGCAATTCTCCCCTACGATCAATACATGCACCGGTTTGCCGCGTATTTTCAGCAGGGCGACATGGAAAGCAACGGCAAATCGGTGGATCGTGACGGAAATCCTGTCGATTACCAAACGGGGCCGATTATCTGGGGAGAGCCCGGCACCAACGGACAGCACGCGTTTTATCAGCTCATTCACCAGGGTACCAAACTTATCCCCTGCGATTTCCTGGCCCCGGCTATTAGCCAACGGCCCATTGGCGACCATCACAAAATTCTGATGGCCAATTACTTCGCCCAAACCGAAGCCCTGATGAACGGCAAAACCGCAGCCGAAGCCGCCGACGAATTGCGAAAAGCAGGCAAAAGTGAGGAAGAGATCAAAGCACTCACCCCGTTCAAGGAATTCTCGGGCAACCGGCCCACCAACTCGATTCTGTTTAGGCAGCTTACACCACGCACACTGGGTAGTCTGATTGCCATGTACGAACACAAAATCTTTACCCAGGGCGTTATTTGGGACATTTTCAGCTTCGATCAGTGGGGTGTTGAGCTGGGCAAACAACTCGCCAGCCGAATACTTCCCGAGCTTCAAAACGACGCTCCGGTCAGCACGCACGACAGTTCGACGAATGGTCTGATGAATGCGTTTAAGGCGATGCGACAGGGCTAACGGAAGGTTTTCTCAAAATTTCACTATAGGGGAAAGAAGCATAACTATTCCACAAAATCAAGAGTCGATCAAACATTAGCCCCTACAAAGGGTTAAAGAGGTGTAATTTCGGTTACACCTTTTTTTATATCACTCAACGAAAAAAGACATGAAAAAGCAATTCTCTCTACTGGCTGTATGCCTATGTAGTCTCGGCCTGGCGCATGCCCAACAGACTACCACCACGTACTCAACGAGTGCCACAACGCCCACAACGACTGTTACGGATTCGACCAATTCCATGAATTCGTCGAATTCGATGAGCAGCACGACGCCGACGAATACCATGTCGGATAGCACAAATACCAACAGCGTCAATCCAAGCAGCAACAGTACGTATTCAACCAATACCATGTCGCCAGCGGATAACACGCAGACAACGACGACGGTGACGACTTCGACGGAGACCTACACCACCCGCGAGAAAGCCCAGAAAGGTTACAAAAACTTCGCGTTTGGCATTTACGCCGGTTTGAACTCGACCAAGTTGAAAGGGGAAAGCGTCAATACAGGCGGTGATCTATCAGGGCGTTTAGGCTATCAGGCGGGTTTCTTTGTCCGGGGTGGTGGCCGACTGTTTGGTCAGATTGGGGGCGAATATTTTGCGTCAAGCTCTAATTATTTTACCCGTGGAGACGGCCAATCAGCGCAAAACATTCAGGATCAGATCAACATCCAGTACATTCAGATTCCGGTTTATTTAGGTTTCAAACTGGTCGAATCGGATCGGGGTATTTCAGCCGTACGATTACAGGTTGGTCTGGAATACGCCAACCGGATCAGTTCGAGCAGCGGCAACTTCAACCTGAGCAACTCCGAAATTAAAAGCGGCACATTCAACGGCCTCGGTCAGCTCGGTTTTGATATTGGCCCCCTGCTGATTGATTTGACGTACCACCACGGCCTGAGCGATGCGATCAAAAATCCGACCAATGGTACGACGACTTCGACCGGCTTTAACGGGTCGCAGCGCCGAATCCTGAGCGCCAGCGTCGGCTTTAAATTCTAAAAAAATAGGCAAAAGTAGCTAGTCGTCAGTCAATAGTGTCGGTTTGTCAAGTAGATTTGGCCCTGCTAACCTACTTCATAAACCACTATCGACTGGCGACTTTCGGCTATTTTTATGAACACGCTGTTTCCCATCTTCGTCAAGGCTGAACATCTCCATATTTTGATTGTTGGCGGGGGCTATGTGGGCCTGGAAAAACTAACGGCCGTACTAAGCAACTCGCCCGATGGCCATGTTACGCTGGTCGCTCCCGAGATCCGGCCTGAAATCAGGGATTTCGCCCAGCAATTTCCCAAACTAGAGCTCATTCAGGAACCGTATCACGAAATTTATTTATCCAACAAAGATTTAGTCATTGCCGGTACCAATGACAAAGCCGTCAATCATCAGGTTCAGATCGATTGCAAACGACACCGGATTCTGGTCAACGTAGCCGATACGCCCGACCTGTGCGATTTTTACCTAAGTTCCGTCGTAAAAAAAGGCGACCTCAAAATTGCCATCTCCACCAACGGTAAATCGCCCACCTTTGCCAAACGATTCCGTGAAGTCCTGGAGGAAATTTTACCCGACAGCCTGCAGGAAACCCTTGATAACCTAACCACCATCCGGAACCAGCTCAAAGGCGATTTCCAGCAGAAACTGGAGAAACTTAATGAGATCACCAAGGTGTTGCGCTAACAAATAAGCGTTTCATTTTGTATGCACATTCTCGCTATTTCGGGTAGCCTTCGGGCTAATTCAACCAATACGTCCCTCCTCCGGGCAGCCACCGAACTGGCTCCTCCCGACGTTACGATCACGCTGTATAATGGTCTGGACGATCTACCCTATTTCAGTCCCGAACGAGATGTTGATCCAGCGCCTGAATCCGTTAGTGCTTTACGAACCCAGCTTCGCCAGGCCGATGCCGTGATGATTTGTACGCCCGAATATATTCACGGCATGCCGGGTGTACTGAAAAATATGCTCGACTGGATGGCTTCATCGGGTGAGTTTGTCGATAAACCCGTTAGTGTCATTAGCGCAGGGCCTTCGGATATGGGTGGTTCGCGGGCACACGCACTACTCTTTCACACCATGGCTGTGTTGACCGCAAAATTACCTGAAGGCACTTCGCTCATTGTTCCATTCATCCGGCAAAAAATGGATGCCCAGGGCCGACTCACCGATGAAAAAACGGCTCAAGAATTGCAGAGCGTGGTCGCGGCTCTAAAACTGGCGATTAATTAGTCAACTTCCCTGGCTAACTATACCAATTATACAGCCATCGTCCTATTCTTTCTGCAAAATATCTTAAAGTAAGTGACTTAACGCACTGTTGCCAATCTTATTGAGTAAAAATCACTAATTTACTCTGCGTTCGGCATCAAAACTGCACGCTTGTACACAGTAAATTGATAAAGCTGACAGAAAAGAAGAAGAAGGTTTTTTAAACCGTTTAAACAATTTCTTAACCGGACGAGCATTTGTTTTGTCATGAAATGTTTAAACCGGCTTCAGTTAGCAGTCAATCATGTACTTACTTCAACAATATGGAAAATAGTCTATTCAACGCTCGAGAAACCGTTAAAATTGGCATTATCGGATTAGGTTACGTTGGTCTCCCTCTGGCCGTAGAATTCGGCCGAAAGTATCCAACCATTGGCTTTGATATTAACCCCGATCGCATTGACCAGTTGATCGAAGGTTACGATGAAACACTGGAGATCACGACAGAGCAAATCCAGGATTCCCGTTGTTTAGGCTTCACGGCGGATATTGAAGACCTACAGCCCTGCACAGTCTTCATTATTACGGTCCCCACCCCGATCGACAAGTTTAAAAAACCGGATTTAAGTTATCTGCGGAAAGCCTCCGCTTCGGTGGGCAAACTGCTCAAGAAAGGCGATACCGTCATTTATGAATCAACGGTCTATCCGGGTTGCACCGAAGAAGATTGCGTACCCGTTCTGGAAAAATACAGTCGTCTCCGATTCAACCGCGATTTTTTCTGTGGCTACTCCCCTGAGCGTATCAACCCCGGCGATAAAGTACGCACCTTAACGAAAATCCGTAAAATTACCTCCGGTTCGACCGAAGAAACGGCCGGCTTCGTCGATCACTTGTATAGCTCCATCATTGAAGCCGGTACGTACCGCGCCCCCTCGATCCGGGTTGCAGAAGCTGCCAAAGCCATCGAAAATGCCCAGCGCGATATCAACATTTCGTTCGTGAATGAACTGGCCCTGATTTTCGACCGCATGGGCATCGATACCAACGATGTACTGGAAGCTGCCAGTACCAAATGGAATTTCCTGCCTTTTAAACCCGGCCTTGTCGGTGGTCACTGCATCGGTGTGGATCCATATTATCTGGTACACAAAGCCCAAAGCCTGGGATACTATCCGCAGGTCATTGCTTCGGGTCGACTGGTCAACGACGGCATGGGTGGCTTCGTCGCCAAACGGCTCTTAAAGCGACTCATTGCCAACGGTTTACTTCTTCAGGACAGCCGGGTGCTGATTTTGGGCATCACCTTTAAAGAAAACTGCCCCGATACCCGAAATACCAAAGTCGTCGACATCTACGAGGAGCTCATTGATTTTGGCATTCAGGTGGATGTCTACGATCCCTGGGCGTCATCGGATCACGTGGAAGCGGAATACGGGATCATGTTGCAGAAAGGCATCAATGCGCATACGTATGACGGTATTATCGTAGCCGTTTCGCACCGACAGTTCCTGGAACTCGATATCAATAGCTTGAAACGAGATGAAAAATCCGTGGTGTTCGACGTAAAGTCCTATTTCGACCGAGATTTAGTCGATATGCGTCTGTAACTATTGGTTAACCATTGGCCAGTCGAAATGACGGTTCTGCGTATCCACGCATTTTAGTTTTGCCCATATGCACCTGTAGATCTACGTATGGACAGGTACTTCGAAAGAAACGTTCGTTTAAATTCAGTTTTGTATGTAGTTTAGCCAATCAAACTTCCTACATGTAATCGATTGACCGCACCTGACAACTTCGTTAACCATGTTCTGATTACGGGCGGAGCTGGCTTCATTGGATCACATCTGGCTGATTATCTGCTAACAGTAGGGTGCACGGTTCATGTGCTGGACAATTTTTATCCGAATTACGATCCCGAGCAGAAACGTCGGAATGTCCAACCTCATCTGACGAATCCAGCCTATTACCTGCACGAAGGTGACATTCGCAATACAACTCAGGTAGAAATTCTTTTTCAACAGTACCCAATTGATGTCGTTATTCACTTAGCCGCTTTACCCGGCGTTCAGCAGTCGCTTCAGCGGCCTGCGGAATACACCGACGTCAATGTAACGGGTACACAACTCCTGCTGGAAGCCATGCAAAAAGCGGGTATTCGAAAACTCATTTACGGCTCCTCCTCATCGGTTTACGGCGAAACCGCTCCTCTACCCTTACGGGAAGACTATCAGACTTTACAACCCATTTCCCCCTACGCCGTCACTAAATACCAGGCCGAACAGCTGTGTCGACAGTATCACGATCAATACGGCCTCGAAGCGGCCTGTCTACGCTTTTTTACCGTCTATGGCCCACGGCAGCGCCCCGACATGGCCATTTCACTATTTCTGAACGCCTTGCTACAACATCGCCCAATTACGATCTACGGCGAAGGCACCAGCCGCGACTATACGTACGTAGCCGATATTGTTCAGGGGATCAGCAAAGCCATTTCTCACATCAATGGATTTGAGGTTTATAATATTGGTGGCGGCACTCATATCTCCGTCCGGCAATTGATCGATACCATGGAAGCCGTAACTGGCCAGCCAGCGATCATCCTTCACCAATCCGACCGTACTGGCGACGTCACCCACACCTGGGCCGATTTGACCAAAGCTAAACAGCAGCTAGGCTATCAGCCAGCCGTGAGCTTGCAGGAAGGGATAGCAAATATGGTTCGGGCGATTTAGTAGGCTACCCAACAAGTGAAAATCATAAAATGGCACCCCACTATCGATTTGTAATAGTGCAAAAGATATAAAAACCCCTCACAATTGCCATTCAAATACGGTATCTTTCCTATTCAGATTCCATATCAACCTGTTAAAACCATGCAACCTATTAATCCAAAAGTCTATGTCGGCCAGGGAAATACCCTGATCGTCTCTTTATGTCCAAGCTTGGATTTGGTATCCTTCCCCCCTGAAACGCAATCGGTCTGGGGAGAATTACAAGAATGCGAAGATGCTATCATGGCAAAAATTGAACCTGGAGCTTACCGGATTCTTTTAAGTACCAAAGTATACCATTCGAAAGAAGCTAAACGGCATGTTCGAATTAAGTGGACACCGAAATCAGACGATATTTCAGCCATTCCACAGGAGGTTCTAAAGCAGTTGGGCAAATTAAATCTGATTGTACCCTCTAATTCTACCGCAGACGAAACGATTATTCAAAAAGTTTTAACTGAGGGCTATTACATTGCCGAAGAACCGGAGTTTATTTCAACCGAGTAAGTGCTAAAAAACAAACCCATTGCCAGTGCAATGGGTTTGTTTTTAGCGTAAACTAAATGCTAATACCTTAAAATGCGACCCGCTTTATCATCCCGATCTTTAGTCAATTGATTTGGATTAATGTGATCAGTAGCCATATGCTGAGCGGGAATAATGGGAGTTAAAGCGGTGTGTGGCATCCCAATTATATACGTTTCAGCTTCCTGCTTTGTACGAAACTGGCGTACATAGGTACCATTCATTAAAACCATATATTTATAAACGGAGAATTTATTTTCTTTTATCGAGTACATATGTTTGACTAAAAAGGAGATTATATAATTATTCTGCAAGTATAAATATAAAAGCTTAGTGAATCAATCAGCCAAATGAATCCAAATAGGGTCTTACCTTCTTTTTTCCCTTTGCATTAACTGATTTAGCCGAGAAGTGAGCTGACGACCTTTCTTCAAATGAGGGGATTTTTTATTACGGATTATTGATAAAAAACAACTAAAATGGAATTGAATGATGGTCGTACCCAATGTCTATAGTCCAGTGACGAAGCAACAGTATGTTTCAATGTTAGCCTCTATCTAATCAGCGAAATAGTCCCCCGCCGTTCAAGTACTTCTCCTGTACTTAAAGACTTATAAAAAAATCGATAAGCATATTGCCCACTCGGACAGTCACTGCCTTTCCATGTACCGTCCCATTCCGGATTATCGCTTTCGTCAGCATACACAGCATCTCCCCAACGATTATAAATTGCTAGTTTTAACGGAATGCCATGCGTAATAATAAATTTGAACGTATCGTTGAGCTGATCAAGATTAGGCGTAAACGCATCCGGCGCAAACACCTCTGTCACGCAATCTGTAACTTCTAATCTCCTGATAGAAGAACAGTTATATTCATTGGTCACTTTTACGGTATAGGTCCCGGCTTGCCCAGGCTTGATAACTTCGGTAGTTTCACCTGTAGGCTCCCATAAGTAGGTAAGATTATCATTCAGCCCTCCTGCCGAAACAGGTTCATTTTTACAAACCGTCGCAGCTGGCAAAACAGTAGGCAATTTAGCTACAGTCACACTTGTGGAAGCTACATTCGCGCAAATCCCATTAGTAACTGTGACACTAAATAATCCTGACGAATTTGCCTTAATTTCTGAACTTGTCGCTCCCGTTGACCATTTATAAACAGGATTTACCTCTAAAGGTGTTATCGTTGGTCTCAGCCTTACGCTTTCTCCTTCACAAATCAGATGATGCTTTTCCAAAACAGGTACTGGCTTTTCCAACACATTAAATGTGCGAATTGCGGAACAATTGAACACATTAGTCACCCTTACAGTATACGTTCCTGTTTGGATCGGCGTAATTGTTTCTGTCGTTTCTCCCGTAGGCTCCCATAAGTACTTGAGGTTATTTTCTATACTTCCTGCTGCCAGCGGCTCATTTTTACAAATTGTTGCATCGGCCAATAGAGCTGGCAGCTTGGCAACCGTTACGCTAGTAGAGGTTATATTGGAACAAATCCCATTGGAAACTGTGACGCTGTAAACTCCGGATTTATTAGCAGAAATCTGTGAACTTGTATCACCTGTCGACCATTCATAAGTTGAACTGCCTGTAGCATGCGTTAGTGTTGGGCTTAGCTGGGCAGTTTGTCCTTCACAAATCCGGTAACTATTTTCTAAAACGGGCACAGGCTTTTCTACCACATTTAAGTTAACCGTTCGGACACTATCACACCCCTCCGCCGTTTTTAATGTATCGACATAGCTACCAGCTGTCCGATAACCTAGATAAGCCTCTCCCTTGCAAATCGTCTTTGTAACTGTCCCTCTTAATACATTTTTAGGAACCTCTACCTGTTTTTCAGCAACTGCTATACAGCCATTCTGATCTACTGCCGTAACACTATAGATTCCGCTTTCTCGAACAGTATTCCGGGCACTAGTAGGGCTATCTCCTCCACTCCATTTATAGGAGGCTGCTCCATTAGCCACTAAAGGAACGCTACAGTTACCTTTTTCATAAATACTAATAAATGGCGAAGAAATAGCACAATTAATATTAGCAAATTCATTAATGTCAGAGTATATGGTTAAACAAGACAAAGTTCCTGGAAATGTAATAATCGTATTGCCCTCCTCTCCTTCTAGTGAATGTGAATCGATATAATTTATCCTGCCGCCATCATACAGGACAGTATAAGGATTGGAAAAATTTAAAGAAACTTTTGTAGCACCTATACCACCTCTACCCAACGAAGCTATTAACAAAGTTAAATTCGTTATGGGCTCAGAAAAACAAAGAGTTGTTTTGCCCATAACGCCTGTTTGTTCCGTCCATGACGTATTAGGCACCGTTGAGTTTGGGATGGTAGAAAACCCTCTGAAGGCATTGAATACATCAAATCTGTATATCTGATTTGTCAAATCGAAAGGATAGTTTGTAGACATTGTCACAGCTATTTCCTTTTCCCCTAAGGAGATTGAACCATACGCTTGATTTATATCCTTTTTCTTCCAACTACTCCAAACGTAGCACTGCGCATTAGCTTCATAAAAGCCTAGAAAAAAGCTATAACCTATAAAGATTAATATCGAAAACTTAGTGAAAATGCGCATAGAAACTATACTTCTTTTAATCATTTTTTATCTATACTACCATCACATTAAAGCCTCTTATCAGCTGACTGATTCGTTAGCCTTACCCTAATACCAAACAGTCAAAATTAGGGTGGGGCTATTTGAATATATATCTACTTATCAGAGAAAAAGGTATAGTTTATACACGTGTTAAATATTTTTATATGAATGGTCCCTTTTTGGCCTGTTTTTGAAATTTATTCTATTTTTTCGTACTTTCTAAATTCACTTAACCAATCAAAGTCACAGCAGTTAACTCATATCAGTCTTGAAAAACTAAAGCATTATACCAAAAAATAGGACAATACAAGTTAATAATATAAATTTCATAGCATACATTCTTTTTATTTATCATAAATAGCAAAAATAAAAAAACTTAGCTAGTTTCGTCGTCCTAAACTAACTATCGCTTACATTCTGCTATTAAATAAAGTCGTTAATAAGTGTACTATATCCTAATTTTATCATATAATTAACAGTAAGCTACATTATGCAAGTCCGACAGACCGCAATTGCAGGTTTAATTGAATTAACACCACGCATATTTAACGATGAACGTGGCCATTTCTTTGAATCTTATAACGAACCTATCTTTGCATCGCTAGGATTGCCCACAGAGTTCGTTCAAGACAATCAATCATTTTCAGTTAAAGGGGTTTTGCGTGGTTTACATATGCAAAAAGAACCTTTTGCTCAAGGGAAATTAGTGCGTGTCATTAGTGGACAAGTACTGGATGTTGCCGTTGACCTGCGACCTGATTCAAAAACTTTTGGTCAATATGAAACATTTTTATTGGATGCAAAGCTTTCAAATTTAGTTTATATACCTGAAGGATTCGCTCATGGATTTGTTGCTTTAGAAGATAGTATCTTCAGTTATAAATGTACAAACGTGTATAATAAAACTTCAGAGTCAGGCATTTTATGGAATGACCCAGATTTGAATATCGACTGGGGAATTAAGGATCCAATAGTATCAGTGAAGGACCAGGAATTGAAATTATTACGAGATATTTTTCCGCAAGTTGTTGTTTAATCTTTTATCTGTTTTACTTTTTTTTCTACTTTAAGATTTCAAGCATTCTTTATCATTCTTGTTGTGTATAGAATAGCAAAAACACTATTTTCTGTATTATATTATAGGGTAATTAAAAAAAGAGGCAATTCAATGTTTTTATTTGTTCGTTCTTTCTCTATTTTATTATTAGTTTTATTTACAAGTTACTCAATTTATGGGCAAGCAATTCCAGATACACTAACTGCAAAACAAGCCTTGATTATTGAGCTTGGTGGAATAGGTTCGTCAACTTCACAAAGCCCATTTTGGTTTCGCTCACGCCAGTATGGTACTGTTCCACTTAAAGGATCAGCTGGTATTGTGCGTGTAGGTTTAACTAAACAGTTTGGTAACCTTCAGCAAATTCATAAATTCAATATTAAAGCAGCTATCGAGGGTGTAGCTAATGTCGGAAGTACATCGAACGTGCTTTTGCCCGTGGCCTATGTCAGTGTATTTTCAAAGAATTTTGAGCTTTATGCTGGCCGACGACGTGAATTGTTTGGCTTAGTCGATACACTCTTAACCTCAGGCTCATATTCATGGTCAGGGAATGCTTTGCCATTGTATAAGATACAGCTGGGTACGCGTGGGTACGTACCTTTAGGATTTACAAAGGGCATTGTCGCTGTAAATGCCCTGTATGCTCACGGCTGGTTTAGCAACACGGATTCTATACAAAACTCATTTTTACATCAAAAGGCACTATTTATCCGAATAAGTCTTGCTCAGAATCGGGTACGGCTATACGGTGGGGTTACTCACCATGCGCAATGGGGAGGCTCTTCAAGTGTTTTAAAAAATGGAGTAACTGTTAATGGAAAAATCCCAAGTTCACTATCTACTTATAAAGATATTGTGTTGGTTCGCCAACCCCCTGTTGATACCACTTTATATAGTGCCTTTGACTTATCCAATCAGGCTGGTAATCATCTAGGCTCGATTGATTTAGCATTGGAAATAGATAATAGTTTATCCAATTGGTTTCTATACTATCAACATCCTTTTGAAGATAAATCGGGAGTTGCGTTTCAGAATATGCCTGATGGTCTATATGGTATTCGTTGGAAAAATAAAAAGGCAAATGAATCGGGAAGCTTCCGGGTTATGCAGGTAACAGCCGAATTTTTAACAACATTGGATCAAACTGGATTTAATTTTGATATTGGCAGCCGACTCTATAATGGCGCTGACGACTATTTTAATAATTATCAGTATGTTGATGGATGGACGCACCGACAACGGATTATAGGAACTCCTTTTATGACACGCTGGCTTGATTCGCGAGAAGACCTCCATAACCTCAAAGGAGGTTTCAAGAATAGTGGTCTGTTAATGATTAGCAATAATCGAGTTCAAGTAGGACATCTTGGCTTACTTGGTGAATGGAGGTCTGGTCCACAACTTAGAGCGCTTTTTTCCTTTAGCCAAAACTACGGCCGTCCAATTACTATCGACCCTAGAACGCCACGCTCTCAATTTTCTGGCTTAGTAGACTTTAATCTACCTGTCCAATGGCTTGGGGGCACGCAGCTCGGTTTAGCAGTTGCTATGGATCAGGGGCAGTGGCTCACTAATAACATTGGTGGTTGGTTTCGTATTCGAAAACAAATTCAATAAGAATTAGTGACCGCTTTCTTAACCCCCTCTAATAGGTTAGGTTGACTTTCAGTAGGAGTCAACCAAGCCCCCTCACCATTTTCGTTCCAGGCATAGGTTAAAATAATACGCTCTTTAGGCGTATTGTTGGGATGCTGATTTATCCATTTAATAGCATCAGTAATAGAGCGATATACAGAACCTGAACTATATCCTGTATATCGTGAGGAATTAGCATACGATTTATTAGTTGCAGCCCAAGGACGAGGATCCCAGTTTAAAGTAGCAACAGGTATATAGGGTACTGGCGACTCAATAAACTGATTCCAAATACGACGGCTACCAACGATTAAACTATCAATTGGTACAACTTGATTATTTCTTCTGAACCCAGCACTATGGTAGTTATAGCCTGTTAATATATCAACTCCACACTGTCTGGCAAGTATCTGATCTTCTTTGCTCCCTGCCTGACAGACAGCTATACTCACACCGGTCAGTCCTTGACCCTGAGCTGCCGTTCGTAAACTATCAAGTGCCTGGTGAACAGCTTGGGCATTACCAAATTTTTGTAAAAGGGAATTGATTGTAAAAAATATTAGCAATGGCTTCCCATTTACTTTAATATACTGTGGCTGCTTAAACAAAGTGAGCCAAGCTTCAGACACATTTTTCCATTCTGACGGACCAATAAAAAAGCCTTGATGATTAGCAACCATCAAACAAAACTTTAAACGCTTCTGATTAGGTGCTTTTAAATAAAACCCTAAAGCTCGATTAAGAGGATTCGTCTGAGAAGTTTTGTTATTCTGGCTGGTTGGATACCAGCAGAAACTAAAAAATGAAATACCCGCATTAGCTGCGGCATCAATCTGCTTTTGTACAATAGCTGGCGAACTAGTAAGCCAGCCCCAAATAGGCTTACGCTCAGGGAAACTGTCAAGTAAAGCTTCTGTAATATGTCCGCTAGTCAATCCTGACCAACCGTCAAAATAGTATGCACCTAATTGAACTTTAGCGTGAATACCAATAGTTCTAATACTCTTCTGAGCGCTTATTACCCCTACTACTAGTGACACAAACAGGTAGGTAATTATTGAACGAATAGTAGGCATTTACGAATAGCATGACAAAAATTAGACAGCTTAATTCAGAGTAGCTTGTTCCTCCAGCTTTGCAGGTGAAGAGACGACCTCTCTGAATAACTTTTCATATTGGGCAGTTATTATCGGCCAATGGTAAATTTCTCGAATCTTCTTTCGATTAACCTCGAGTACTTCCGAGTCAGATCTCTTGTGAAAACTATCCAAAACTTTTGTTACATCTGACATAGTAATAAAGTAGAAAGCATCGTTGCCTAAAATTGCTTTATTGAATACATTATCATAAGCACAAATCAAAGCGCTGGATCCCATTGCTTCAAGCAGAGAAGGATTTGTACCACCGACTCGATGACCATGAAAATACAAGTTAGAAAAATACCGCAAATTATCAAGCTTATTTAAATCATAGATACCACCCAAAAAAATAATATTTGTAAAATTTTTATACTTATCAACTAAATATTGGCCATACTTTGTTTTATGATTGCCAATTACTAAAAACGGTCTCTTGCTAACTGCAGCTGAAACGCCTTCTAAAATTACATCAATACTATTGTCAGATTGTAGTCTGGCAATTAACATATCATACTGAAACGGGGCCACATTATATTCTTTAATAGTACTCTCTTCGGGTGCATCAAATACATAAGAGCCATAAGGTATATAAGTAGAGGGCTTACTATAAAATTTACTCAGGTGCTGTTGAATTCCAACTGAATCCGCTATTAAGTAATCACTTGTATTCACAGCCCACCGCTCGGCTAGTTTTAAATAACGCTGAATCAATGGAGGGTATTTACTACGCATCCATTCTACTCCATCCATATTAGTAACAATAACAGGTTTAGAAGGAAGCATCCAACCCCACATAGAATTCGTAGTATAACCAAGTTGCAAGACTAGATCGAAATTACGTCCTCTGGCATCTAGGATGCAGTTAAAATCATAGATAAATTGGCCAGCCAAACCAAAATACTTTTCCGGGTCATAACAGTGGATAATATGCACTCCCTGATAAATCTTTTCTTGATAAGTATGATAGTGAGAATTATATACTGATACATTATGGCCGTCTTTCACCAGCTGAACTGCCAAATACTCAGCGCACTGTTCAAATCCACCATAATTATTTGGAATACCTCGAGTACCTATTATGCCAATTTTCATTTTTTAGAAATAGATATTAAAAATACCTTTCAAATTCGATTACGTATTACCTTAGCTGGTACCCCACCTACGATAAGATTTTCAGAAAAAGATTTGGTAACAACGCTTCCTGCTGCAATAACACAACCACGTTGAATAGTTACTCCATCTAGAATAATACTTCCTGAACCTATCCAACAATCTTCTTCAATAGTTACACCAATCCTTTTAACACCTTGCTTTTTTATCAAAACATCGGCCTTTTCAAAAAGATGGTTTTCAGAAAATATTTTCACATCCGGACCAATGATCACATTATCGCCAATATCTATTCCCCCTTGACCACTTAAGAAGACACGAGCATTAAGACCTACACCATTACCTATTTTGATTCCTATACCTTTTTGAGCTATTACGCCTGTACATACAATAATAGAATTTTTACCGATAGTAACATCGTTTCCTAATTGAATACCATTGAACGATAGTGCATCAATATTTACATTATCATCGAGAATTAAGTTACGTCCCGAAGTAATAGAACGAAGATGCTTTAAAGTAACATTTTTTCCCCTAAAAATTACACCATTAGAACTCTTAAGTAAGAATTTTAGAGGTAACCCTCTCAAAATTTGAATTAATCGATTGAATGAAATTATACTTAGTTCGTATAATGAATAAGAAGACTCCCATTTATAAGAAGGATCATTCTTTAAAAATCTTATTAACTTCTCAAGAGTCATAATTCTTCTCAAAAGTTCTAATAATTTCAAGTGATGATTTTACCCAAGTAAAATTATTGCTATGCAATAAAGATTCTTGGCTTTTTTGCGCATACTTTACAGGGTCTAAAAGCAACATATCAATCTTATTAGCGATATCTTTGGGGTTATCTGGATTTACATAAAGTGCAGCAGTTCCACAGACTTCTGGCAAAGAAGTTCTATCAGATGTAATGACTGGAATTCCGCACTTCATTGCTTCTAAAGGAGGCAACCCAAATCCTTCTGCATATGAAGGAAAACAAAATAACGTACTACGCGCATAAAGAATGTATAAATCTTTTTCTGGTATATGTCCAGTAAATTGTATCCTTTCTTCTAGATTGTACTCTTTTATTGTATTAGACAAATTGATATTTTTATGATTTACTCCTCCAACAATTAAAAGTTTTATTTTTTTATCGCGCAAGTAAGGTAGCGCTTTTATCAGATTAAGCAAATTCTTTCTAATATTAATCCTACCAACATACAAAAGGTAGCGCTCAGGAATCTGATATTTATTTTCAAAAGATTCTAACTGATTTTCAGAATAATTAGAAATAGGTTTAAAGCTTTGGCTTACTCCATGATATATTACATCAATATTATCGACTTTACCAATTTTATGTCTAATTAATCGTTCTTTTTCACTTTTGGAAATAGTAATAATATAATTTGCTCTTTTAGCTAAGAATCGGATTGGTGACAAATACAATCTCTCTTTTAAGCTATAAAACGAAGGGTAGTCTAGAAAAAGAATATCATGAATATATACAATCCCTTTACATTTATTAAATAGAAATCCTGCAAAGTTTTGAAATAATACTATATCAAGTTTAAACTTCCAACTTAAATAAGGAAGTAAAAAAAGATTAGAAAACAAGTTAGGCGTTGTAAGAGTAGGTATTATAGTAACTTTTTCACCCCACAATTTACTAGCATCTTTTTTATTAGCTTTATCTATAAATAAATAGATCTTGAATGAAGGGTTACTCAAAATAATATTATCTACCAAATTTTTGACTACTACTTGCCCGCTCGGCGGGCCATTAAAATACCATTTAGCATCAATTCCTATTCTCATTTCTCAGGTAAACTTTAATGTATTTTACTTTATTCTTGCGCTAAATAACCTTCAAAATACCTTTTCCGAATATTTATTTCTATCGGGTTAGTATATATTTTTTTAAGAGGTAAAAATATATATAATGTAAGAAAGCCATAAGTAGATTTAAGTAAATAACGGAATTTTGTCGTTTTACTATCTATACGCTTATTTGATACACCGTCAAGGTAGGCAAATTTCAGAATATAGTTTTCGTTTAATTTGGTTGTAATTTTATGATATACTAATGCATCAGGATTATAGTAAACTTTATATCCTTTTGTTCGCATGCGCTTTTGTAAATCTGTTTCTTCACCTCCAAGCAATTGGTTTCCTGTCCGTCCTAAGGTAGCATCAAACAGTCCAATTTCACTGAATATTGATTTACGCATGGCCATACTTGCTCCCATAACATAATTAACTATACGTTTAGTATTACCTAAATCTGTAATACCGATTAGCCAAAAATATTTAGAGGGTATCCAATCAGGCACATCATGATTAAAAGGAACAACTTTTGCACCTACCACACCGATTTCAGAATTATTTAGTAATGGGTTAATGGATTCTTGCAACCAAAATTTATCAACTTCAATGTCGTCATCAGCAAAAATTAAGTATTCATTTTTAGCTTCTTGAATACCCCTATTTCGTCCGTAAGATAAGCCTTGAGATAATTCAAGATAATATTTCACAAAAGGGTACATTTGACCAAAGTTATTAACAATTGATTCAGTGTTATCCTTACTATTATTATCAATAACTAATATTTCCGAATTTGTTTTACCTAATATATCTCCATAATTAAAGATTAAGTTATTTAGAGTCTCCCTTAATAAATCAGCTCTATTAAAAGTGGCTATAATAATTGAGACAGGTATTGAAAAACTAGTCATATTATTTCAAATTACTCACTAAATATTAACTGAAAAGGTGAACACTGAGCAGCAGAATTATATATCCCTCTATAAAAGAAGAAAAGTGTTGTGATCAATATCCCCCCCCCTACAATTAAATTATGTATTTGTCTATTTTCTTTATTAAAAAGATAAAAACACAGAAAACTTAATATTACTACTCTAAAGTTCAAAAAGTAATCATTAGTTCTTAAAAATATAAAGTTACCACTGAACATCTTTTCCAGTAAGACACCTAAAAAATATAGATTATAAAATTTAGTAAAAGAATAATACTTAAATCTTTCCTTAAGTATTAAACTATAGTATATAATGATTGAGTCTATAAAAAACCACAAATATTTACCTAATCCTAATCCATTTGCATTTTCAACTGTTAATTCCTGCATTTGGTCGCTGTTTTCAAGATAATATTGATAGTTTCCTAGAGAACCAGTTATAGGTGAACTAACCAAAGTTAACAAAGAGAGAATGTTAGTTGAAAAAAAAGTAAAAAATATCAATAAACATACTTGTATAATCCTATTTTTAAACCAATTAAATTTTAAAAATGGATATAACCATGCAACTAATAGCACACTTGTATGAAAGCTCAACGCAAGTAAAAAGAAAAAGAGAGCACTAATGTATTTCTTTTCTTCTAATATATTTATACAATAGAATAATATAAAATAGGCTAATGTTTGACGCATGATATTCATGCTACTAAACATTAATAATGTAGTGAAGAAGAAAAAAAGATACCAAGGCAAAATAAATTTAAAGCGCTCAAGGGCTTTAAAAAGAAAAAATATTTGTAAAAAAGCTAATGATATAAATAAAAAAGAGTAATGAGCATTCAGCCAGTATAATACCTCATTCAATAGAACATAGCCAAGTTCTTTATCTTCTAAAAAATGCCCATACCTAAATAATTCTTTATACCAATCCAAATAAGCTGTATAATCTTTTCCCACATTATAACGAAGCCCAATGACTAGGGTATAAATTAAGATGACTAAAATCGTCTTAAATCGATTATCCTTGTATAATACCTCGTATCGATTATCACTTACCATCCCTATTGGCTTAAAAGCCAATACAGGGATGGAGAAGATAATCGTAAATAGCATTAAGCATGTATACACTATATAAGCACTTTCCATTTTATTGATCGGATAAAAAATTAGACATCAATTCAGATGTTAACAATGGACGATTGTAAATGCGCACTGCATTTATCGTCCCTGAAAACGTAGAGCTGATTTTTACATTTGCATTACTATTTATATCAATATCATTGTTACGAAGTGGTTGCCAGCCTGTATAAGTATAGGCTTTGCTGCACAGTTTCCCATTAATAGTTGAACTTATTATTCCAGCATCACCATCCACAACAAAGCCAACGTTATATATTTTGTTTGCCTGCATACCATTGATATCGGTGTTCAGATATAATTTCTCAATCCCATTATTTAATTGTAAAATTAAATTCTGTTCTTTTCCAACAAGTACAACAATCCCTTTTTGTCTACCTAATGAATCCAAACTTCTATTGTCAACCAAAATTTCTCCATAATTAAACTTATTAAACTTAAGTTTAATCTCGATTGAAAATCCCCCTTGGTCGAGTCTAGGCACGGTAACTTTTTGTAAAAAATTAGTACGGTCTTTAATATGATCAAATGCCAAATTGTCTTTTACAAGATCTTTCACGGTTCCTTGGCTCCATATCGCTTCCAATAAATATGGGTCAATTTGGCTTATAGTTGCTTTATCTTTATGAGTAACTGTTATCCAATATTGATTATTATCTTCTAATAAATCTGGATAAGTCAGCTGTCCCTTTCGGTCTTTTTTATACAGGATCACTTCAGGTTGCGACCATTTTATTGAGCCATTTTGTTCAACACCTCCCATTATCCATGCAGGATTTCGAAGACCCTGGCTATTATTATGACACCATAATAAATACTTTCCATTCTTACATTTCCAGATACGCACACAGGCCCTAGGATGGCGTAGTGTTGTCCCATCTTCCAACGTGATTGGTGCCCCAGTGCTCCAAGTAGTCCCCTTGTCACTACTTACTGCATATCCCGCGTAACCCATTCCAGTTCTAAAAACACAATATAAAGTTCCATCACTTAACTCAACCATATTATGTTCTTCCTGCCATCTACCTAAGGCTTCTGTTTTTAAACCTGTATCATTGCCAGGCAACATTTTCCAAATGATGTTTTCTGCTTTATTTTCATAATCTATATTTGGAGAGAACATTACCCAGCCCTCTGAATCGTCAATAACGTATTTTTTTATTTTACTAAAATTAAAATACATACCATCTTTTGTTCTGATAGGTTTAGCTACACTCCAGAACATTTGGACCTTTCCCTGCCAATCATTTTCCGTATCTGCCTTTGTCACAGGTATTGGAATTCGATATCTGCTGGACCAGGTCTTCCCTTCATCATCAGAATATCTATAACAACACCAACCCAGCATATCATTCCGAATTTTCTTTCCATTTAACTGTCTTACATTATCACCATTAAAATTATAAATAACATATAGCCTTTTATTTTGAGCTAAATAAGGAATGGCATAAGAGGCAGACCTAAGTGTATCGCTTTCAACCACCTTCGGCATCGACCAACTAATTCCTTTATTTTCACTTATACTATATTTAACAGTTTCACCATCACTTCCCTCTGCCGCAACACCTAATGTTAAAACGCAAAACCACTTACCACTTGGTAAAACAACCGTGTATGGTTGGTCGACATAAGATGCACTAAATATTGTTTTACTATAATCTGCATCTCTAGATTTTAAAGTGGGGTTATCGATTTTAAAACCCAAGTTGATCGCTTCAGCGGAGTAAGCTTCTGGATCGATTTTTTCTAAAGCATCAGGGTAAATGGTGGTACATGTGGCGAAAAAGAATGTAAGTAGAATTAGGCATAATAAGTTACTTAGGTTCATTTTAGGTATTATGTTTATTATTATTGGTTAATAAGTACAAATAGTAACCATTTAGCCTAATTGGATACACAATTAAATCAATCCAATTGAGTGCGTGGTTCTAAACAGACCAAAATACGGATTTATCTTGGTCTTTTATATATTTGTTACTGACCAATAAACAAAGTACTTAAATAAATTAAATCATAACTTATTTAAGTACTTTTACTCATACTCTTATATGTCATATATTCTCGAAATATTAACAAACTAGATTCAACCTGTACAAAAATATCCAATTTACTATGTCAACATTTACCACTTTTCAGGACACTTAATTTCAACACAGGGCGACTTAATAAACTATTATTTAATTGACAATGTGATATTTAAAGTAGATTTAATAGAAAGTAGTCAAGATTACCACTGCTATATATATCATTTAATAGCTGATATGTAGACGATAGCGAGTAAAGATTTAGGAAACGGACAACTTCAATTGCGTTTTATAATTTCTGTTAGGTTAAATTTAAGTTAATAAGTCCTAATTTAGTTAAGCAGACTGGCCCTTAACAAAATCCTTATCCTATTTTAACCATTAAGCTTAACTAAGGTATTTTACAGAAGGAATCACAGTACGTTATCAGCTTTATGACTTTCTATTAACAGATAGATAATACAACTATTAGCCTATACGTACATAGAATCGTTTGCTTTTTTACTTTAGAAATTGTGGTTTTTATTTATTTTATTTAGTGACTATAACCATAATAACAATAAGGATATAATAGTATTCAATTGATCTTAAAATATTACCTGTAATTTAAGGTTGCCACAAAGAATTATAATCAACTCGTTCAAAGACATTAAGATTACCACCAGCAGTAGCATTAAAAATCTTACGATTTGCTTTCTCAAATTGTTCACGCGCTTTCATAAATCCCCCTTCCATACGATCAACTTTAGGATCATGCCAACGATATCCTTTTCCAAAATATCCTGGAGCAAAATGATTTATATCATCAGTTGTCGATTCAATTACTGAGTTGGTAGATACTTTCGCTTCATCAGGTACACGATAGCTATGATCAAACCCAATCATGTATATTTTTTCAAAACCCATGTAATATGCCAGCTGAAGGCATATATATGTGACGCTGCCTCCAACACCTACATATCTAACGCAGTTTTGCGAGAACATAGGCTCGTAGTTAGAGTCTTCATAATTCCTTAAAACATTCATATGTACTGACTTTTCATCTTTTTTTAGTACATAGCTTAAATAAGTTCCAAAGAATTTTAACTGAGGATCTGAATATGCATTTATTTCATCTGCTCTATCTTCAGCCACTAAATAATCTTCTACTACGTAAAACGTAGGATGAAATTCCATTTTATCATAATTAAGATAAATAGCATTTACCCCGAAGGTATATTCGTTTTTGAGTTTTGTTAAATCCAGATTATTTAACGAAGGGCCATTACCAATAATAAAACAGCGTTGACCTTTGTATTTATCTTTTAATGAGGCAAGAACTTTTTGACTCTTTGTTAAATGTATTCCAAGACTAGACAGTCTAAAACATGTACTATACCAAATTTGGCTTAAAATAGAAGTATTCATTGAATAAGAATCCTTCTCAACAAATATATGATATATTGGAAGTGCAACAGCTTTCAATATCTTTTTCATAACTTTATAATTTTAGATTGATGGATACGGAAACTAACGAAGCTATAATAAGGGCAATTAAAGGAAATATCGATGTGCGGAGTTCAAAATTAAAAAATGACAAATGGAAAGTTTTATATGATCTATAGCTTGTATACCATGAATAAAAGCACAGGTAGCTGATTAATATAGATATAGGAAAAGCATATACGCCTATTTGTTTATATAAAAGAATAGCCAGACATATATAAATAACTCCGGTAACGCCATTTGCAATATGCCATATTATTTTATTCGATATACTGTATAATTGCAAATGCATTGCTCCATATCGTTCTATAAAAAAGCCTAATCCGATTAATATCCATAAGTTAGTATCTACAAAATTTATATTACTACCAATAATTTTCATAGCTGGTCTCATTAGTAGTGCTACACCAATAAAACCAATCACAAATGTCCAATGCGCTCTCATCATGCCTTTTCGGGCAAGACTAACTATTTGATTAAAGTCGTTCTGGGCATACAAACGAGCAAGTAATGGTAACTTACTGTAAAAGGGAGCCTGTGAAAAAGTTATAATTATTTGCACTATGCGCATAGCAAATAAATAAGACGATACATCTTCCGCTTGATTACTTTGTGCATATATTAAGCTACTACTTTGAATAACTCCATACGACATTAAAACACCTACGGCGCTTCTCCAAGCACTTGGCCAAGTTTCTTTGAATATTTCCCTATCAAAAACAAAAACAGCATTTTTTATAAAAATATTTTCATGATAATGAAAGCTAAGCCACTTATTTCTTAGAGCTGAAACCACTATCCAAAATTGATTTACAGCTATTAGACTTAACAAACTAGGATTTAGAGATAATACTATTATACTTGACAAAATAGCAGCTAGCGAAAAAAAAGTTTCATATCGTCTAAGTTCTGTAATCTTATTTATTCCTTGTAGATATATTGAAAATACGTTTCCTCTGAAGCTAATTGTAGTTGCTACTATAACGATAACCCATGCATACCAACCATTTAAGGGATTTTTCAATAGGGATATAGGATGTAGTACAGATAGTGTCCCAATAGTAATTAATAGAGCAAAAATAAATAAAGTCATCCACCTAAACAGCACTTGCTGTGTCCCTACTATTCTAGATAAATAATTTTCATGCGAATCTGTTGGCAAACTAATAGAATTGTTTCCTCCTTGATTTTTATCTTTTTTACCAGCCATTGCATATGCAATAAATCGAGTAAAAGTTGCATTAAAACCAAGATCAAGCATTAAATTTAATCCAATAATTGTACTAAAAAGATACCAAAGAGATATTTCAGCAGGTGAGAATCTTTTTAAGATGAAAGGAATTAATATTACTAAATTTAAAGATCGAGCAAGAAGACTTGCCCAAGTATTAAATGTAGGAGATTGCCATAATTTTACTGCTAAAGTTTTAGGATATATACTTATACTTTGCATCTCTAAAGATCCTTTAATACCGAACTTATTCCTCCATCTAATGTAAGATTTGCGCCATGAATAAAACCTGAATTTTCAGATGCTAAAAACATGGCAAGCTTTGCAACATCTTTTGGAAAACCAATCCGCTGTACAGGATGTATTTTGCGTAATTCATCTAGTGCTTCGGGATTCCCATTAAAACCGGCTAAGAGCATATCCGTTTCAATGGCAGCGGGAGAAATGGCATTTACTCGAACGCGTCCTTCTAAGTCAACGGCTAATGCTTTTGTTAATCCAATAAGCGCACTTTTCGAGGTAGCATAGGAAATAAATTTCCGTTTTGTCAGTTGCTGATGAATGCTACCAATATTAATGATGCACCCATTAACTTCTTCTAATTGATCTAAAAAATGCTGGCTGAGTAATAGGGGGCCCGTCAGATTTACTGCTATCGTATGATTCCAATCGTTAAGTTTTAGATGGTCTAAACCGTCTAATAATTGCACTGCTGCATTATTAATCAATACATTAAGCTCAGGAATTAAAGCACGAAATTTAAGCTGCCACTCCGTCCGATAGCTTTCATCCGTACTAAACTGATAGAGATCAAATTGTATTAATTGATCAGCTTGATGTGCTTCTGTTTGTCGAACATCCAGACCGTACACATAATAGCCATCTTCGCGAAAAGATTGAGCTAAGGCACTGCCAATACCTCCTAATACGCCAGTTATTAATACTTTTTTCATAGGTTATTGTACGGGTTCTGCAATTTCCAGAAACTCAAATAATGATTTGATTGCCTGATGGCTTGCTCGACGAACGCCCTGAATAGTATTGGAACCATTATGCGTTCCGAAAATGCAACGGTCAAACTGACGAAGCTCGGAGTCAAGCGGTAATGGTTCTATTTCAAAGACATCTAAGCCTGCCGAATGAACTTTGCCCGATTTTAACGCTGCAACCAGTGCCGTTTCTTCAATAATTGGGCCTCTGGAAACATTGACAATTCTAACCCCATCTTTCATTCGCTGAATACTTTCAGCGTTAATCATGTATTTTGTTGCGGGAGTTAAGGCGCAGGTTGTAACAACAAAGTCCGCTTTTTCTATATCATCAGGAAACGCCAAGAATGAATAATTTTCCTCGTCGGACTTGGTTTTGTTTGCAAACGGATCATACACATTAATGTGCATATCAAACGCTTTCAAAAACCGGGCTGTTGCTTTACCAATATCCCCGAACCCGATTAAACCTACTGTGAGACCTTCTAAAGACATGCCAGCCGGTTTTACCCAATTTCCAGCTTTAACTTCGCGATCGATATAATAGGTTTGCCGGGCTAATCCAAGTACATAAGCAACTGCAATAGTAGCTACTTCGGCACCAAACATTTGCGGGGTATTTATAACCGGAATGCCTAAAGCTTTACAGGCATTGAAATCAACATTGTCTACCCCAACTCCCCATTTTACAGCGGCCTTCAGTTTTCCAGCCTTTCCAGCTTTAAAAACGCGTTCAGTAGCCGGATCATCACCAATAATCCAGGCATCAACTGTAGGCACCAGATCGATTAATTCTTCCTCCGTTAAAATTTGAACTACATTTGGTGCTAATACTTCTAGTCCTGCTTTTTCGAAAATAGGTAAAAACTCAGGCAATTGCCGAAGCATAGGAGGGCATGTAATCAGAACTTTCATACAACTAATTCAGGATACAGTTCGGTAAATAAAAACTCGGCAACTTTAAAATTCAGCTCGACATCAATATCCTGAGCCTCAATTTCAGGTATTTCATACATGAATGGGCGGTCTCCTATGCGATTGCCTTTCTGAATTAGCGTTTCCTTTTTGAAGAGGTACATACAGGAATTTTCCATATATATAGGTGGTAAATCCTGCGTACGTAGCAAAATATTAGGATTATGATTGACGGCTCTTGCAAGTTGATCCCAAAGTCGAACCTGCATTCGGGTTACGCCAAAGAACGTATCGTATATTGGATATTGGCTAAGAAATTGTTTGAGTCCTTTTTCAATTGTTTCAGCGGATAGAAGCGGATTTGTGCTATGCGTCTGCAGATAAAAATCGGACCCTATCTGGTTACAGGTATTGAGCAGTACATTATTCATTGGTATAGCTCCATCGCGCAAATGCTCCGGTCGCTCAAGAACTGTCACCGTCGGATAGAGCGTTTGCGCCTGTTCAATAATAACCGGGCTATCCGTATCTATGACGATCTGAGTAATCGAAGGACATTCAAGTAATGTATCGATAATGCGCTGATACAAGGGTTTACCAGCAAAATCTCGATAATTTTTCCCAGGAACGCGTTCACTCGAATGACGCATAGGTACAATAGCTGCGACAGAATACGGCATAAATAATTTATCTACAAAAGTTGATCAATTTTGATATAGGATTGCTCGACAAGGAACGCCTTCTACGCCTTCTATTTTTATTGGAAGGCATATCAGTTGGTAATCTCCAGGCTCAACGTGCCCCAAATAAATACCTTCTAGTATAATCACCTGATTGTGTAAAAGTATCTGATGAGTATCGGGTGGATCGTTATAACACTGAATGGATAAATAGTCTATCCCTATTAATTCAATTTTCTTTTCCACAACCCATTCCGCAGCATCAGCAGATAAGGCAATAAACAACGAGTAGAATGGCTTCTCATTCCATTGACTATTAGAATTATCAGTACGCAGTAATAACCGCTTTGGAACTCGTGTACCTATATATTCATTTAATATCGCACTGGTAACTACATCCACATCAGGAATATGAACTACCCGGCAGACACCAATCAAGGTAGATAATTCAAAAGAGTTTGTATCAGCACCACCAGCAACAAAATGAAGGGGAGCATCAAGGTGCGTACCGGTATGCACATCCATATCCAATCTACTGACATTAGCATACGAATCTACCCCAATTGTATGTATTGCTTTGGTATGAACACCTATACTCCCTGGCCAAGTTGGAAGTGAAGAATTTAATGTTACGGAAATATCTATGAATGCATTGTTACTCATAAGCAATCTGTTTCATGAAAGGCTGAATAGGTTGGCTAGCCTTTTCACGAATAAAGAATTCATTCGGGTAGTAAAACCGCTCCCGGAGTGTTCGGTCAAGCGTACCGACAAATCGATAACCTTGATAAGTGCCCCAGAACTGAAGAATTCGAAAAATGCCAATGTCAAAGAAATTTCTAAAGAAACCACCTTTTTGTATGGCCGCACTATAATCACTTAGTATATTCGATATGGACAGATAAATAAAATTCCATAACGTAAATTGAGCATGGGGCTTAAGACGTTTGAAAGCGATTGCTTCGCGGTAGTATCGATTATATATTTTCCTAGGTGTTTCTTCATGAACATGCACAATAACCGCATCAGACTCATAAGCAATCTTATACCCCTGTTGTTGTATAGCTTCTGCCCAATGTAAATCTTCTAATCCAGTCAGTGATTCATCGTAAGGCATTTGTTCCCATAGAGTACGACGTATGGCTGTATTTGCGTTATTACAGAATGGTATCGATTGATTGTAATTCGATGCCTTTGGAAACCATTTGGCAAATAGCTGATGTTCTGAAAACTTACTGAATTTGTTTCCAATCTGACGACCATAGCTCAAAGCCACTTTGTTATCAGCAAATGGAGCAAGCATTTTATCGATCCAACTTGTATATACTGGGTAAACGTGCGCACTTGCAAATAACAATATTTCACCAGTAGCTCGTTGACATCCTATATTAAGAGCTCTTCCAAAAGAAAACTCGTCTGGTCGAATATGAACGCAAAGAACCCCTTTACTTTCTGCAATTTGTACAGTGTCATCCGTTGATCCAGAATCTACCAGAATAATTTCGATAGAGTGGCTAGTTTCCTGACTAGCAATACCATCGATTAGCTTACCAATATGCTTTCCTTCATTAAAGGCTCGTATGATAATACTACATTTCATCGTTTACAGGCATTTATAGCCCTTTAGCTTGGACTAGGTTACTCGCCAGTAGATTATAATAGTTAACTAATAGCAATGATTTCTTACTACTATAAGACCTTGTTAAATACTATAATTATTTCTTTTTATTTCCATAGCCATAACCATAGCCATTTCCTCTGTACCCGTAGCTATAGTATTGTTCATCTCCATCGCCTACAGCGTTCATAACAATATTGAGCTTGTTAAATCGCTTTTCCTGATACAAGGTTTCGATCATCTTCAGATAATTCTTAGGCGTCACATCATGGCGTACCATAAATAGCGTAGCATCGGCAAAAGGAGCAATCACTTGGGCATCCGTTACCAACCCGATCGGTGGAGCATCAATAACTACATAGTCGAAATGCTCACGCAATTCACTAATGAGTTGTTCTAATCTAGGGCCGCTCAGAAGTTCAGAAGGGTTTGGCGGTAAAGGCCCAGAAGTTATAATGAAATAATTCTCTTGATCAGGTATGGGTTGCACTACCTGGCTAAGGGTTGCTTCGCCGATTAAATAATTGCTCAAACCGAGACCAACCGGGAAACCAGCCAGTGATTCACGCAATCGCGGTTTGCGCAAGTCCATTTCCAAAATAACGGTTCGTTTACCCACTAAAGCCAAACTGGCACCAAGATTTAAGGAAACAAACGATTTCCCTTCACCACTAATACTGGATGTAAAGAGTAACACCTGACTTCCTTCCCGGTTTTCTCGTAAGAACTGTAAATTAGTCCGTAAGGCCCGAATCTGCTCAGCGATAATGGATTGGCTTCGAGAGGCTACAACAATAGCCTCTGACTGCTGTTTCTTAACAACTTCACCTAATATGGGAACATGCGTGCTTTCTTCAACATCTTTCCGACGCATAATTCGATTATTCATAGCATCTTTTGAAGCTATTACCCCAATTGGCACTAACAAACCACCTAAAGCAAATAGTAAGTAAATTATTGGCTTATTGGGTTTAACCGGTTTTTCGTTACTACGAGCAGCATCAATGGTGCGAGAATCAGCAATAGTCGAAGCAAAGGAGACAGCCGTTTCCTCACGTTTCTGTAGCAGGTATGTATATAGATTATTTTTAATTGCCTGTTGTCGGGTAATATCCATCAGAATGCGTTCCTTCTTGGGAATTGTACGAATAACGCCCTCCATTTTAGCATTCGTAGCTGTATATTGTTTTTTTGCTGTTGACAGCATTTCCTTCATCGTAGCCACGTTTTCAGTTATGCTTGATTTTGTGGATTTGATCTGACTGTCAATCGTCTGGAGAAGAGGGTTCATTTCAGAAGTAGTTCGGGCTAACTGGTCACGCTGTGCTTCCAGCTTCGTCATGTTCTCAATGAGTCCCAGCAGTATAGGATCACTTAAGCCCAATGTGGCAGGTGTCCCCCCCCGATTACCCGGTTGTTGGCTAATGTATCGCTCTAAATCATTTAGCGCCCCAAGTTGAACATTGACTTGGCTAAGTTGAGTATCATTTTGCTGAACTGTCTGTAGAAAAGTCTGCGCCTGCGTACTAAGATCCGTTATTCCCTGGCTTGACTTATAGGCTTCTACCCCCTTTTCGACTGTAGCTAATTCACCTGAAATGAGCGTTAGTCTATCTTCTATAAAATTTAACGTATTCGCAGCTACTCTATTTTTGTCAATCACGGCCGCTTCATTATATACATCGATTAGTCGATTTAAAATGGCTTCTCCTTTATCCGCAACGTTTGTTTCCAGACTTAGAGAAATGACTGTAGATGCCTTGCTGGTTGGTTCCGCTTTTAAATCTTCTACCAGCTCATTAACTAGCGTGGTCTGGCCTATTGTCTTAATATACAATGGGTTAGTTTGACTATTAACTGACCTACGGCTAAAAACACGTAAACGGCCATAAGGAGTTTGTACACTCGTATTCAGTGGATACGACTTATCATTGATGGAAACGCTATGGCTATCCAGAAAACGTATTGTTAGGAAGTCTTCGTCATAAAGGGCTGGTTTCGCTTGCTCGATGATCAACCGAATTGGCGATTTTTCATAAATTTCTCGTTTACCATAAGGTGTATCTTCAAAATAAAGCACGTTCAGGTTAAGTTGTTTTGCTACCTTATCCATCAGTGTGTACGATTTCAATATCTCGATCTCGTTTTCCACTACTTTTTTAGGAGCAAACATCTCTAATTCCTTCAGCATATTTTCTGCATCGATCCCTTTCTTTTCATCCGTCACTAACAAACTGGCGGTGCTTTTATAAACGGGCGGCTGATAACGCAAAAAGATATAAGCCGCTGCTATAAGCAAGAAGGTTGATATGACAAACCAGTACCAGTTGCGGAGATAACGGAAGACGATTGCCCTTAGATTAACAGCATCGGCATTAACCGTTTGGTATGGTACGTATGTATAATTATTAGATGGATTGTTCATTGTATAATTAAAGTTTTTATAACCAGAAAATGTATAACGCGTCGGTTTACCAGGCATTCACATTACCGCGGATCATTGGCTTTATGGTCATCCAGCAAAGCTTAATATCCATAGCCAGAGATCGTCGTTTCGCATAATGCAAATCATACCGAACCCGATGCTTCATTTTTATTAGTGTCTCCGTTTCACCACGCGCTCCGCGCACCTGAGCGAGCCCCGTAATTCCAGGCCGCACACTATATCGGACAGGATAGTTATCGATTTCATGCCAGAATTGGCTATCGTGTTGAATCGCATGAGGGCGTGGTCCAACTACGCTCATATCGCCCAGTAATACATTTAGAAACTGGGGCATTTCATCCAGGTTCGTTCGACGTAAGAACTGGCCAATCTGGGTTACTCGAGAATCTCCCAACTTTGCCTGAGCGAATTCCGGGTTCTTTTCATAATACATGGTCCGAAACTTGAAGCAGCGAAACATGCGCCCATTTCGACCGGTTCTGAGTTGCACAAACAAACCAGGTCCTGGTGAAGTTGCCCAAATAATAATCCCCATGACCGGAACCATCCAGGAAAGCACAAAAGCCGTCACAAACAACGCAACCGTTATGTCAAAGATGCGCTTACCGTACTGTGTATACCAAGTCTGCTGGCTATCTATGCCATACAGATTCTCATTTAGAAGTTTAGGCTTTACTTTCTGGTAATGAGAGGAGTCTAATGAAATCATAAAATAGCCTGGGTTGAATATGTATGGATGTAGTACAAGAAGAAATAAAATCCTTTATCGAGGGATCAGAATCGGGTAGCGATAATAGCAACAAACGATAGAGCACTAATAATAATAGGCAATAATTGAAATGTCTGGTCTGCATTATTCACACGAGCCCGGCCAGGCTCTACATACACAACATCATTTGGGTGTAGATAATAATACGGTGATTTAAAAATGTCACGTTTTGTCAGGTCAATACGATTAAATGTCCGTTGACCATTTTCTTCACGGATAATTAAAACATTATCCCGTCGACCAAAGATGGTGATATCACCGGCCAATCCTAATGCGGCTGGCAGCGAAATCTGTTCGTTTGGAATAGCAAAAAGAGCAGGTCTGGCTACCTCGCCAGAAACCGTAATTTGGAAATTCAAATTACGAACATTAACGGTTGGCTCCTTTAAGTAATTCAGCAGCTTTTCTCTGATATGTGCTGCTGCCTGACTATTCGTCAATCCTTGGACTGTTTGTTTGCCAATGATTGGTAATTCAATTTGACCTTCCTCATTAACTGAATAACCTGGTATATATGGTAACGGCGTTGCAGTAGTTGGTTGTTGCATTCCAGCTCTTTCTGCCATATTGATTGTTGCGTACGGATTGAAAAAAGCTGTGGCTTCGGGACTAAGGCTGCTAATCTGTACAGACAGGACGTCACCAGCTTTTATAGTCGGTATATAGCGAGCAGCTATCATAATAGCGTCACTCCCTCCTTCACTTTTCTGGTATAAGGCTAATTCCTTACTAGAAATACAGCTAGACAGACAACCGCATAAACAAATAAGCCAACAAAACAGCCTCATATGCCCGTGAACAAATACTATTCTTTTAAGTGAAAAAGTATACTTTATAGGGATAATCATTGACAAGAGTGATAACAAAAGTTATTAAGTATTACTACTTATAGAAACTACAAATCTGATGTATAAGCCTTATACTATGGAAGAAATTATTGAGTATCCTCAATTCAAAAGTATACCGCTAATCCATATAAAACAAGTGCCAATCCCGATTTTTTTATAAAAAAAGACAAATTTCATTGGCAAAATGGCAGTTAAACCTAATAATATACTGTTTTTTCACACTCAAAACAGGATTATTTTTACATTAAGTTTGACTTAACAGACAACTTATAACCAATGTTTATATATAATTTTAAAATAAAGTAAATCAATAAAATTCTTTTAGTTTACTTTATTTCAATTTCATATCAATAATAAATAATTATATTTACAATTACAATTTTTAGTATATCTTGCAGAAACTTGATTTATAATCTACGAATTGTACAATTAAGCCATATAGTTCAATACTGTGCTGTGCTTTTGGTTAGAGTTAAGCTTATTCCATTCATTGCGATGCCAAAAGACTTCTTAGTAGCAAAGGCAATTACTCAAAGCAAATAACTGTTATATTGGGTTTAAAACGTCATTCCTACTACTGCCTGAAAATTTTTCGTATCGTCTCCGTAAGCTTTTACTGCTACTCCGCCCGTTAAACCATTTGTGAACCGATAGAGGAGGCCATACTTCTGATAATTAGCCGGTTTATACCATAACGGACGCACAATATTCCAGCCCCAGTGGGCGGTAAACGAAAAATGCCCCTGCCAGAATTCATAGCCAATCAGGATTGTTCCTTGCCGGTAAGCAATATTCTGCCCCTTTGTCCAGCGATTAATTTGCTCCTTAAAATAGTGGTCGTCTACCAATTCAATGCCGCCAGAGAGCACATGGCTGCGGGTTAGATGATAACCTGCCAATAAGTTTAGGCCATAAATAGGATAACTCTGATCGGGGATTTTATCGGTTCCTTCCAGAATTTTTAACGAAGCTAAAGCCATTACCCGAAACATCCATCGCTTGTAAGCCCTCGAGGGTTCCCAGGTCTGTGTACTAGGTAACTTGCCTTCTCCCGTAAAGCGAGTAATACCAATCGATAGTGCGGGAATGTTTAAACCCTGATTTGGCAACTTGACACCCGCGTTTGATATGTGCTTGTAATCGAAACCAAGCAGCAGACGCCAGTTTGTGGCAATTGTGTAGCGTGCATATAGCCCTACGCCAATCAGCCCTTCCAGTGGGGTTCCAAAAGCATCATTACCAGGATTGGTAATTGGATCATGATAGCGAGTAACATAAGTAAGACCAGCCAGCGCTCGCAGGGATAAGCCTAAATGGGGACCCTGGGCTAAAACAGGTTCAAAAAAAAGTCCGCCACCATATGACTGCCCGAGTGCTACTGGATTTCGGAAGGAATAGGTATTAAAAAATGCCCCCGATCGAAAAAAACACTGACATTGCTCCCAGGACTGCTGACTCATGTGCAGCCGACTGTAGCGCAATTCCAGTCCTATTGGTGCTTGCGTAGAGGCTGGCATAATACGATCTGGCTTATTTAGCCCAATCAAGGGTATAACGCCAAACTCCCGTTCCTCACGCAGATTAATTTCCTGCCCAAATGTTGTTAGAACGTTGCAGCCTAGTAAACAAGCTATGCAGATAGCATTTACCACTATCGTATAATTCATCAGAAGTTGTACAAGTAAATGGGATATGGATATAGGCCTTTTTTTGTCACGCTGACATTAGGAAGCATCTTACTGTTTTATAACCAAAAATTGGATGTCTTAAGATACTTCGTTCCTCAGTATGACAAAATACACTCATGATTTGGGCACAAAATATACTATCTATTTAAGCACTTGACGTCAAACAGGAAACCTTAATCGCGAACGCAAAATCTTAGATTATCTGCTACGTTTATCTATCTAACAGTCTTTGCATGTAGGAATCTTTCTCTATATTCGTATTCGAAGTTTACTAAAACAAAAAATCGTATTTTATTACAAATAAAAATTCAAATAGTAGTAACATATTATCACAGTAGAGGATTATATAGAAAAATCATAAACCAGACTATGTATGCTACGTATTTATGTTAGTGTCTTACTGAGTCTGTTCAGTAAGGCTGTTTTTTCCACTCAACTTCCTCCGCCTGATTCCCTAATTGATTATCGCGCTAAACAGTCGATTAGTGCGCAGATTGGTACGACGGGGCCCGGTCTGTTTTATAATCGTGTATTAAGTCCATCGCACCGGCTGTCCTTGCGGATTGGTGGTCAGTACATTGCCTATCAACAATCGATCCGGTTAAAAGCCACGTCAGATGGGTATATCGATATCAAGCCCGATGCGGCTATTGGTATCGCGCAGGCTGCGGTGAAATGGCATCCGTTTGCGCGGAGTTCGTTTTTTCTGGTCGGTGGCCTTGGCTATACCTGGCATCCGAATCTGAGTTTTGTGCTGACCACGCAGGATAAGCTGGATCTCGACGGGATCATTCTGACGCCGGAGGATGTCGGGACGGTGAAACTGGATATTCTGTGGCATCCGGTCGTCGGCTATCTCGGCGGGGGATTTGGGCGGAGTATTCCGAAAAGCCGCTTTGGCGTCGGCTTCGAGATGGGCGTTTATTATTTAGGCAAACCCAGCCTAAACGTGCAATACGAAGGCTTTCTGGAAACGACTACGCTCGATCAGCAACTTCCGATCATCGAGCGAAATTTATCCAATTACCGGTATTTGCCCTCTCTTAATCTGACGTTAACCTATAAGCTTTAACGAGTGAACGAGCGAACAAGTAAATGAGCGAATACTAGATAAAATACACTACTTGTTCGCTCATTCACTCATTCACTCGTTCGCTTATTCCTCCACATGATGCGTTATCTCATTTACTGTCTGCTGGTTCTACTGGTTACGGTAGAAGCCTGCCAGAATCCACTCGACGGGGTACAACTTGGCCTTAAAGATCCGATTCAGGTTGGAGTGATCGAATCCCGCTTTTATGATCCGGCGGGGAATCCGCTTCCCAAGCCGTCGCTGATCAGGATGGCCGGACCGAATGGCGCTGAGGTCGTCAACACGGTCAACACCACCAGTTATAAAATCAATACCGATGGGATTCTTTTCGTAGCCGCTTCTCCCCTAGCCACCATCTCCAGCCAGAAACCCTTTCGCTTTTCAGCCGTCGTTGAAGCTCCTGATTACCTGACCATTATTCAGCCGTATACGTTGACCAGTCTAGCCAATCAGGTTCGCTACATTCGGTGGATCAACATGATGAAACCGCCCCGCACAATGGCGGTTGCCCGTACGGCCGGAAATGCGAGTTCGGATGGAACAGTAACGACAACCTTCAGCACGACAACGATTCAGACCGAAACAGGTAATGATCGAACTACGGTAACGATCCCATCGGGCACAAAATTGACGGATCGGGATGGGCAGGCCGTCGGGGGCGATTTGACGCTCGCAGTAATTCATACCAATGCCCGAAACGATAATGCAACCAGCTATATTCCCGGTAACGGCGTGATGTCGAACGTGGGGGCAAGAAATGGCAGCTCGTCACTGGGAACGCTCCGAATTCTGTCGATTGCGGGGTCGGTGACGATGCAGGTTTATAATCCAAGTTATGCGCTGGCGATGACTCTATCGCAACCCATTCCGTGGACGATGGATCTGAATCCGGGAACGTTTAATGTAGTAACCCAAAAGGCGATTCAGGCGGGGGATTCCATTCCGTTGTACAGCTACGATGAGTTGATAAACCGCTGGCAGGCCGAAAAGCCAGGCGTTGTTCGCTATAATAGCCAAACGGCCCGGTTTGAGTTATTGGCCAGTGCCCGGTTTGTTGGTGCTTATGTTGTGGGGTGGACCGAGTCGATTTGCGACATAGGGCCCATCTTCAAGGTCAATAGTAAACTGGCGGGCGTGGATGTCAATTACTTATGCAAATTGATTGATGTGAGTACTGGTCAGCAGGTAAGTTCGTTTTATGCAAATGTGAATAATGGGGTATCGATAAGTATCTACAACCAGTCGAAAAACCGTAAGTTAAAACTCCAGATTTTCGACGAAACCGATGCCTGGGGTAAGGGAACGAACGGTGGCCTCATTGCCGAATCCGCACCGGGCACTACCTGCGATCAAACGCCTGTTGCGATCAATCTGGCCAGCTTACCAGTACCGCCTAAAATTAGTCTGGAGTTATTTTATGCCTGCCCGGCGGGCAAAACGTTAGATGAATCGGCGGTACCTTCGTTAATTAAAACGCAGTATAGTGACGTAGGCAAAGGCAATTGGCGCGATCTGGTTACCGTAACGAATTCAAACCGAAAACTGACTTCGTATAAGTTACAACTTGGGCGTCGATACGATCTTCGGGCCAGCCTGGATGGTGGTGCTAACTGGCTCTTCCACGAAAACAATTACCTGGTAAACGATCCTGACTGGAAACTCAAAATAAACGCAGACATCTATTGCAAGTGACCCAACGAGTTCGAGACTCCCGAAGCCCTTTTCTATCCGTCGTCGTTTGTGTTTACAACGAAGCAGGCAACAATTTACCTATGATTGAGCGAATTCATAAGGAACTGCATGAATTCGAGTACGAGTTAATTTACGTAAACGACGGTTCCACGGATCAAACGCTGGACGAACTTCGGGCCATTGACGATGATCATCTGCGGATTCTGGATTTGCAGAAAAATTACGGGCAGAGCCTGGCGCTACAAGCGGGCATTGATGCGGCTCTGGGCGACTACATCGTCACGATGGATGGGGATTTACAAAACGATCCGGCTGATATTCCGGCGATGCTTCGTCTGGCCGAGCAGGGCGATTATGATCTGGTAGCGGGTGTCCGTGCCAACCGGCAGGATAATGCCTTAATTCGGAAGTTCCCTAGTCGATTAGCGGGTAAACTCATTTCCAGCTCCACCGGATTGCATTGGACGGATTACGGCTGTGCACTTAAAGTTATTCGCGCGGATCTGGCGAAACGGTTGAAAATCTACGGTGAACTTCATCGCTTTATTGCGGTATTGGCCCATCTGGAAGGTGCCCGGATGAAGCAAATGCCGGTAAAACATCACCCACGTGTCGCCGGCAAATCGAAATACGGGCTGAATCGTACGTTGAAAGTAATGAGCGATCTGTTGCTGATTCTGTTCCTGAAAAAATACCTTCAGAAACCGATGCACCTGTTCGGTGGCTGGGGACTTCTCAGCCTGTTCACGGGCACTGGTATTATGGGTTATTGGCTTCTCCAGCAGGCATTTGGCTTGAGTGGAGCTGGAAACGCTACACTGGTAATAGGTGTCATTCTCCTAGTAGCTGGCCTGCAATTCATCGGCATCGGATTCATGACCGAACTGCAGATGCGAACATATTATGAGGGACAGGAAAAAAAACCCTATGTTGT
Organism: Spirosoma harenae; assembly: GCF_054776975.1. Taxonomy (NCBI): domain Bacteria; kingdom Pseudomonadati; phylum Bacteroidota; class Cytophagia; order Cytophagales; family Cytophagaceae; genus Spirosoma; species Spirosoma harenae. The sequence goes on along the minus strand of NZ_BAAHBD010000002.1, from coordinate 235,584 downwards.
CAGAAAGATGTACCCGTCTACTGCCAGCGGGGTAAGCCTGCCCACGGAAAAGCTTCACATTTCATCAGGACTCTGACACGTTATTTATCAAATCGAACGACGTTGGCGGGATGGCGGTCGAAGAGAACCAGCTTGCCTATTACTTGATGTGGCTGACCAACCAGATTGACCGAATCGGCAATGTAGTAGGCTCCGGGTATCTTCTTTGTCGTTTTACGCAGAATATCCCCCCGCAGAGCTTCAATATGAAACGAACTTACATCGGTCGCATTATCATTTCCGACCGTAGTTCCGTAGCCATACAGGGGATGTCCGAGTGTTAATTTAGCGGCCTGTTCGGCGGTGTCATGATAAAACTGTCGCTTTGCTACTCGTCCGGGGAAAATTAACCAATTATAACCCAATCGAATAACGACCATAACGGCAAGCATCAGTCCCAAGCGATTCGGGGAAACATGACGCAGTTGCCAGGCCAACGCGCCCAGCAATCCAGAAACAATCGCTGTCTTCCAGATAACGCCAGGTAAGTCGCGGGTTGCTGGATAAAAAACAGCCGTCCAGGCCCCTACTGCCAGAATAGCGGTGACAATAAACCAGAGCTGTTCAACCCACCAGCGAGGTCGATCCGTTGGCTGGGAATGTTCGTAATACAGATACGCCATTACCGTAAATAGCAACGGAACCAGGCCAATCAAATAACGTCCATAAACCTGGGGTGATGACCAGTAGATCAATACAGTCGTACTGAAAGTTAAGGCATTGAAGGCGACAAACGAGTTCGTTTTCAGTGTTTTCAGCAAACCCTTCCGAAAGAAAAGAACGATCAGTAGCAGGTAAGGAAGGAAGTGGTAAATCACCTCGACCGGAAATGTAACGAGGTGCAGTAGCGTTTCGCCCAGCCCGAATGTTAACCCTGTGCGCTTGGCGCTTTCTGAGAAGAGCACCTTCGCAATATCACCGAAGGGAATTGCATTTCGGGTTAGGTAGGCCGCATAGTAACTCCCGGTAATGGCTAAAAAAACGGCAATTCCTACAAAATGAGCCGGATGCCACAGTCGCCGATACTGTCGGGTGTAAATAAACCAACCTAACAGTGTAAAGCCCTGAAAAACAATAGGTGGCAATCCTTTCAGCAAAAAACCAACAGAGGTAAGCGCGTAAGTCGTGAGGTATAGAAGCCAGTAATTACGTTTTTGATCGAAATGATAAACCAGCATCATGGCCGAATAAGTAACCCATGAAAACGTAATTTCGATAAGCCCCAACATCGAATCGTAAATCAGTACGCGCCCGGTGGTTAGCGTCATCAGGGCAGCTGCAATGGCAATCGTCGGCGTTGTGTGTCGTCGAACAAAACCCCATATTGTCAGACCAAACAGCAGGAGCGACACAATCATCGGAAATCGTAACGCAAACGAGGAATAATTGCCAAATAGCTTGTACGAGCCAATAATCAGCCAGTTGTAGAGCGGAGGTTTATTAAAATAGCGCTCACCATTGAGCGTTGGCGTGATATAATCATCCGACAAAATCATCTCTAGAGAGACCAGTGCCCGCCGGGCTTCGTCGCCCATATCCAACGGAATAAGACCCAGGTGGGAAATTAACACAACCACGAGACTCACAACCAGTACTATTGTCCAGCCAAGGGGAAAAGAAATGGTAGCCGGGTCAGAGGGCTTCTTCAACGAAGGCACAGCAGTAATTCGGAATTAAGCGATGTGTGTAGCGGGAACATCCGGCTGATTCGTCGGCAAAGGTAGCTCGAAATCGAATGGCAGGTAGTTCATGCAACGGAAATGATGCAACGGACAACGACTATGGCCAATTTTAGAACAGGGCCGACAACTCAATTCCTTATTTTCGAGCGCAAAAAACTGCGTCTTATATGGATACATACCCAGTTGGGGGGTCGTACTTCCCCAGATCGAATAGACTGTTTTTTTCAGCGCAGCCGCTATATGCATTAAGCCGGTATCGTGACTAAACACAACCCTCGCTTGCCGAACCAGAGAGGCCGATTGGTTGATTGTATACAGTCCGCAGCCATTGTAGATCACGTGACTACCTATCGCTTGCCGAACAATTTCTCCGGCTGCCCGATCCTCCGGCCCACCTAACAGGATAATTGGCTCGTTAATTTTTCGACATAGGTCAATCATCCGATCAGGTGGCAATCGCTTGGTTGCGTGCTGACCCCCGATGGCATAGGCTACATAACCACGCCGATGCGTTACAGGAATCTGACCACTGGTAATCCATTCGGCTTTCGGAATAAAATAGTCCAATCCTTTCCCATCGTTCCGAATACCAAGCGAATGCATGGTGGCTATATATCGCTCGACAATATGCTGGCTAGGGATAGGATTGTATTTCCACTGAACGTATAGCCACTTGCGGATATTTAATTTATTGAGTGAATACGACCGAATGCCTAAAGCAGCTTTAATGATTCTCGTACGCAGGTTATTGTGCAGATCTATGACACAATCGTAGCGTTCAGCCCGTAACTGATGAATCAGGTCCAATAAATTCGTATCGAGATAAAGGCACTGATCAATATAAGGGTTATGCTGAACGATGGACTTGTAAATCCGTTTCGTACAGAAATGCACTTCCGATTCTGGCAATTGTTGCTTAAGGCACCTGACAGCAGGAGTCGTTAAAACTATGTCGCCAATGGAGGAGAACCGTAAAATCAGAATTTTCATTGATAGCCTGGTTCAGCGGACAGGTTGTGTGTAGATAATCCATCAAAAGTAGTAGGATTGCTCTTATGAGGTCAATGAATATAATTACGAATCAATTATTTATCAAAGATCAGATAAAAAAAGAATTTTGACTGGTACTATTCACATAAACAGTTAATCTATCGAAACAAAGGTTATTATAAGTTATTACTATTATCCTATTGACAACATATACACTATATTCAATGCCCCACGCAACGCATCAAATTTTATTTACGTATAACTATTGTTAACTTTGAATTAAAAATGACTTCATCGATTAACCCGCTTATATTACAGCAATCTATATCGTAAGAAGTAATCTTTCGTTATTAATTCTGGTTTACTTTACTCTATAGATTATCCTTTATTATCAGGGGATCGATCAGTACAACGTATGTGGAAACAATTTACTCAATGGCTTCAAACCAAAACAACGAACGATCCCAAAAACTTTGCCGATATCTGGCCTGTTGACCTTCACAATCATCTTTTACCTGGTGTTGATGATGGAATTGCCAACATGGAAGATACCCTGCTATGTCTTCAACAATATGTCGAATGGGGCATCAAACGGGTCATTTGTACTCCTCACATCAGCCAGGATTATCACCCCAATACGCCCGAGCAATTAAAAGAAACGCTTCTGCTCGTTGAACAGGCTATTGCCGAAGCCAATCTGCCCATCGACTTTTCTATGGCAGCGGAGTATCTCCTGGATGAATCGTTTTACGATCATCTGGAAAAAAGTGAACTTTTGAGTTTCGGGAAAGATAAATACCTGCTCTTTGAGACGGGTTGGGCTACGGCTCCACATCAGCTTAGCCAAACCCTATTTCTGATGCAATTGAAAGGTTATACCCCGGTGCTGGCCCACCCTGAACGCTACAATTACTATCAATCAGAGCCCGAACACCTAATGATCCTAAAAGAGAAAGGCTGTTTATTTCAGATTAATATAATGTCGCTGGCTGGCCATTACGGGAAGAAAGCACAACAACTTGCCTTTAAGTTACTGGAATCTAAATCGGTTAACTTTATTGGCAGCGATCTGCACAGACCCGGCCACTTGCCTATTCTGGAAAAAGCTCTTTCTCCAAGTACTGTTGAATTAATCTTGCAGCAACCGCTCCTAAACAGTCAGTTGCTACAAGATTAATTTAACTGAGTGATCTATTCAGCGCAGGAGGTAAACATTCACTGCATTTTTAACCTCATCCAACGTTCGATCTGGCTTTTTAAAGGGAGCTGGTATAGGCTGTTTCGCAAAAGTCTGCAAGTATAAAACCCAGGCATCACGCCACCAGATAGCCTCTTTTTGCTGCGTAACCAACCGAGCGGCCACATTCGCATGCGTCTCAGGATCAACGGAATTACGAACCTGGGCCCATTCCTGCTGCATCCAACCAACAGAATCGACGCCTGTGTACAAATGTGTACATAACTCTTCCCATAGTGTCCGTCCTGTTGGCAATTTTTTAGTCCAGGGAACATGATGAAACCAGAGCAGGTAAGGCAACGGGCAGGTTTCAGGATTAGACCATTGTTGCTGTACCTGCGGACGGTATTGCTCCAAAGCCCGACTTCCTGAAGCTGTTCGATCAAAACCGAGTCCTATTGAATCAGCTTTATGATAGTAAACGGCTGTCCAGTCGGGTCGGGAGCTTCGGTTTTGCCAGGGTTCCGGAGCGAAATGAACACCTGTCCAGGGGCGCGAAAGACCAAGTGGGGTATTGTAATGAACATAAATCTCGCGCGACTTATTCATCAGATTTACAATGCGTTTGACGGCATCAGGCTCATGAGTCAGCGTCATATTGACCCATTCATTGGCAATCGCGTCGGAGGATAGCATATGATCCCAGGCCAATCGCCCGAATGCATACCAGTTTGCCTGTGCAATTGGGTGCCCTGTCCAGTTAAGGTTGGAGCCGGTATTGGCTACCCCCGCCATTACGCTCATAGAATAACCGTGTAAGCTCCCATCCACGACCTTAGCCACTGTAGATCCTTTACCATTCACATACGTATCGGCATCCAGACATTCTTTAAAAATTGGCGCTTCGTATACCAGATGCGTGGCAAAACCAAGGTATTCCTGTGTTAGCTGAAACTCCATGCCAACCGGCGTTTTGGGCATGCTGCCAAACAACGGTGAGAACGGTTCCCGGGGTTGAAAATCGATCGGGCCGTTTTTTACCTGAACAATCACCTTTTTGTCGAACTGACCATCCAACGGCACAAATTCCTCATAAGCAGCCCGGAATCGATCCGCTTTAGGGTCGGCTTTGTAAACAAATGCCCGCCAGATTACCACGCCATCGTAGGGTTTTAGCGCTTCGGCTAACATATTGGCCCCATCGGCATGTGTGCGTCCGTAATCCTGCGGGCCGGGTTCCCCTTCGGAATTAGCCTTTACCAGGAAACCACCAAAGTCAGGAATTATCTTGTAGATTTCCTTTGCTTTGTTGGCCCACCATTGGCGCACCTCCGGATCGAGCGGGTCTGATGTTTTGAGACCGCCCAGCGTTTTGGGAGCGGCAAAGTAAACCGACAGATAAACCCGAATGCCATATGGCCGAAAGACGTTTGCCAGGGCCGCTACTTTTTCCAGATATTCGCCCGTCATAAATCGGGCACTGGCATTTACGTTATTAACCACAGTTCCGTTTAGGCCGATAGACGCATTTGCACGAGCATAGTCGCGATAGCGCGGATCGATGCGCTCGGGTAATTCGTACCATTTCCAGAGTGACGAACCTGCATAGCCCCGTTCAATCGAACCATCAACATTGTCCCAGTGGTTCAGCATCCGAAATTTGACTTTTGGGTTACTTATCAACGCAAGTCCCTGAATAGGCCGGAGCATTTGCATGTGCCGCAGTAACGCAAAGACACCATATACTATACCTGCATCCGATTTTCCCGAGATCAACAGATTACCTGATCTTGCTGACGAATTAGGCCCACTAATCTGATAACCTTCTTTTTGTATAGCCTTTCCCCTCGCATCAGTATCGTTTACCGTTCTTAAAACGATACCGCCTACCTGATTACCCACGTTCATTATAACAGGTACTGACTTTCCCAAGAGTCCTCGCAAACCGATCTGAAGTTCTTCAGCCGCCGTTTTCAGAGTAGGACTATTGCCCGATATAGCGATAAATTGGGCGGTTTGTATGTAAGATTGACGAAGGCTGGCATTGCTGATCAAATCGTATTTAAGCCACAATCGGTAACCGTTATCTGCTGTTTGTGCATGAGAAAAACCGGTGGTGATCCACAGCAGACCGATCACGATACATTTGTAAATGTACTTATCCTTCATTGAGATGTATATTAAGGGAGGAGAGGGTACTAGCGAGTGCCTTTTGCCAGCCAGAAACCATAGAATTCTCTAAAACGACAAAATCCCATGTCTAAACTGATTCATTAAATAAAATCTACTCATCTTCTGCTTGATCTAATGGTATGGTTCGCACAATATAGAAAAACGCTGGTCCAATATGAACCAACGTTTCCTAGTATACCCCATATATGTAAGTTCAGAACAACCAGTGGTAGGTCGTAATGAAGGGCATTGCCTAAATCAACCTGATAAAGAATCAAAATGTTGATTAAACGGCAGAAAATGGCCATTATCTTATTAAAATGGCTAGAAAATCACTCATCGCATCCCTTGTTTACTGAACTTTAATCGGGATGTCTTATTTTGAAAATCTAACGATATAATCGTCTTTAATGAATCAATTTCCAATCCATTTAAACCATATATTCCCATGAAAAAAGTCCTGTACACTGTTGCAGTAAGTGGTCTAACACTGCTTTTATCAGCCATGCTTCCTACTGATTTAGCTACGTTAACGTCCGGTATGGCTGATTTCCCTAGTCAGCAAGCTCCTGATTATCCATTTTCGAAAGCTATGCGGGCAGGCGATTTTGTGTATATCTCCGGTCAGATCGGTGTAAAACCCGATGGGAAACTAGCCGATGGGTTTGAGGCTCAATCCAAACAAACAATGGATAATATTGTCGCTGTATTAAAAGATCAGGGCTTGACTACGGACGATGTCGTAAAATGTACCGTTATGATTGGTGATATGTCGAAATGGCCAGCCTTCAATACCATTTACCGGACTTATTTTAAAGCAGGCAAGTATCCAGCCCGGAGTGCGTTTGGCGCGAATGGATTAGCTCTGGGCGCAGCGCTCGAAGTCGACTGCATCGCCTATGCACCGCTAAAAAAATAGTTTTATGGTTCAAGTTTCACATATGGCATTCCTACAGAAGTTTTTAGAAATGACTAGCTCGGAACTTGAACCATAAATTTACCGATTTACGGCTAATCCTAACGTTTGAATCGTCTTGCGTAGAGCAGCAGCCCAGATTCGGTACCCATTTACAGCCAGGTGAATTCCATCGCCAGAATAGGCTCCCTGTCGTAAATTACCCGTACTGGCATCAATTAAACCGGACGATGGGTCGCAGAGGAAAACGGTTTTGTTATCGACAAACGTTTGAATCTGCTGGTGAACGACGACGTATTTTTTACGTTTGTCGTCATCGGCAGTTGTACCAGCCGGTAATGGGCCTATCAACACCAATTTAGCCTTTGGAAGTTTACTTTTGAGGGTTTTCAGGATTGTCCCGATGGCGGCAGTAATGTCTTCGGCTTCATCTTCCCGAAAATTGTTGACCCCAATCGTAACCACCACAACCGACGGATCAGCTTTCGTGAAATCCAGGTTTTGAATACGCCAAAGTAAATGTTGGGTTTTATCGCCCGAAATGGCAGCAACACCGTACCGAAAACCAGCCAATACACTATCGAACGGCGCCTGACCTGCATGATGAACCACTAAACTGCGTTTGCCGATGGCCTGCGTAATCGAATTCCCCATCATCAAAATATCCAGTTTGCCTGTACTATCCAGTGTCTGTTGAATATTGGCATAATTATCCCACCAGTCATTTCCCGGCTTCCAGCCACCTGCCGAACGAAACTCTGAACCGGGCACAGGAATAAGGGCAAAGTGCGTATTCTGCCCCGCTGCTTTCATAATAAAGTCAACGATGGGCGTCGGATTGGGTAAGCTGTGCGGATGATGATTAACGCCGGGTTTATGAATCACGGTAATACGTCCCCCCAGCGCCAGAGCCTGTTTTTCAAAGGGTTCGGTATTTTCACTCACGGGTACAGCATCGTCAGCATCACCTACTACGTGCAACATCGGAAAATCCCCTTTGACAATTTCAGGCACTCGATCTAGTGGATTACCCTTGAACTGAAGCGCTTCTTCGTCGGATTTTAAACCGAAATCTTTCTTAAAAATTTCCCAATCATTTGGACTACCCTTGCTTTTTCCTTTCCCACCGGGCCAGCTTTTCATGTCCAGAACCGGCGCATCGACGTAGACACAGGCTACTTTTTTGGGATTTTCGATAGCCCAGTTATAGGTATAAATTCCTCCACGACTCAATCCTTCCAGACTAACCTTTTCCGATAGTCCGGCTTTATGCATATAGCGATAAAATTTGTTCCATAGATCAATAGCTTCGGCATTTCCATAAAGCTCAGCTACATCACAATACACCACATGGAAACCGTGATCCAGCAACGAAATGTCGACTTGTGGCTCATGCCCCCAGAAACGAGCCCGCCATATCCAGGGTTTGCCATTGGCAACCACACGTGGTTTGACAACTTTACAGGCTCGACCCTGAAACGTAAAATCAGCGCAATCGTACCCATAGAAGGAAGAGACAGTAACAGGTTCTTTAATTTTCTGGAAAATATCGAAACCAGAGCCCGATTTCAGTGTGACAATCTCGTAAATCCGCCGGGCCATACGTGTCATGACCAACGGAGCCGGATGCAGTTTGTCAGGAAATAGTAAGCTATCCTCAACGGTTAATGCGTGCAGATCAATCATTTCCAGTTTTTCTTCGAAAGCAATTTGCTGGATACGGGGAATAATGAGTTTTTTGATGGCAGCATCCGTTTGGCGCGTTGTATCGGTCAGGAACGACGCAACGGGCAACAGCAGAATAATCCGGGGGTTTGTTGGCAGCTCTTTAAACGACCGCACTAACGCTTTATAATCCGGGATAAACCGATCGATCTGCAATCGGTATGGGAGTCGACTATCATTCGTACCCAGTTTGATCAGCACAATATCGGGAGTGCTTTTTAGAGCCTGCTGGTATTGATCCGTCTTCATATAGGGTGCCGTAGTTTCCTGCATCACCGTCCGGCCACTCACCCCGAAGTTCATTACTTCGTAATTCTTGCCTAGTAAATACTGTAATTGACCCGGAAATGAATTCTGTTCGCGATGCGTCAAACCAGCGCCATACGTAATGCTATTTCCCACGCAGGCAATTCGAATGGTTTTCTGGGCATACCCGGAGTACGTCAGAAACAGGAAAAACAGAAAAACAAGTTGGCGATACATAAGAGAATAAATCGGAAACTAATAATAGAAAACCCAGTCCTATTCGCGCTTCATTTTGTCGAAATACTGGCGCATAAACAACAGTTGGTAAGTCACAGCATTCGTCCAGTAAGTCCAGTTATGACCGCCCGGCCGTGTGATGTAATCGTGTGGGACATTGCGCTCTAAAAGTTTGTCGTGCAGGTTATTATTGACGCGAAAGAAGAAATCCTCAGTGCCGCAATCTACAAGTAACGAAAGAGATCCAGGCGTAAGCAAATGCAGCAGATTGATAACCGTATTCTGTTCCCAACGTTCGGGAAACTGGGCATAAGTCCCAAGCCGTTTGGCCATATCCCAGTTATTCGGAAACGGTCGAATGTCTACTCCACCACTCATACTTCCCGCAGCGCCAAACACATCCTGATGACGAAACGCCAAGTAAAGCGCCCCGTGTCCGCCCATACTTAAGCCCGTAATCGCCCGCGCCTGACGGTTTTTGATGGTCTTGTAATGGCTGTCGATCCAGGGTACGAGTTCACTGGCTACGTAGGTTTCATACTTGAAGGCTGGATCAGCTGGGCTATCCCAATACCAACTACCGAAAGCGCCATCCGGACAAACGATAATTACCTGATGGCGATCGACCTGCTGGCCAATATTGGGGGCTTTTTTGGCCCAGTCACTGTAGTTTCCACTATAGCCATGTAGTAAATACACCACTGGAAACTCGCTACCAAGGGTATACGAGTCGGGTGTCATTACCACAGCTTTGATCGTTTTTTTCATCAATGGGCTGTATGTATCGACCGTATCGATTTTTGCCGCCTGAACCTGACCAATAAATGAGAAGAAACTAAAGAGAAGTAGCGTACGAAAGCGTGTCATTTTTCAGCGTTGCTAGATGCCGTTAATCAAAGAAAAAGGCTTCCAGAATCTATCTATTGATTAGAGGAGATTACCGGTTACTTCCTGAAATGCTTATCGGCGAAAAGGAGGTATTGTGCCCAGTCATATTCTGTAACATCGTGGCCGCCAGTGCGGATATGATAGCCGATTTGCCCTTGCACCGATTGGTTGAGTGGTGGCTTTATTGTTGCAGGCAAACCTTCTGTTCCTAAAAATCGATAGACAGTGCTGGCAGCTTTGGCAGATTCAAATTCACCGTCGGGATCAGAACCTTTATCCTGTTCGGCGCTGGCAATGTAGATCGGGCGGGGCGCAATTAGCGCAATCACCATGTGCTGATCGAAAGGCAGGATGGTGTCCTGATCTATATAAGTCCGAAAATTAGTCGCGAACCAGTGAGGAAAAACGGTGCAGAGTCGTCGGATATTTTCACCAACACCCCGACGAAACAGTTTCGCACCACCTGCGCCTGATTCATTACTAATCACCATCGCAAATCGCTCATCTGTCGCGCCCGCCCACAAAGCCGCTTTCCCCAACCGCGACCAGCCAAACACGGCTACACGTTTGGCATCAATCGCTTTATCGGTTTGCAGGTAATCCATAATCCGACTTAGCCCCCATGACCACGCAGCAACCGTTCCGAAATTATCCTCTCGATTCTGAAAATCAGGATATAATGGATGAACACCCGTCGTAAATTTCATCTTTGGCTCGTCAGTAGCTATATCTTCGCGATAAGCCGTTACAAGGGCGTATCCCCGACTTAACAGGCTATCGACTGGCCACTGACGAGCGTTGATCCCCCGACACGCTTCAGTCGACCGATGATCCACTACACAGGAGACATCAATGTAAGGATTACCTCGGCTCGACTCCATCCAGCTCGTCGAAATTCGAATACCCGGGTCAGCATTGATACTATGATTCCCCCAGAAATTCAGGCCAACTATGGCTGGTACCGGGCCCTTTTTCTGATTGGGAATATAGAGCAGAATGTCCATGCGTGGACCATCTGGTTTGCCATTGAAAAATACCGCAACCTGCTTACGTGTGGCTTTTCCACCCAACGCATTTACATCAGTATCAAATACCTGAAACGTCATCTGAGCCGGTTTTCCGGGCGAGCGACCATACATTTCTCTGGTAAATTGCTCTAGTAGCTCCAGACGTCGTTGCGTTCGCCATTGTTTTGTGGTCGTTACCCGACTGCCCTTATTCAGAACCAATGGATCAGGCAATGACCGATGCTGCGCCTGACTAATCAGGGATACAAACCAGAAAACAGTAAGCGTAACTATTTTTTGTAGCATTAGAAATCGACAATCAATTTGCTTCGGCTTTCGGTTGCAATGCCTTACGGACTGCTGGTGCGATTTTAGTACCGAATAATTCGATGGCATGAAGCGTTTTAGCGTGCGGTGTATCGTGTCCGCTGATCATCTGAGCCAGATAGCGGGTATTGCCAAATAGCTCATGGAAATACAGAATCTTATCAATAATCTGCTGCGGACTACCCACCATCAACGGCCCATATTGACGCATCTGTTCGAAATGCGCTCTGGAAATCGGCGACCAACCCCGCTCCCGTCCTACCCGATTCATCAGTAATTCATAAGGCGGAAAAAACTCATCGGCGGCCTGTTGAGCCTCATCAGCTGCGTAAAACTGAGAGTTGATGCCTAATTGTAATTTACTGACATCATGCCCGGCTCGCTCGGCAGCTTGTCGGTATAGGTTGACGAAGGGCACAAATCGATCCGGTGTGCCGCCCAAAATAGCTACCGTCATTGGCAAATTCAGCGTGCCAGCCCGAACGGCCGACGCTGGTGTTCCACCCACGGCTAACCAAACCGGAATTGAGGGTTGATACGGACGGGGATAAACGCCCAGGTGTTTAATAGCTGCGCGATGCTTCCCGTTCCAGTCAACAATTTCCTGCTGATTAATTTTAAGCAGCAAATCCAGTTTTTCGGTAAACAATTCGTCGTAATCCTTCAGATCATAGCCAAACAACGGAAACGACTCGATAAACGACCCGCGACCTGCCATAATTTCGGCCCGACCATTGGCAATCAGATCCAGCGACGCAAAGTTCTGAAACGTTCGTACCGGATCAGCCGAACTCAGTACCGTGACCGAGCTGGACAGGCGAATATGCTTCGTGATCGCAGCAGCAGCCGCCAGAATCACTTCGGGGGCCGATATAATAAAGTCGGGCCGATGGTGTTCGCCTAACGCAAATACATCCAGCCCGACTTCGTCCGCAAGTTTGATTTCTTCGAGAATTTCCTGCATCCGTCGATGCGCATTGACCGCTTTTCCGGCAACGCCATCCGGTACCACTTCCCCAAAACTACTGATTCCTAATTCCATGATTGTTTTTTGCTGCTATGCCGTTACAATCACTTTGCGTAAGGCTACAGTTCCAGATTAGGCTTAAAATATTCCGGGATTACTTTAATGGCGACCCTTAGCGACCCATCCAGCCACCATCGACGGTTAAAATCGTACCATGTATATAAGCACCTGCCTCAGACGCCAATAAAAGGACTGGACCTTTAAAATCCTCTGGTTTCCCCCAGCGTCCAACCGGAATCCGATCCAGAATGGCTTTGGACCGGTCAGGATCGGCTCGCAAAGCTTCGGTATTATTTGTGACAATGTAACCCGGAGCAATTCCGTTTACGTTAACGCCTTTTGAAGCCCATTCATTCGAAAATGCTTTAACCAGTCCGGCTACAGCGCTTTTACTGGCAGTGTAACCCGGTACGTTGATACCACCCTGAAAACTTAGCAGCGAGCAGGTAAAAACGATTTTACCCGTTCCTTTCGCTACCATATCTTTACCAAATTCACGAGCTAAAATGAACTGAGCGTCCAGATTTACCGACATTACTTTATCCCACCACTCATCTGGATGGTCGGCAGCTGGCTTTCGCAAAATCATCCCCGCGTTATTGATCAGGATATCAATAGAATGGCTGGACTTTACTGTATTGATAAATTGATACAAAGCCGTCCGGTCTGATAAATCAATCTGGTATCCCTCGAACGTCCGCCCTAAAGCTAAAATCGCCTGTTCGGTTTCACCACCCGTCATGGTTTCAGAGTTCGATGTTCCTATAATATCAGCACCTGCTTCGGCGAGCGCAATCGCCATTGCCTGGCCTAGTCCTGTATTGCTACCCGTTACTAATGCCGTTTTACCGGCTAGATCAAATTGACTTAGAACACTCATTACGATTTCAGTTAAACTGCGATTTAAGGATTAGCGCCAGTTTGTATGGATTAAAATTAAATGTGCAGTATTCAGAAATAGTCGTTCGTAGCAACAGAATACCCTTTGCGCTTGTTGATTTGACAATGCGTGACCTTTTCTCTCGCTCCTGAATTGAAGCCAATTATTCTCATTTATGCCTCTTTTCGTTATTGTTCGTCACGGTCAATCACAATGGAATGCCGAAAATCGATTTACGGGAAATACAGATACTCCGCTTACCGATCTTGGGCGACATGAAGCCCGAGAAGCTGGTGCGCTTCTGAAGGCTCATCAACCACCCAATTTTGGCATTGGCTTTACATCGATGTTGCAGCGGGCTATTGAAACAATGGCTATAATTCTGGACGAAATTGGTCAAACAACTCTGCCAGTTGAGCGTAGCGATTCCCTTAACGAACGCACGTACGGCGATCTACAGGGGATGAATAAGTTGGAGGCTGAAGAACGATATGGCGTCGATCAGGTTTTCTGCTGGCGACGCGGCTATGACGATCGACCTCCACATGGCGAAAGCCTGGCCGATACGCGTGCGCGGGTGGTTCCTTATTTTAACGAGTCGATTTTACCGCATTTGCAGGCAGGTCAGCCTGTGCTGGTTGTTGCTCATGGAAACAGTTTGCGGGCACTGCTTATGGAATTGGAACACATTTCACCCGACGACATTGAAAAAGTAGAGTTAGCAACCGGAATTCCCCGACAATATGATTATGATCCAGAAACGGGCGAGTTCCGGTTGCTCCCTAAATAGAACGTATTCTAGCCATTTACTTGATGGCAATCACTTCTATTTCAAGTAACACATCTTCGCGAAACGTCTGTGGAACGGCTTTTACCTCAACAATTTTCGGAGTTTGTGGAAAATAAGTAGCCTCAACGTTTTTTAACATCTGGGTTTTAACCGAATTCACCTGCGTAATACCGGCATCCTCTTTCACCGAATACGTGATCTGATCAACGTCACTCAGGCTCATATCGACCGTAGCCAGCGATGTTTTTATATTGTCGAAAATCTGCCGGGTCTGGGCTGCTAAATCGCCGGAGCCAACTAATTTGCCAGTGTCGGTAAAAGGGCGTTGTCCGCAGATATAAACCGTTTTTCCGGGCAAACCAGCGTCAACTTTATAAAGATACCCTGTGGGCACTTTAGGTTCATCGGTTGTCTGCGCCTGACTACAGGCGGTCATTGCAATCCAGATAAGTATATTCCGAAAGTAGTTCATAAGTGTATCGGGTAAATGTTCGTCCTCTTCTAACCTGTCGCGCTTAATTTATCTATTCCATTCGTTTAAAGAACCTGCCAGTACAACTCCTATTGTCCATCAACTAAAAAAACAACTGTATTGCCTGCCTGACTATTGATCAATTCGTTCGCAGGGAAACACTAGCCTGGTCGTCTTCTCCATTTGTGTACCCATTTCCTGGCGTCGAATCAGGATCACTCTGACTGGCGCTCTGAACCTGCGCTCTGTTAATGAATGTACCGGAACTGGTTGCCTGAGCCATAAAGGTGATAGTGGCTGATTGCCCAACCGGAAGTTGACTAATTGTTCCCCTTACATTCGATCCATTGACCGTCATTCCCGAAGAAGAACTGACAAATTGCAAACCTGACGGTAATAAATTGTTCAGTACTACATTCGTAGCCGTTAGGCCGCCCCTATTCTGCACCGTGAGAGTTACGCTAAACGGTTGATTGAGTTTAACGGCTACAGTGTTTGTCTGCATATACAAGCTCAAATCTGCTTTTGCCGGATCAGGTGCTGGCTGATTGGGTTGCACAGGCGGTAAAACTACCTGTTCAGGATTGGGCGATACATTGCGTACCCCTAACGTATCTCCTCTCGTGTGAATTTCAACCTGGGTTTCATCCGTCTCCCCATTTGCAGTCCCGTTATTCAACGTTACGCCAACCAACGGATTGGAAGCACTACTCAACGAAGCCATAACCACATACGACGCTTCGGCCTGCAACCGACCAATATATCGTCGACTGACGACGTTTCCGCCAGCCAAACTAGCATAATTCCCATTCACGACATTATTCGTTGCGTTTAAACTTTGGGACGACGAAACAAAAGCCATGCTTTGGGGTAATCGGCTTCGCACCGAAAAAGTCTGTGCATCACAAACACTTCTATTTTCTACTGTAATCCAAACACTTACAGTGTCGTTCAGAGCGACTACGCGCTTAGACGTCTGCATACTAATTCGTAAATCCGTTGGTGACAAGCTCACAGACCGGGGAAACGGATCTGATAGACAGCCATATACCGGGTTTTTAGCCTGAAGCACGTAAGTGCCAGCTGTTGTTGCATTGATTGACGTTGACGTAGCTCCAGTACTCCATTGATTCGGGCCTGAAAAGGAAGAAATCAGCCGTATTCCCGAACTACTGCAGATAGAAAACCCTCCTCCATTATCAGTCGTAATCGTTGGCGTAGCGGGTTTTACATTGGCCGGAACCGCAATAGCGGGTGGAAAATAAACCTTGTTTTGAGGTGTACTAATTCGAGCATAGTAGGTACCTGTACCAACGGTCAAACTACTTACTTCACTGCCTGTATTCCATATAGATTGGTATCCGCTCGGTTGAGTCAGGCGCAATTGGTTTGGGGGGCCACAGGCAATACTGACAAGGGGTTGCTGCTCGGCAGGCATCGATAGAACATTTCTCAGATATTCATCGGTAATAGCATTTGCCCAGGCATTTCCCGCTTTGACTTGTCCCGCCGGAGAATAGTGGATTCCATCGGGCCGGTCTTCCACACTGCTAATATTGTCTAAATCAGGCCCCAAAAATGATAAAAAGCTTGGCGTATTAATGATCTGGAATTGTGCGGCTCGCACATTATCATACCGAGTACCGCCAAATGACGATATGGATACGATAAAAGCCAGGTTCGGCAGATTGGCTTCGGTTCGAATCTTTTCGAATACCTTTTTGTAATATTTAACCGTTGAATCGGTGGGATTTGCCCGGTCATTTTCGCCGTGCTGCACCAGAAACGCCCGTATGCCCGTACTGGGAATATACAGGTTCATCGTGTTCCGAATGTTCGCATAAGGCATTCGGATGTTATAGTTAACAAAGGAGTGACTAAACGGAATGTCATACGCTGCCCAGTACGTTTGCTGCATATTCGTTCCACCAAACCCGGCATTGTAAAGCAACACCGGTACATTGATCCGCTGAACCAACGCATCGCCCATCCGCGACCAAAGCCAGGGCATATGGGCAAATGGAGCAAAACCGCTATCTGGTAATAATTGCCGAAAGGACATACCGGGCAAGTACCGTGTGCTGGCCGTAGTCAGATATTGATAATAAGTTGGCTCGTTTTCCGGTACAGGAATAGGCGTTACAACTACCCGTTCGTCACTGGCTCCGCCTAAAGAAGGACACTGATTTACACCATTAATCGTACAACCTGATCCCTGTGCATTGGAGTGCCCCATAATGGCAAACACCTCCCCTACGCCGAAGCGCTCCACCGAGTCAGTAGCTACCACTACACCACCACTGATGCCCCGCACCAACACTTTATACCAGCCACCTTTAACAGTGAGTTTGCCATTAAATTGACCATTTGTCGGATTGGTTTGAATAACTGTCCAGGACGTAGTAGTTCCCTGAGTTCCCCCTTGAGCGAGCGTACGAGATACCACTCTGGCCTCAATTGTATTCAATGGTTGTGCGTAGCTACCAGCAATCTGCACAATGGCTTTATTACCCGTGTCGCGCTGCACGACCAATCGATTAACTGGATAAGTAATCTTGATTTGGGCAACCGCCTGAATTTGATTTACTACTAATGCTAGAAGTATTCCACATACCAAACCTACACCAATAAACCGTGTACTCATAACATTAAGGTTAGTTATTATTGTAAACTAAATATTACCAAACTAACTATTTAGTACAATAATCGGACTATTATCTTTAATATTATGATTAAAAAGTAACAAAACCTATCCAGAGGGAAATTGGTATACGATTCAGCCTTCTAGCCGCTTAATAAACTATTTGATCAACCTATGTCTTATAAGTAACCGTTGCTCCGTAAAACATCGCACAAAATATATGCCAATCGTACACTTTGAAGCTGTAGTTTTTGAAATTCAATTACGATAACTTTTCCATATCCATAAAAGCAAGCCTGCGGTACGATTGGGCCATTATTGTCTGGCAACCGAATCGCACCGCAGGCTCGAAAGTCAATTAAAAACCGCTAGTTATAAAAATTGGCCTGTAAAACTAAGGCCTTCGAAAGCCCATCAATCTCCTACTTTTCCAAGTGCTGACGTAACAGTTACGACAATCGACTTTGACGTTGGTGTATTGCTTTTTTCGGCGATTGAGTCGATAGGTACTAATACATTTGTTTCTGGGAAGTAGGCAGCACAACAGCCGCGTGGAATATCGTACGGAATCACAACAAAACGATGAGCGGTTCGCTTCTTCCCATTATACCGACTATGTAAATCAACGACCTGTTTTTCCTGTAAACCAAGATTGGCAATATCATCGGGATGCATAAAAATTACCCGCCGTTCATTATAAACACCCCGGTATCGGTCATCATTGCCGTAGATAGTGGTGTTGAACTGATCGTGGCTCCGGATGGTCATCAAGAGAAGTTCTCCGGTTTGCAGATCGTGATGGACGGGCGTATTGATCGTAAATTGTGCTTTGCCATCCTTCGTCTTAAATTCCCGTACCCGTGGTCCATTGGGAATATAAAAACCGCCGGGTTTACGCACCTGTTCATTATAGCGATCAAAACCGGGTACAACTTGCTCTATCAAATCTCGGATGCGGTCATAATTCCCGACCAGGCCATCCCAATCAACAGTTGACTTGTTCGCCAATGTTGCTTTTGCCAATTCACCAATAATGGCCACTTCACTTTTGAGTGATGTTACTACTGGATCGACAACGCCGTGTGATTGCGCTACAACACCGGTTGTGCTTTCGCAACTAACAAATTGCTCACCACTAGCCTGAATATCACGATCTGTGCGCCCTAAACAGGGTAATATTAAGGCTGTCTCGCCATGAATCAGGTGACTACGGTTTAGTTTAGTAGAAACATGAACCGTTAGTTTGCATTTTTTCAAGGCTTCTGCCGTATAATTCGTATCGGATACGGCCATTGCAAAATTGCCACCTAGCCCAAAGAAAACGGAAGCTTTACCATCATGCATGGCCTTGACTGATTTAACCGTATCGTAGCCATCTTTGCGGGGAGGTTCAAACTTAAAAACTTTTTCAAGCGCATCCAGAAATTCAGGTTTGGGTTTTTCCCAGATTCCCATTGTCCGGTCGCCCTGAACATTACTATGACCACGTATCGGACTGGCCCCTCCTCCTTCGATACCAATACTTCCTTTTAGTAATAATAGGTTAATGACCTCATTGATCGTTTGAACAGCATTTTGATGCTGTGTCAGGCCCATGGCCCAGCAAATAATCAGTTTACGGGTATGCTTGAACAAATCGACCGCTTCCTGAATTTGAGCCACTGCCAGGCCACATTGAGAAGCTAATTCGCCTAATTCAAACTGATCCAGGCTTTTCACGAACGCATCATAGCCCGCTGTATACTGCTGAATAAATGACCGATCCAGTACCTTTCCAGGAGACACTTTTTCTTCCTTCAGCAACAGTTTACACATGGCTTTCAGTAGAGCCAGATCAGAATTGATACGAACCTGTAAAAACAAGTCTGTCAGCTTTTCGCCCCCCAATAACATATCTCGCGGACTTTGCGGGTCTTTGAATTTGAGTAACCCTGTTTCGTGGAGCGGATTTACGGCAATTATTTTTGCACCATTGCGTTTGGCTTTTTCCAGGGGCGTTAACATTCGGGGGGCATTCGTCCCCGGATTCTGGCCAATGATCATAATCACATCAGCCTTTTCGTAATCCTCGTATTTGACCGATGCTTTACCTAGTCCTATCGATTCCGCCAAAGCAACGCTGGTCGATTCGTGGCACATATTGGAGCAGTCTGGCATATTATTCGTACCAAACTGACGAACAAACAACTGGTATAGAAAAGCAGCTTCATTGCTCGTACGACCCGACGTGTAAAAGATAGCTTCATCGGGCGATTTGAGCGCATTGAGTTCAGTAGCAATGAGTTTGAAAGCATCTGCCCAAGCGATAGATTCATAATGAGTGGCACCCGGCCGCAAGAGCATCGGTTGCGTCAGTCGCCCCTGTTGACCCAGCCATAAGTCGTTTTTTTGCAGTAGTTCCGCTACCGAATAACGCTGAAATAATACGGGCGACGCTGTATGTTTGGTCATCACCTCGTCGGCAACAGCTTTAGCCCCGCTTTCGCAATATTCGGCAATAACTGATCGGTGCCCATCAGGATCTGGCCAAGCACAGGATGGACAGTCGAACCCGTCTTTCTGGTTCAGCTTGATAAGCGATTTCCAGCCCCGCGCTACCCCTGTTCCCTGCAATACATGTTTGAATGATTGAAAAACGGCCGTTGCTCCAGCTGCTTCAGAATAGGGTTCTTTTATCTCAAGTTCACCTGTTAATGTTTCCGGTGGTGTATTTTGATTCTGATCAGCCATTATAAAGCAGGAATAATCATTTGATTGTTAAGCCAATATCTATTGAATGCTGGCGTGCGTCGGCGCTATGAGCAAAGTAACAGCGTTCTACACCATGCTTGTCAACAATTGTCATCAAACTCTCTGTCTGAGGTTTATGTTTAGCGTAAATCTGCCGAATATAAACGCAGCGAATCTGACCTGGATATCGCTCAACGACAGCCGTATAAATGCTGGGATCTAGCTGTGAATCGTCGCCTAACAGGATAAATTGTCGATCCGGGTACATGTCAATGATCTGAGTAATTCGATCCACTTTCGTGTGATGTTTCCCTTTACCCGTTTTTAACAATTGCGACAGTCGTTTCAATTTACTCAACCGATATATACCTTCTGGCAATCCATTTTTTTTCGAAAATTCCAGAATATAATCGTATAAATTCCACTCGCTGCTCGACACATAGAAGAATGGATTATGATCACCTGACCCAGTATCGGCTCCAGCCAATAATTGATAGTGAGCCACTACGCCTTCGAAAGGGATTCGACTGTGGGCATTTTCCGTCAGCAAAACCAGCAGTCGTTTCGTAATGGTTGCCGAATGAGACACCAAAAAGGTATCATCAATATCGGATATACAAATAAACGGCCCAGGATGCGGTATCAACACCTGACCTTCGCCCTCAGCTACAGTCATTTTGGATGATAACTCACCGGAAATAAGCTGTACGCTGACATTGTGCCAGCCTGGGGATAAGGGTTTGTTTAACAGCAACTCGAACTGAAAATAGCCATCCTGATCCGTCTGAGTACGGGCTTGCTGGCCAGAAAACCGAACCTCAACAGTAGCCTGCGAATATGGCCGAATTAAGAATAAGCGTATGACAGCCAGGAGGTTGACCAGATCAATATCGCGGTAATTTCTTCGGGGCAAAGCACTCCTACGAAAAACGTGGCCGTATATAATCACTCGGCTATCGTTGCCAAATCCACGATATACTTTTACCACGGGTTGATCGGTCAGTCGTAGTAATCGTAAAAAAAACTGTTTTACGGTATCCTTTACGCTTTTTTTCGGTTTATGGATAGGTGGTACCTGAGTTGTGTCCATGCGATTCAATCAATTCGTATATCTTATAACCTATAATTTACTCAGAAGTTGACTTTTCTATTTTTCATTAACCCTGTCTCAGGTGGCACGGCTAAAACCCAGTGGGAAGACGGTATTCAAGACTATTTCGAAGGCCTGCCACATTCCATTCACTTGTGTTATCTCAAAGGCAAAAACGATAAAACCTTCATTCGGCAGCAAATTGACCAACATAAGCCCGATCGGGTTGTAGCCGTCGGGGGCGACGGAACCATCAAAATTGTCGCTACAGAATTACTTGACAAAGCGATTCCTCTCGGCATATTACCAGCTGGATCAGCCAACGGAATGGCCGTAGAATTAGGTATTCCTCCTTCTGTCGAAGACAGTTTGGCATTGCTGGTCGACGGAACGCCCAAAGCCACTGACGTTCTGCTCATTAATAACGATAATGTTTGTCTTCATCTGAGCGACATTGGGATGAACGCGCAGGTGGTCAGGCATTACGAAAAGAATAATTTACGGGGCAAACTAGGCTATTTACGGGCAGTCATCAATGTTCTTCGAAAACGTCGATTACTGAAAGTATCTATCACGGTTGGCGACGAATGTGTGCATCGGGTTGCTTTTATGGTTGTTTTGGCAAACGCTCGCATGTACGGCACCGGAGCCGTGATTAATCCCGATGGAACGCCCTTCGATGGGCAATTTGAAGTCGTTGTTTTTCGGCGGTTATCGTTTGGCGAAATCCTTAAATTATTTTGGCGATATAAGCCATTTGATCCCAAGCAGATTGAAATTTTTCCGTCAACATCCGTTACTATCGAAACGCACCGACGTGCCTATTTCCAGATTGATGGAGAATATTGTGGGCGAATTACCCAGCTAAAAGCAGACATTAAGCCGGGCGCGTTGCAGATACTTCTGCCAGCTTAGCAGAGAGCATGGGGGAATGAGCAAAGGTTACTATTCGTTTATTTCACTCCATGCTCTACACCCTCTCCCCGATTCACCTTAACCCGCCAAGGTTCGCTGTAAATGTTAAATCGCTCATCGCGGACAAATCCGGCCAGGGTTATTGTGGCTTCCTGAGCCATCTGTACAGCCAGACTCGATGGAGCCCCCACCGCAGCCAGTAGTGGGACTCCCGCCATCCAGCTCTTCTGAACTAGCTCGACCCCAATCCGGCCACTTAGAAAAACCCCAAACTGGCTTAGTGGCAACCAGTTTTGCCAGAAAGCAGCCCCAATAAGTTTATCTAAAGCATTATGTCGGCCAATATCTTCGCGAATGAGAACAAGGTTTCCTTCGCTATCGAATAAGGTAGCTGCATGTATACCGCCTGTGTAGGCATACCCCCGCTGCATTTCCCGAATACGATCAGGCAATGTGTGGAGAGTCGACGGTTTAATGGAGAAATCAGATAAGATAGCTCCATCAGTAAGCGGGCTAATCGCATCAATAGTTGTTTTTCCGCATAAACCACAACTGGACGATGTAAGCGTTGAGCGTTCTAATCGTGACCAGTCTATCAGTACATCAGGGTGCAATTCGACGCGGATAACGTTCCCTTTTTTCTGAGCGTCCTGCACACAATGTCGACACGAGATTATATCAGCAGGACGATGAATGATACCCTCTGAAAATAGAAATCCCATTGCCAATTCTTCATCGTGGCCAGGCGTCCGCATCGTAACGGCAATAGAGCGTTGCTGTCGATCTGAGGTATCTCCAAATCCTAACCGAATTTCAAGTGGTTCTTCAACAGCCAATAGGTCAGGCTTTTCAGTAAGATTTTCACCAGAAACTTTCTGAATGGATGCAGGAGCGACAAGAGACATAGCAGCATGAGTTTTCGGAAGAACAAGCCGAAAAGCCAGAAAGTTATACAGCCATACCATCTATATCCAGACTTATATATCGTTACATTAAGCTGTATTCGTTTATAGATTCAGAACCTGTTTCAATTTCGAGTCGAAAGTGGTTTTCATCATGTTTTCCCGAAAGTTTAAACAGGTTCACTATATAAAAAAGCTGTCCGAAATGCGATTTTCGTTGAATCAACGAAAATCGCATTTCGGACAGCTTTTTGTATCCAGGCTAATTTAGAAGCTAACTGTAGCGGAAGCTTTCAGCGCGAAAGAATTAAGCGGAATACCATTTAAGCCCGCTGCATCCAGGTAATTTAATCGGTGAATGGCCTGAATACGAATGAGTTTGAAAATATTATCAATACCGTACCCAACTTCCAAATAAGGAATTCCACTGTCGAGGGCGCCAAAATAAATTGGCCGAACGCCATCAGGCAAGGGTCTACCGGTAGCAACTGCCTGATTCTCTTTTGATAAACTTCCCCAAAGCGCATCCACATTGCCAATTAATCGCCAGTTAAGTTTTCGAATACCCGGCAACCGGTTGAATAACAACCCTTCAAATCGATGCTGTATGTGAACGGCCACAAATCGATCGCTGACAAATTCGTAGAACTGCATTCGGTTAAACGTGTTGGTTGTCAGCAGAGGAGTTGGATTACCAATATGTGGGAACAACATTGGCGCAGGCATAACATCTGGCGTAAAACCAGCCGAAAGCAGATACGTCATCCGACCGAGTGGCCCTAATCGAAGAGATTGTTGCGCTCGTATATTTATTCGGCTGTAATTATACTCCCCACCTAACGACTGCATACCACGGGTGTAGCGGATTGTCAGTACAGGAGCCCGTTTGGTGCCGAGTGTAATGCGCTCGTTACCATCCATGATGTATTTCTCTTTACGGGCCAGTCGCGCTTCAATTGACCAATAGGCGTCGTAAATATCGGATCGCAATGGCGATTGATCGCCTAATTCAGGCTGCAACCGATAATGGAATGGAAAAAGCGGATCGAACGTCTTACTGCCTATCGAAGCGGTGAGCAGTATTCCTTTCACTGGTTCCGTTTTAAAAAACGCTTCTTTCTGAATACTCTGGTAACCACCCCGATAGCGCCCAAATCGGCTAAAGGCATAGAAAATCCGGTTCCCACCTATTAATTCAGGGGTTAATCCCAATCGCTCCAGGTCATTCTGGAGTCGAACCCCCAACATGGTCCAGTGTTGCTTCGAAAAAATATAATTGATTTCGCCCCCGTACTTGAATTTCTCATCTTCCGTTCCGTAAGCTAGGTAGCCACGAAGTACCCAATTTCGGCTGAACTGTTCGTTGGTTCGGAAACCGATGCGGGTTCGTAATCCTTCCACGCTATTGATCGCAAACAGATAAGGATAAGGACCAAGGTCAAACCCACCTACCTTATAAAAACCAGTAACCAGCACCTGTCCTATTGCTTCAGCTTTCTTAACGGCAGGCACAGCCCGTAGTTTTCCAATTATTTCGCGGGTTTTCTGATCTTCTTTATTCAATGAGTCAGAGCCAGCAAGATTTTTCTGGACAGAACTCCAGAAGGCCTCATTCTGCGTAGCTACTGTATCGCTGGGTTCGATAGCCTGTTCATAAAAAGCGGAAGGATGAGGTCGGTTCACAACAATATTCCCATTCCGCAGCGTTACCTGAGCCTGTAATCCAAGCGACTGTTTACCTACGCCCGTCAGATTGGCCTTCAAATGAATGCTGACGGGTAACCAACCCGCCGTACCCGTTCCGCCTGTAGAATCGGGAGTCGATTCCAGTTCCTGCTCGATGGTTAGCGAGCGAACGTAGTTCAGGTTAGCCCCTTTGCCGATTTTCGTTTCAATCTGACAAAGGGCAAATGTTGTTGTATCAATCCAGGCTTTACCCGTGAAGACCAAATCTTCAGGGCGTTTGGGATCAAACTGAATTTCGTAACAGATATGATCGCCAATTTGGGTAGTATCGGCCAAATAGAATTCATACCAGTTTTTCCAGTTATCACCAACTGGCGAAGCAAAATCCTTTCCCAGAATCGGAATGTAATTGTCGTAGAAATTCTGGTTAACCAGATTGGTTCCCCCCAGTAATTGCGAACTCAATCCCGCGTCATCGACCGCAACTCCCTTAATTCGTGTTTTTCGAATGTCTTCCCGTTTGCGCTCAGGGCTGGCCCTATAATAATATCTCGATACCGATTCGGAAGCCAGAAGTGGCAGAAGTTTATGGCCTTCATCGTCCACAATCGAGTCATGTTTGCTCATTGCTTCATTAATCCGCTTGATAAGGGGATTTTTCCGCATACGATCTGAGACATGACTCAGGGCGATTTCGGTTTTTACATAGCTATCATATTCGTAGGCTGACAGTCGTTTCCGATCGTTTATTGACCGGTTTTTACGCAATTGCCGAAGAACACGCCAGGCGGGGTTTTCGCCCGCTTTCACGGTGACTTCCAACAAAGCCGTACCGGTTGATGCCAGTTTAAAATCGACGGCTTGGGAAGTACGTTCGGGATCAATTCGCAGTCGCAGGGTTTTATATCCCATTGAGCTAACTGCCATCGAATCGGTCAGGATTTTAGCGGCCAGCGTGTATCGGCCTTTTTCATCGGTTAGCGTACCCACCTTGCGCCCTACTAGGGCAACACTGGCAAAAGGAATCGGTTCGCCTGTATTCGCATCAGTGACTAACCCAGTGACGGTGTACGGTGTTTGCGCGTATACGGACTGGAAGGTATTAGCAAGCGTTAAACTGAAAAGAAAAAATAGAAGTTGAGGCAGACGTTTCATAGTTAAAGTTACGGTCTGCTAAATTACAAAAAACTTGCCAATACTTAAGTAAAAAATACTATACACCCTTATAAATAAATCCCTAACTATTAATACTTTAGTCAATTATGTTACATTTTCTCTGTTTACTAGACCAAAGTAGTAGGAAATCAAAGAAACCGTTTACATAAAAAGGATGATTCCTACTTTGCTTCACTCATTTCGGGAACTGCTTCAGGCTTAGCCAACTAGCCAGATCCGATCCGCTTCAGCACCCTGCTCCGTCCACTCAACCAACACTTGCTGCGATTCGAGCGTATTGACGCGCTTGCCTGTATAATCGGGTTTAATAGGAAGGTCACGGTTGTATCGCCGATCAATCAGCACGAGTAATTCTACCTTTCTCGGACGTCCAAAGGCAGTCATGGCATCAAGGGCGGCCCGCACCATACGGCCCGTCGCCAGGACATCATCGATCAGAATAACCCGCTTATTTTCAATAATAAAAGGAACATTGGTCGTATTCGGTCGCAAGGGCGTATCGCGCCTACGAAAATCGTCACGATAAAAGGTAGCGTCCAGATAACCCAGGGGAACCGAATGCCCTAACGTACGGTCTAGTTCACGGGCTACTCGATCGGCAAAATAAATACCGCGCGGTTGCATACCCAGAATAACCGTATCCGAAAAATCCTGATAGGTTTCAATTAATTGCTGCGCCAGTCGGCTGATCACAATTTCGAGTAAAGGGCTAGATAAAATCAGTCTTTGTTGATTCATGGGGTAAAAATAAGTATTCTAGTCGATAGTCATTAGTCAATAGTCGTCAGTCAGTACCTATCAGTCACTATTAACTATTTATTAACGACTACCGACTAATGATTATCGACTAGGATACCGATAAATCATACAAATGCAGTATTGTTACTACCTTAGCCGTTCTGTAATATCGCTCTTCGTTTTTCTAACCATCAGGAGCTATGAACCGAATCCTTACGGCTTTACTCTTTCTGGCACTTGTAAGTGCGTTTAGCACTACGCAGGCCCAGAACGTATCGGGTCACTGGCTAGGTATTACAACCTCCAGCGATATTGGTAAAAAGGTTTTTAACTACACCATGACGCTCACGCAATCGAATGTTGCGATTAGCGGCACAGCACAGACTTCCAATCCCAATGTACCGTTTAGTGGAGTCGTTTATGTATCAGGAACTCTGGCCAATCAAATCGTCACGTTTGGAGAGGCCGACAAAAACGGAGGGACTGCCGTTAAAGATGTTTGTTTCTGGATGGGTAAACTCACCTACAATGCCGCCAATGAAAGCCTGATTGGTCCGTATGAAAATATTGTAAACGGCACCACCTGTATAACTGAAGGTGGAGGAACGATGGAACTCTATCGAATCACGCTGAAGTCAGACACGGTATACTGCAAACAGACACCGATTAATTTAGCCGTTACCGGCCGGAACATCCGCTGGTATACGTCGGCGGCCAAAACAACCCTGCTGGCCACTGGCAATACATACAGCCCCAAAATCGCCCAGACAACCACGTTCTATATTACGCAAACACTCAATAATAACGAAAGTCCGCCCATTCCGATCACCATTACGATTAAAGAACCAACGTTCAAAGTAATATCTGCGAATACGGGTTGCAACAAAGAGAATGGCTCTATCGAGATGAGTTCTTCAGGGTTAGCTATTTTACAATATAGTTTGAATGGCGGGGCATTTCAGGCAACGCCTATATTTACGAGCTTACGTCCCGGCTCTTACACAGTA
Organism: Spirosoma harenae; assembly: GCF_054776975.1. Lineage (NCBI taxonomy): Bacteria > Pseudomonadati > Bacteroidota > Cytophagia > Cytophagales > Cytophagaceae > Spirosoma > Spirosoma harenae. The sequence continues at coordinate 208,124 of NZ_BAAHBD010000002.1, read as the reverse complement.
GTAGCAAAGGATACCGACGGTTGTCAGTCGACCCAAACGGTTGACATTACCGCTGATTCAGGTCCGCTCATTAGCGATTTAAAAACTACTTCTCCCCGCTGCGAAACAGCCAGTGGCGAAGTGACCGTAGTCACATCGCGGGGAAAAGAGCCAATGACCTACTCAATCAATTACGGCGTTTCGTATCAGTCCAGTCCTACATTTACGAAACTGCCGGGTGGCACCTATACGCTCCGGGCGCGCGACGCCAACGGATGCGAAACGAATCGCGTGACCAGCTTACCGACAATAACCCCTATGACGGTTGCGAGTTCAGCCGTGACGCCTACTTCCTGTGGGCAAGCGAACGGACAGGTCAGTTTAACCGTATGGGGAGGAAAGATTCCTATTCAATATAGCAGGGATGGTCAGAATTTCCAGGATAATGCCTTTTTCACAGGTTTGGAAGGGGGTTCTTACACGTTACAGGCTCGTGACCGAGATGGTTGTACTCTTACTGAATCAGTTAATGTAGCGGCAAGCGCCGGGCCAACTATTCCTGAATTGGCCACCTTGCCTGAAGGTTGCGGGCTACAAAATGGTGCGCTTATGATTACTGAAGTCAACAATTCATCGAACCAGCTCTATTCGCTCAATGGCACCTCTTTTCGGGATACCACTATTTTTTCTGAATTGAAAGGTGGCGATTATGTGCTGTCTGTAAAAGATTCTAACAATTGCATCCTTACGCAGAGCGTTCAAATTCCCCTCGATTGTGCCAATCTGGTTCACCTACCAACCGCTTTTTCCCCAAATCGTGACAACGTTAACGACGAGCTAAAAGCTTATTTTGCCTTTCCTCAACTGACCGTTCTGCGATTTACAATTTACGATCGATGGGGCACGGTTATTTACAATCGTGCCAATTTTGCATTGTCAAGTGGCGAAACCATTTGGGATGGTCAGCAAAGCGGGCAGTTAAGTCCTAGTGGAACTTATACATATCGACTGGACTGTTTATTCCCTGATGGTACGCAAACCAGCTACCACGAATCGATTGCCTTATTGACTAACTGATTTATGAAATTTCTCCTTGTAGGCCTAGGCAACATTGGCCCTGAATACGCACTTACTCGACACAATGCTGGTTTTATGGTTCTTGATCGACTGGCCGCTCAACATGGGTTCTCCTTTTCAATGACCCGGCTGGCGTATACGGCCAAATGGCAATACAAAGGCAAACAGTTATTTTTTGTCAAGCCAACCACCTACATGAACCTTAGTGGCAAGGCAGTCAACTATTATTTGAAGCAGGAAAACATACCCGTTGAGAACCTGTTGGTTATTACCGACGATAAAGATTTACCCTTTGGCAAATTGCGTCTGAAACCCAAAGGGTCGCCGGGTGGGCATAATGGATTACGGAATATCGATGAAGTATTGGCAACGCAGGAATATGCTCGATTAAGGGTCGGTATTGGATCGAATTTCTCGAAAGGAAGACAGATTGATTTCGTATTAGGGCAGTTTCCAGAAGACGAAATGATCCAATTACCAGACTATTTGGACCGAGCAGGTGATGCTGCACTTACTTTTTGTACTTTGGGAATACAAGCGACCATGAATAATTACAACCAATGATATAACTTTTTAAAGAATTTTATAATTTTATTAAGGCATATTTTATAGAGATGACATATTACCTAGGCAGAATATTATTCTCATTTAAACATAAAAAAGTTTTAATAGTCAGGAATTATAGGTAAAAACAGCACAAAATTCGGAATAAAATTTTAAATCAGGCCATTATAGCGTTTTGTCGTTTTGGAATTTCTATAGACATTTGTGCGTTCAATAATCAAAACCAAATAGAACAAAACAATGAAAACGCGTGTTATCTTTGCATCACTGATTCTTGGATTAGGGTTAGCGATTTCTCAGGCAGACGCGGCTACCACCACCAACACTGATGATAGCCCGGCAGCCAACAAGCCGGCAAGTGTACTGCTTGTCAATGGTTCACAGAAGCAATTTGCTTCGTATGTTGAACAAAACGTTGCCAAGCTGGCTAATACTACCAACTGGCAAAACTTTATGAGCGTAGTCTCGTTGTACAACCAAAACCCAGCCGCCGTGCTTAACATGAGCGCTGCTGATCAGGCTAAGTTCAACGAATCTGTAGCTCAGGTAACGAATAAATTGGCCAAGCATAAAGATGCAAACGCCAATAATTGGGTGAATCAGGCTAAATACACAGCTCGGATGATCAATTTCCTTTGGGATGCGAATCAATCCATCAACCAAGCTGCTGACATCCAATAAGTTAAATCAAATCCTGCATTAAAAACGGGATTTGGAACAGAAAAGAGTAAAAGTTAGTTTTTCATGTAGAAAAGGTTAAGGGTTTAGGAATAGTCAGCATAAGGTTCTCTGCGATGATCAGGGAACCTTATCTCTTTTTAGGGGATTATAAACGCCTTTTGGCTACTTCCTTTTGGCTTTCCACAGCCGTCAAAACAGGTTTAATTGGATCAGGGCGCAAAAGAGCCGATAAGTTGTGTACACGATAAGGTTAAGACGCTACTCCTAATGCCCCTTTAGCTCACACTTTTACTCAATCACCACTTCGTAAAAGTGCTATTAACACATCGGATTGTCTAGAGACCAAAAGGCATTCTCCAGCTGTTAACATTGCTCCACTTACTGTTGAGGGGCGGGAGAAGGAACTGATGATTCGTAAATTCAGGCTGGTTTTTCAACAGATAACTGGCTAGGTAAATTTGGCACTCTTCCTTTCAGATCAGTCAGTATCTGCATTTCAGATATTCATTGGTCTATTACCTCACTATTTAATGAAAGCCCCTTCTCTTAATGATTTTTTGTTGTGGCGAACTGTGACCTAAAAAGTTTTTTATAAGTCTACACAGTGACCTATATCCAATCTATCATGCTCATTCCCAGACAATTATTACTATTCCTGGCAATTGTTGCTTTATTGCTGTTTCTGTACATCCTATATAGAAAAGTATCTATTAAAGGTTCGTGCCCTGCCTGTGGCGATAAATCTCCTGATCGTATACCCCGTCCTACATTAGTTCGTTGGCTACTGGGATTCCTCCCGCTACAAGGTTTTCGATGCGTTGTTTGCCGAAACCGGTTCTACCAGCTTGGGCGCTGATTTATAACTTAACTTATAGCTTTCAGGCTGGTTTTCAAGAAGATCACTCATTTTGGTTCTATTTGCCTATTCACACCCCTATGTATATGCTTCCTAAAATTCTGCATTATCTGTTTCCTGTTTTTTGCCTGGCAGCCATATTCTTAGTGCTGATCAGTATTAGGTTTATGTCAGGATTTTATTTGCTGTTGGGTACTATGACCTTTCTAGCCTCAATTAGCTGCACGGCTGCAGCTTTGTATATTACCTGGCAGGCATCCAAATAGAAACCTTTTCAGCTTGCCACCCGGCCATTGTTCAATTGATTATCTGTTTTACATGAAAAAGCCATCGCTATGCTTAGCGGTGGCTTTTTTCTTTTTCATAATGTTGAGTATATTGAATTCGATCTATATAGGAGCTACTCATTGTAGCGATCAACTGAATCCAAAGGCTTGCTTGCCGAAAAGTATATTGCCTAAATTGTGCCAAGTCTATGTAAATAAACATACATGCCTGATAATCTGACAATTAAGAAATAAAAAATAGTAGTTGCTTTGATTTTACACGTCTATTTTGTAGGGTTATTTCCACATTCTGTAGCATCTCAGATACGGATATCCACAGGTTCAACCTATTCCTAATAGTGATAATGTATTGTTTGCCGCCCGTATTACCTGTACCAAATTCACCATACATTGAACTGAAAAAGTCGCCCTTTTAAGAGCGACTTTTGACAATTAGCTTACGTATAAAAAAAGCAAAAACGTTTATTTCCAGCGTAATGCATTAATATTATTGCCAATCTTAGTACCTTCGGCCAGGCCCACTTCGTTATCGTAGCGCGTATGAATACCGCCCATCAATCGGGATTCAGCACACTCCTGAGCTGCTGCCCAAAACGATTTATAATGCCGGGGTTCGTATTTTACCGTGTAGGTAACCGGACTAAAGTAGTCAGCATAGTCCGCTTGTGTTGGATTATTGGGTAATTCTTTCCGGGTTACCAATTTGAGCTCAGGGCGATGTACATGCGTATCATCCGTAAACGAAAAACTAGTACCGTATAACTCGGTCAATACAGCAGCGGTAGCGGCCGACTGTACTGCATGACCCGAATAAAACGTAGGAAATGGCGGTTCCAGAAAGAACGGCAACCATTGAGGCCACCACTTGCCATCCCTTCCATTAGCCCGAATGATAGTTTGAGCGTATGAAGAAGGCCGTTCAGCGTTGAACGTAAATTTTACTTTCCAGCAGATAATGAATGCGTCAGCCACCGCCATACCTATTCGCGCATAGGTTTCAGCGGCTTTGATCAAATCAGTATTGGTGTTGCGGATGGCAATACTGCCCAGATTGTAGGAATGACCAGGGGGCGAGCATGTTTCCGTTGGATCGTCTCCCCACCACATCACAGTGGCCCGTTCGGTATCTGTAAGGCCTATCTTACGATCAACCACTTCTTTATAGGATTTGTAATACAAACTGGTCGTATCAGTCGAATACTCTAATGGCTTCGGCAGGGGTAATGCTCGGTTTTTCCGGGAAAAGGTTCGATTATCTCCCCAGGTTGGATGCATCGGAATTTTCGTATTGGATTGGCCAATTACGGGTGGTACCCATAATCCTGTCCCAGTTGGTCGCACATAATCTGTGGGGAAGTTCCGCAAATATCCTTCGTGGCCACCATCACTTTTCGACCATTGGTAAATTTTAGCGGCAATGGCTTTGCCATATTTTTCCGATCGCTCAACGACATCCGGGCTAAACTTGACAGCATACTGGTCATGAATAATCTGCTCTAAAGAGTCAATCGGTTTTGTTTTATCGGTGTATTCGTAGAGCGCTTTCAGTATGTAAGCCTGTCCAGCGTTAAGAGCTAATTCCCAACAATATGACTGCTTTGTGTTCACTTTGGGCAACGTAAGCGTATCGACCAGTTGCCGAACAATTGATCGATTTTTGGGCGACGACTGAACAACAGTTTCATACATGGTCAGCCCTATGTACCCTATAGCCCGAGATCCATACGTTGGTGTATTTTTGGGAGCTCTGGTCATGATGCGCACAGTCATGTCAGCCCAAGTTGTGGCAACTGAAGTAGGTGATGTTTCTGTCTGCGTTGATTGAGCGTGGGCAATCGACCAATGACTAAAAACTAAACAAACCTGAAATACACAAATACGAAAAAAGTGTTTCATTACATTACTCTTTTATCCCTAAAGTATAGGTACGCAGACAAAAAATATGCCAGACAGAGTAAATAGAAACATCAATTAAACACCGATATTTTAACTATAAAGGCATATATATGCCAAGGCTAGATCAGACAGATTCACACTTTATGTGGTATAATTACCGTAGGAAGTGTAGAAAATAAACAGATCCATTAACCCATAACCAACCACAACAAGTGCGAAAGAGCCAACAACTGGGAGGACCTGACCTAAAAATAATGCTTGGCAAGATCTTCCAATAAACCCGTATTCGTTGGCTCCCAACCCAGCTGCGACTTTGTTTTTGGGCTAGCTGCCGGGCTGTCGAAAACGATAAAACGACTCATCCATTCGAAATGACCAGCTGCTTCCTCGCGTGATATAGAAACGACTGGCACATTTAGGTGCTTGCCAATCACTTCTGCAATTTCGTGTACCGGAATACCTTCATCGCCGATGGCATTGTATCTGGCCCCAGTTGCACCTTTTTCTAATGCCAACCGGAAAAGATGAGCGGCATCCAATCGGTGTACAGCCGGCCAGCGGTTGCTACCATCACCTACGTAAGCCGACACACCCTTCTTCCGGGCTGTATTAATAATAAAAGGTACAAAACCTTGATCGCCAGCGTCGTGAACAGAAGGTGGTAACCGAATAACCGATGCATGGACGCCCGCATCTGCCAGTGCTATGGCCGTTGTTTCTGAAGCCCGGGGGAAACCTGGGGCAGGATCGTCTTCGGTGATGAAATTACCATCGGTTCGTAATCCTAAAATACCACCAGTTACAATAAACGGACGGTCAGAACCTGCTAAAACGGAACCAATTGCGTCAATGGCCTGCTTATCCGTTTCGGCAGCAGCCAGGTATTGATTAAAATCGTGAATGAATGCAGTATGGATAACGCCATCCGCTTCAGCAGCGCCTTTTTTTAAGCTGTCGGGATCTTCGAGACTTCCTCTTAGCACGTCAGCCCCTGCTTTGAAGAGGGCTTCTGCCGATTTATCTGAACGGGCAAGGCCAACGACCTGATGTCCGGCAGTTATTAATTCCTGTACGATAGCGGAGCCGATAAATCCGGAGGCCCCGGTCACAAATACTCTCATATAGTTTTCCTTTGTTGGTCACACAAAACTAGTGGGACATAGAGCTGAAGAGCGAGGGCATTTGACTCAATTTTTTGAGGACATTTTTATCGTATTTTTCGTTTAGCTTCACGACTACCCTTCTTTTTATCATGTTTGACGATTTCGAGCAATACCTCCGACAGTACGAACCTGGGCTTACCGGCGAGCAAATGCAGTTGATCTGTTCGAAATCGATTATCCGGAAAGTACGTAGAAGACAAATGCTATTGCATGAAGGCGAAGTTTGTCAACAGAAAATATTCGTATTACGGGGTCTGCTCAGAACGTATGGTATAGCTGCCGACGGAAGTGAACATATCATGAAATTCTCTTCTGAACACGAGTGGCTCACAGACCCCGACAGCTACTTTAATCGCACACCCTCCGAGTTGAATATTGACGCGCTTGAAGCCAGTGACGTGGTACTGTGGAGTCACGACGATTTCGAAACCCTACGCACGACCATTCCTGAGATAAACTCATTTTCGGAGAAGATGATAAATAAAAGTATAGGTGTCTCTCAAAAGCGAATTCTATTGACTATCAGTGCCAGCGCGGAGGTAAAATATCAACATTTCATCGACACCTATCCCGATATTTTCCGACGAGTGCCCTTGCATATGGTGGCTTCCTATCTGGGCGTATCCCGCGAAACACTCACCCGAATCAGGCAAGGACGGCTTGTGGCTGAAAAAGGTTAAGACTCAATAGACAGGCTCAGCGTTTCATCTGCCCGAATGACTATACTAGCTGAGTTGGTGGATAGCCGAACTGTTTTTTGAAGGCGAATGAAAAATGCGACAGGTCTTCAAAACCTACTTCCAAATAAACATCGACAGGTTTTTTCTTCGTTTGAGTGAGCTGATAATGAGCGAATTCCAGACGCTTTTGAGTAAGCCACTTTTGGGGTGTACTATGAAAATGCTTTCTAAAATCCCGGTTGAACGTCGATAGGCTACGCCCAGTCAGATAGCCGAATTTTTCCAGCGACATATTGAACATAAAGTTTTTGCCCATAAAATCGGCCAAATCAATTTTCCCCGGCTCGTCAAAATTGGCGAGTACTTGATCAATAGTTGAATCAACGGCTCTAAGGATGCTTATGGCTTCGGTCAATTTCAAGGCAGCAATCGTCTCCGGGAACGTTTCCTGCATATCAAAGTAAGGCAACAGCGATGCCAGACAACTTGTCAGCAAGGGATGATGCTGAAAGAGTCGGATTCCCGGCGACGATGTGATGCGGGGCTTTATGTCCAGATTAGCATAAAAGTTTCTCAGCCGATCTGTCGTTAAATGCATGGCAACGGCTTTGTGAGGCAGGTTATCTTTCGGATAATTAATAATGGTAGCCAGCTGATTACGGGGAATTAAGAAAATATCGCCCGGTTTAAACAAGTACACAGCATCCGCCTGAATAATCTTTGTTTCACCCGAAATGAACCATACCAGCATGTGATAATCAAACGACACCTCTGTTTTAAACAGTTTATCCTCGAAGCAGGAAAGCTTGATGTCGGGGGTTATGTATTGCGTTTGAAAATCCATGCTGGTTAACTTCTCAATGTATCGTTAGATAGGGTTTTCCTTTGCGAAAGAACCATAAAAACTGCTGTTATTCAACCGGAAACGATATGCCTGTCATTTCTTCGCTGAGGGTCCACAACCGTTTTGCATTGGTTTCATCTAGCGAATACGGTTGTACTCCTCGCAACGTAGCCAGTTCATCGTAGCGATGCTCGATGTTGCCTAAATCCAGTTCGGCAATATCCGCATCTTCGCAATACACCCCACCAATTTCGGCTAGTAGAGGGCTTGTAGCGCACCAAACCGTTGTGGCTGCACCCTGAGAAATGGTCTTTAGTATTTTTGCTACTTCCGGAACGATGTTACCTTCCTCATCGTGCGTTCCCATTTGCTGAAACAACGTCATGGGCGCTTCACGGCCCAAATCAGTGCCATTAACAGAGCCGGGATGCAACGAATATGCCCTTACCTGAAAGGCTTGTCCGCGACTGTCCAGTTCAACTGTAAACAGATTATTTGCCGTTTTCGATTGTCCGTATCCTTGAAGTGTATCGTAGTCCCGGCGTTCAAAATTGGGATCGTCGAAATTGAAAGGCGCTATTTGGTGACCAAATGAAGACACATTTACAACTCTGGCTCCCTTTGCTTTTTTAAGAGCAGGCCATAATCTTGCTGTCAGTTGAAAATGGCCTACGTGATTGGTAGCTAATTGCGATTCATACCCTCGGCTGTCCCGACGCAACGGTACCCACATGATACCAGCATTGTTGATGAGTAAATGAAGAGGTTGGTCCGAAGCCAGAAATTTTTCGGCAAAGGCATCAATGGAAGCCGGATTCATTAGATCCATCATCGCCAGTTCCACATTGGGAATGTCTGCCAGCGCCTTTTGCGCTTTTTCTTTATCCCGTACCGGAACGATTACCGTAGCTCCCGCAGCAGCTAACGTTTTGGTCGTTTCTAGTCCAATACCCGCATACCCCCCTGTGATAATGACTATTTTACCGGTAAGATCAACTCCATCAATGACTTCGTGAGCTGTCGATGTTGCGTTAAACCCTGAACCAATTGGTTTCTGTAATGCTCCCTGAAAATTAGTTTGTCCCATTATTATAAAATTTTGTTGGGACAAAAGTAGAGCGTCTGCACACCTCAGACTTTGTTTAAAATGTCATTTTTGCTTTGTTCAAACTGTCATGTTTCGCCAACACAGATTAATTGTAAAGATCGCCAAGCAAGTATTCTTTTTGATCTTGGCTGGTTAATCTTTTAGCGTAACATCAAGCGCTCTTCTTCGTGATCGAGATAGTACAGATGTTTGCGGACAATATCTTCATCGAGCGTCATAGTGGTTCTGTTTTTCTCGACCAGCCATTGTCGTTGCCGATCCAGAATACCCCGATATGTTTCTTTTACGGCGTCACTCAAGGCCGTCGGCGCTCCGTCGGTAGACAATTTATGTGTACTGGTTTTCATCAGTTTCTGATAAACGGGCTTCGCCAGTTCATCCTCGTTCAGATTTTCCCGCATGTATTGCAGCGCTAACGTAGCGAACTCCTTTTCAATAAAAGCATCTACTTTTTCTTCTGGCTTCGTGTAATCTTTTTCAACCAAATTGAATTTTCGAATAACAAATGGTAGTGTAAGTCCCTGAACAACAAGGGTAAGTAGAATAACAGTAAACGTAATAAATAGAATAAGGTTACGCTGAGGGAATGCAGCTCCGCCGTTGTTCAGATGGATAGGAATCGACAGCGCAGCCGCCAGCGAGACAACACCCCGCATACCTGTCCACCCCAACATCATGGGCGTTGTCCAACCTGGATTTCCACTGTCAGCAACGGTGATAAAATTTCGCATGATCAGCGTAGTGATGAGCGCACCGTAGCAGGAAAGTATTCGGACGATAACTAAGGTAACAGTAATGAGTACACCATAACGAATTGCTTCCCCGATACTGGTACCGTCCAGGCCTGAAACAATTTGCGGCAAATCGAGTCCGATCAGGATGAATACCAGACCGTTCAGAATAAAAGACGTGCTTTCCCAGAAATTAAATCCTCTTATTCGGGAACGTCCGCTTAAAAAATTGTACCGATTATAAGACATCAATAAGCCCCCACTTACAACCGCCAATACCCCCGAACTATGCGCTTCTTCGGCAGTAATATAGATAGCATAAGGGGTAAGAATAGACAGTGCCATATCGATATTGACGTCGGTAGGCAGTAGTTTATGCAGCTTCATAAACAACCACGCAACCAGCAGACCGATCCCTACTCCACCAATCACCATCCACAAAAAACTAAGCAAAGCATTCTGCGCATCGAACTTTCCAGTAGATACGGCAATCACTGCAAACTGGAAGATAATCAGCGACGACGCATCATTGAGCAGGCTCTCCCCTTCCAGAATCGACGACAGTCGTTTAGGCACCTTAACAAATCGCATAATCGCGCCCGCACTCACCGCATCCGGTGGCGACACAATACCACCGAGCAAAAAGCCCAGTGCCAACGTAAACCCCGGAATATAGTGATGCGCAATTAAGGCCACGCTAAAGGCCGTAACAAAGACCACCAGAAAGGCAAATGAGAGGATAATACGTCGCCATTTCCACAGCTCTTTCCAGGAATTCGACCAGGCAGCTTCATATAGCAGCGGTGGTAAAAAGATAATAAAGACCAGCTCGGGGTCCATCTTTAGCATGGGTAATCCAGGAATAAAACTGATAATAAGACCAGCCACCACCAGCAAAACCGGATAAGCTACTCTCAGGCGTTGAGCCAAGATAATCAGCAACACCATGACCAATATCGTACCCAGATAAAACGTAACCTGTTCAATCATTGAAATGAAAATTTGGGTGTAGAAACTACATAAAAAAACAGGCATCTGGCCTGCTTTCTGTTGACTAATATATTGGTTTTACCAAACAAGACCATCCCGCTTGAGATGACCTTGCTTGTTTTTGGGAAATAAATAGTTATTTCTGATACACTATCGCAAATTCCCTGGCGAAATCTTCCAGCTTTACATTGCCTAAAATGGGGGGGTGTTTTTCGTAATCCTCAAGCAGAGCTCCGCTGTGCAGGCTGGCACCCAGTTCTACAAAGTTGTCAATAACGTGTGGAGGCAGACCGCGTTGTTCCATACCTTCTTTCATTTGCTCACTCGTCAGAACGAGCCATTGTAAATCGGGTTTGCCAATAGCAATTCCCAGGATTTTGGCGATTTCGCTGGCGGTGCGTTCATCGCTGGCTACGTAGCGAATGGTTTGGCTGGTAGCGGGTTTTACGAGTTCCTCCGCAGCAACGGCCGCAATGTCGATTGGAGAAACCATCGCCATCTTATCATCTTCACCATAGTTGGTACCGATAAAACCGGCGTTTTTAATCATATCGACAAAGCCAAACAGGTTGTAGTAGAAATAACCCGCGCGCAGATGGGTAATGGCTACGTCCGACAACTGATTGAGAATGACTTCGGCATGGTGAGCGCCGAGAATGAAACCTGTACCCTTGTCTAAATGGGCACCGTAGCTGCTAAGCAATACGACCCGTTTTACGCTCGTCTGTGAAATCGCCTGTACATATTTGTTACTCAGCCTTTGATAATACGCTACAACATCTGTTTCAGCATAATTGGGCGGAATCATCAAAAAAACGGCATCGGCTCTGGTAAATGTAGCAATCAGAAAATCAACATCTTCCAGCGATCCGATGGCAGCCGTTGCGCCTAGTGATTCAATATCTTTTTGCTTTTCTGGTTTGCTGCTGATAACCGTAATGGATTGTTCTTTTTGCACTAAATCTTCGGTCAATGGCTTGCCGATATGGCCTAATGAGCCGGTTATTACGATGTTCATATCTTTTCGATTTTGTTTCTACAAAAGTCGAAATGCCGGGACTGGCGCTTGTAGTCGAATCTATGGTTGTTGTAGCCGTTTCGTTATGCAGCTTAAATACCTCTAAATCCTCTGAAGGGGACTTTGTCTATGTACGAGCAAAGTCCCCTTCAGAGGATTTAGGGGTAAAGTACTTCAGCTTAATTAATTAAACGATTGCCGAAATTCCAGCGGAGAAAGTGCCGTTTTGCTTTTGAATAATTTACTGAACGATTGTGAATGCTCGAACCCTAATGCATAGGCAATTTCGCTGATCGACAAATTGGTTGTGGACAGCTTTTCTTTCGCTTTGTCGATCAGCTTATCGTGAATGTGCTGTTGTGTACTTTGCCCAGTCAGGATTTTCAGCAAACCGCTTAAATAGTTAGGCGATACGTTTAATGCATCAGCTACTGACTGAACTGTTGGGAGGCCTTTTTCGATTAAGTCATCGCTGTTGAAATAATCGGTAAGTAGTGTTTCCAGTCGATTGAGAATCTGGTGATTCGCAATTTTTCGTGTAATGAACTGACGGTGGTAAAACCGATCTGAATAGGTTAGCAGTAGCTCTATCTGCGCAACGATTACGCTCTGGCTGAACTGATCGATGTTGGAATGGTATTCCTGCTGGACACGCTGCATAATATCAGCAATAATCGTTTCTTCTTTCTCCGACAAAAACAGCGCTTCGTATACGGCATAATCGAAGTACTCGTAGCCCTTAATGGTTTTGGCTAATGCCGTGTTCCAAAGAAAATCAGGATGAATTAGCAACATCCAGCCCGAATGTACCAATGGTTTATCGGTTTCCACTTCAATTTTCAATACCTGACCAGGCGCCATAAAAAACAGTATGCCCTCATCGAAATCGTATTCCTGCTGACCATATTTCATCCGGGCATTGAAATTCCGTTTCAGCGTGATGGAATAAAAATCATAGACCATGCTCGTTTCCTTGTCGAGCAAATGCCGCATGTTGGCTACGTCGACCACACTGACCAACGGATGCTCTGGCTTGGGCAATCCCCTGAATTGATGAAATTCGCTGATCGTTTTGAATCGACGTGGTTGATTCGTAGTCATGGTTATAGGTCGTTTATCCCGCAAAGATCTGTATCATATATCTCTAGCTTGTAGCTGAATCTCTGTTAGTTGTAGCCATTTTATCTTGGTACAATCGGCACTTTCGTAAATCGACCCCACACTACAAACGCAGCCAGAAGCGCAAAAACGATGTTTACGCCAATGACCGAAGCTTCTCCTCGGATAATATGAAAAGCGCTGGCAAAGAACATCAGTACGATGATACAAACAGCGGCAATGGGTGTAAGTTTTGGTTGAATATGGAATAGCGTAGGGAAAATCAGTCCAATTGCTCCCAAAAAATCTATGAGTCCACTCAGTTTAACCAGCACAACAGGAATTTGACCAGTCCAGGGCCACATGACCGATAAGGTGTCGATGGGCTGGAACAATTTCATCCAGGCAGCCCAGGTCATACTGAGGGCTAAAAGTAGTTGTACAACCCAAAGAGTAATGTGTAAAACGGTTGATGTTTTTTGCGGATTTGCCATGTTTCTCGTTTCGATAATGACTCAAAAGTAAATACCTTCGCTATCCAATCGAAAGCACTTCCAGTTTGGATAGCGCTATCCGATACGATAGTAACGTACTTTGCAAACCCCTGAAATATGCTAACAAGCGGAGGTTGTCCGAAGAATATGCTTTCCATTAAAGATGCGTTAGAGGCAGTGGAAGGCCGCTGGAAACTACTGATTCTGTTTGCCTTATCCTCAGAACCGAAACGATTTAAGCAGCTGGCCAGAGAAGTCGTTGGCATTACCGATAAAACCTTATCGAAAGAACTAAAAAGTCTGGAAGCAAATCAATTGGTGAAACGAAGCGTCCATGATACGTTTCCACCCACAGTCGAATATGCGATTACACCACATGGCTTATCGTTGGAGAAAGTAATTGACGAATTGCACTATTGGGGATTATCCCATCGAAAGGAAATAATTGGGAAATAAGCGTTTCCAGTTTATCCCAATCGGTAGAAAATTTCAGTCAGGCTCTTCATAAAAAACCCAGCCTGTTAGAATGATTTTCACTGGTAAAATCATTCTAACAGGCTGGGTTTTTTATTCGCTGACGTTACTAATTATTGTAGGCAGTTGACACCGTATCGCCACCTTCACCTGTCCAGTTGGTATGGAAAAACTGACCACGTGGTTTGTCAATACGCTCGTAGGTATGTGCGCCGAAGTAATCGCGCTGTGCCTGTAGTAGATTGGCAGGTAACCACTCACTGCGGAACCCATCCAGATAGCAAAGTGCCGATGTCAGTGCAGGTGCAGGAATGCCGTTGCTCAACGCAGCCGCGCAAACCCGTCGCCAGCCAGCCTGCGCCGATTCGATTTTCTGTTTGAAGAAATCATCGAGCAGCAGATGCGGAAGTTCCGGATTTTTATCAAAGGCTTTTTTGATATCGCCCAGAAACGCCGAACGAATAATACAGCCACCTCGCCACATTAAGGCAATATCACCGTAATTCAGCTTCCATTTATACTCTTTGGCAGCCGCCATAAACAGGTTATACCCCTGTGCATACGAGATGATTTTAGCCCCATACAGCGCCATTTTCAGATCGTCCAGCAGTTGCGCTTTGTCGCCCGCAAATTCAGCTTTCGGGCCGCTGATTATCGTTGACGCTTTTACACGCAAATCTTTTTGTGCGGATAGAAAACGAGCAAATACGGATTCGCCAATGAGGGTTAGCGGAATGCCTAGATCAAGCGCAGCGGTGCCAGTCCATTTTCCGGTACCTTTTTGTCCGGCCGTATCCAGGATTTTATCAACCATCGGCGTACCATCTTCATCTTTATACGCCATGATGTCGGCTGTAATTTCGATCAGGTACGAATCCAGCTCTTCGGTATTCCATTTTTTGAATACTTCATGCATCTCGTCGGCACTCAAGCCCAGCAAATCTTTCATGACCTGAAAAGCCTCACCAATAATCTGCATGTCGCCATACTCGATACCGTTGTGCACCATTTTCACAAAGTGACCAGCGCCATCGCTACCCACCCAATCGCAACAGGGCGTACCATCATCAACTTTGGCAGCAATCGACTGGAAAATACCTTTTACAAATGGCCACGCTTTTTCACTGCCTCCAGGCATCATAGAAGGACCGGTCAACGCGCCGATTTCTCCACCCGAAACACCCGTTCCGATATACAGAAATCCTTTACTTTCTACGTACTGAGTTCGGCGAATGGTATCGGGGAAATAGGAATTGCCTCCATCAATGATAATATCGCCCGGTTCCAGATGCGGGATAATCTGTTCAATGAAATCATCGACAGGTTGGCCGGCTTTTACCAGCATCATCACCTTGCGGGGTCTTTCTAAAGAGGCAACCAATTCTTCAATAGAATGCGCACCGATAAAATTCTTTCCGGCTCCTCTCCCGTTGATGAAATGGTCAACCTTTTCAACTGTCCGATTGAAAACAGCTACGGTAAACCCTTTGCTTTCCATATTAAGCACGAGGTTTTCGCCCATCACAGCAAGACCGATCAAGCCGATATCTGCAGATTTTGTCATTATGATGTAATTTATTGAACGTTACTATACTAGGGTAAGTCTTTAGCAGCGCGCAAATATAGACATATCCGTATTCTCTGCCTGATCTACATGGATTTCATACAAAGAGAGCGCCCTATTTTACAGCCTTGGATACACTAAGATGAGGGCTCCGACTATGATTCCCTCCGCAATCCATACATTCAGTGTATTACCATTTGTGGCACGACGGATTAGGAAATGAAAACCAGCAGCGCCCAGCGCAATCGGAATACCAAAAATAAACTGGAGTACATTGTTTTGCTGCTGCGGATTAACAAAGCCATAACCGATCATAATCAGGCCCATAAAGGAGAGAATCATGAGTGGCGTTATGATGTCAAATATCTTCGTGAAGCTCATTTTCGTTGTTGTTTAGGTTATATATTCTGCTGGATTTCACTAACGTTTTGTGAAACCTTCTGTAAACAATCTAACCAATGAATATTCCTATTGTTGCCATCCCTGCACATAAGCCTACCGAACAAAAAAACAGTTTATGAATTATACATAGACTGGTTTTCAACACATACGACTATGACAGTAGCTACAACCAACGCGAAGGACACCGTTCTGGCGTTTATTCAGGCATTGAATAATGAAGATTTCGATGCCGCTCGCGATTTACTGACGGATGATATGTCTTTTGTAGGCGTAATGGGCACCCGCGATGGTGGCGACGTGTACATTAAAGACATGAGAAAAATGAAGTTCAAATACGATGTGCAGAAAGTATTTGTCGATGGTGACGACGTCTGTATCTGGTACAACATTGACATGGGCGGCCCAAAAATCTTTAGCAGTGGCTGGTACACTACGGAAGATGGCCAGATCAAATCGCTCAAAGTTCTATTCGATCCTCGTCCTCTTCTAGAAAAGAACTGAAACGCATTACGTCGTAGCTGAAAAAACACGGAATTTCAAATTCCGTGTTTTTTCAGCTACGAAAAGCCAACTTGTAAACGATGATCCTACAGTTGTTGCAGTGGTACTTACCTGCCTGAATGAATCATGGAAAATTGGATCACAAATCTGGACGACATTTTACAATTGACGGTACCAGGATCAGGACATTGATCAATACGATGCCTTATTCCACCTTTAAAGGCGGCCCAACTACCTGCATCTCATTCTTGCTAAACACAGTGGCAATTTCTTCTTTCGTAGGTTCATGATCCATGGCAGCCATCGTTACGAAGAAATCCTCGAGTTTGCCAGCGGGTTGTAGAACTACGATCATTTTTCCTTTTTCAGCAAGCTGCGTCCAGGCATGAGGAACCTGGCGGGGCAGAAAGATGCTATCGCCCACTGTAAGTTGATATTTGGCATCGCCAACCTGAAAAGCATAACTCCCTTCCAACACGTAGAAGATTTCGTCCTGAGCAGGATGCACGTGCAATGGCGTACCTCGGCCAGGCGATAGCGAGGTTTGTTCGAAAATGGCCAGATCGCCGTTGGTATCACTACCCGAAATTTTCACATCCAGGACATTGGCATTCACCCCTTTAAGTTTTATATGCCCGTGTTTTCGTCCTTCTCCCGCTTTGATTTTAAATCCTTTATCAGCTCGAAAGATTTTCTTGATTCCTGCCAGCGATGGCGTAACGACCAAGCCCAAAAAGGCAGTCATAAAACGATTTCTGTTCATGGTTGAACCAATTAGGTGAATCGATTGCTTTTTAGTCCGAAATTGCTCTGACCATTCCTAAAAAAATAGAACAGAATTAAGGAAATGCTTTTTTACTGAACCAACTTGCGAAAAGTCAGGGGTGTAAGTCCGGTATGCTGTTTGAAGACACGGATAAAATGACTCTGGTCTGAAAAGCCGCAGGTATAGGCAACTTCGGTGAGTGAAACAGGCTCTTTGGCAATTAGTTGCTGAATTGCCTTCTCAATTTTGATCTTACGAACAAACTCGCCCAATGTACACTGGAACAATTTCGGGAACTGCTGACAGAGATAGACCGGGTGAAGTTGCAGGTGAACAGCCAGATCCGTCAGGCTAAGATTTTGGTCGTAGTGTTCGTACAGGAGTTCCACAAGTTTGGGTTGCCAGGCCGGTTTTCGATCAGTATGTACTTTCAGCTGCATCATCTGGTTGAACGCCATCACAATCAGGCTTTCTACGCTCAGGCTTTTTTCAGTACCGTTTTGCCGGGTTTCAGCCAGTAAGCGGGCGAATATAATTTTCAGATTGGGGGATCGTAATTCCAATAAACCTTCGGGCCGGGACTTCGCAATGTCAAGACGATCAAACCAGCTATCGTCAATGTCGACATGCAGGGCCGATACAAAAGGTGAATATCGGCTGTTGTGATGCGGTTCCTGACTGTGATGATACGTTAGCGAACCTGCACTGAGGGCAATGTCTTTACGTTTGTAGGTTTCTAGCAACGTACCGCTGGTTGTAAAGGCAAAGTAGGCATTTTCATGGTAGTGCCATGGACAACCGGGCGAATTATGATAGGCCGATTGCACGAGGGACAACCCGTCAATGGACATCTCGTCTCTTGACACGCCAAAAAATTGCCCTTTTGCCAGGTTATCCATACCCAATCTATACAATCAGTCCAGACGAATTTAACGATTTGATGATGAACTCCTCCGAATGCTTTATTTACCGGCTTGCTTGACTCACCTACCGTTAAAATACGTCAATTACTTCCTGATATTTTTGGTATATAGCTAATACCTAATCTGATAACGAACTAAAATCACTCCATTATCATAAGCTTTACTTTCAAGTAATTGCAACGTAATCTTAGTGTTACTCGATCCGAAAAGTCGAACCCCTTCTCCTAGAATGACTGGATTTAGTTTAACAATCAATTCGTCGATCAATTGAGCATCGAGCAACGTAGCGGCCAGTTCGCCACCCCCACAAAGCCAGATAGGTTTTCCTTCGCCAGATTTTAGTGTGCGTACAAATTCAGCCTCATCCCTATTGATTACTTCAATCAACTGACCCGGCTCGAATGTGAGGGTTTTGGAGAAAATGTAGTTCATCAGATCAGGATTGATCTGGGTATAAGCAGGTTCACCTTCCTGCAATCCGTAGGCATAGCCCCATTGATAAGTTCTGCGACCCATCAGAGCTATATCATACGATTTAATACGTTCCAGAAAGTTATTCACAAATTCCCCTTCGGTTTGAAAACCGTCGATCGAACCGTCAGAATGAGAAATGTAATTATCGAGCGATGCCGCTACATCATAAACCAGTTTGCGCATTACGAATATGAATTGGTGCGTACCAAAACAACTCGCATGGGTCTGGTTTGTTTGGAGGTCCTAGGTCAGGGCCATACACGCTAAAAAAGCTGTTTTCGTGTGGTTAATTATCCTCCTCTTTATCGTCTTTCTTTTTGTTCTTGTTTGGATCGCGCTTAACGACCAATTGATCGTTTTTAAGCTTTTTCGACACAGCAATGAAAGGACCTGAAATTATCTGTTCACCCGATTGCAATCCAGACAATATTTCAATATTCTCGAAATCACTAATGCCCGTTTTTACTTCGCGCAGTTTGGCTTTGCCACCAACGTTTACAAAAACAATTTCCTTAACCTTATCCTTCTTCTCGGTTTGACTGGAAGGTTTCTCCTGCACGGTACCATTGGAATTGTCTTTTAGCTCTGCAGTATCAATAGCTGTTGAATCGGCTCCTCGTGTGGTAACAGCAGCAATAGGCACTGCCAATACATTAGCTTTGCGATCCGTTATGATTTCTACCGATGCAGTCATACCGGGTTTAAAAGGATAGCCTTTCTTGTCTTTTTCGGCCAGCAAATCGGCGTAGGAATTATTCAGGATTTTCACCTTTACCTCAAATTCGGTAACCGCATCACTCGATGCGGAAGCTGCTGCTGATGCTCCCGATGAACTTGCCAAACCATTGGCCGTATTGGCAATTTCATAAACAACCCCCTTGAATTTGCGGCCTGCAGTTGTGTAAGAATCTACTTCAATATCCGCCGTATCGCCCAGGTTGACGCGTACAATATCATTTTCGTTGACGTTGACGCGTACTTCCATATTTTGCAGATTCGCAATACGCATGATTTCCGTACCTGCCATTTGTGAGGTACCTACAACGCGCTCACCTAGCTCAATATTGAGCTTCGACACGGTCCCGTTAACCGGACAATAAATGGTTGTTTTACGGAGGTTTTCGCTGGCGTCGCGTAAGTTGGCTTCAGCACTTTGAATGTTAAATTGAGCTGCCCGTACATTCGCTTTGGCGGCTTCAACTTCCTGCTGTGCTACATTATAATTGGCTTCGCTGGTTTCCAGATCGGCGGAGGAAATAACCTTGTCGGCGAAGAGTTTGCGGTTTCGCTCGTAATCTGCCTTGGATCGAATAAGCCGGGCACTTGATTGGGCAACCGATGCTTTAGACTGTTCCAGTTGCGCCCGGCTCTGGTTAACAGTCGCTTTCGCCCTGGCCATCATCGATTCGTAGTTATCCGGGCGAATACGGCACAATAACTGCCCTGCTTTCACGGGATCGCCTTCGTTTACATACAGGCCAATAATTTCGCCTGATACATCTGGGCTGATTTTCACTTCAACCTGTGGCTGAACCCGGCCAGAAGCACTTACCCGTTCCGTAATATTTGTCCGTTTGACGGTCGCAAAATCAACTTCTACTGAGGTTGGTTTTCCAATTAAACCGGCTTGTTTAGCAGCGACTAATCCACCAACGATCAGGATAATCAATCCTCCCAATATCCACCAAATGCGATTCGACTTCTTCATAATGAATGGACGAGTGAATTAGAGAACGCATGACTGTGCTTTAAATAGATATTAAGAAGGCTACTTTTTGCACATTCACTAATTCACTCATTCACTCACTTAATTAAAACTAAGCGGTTTATTCTGGTAAAAATCTAAAATTTTCGTTCGGAATACATAGTCGTATTTTGCCTGCACCAACTGAGCTCGGGAGTTGTCCAAACGCAGTTTCGCAAGACTATAATCGACCGCATTAATCGCTCCGGCATTAAATCGACTTTCTGCCGCTTTAAACGCTCGATCTAACGAAGTCACCGACGCTTCGGTTGCTCGATAGCGATTCGATGCTGCCAGCAGATTAGTATAAGCGGTTTCGATTTGCTGACGTAATTGCAGTCGAGTATTATCGGCAATGAGTTGCGCGTTTTGCTGCTGAATAATGGCATTCGTAACGTTATTCCGGTACTGCCGATTCACAAAGATCGGAATATTCAAATTGAGCGAAACCCCGCGGTTCAGGGTATTCTGTAGCTGATCGAAGAAGCCCAATGTTTGGCTGGAACCACCTGGCGAGTTTGTACTAATAGTAACCAGTTGGGTTACGCCACCAATACTCACATTGGCCGTACTGGAATTGACCTGCGTTGTTCCGTCCGGCACAAACCGCTGAAGGCCAAGTGTCGAATAGAGCGCCGACACACTACCGTTCAGGCTAAGTCTTGGGTAAAGACCTGCTTTAGCCACATCGACGCCTACGCGTGCGCTTTCGGTGCGGAGATCGGCGGCCGCAATCTGTGGTTGGGTAGTAAGAGCCGTTTCATAAACCTGAAGTGCGGATACTTCGTACCCTTCAATACGAGGGTCGGGCAGGTTGATAAATTCAATTTCAAACGCCTGCCCACCTGGTTGGTTCATAGCTTGTAACAAAGCCAGTTTCGCCAGATCAACCGTATTTTGCGCGTTAACAATAGCTAACTCATCATTAGCCAACGTAGCCTTAATTTCAAACAGGTTTGCTTCCGGGGCCGATCCAGCATCGACCAATTTTTGTGTACGATCTACCTGAAGTCGCGACGTTTCGGCCTGACGCTTGGCAACATTTAATTGCTCAGCACCAGTCAGCACGTTCAGATATTGTTGAATAACATTCAGAATAACAGTGTTCTCCGTAGCATCCAGCTCTT
Organism: Spirosoma harenae; assembly: GCF_054776975.1. Lineage (NCBI taxonomy): Bacteria > Pseudomonadati > Bacteroidota > Cytophagia > Cytophagales > Cytophagaceae > Spirosoma > Spirosoma harenae. The sequence goes on along the minus strand of NZ_BAAHBD010000002.1, from coordinate 186,683 downwards.
TTTCGGAAGCTTTTACGATCGTTTGGTTTTGGCGAATCAAATTTCTGAGCTGATACCCCTGAAAAATAGGTACCGATCCGGAAAGCTGAAAGTTATTCGACCGTACCCCTACGTCAACGAACTGGTTGGTGATTGGGTTAATGTTCCGACCCGAACTAATCCCCTGCGACGCAAATCCAGTGACGGTTGGCAGCTGATTCAGTTTAGACTGACGGAGTTGTAGATTACTGCTTTGTACCTGTAACTGTCCCTGACGAACAGTGATGTTATTTTTCAGGGCAATGTCAATGCATTGGGGCAAACTCAGCACAGGCAGTGTGTCTGACTTCATTTTCGTGGCAGTAGCTGACAACGATGTACTCCCTGATGCACTTTGCGCTCGAACACTCGTTGGGCTAGCGATTAACAAGCTCCCGACGATTCCGATTCCTAAAAAAAGCACGCGCTGCATACACATAATTTTGATGGTTCAATGTTACAAACTTACCTTCGGCTCGGCTATCGTTTTGGGATAAACGGCGCAAACTAAGCATGTTTCTGGTTTATAATCTGGATGTACTTTCTGAAACTGATTTTTGCTTGTCACCAACAGACCGGGCGTTTCAATACGGCGATGGTTTATTTGAGACGATTCGATACGAGAATGGACGGATTTGGTTCTGGTCTGATCACTTCGCCCGACTCACGGCCGGGATGGCTGCACTTCACCTCAATCTGTCAGCTGAATTCACTGCCGAAGCGATATACAAGCGAATTCTGGATCTGATATCAGCCAATACGATTACCAATCAAACGGCTCGGATTAAGCTTCAGGTTTGGCGAAAACCCGGCGGCCTGTATACGCCATCGTCAACTGAGTGTAACTTGCTGATCACGGCTCAACTAGGTAATTTTTTTTCCATCGGAACGAAACCCAGCGTAGGTATTTATAGTGAATTTCGGGTGTACCAGTCGCCTGCGTCTGCCTATAAAACCCTAAACTCTCTCCCCTACGTGATGGCCGGTCTTTATAAGCAAGAGCGCGGATTCGATGACGTAATTCTACTAGACAACCAGGGAAATCTCGCTGAATGCTTGGCTTCCAATCTCTTTTGGTATGGACAGAATACATTATTTACACCCTCGCTTCAAACCGGCTGCATCAATGGCATCTTACGACAGCAGTTGCTCCGGTTAGCTTCACAGAATGATATAATCGTTCGCGAAGTGGTCGATCAACTGGAAATACTTAAGCAGGCAGAAGTGGTTTTCTGCACGAACGTCATGGGCATTCAATGGATACGTTCGATTGACGATATCGATTTACCGTTGAATGCCCCGGCAGAAGCCTTACTTAACGCCCTCTTCGCTCAGCTTCACAGCTGAATCTTCCAGCCAGCCGTCTTTTAGACGCAGGATTCGATTGCCGTATTCAGCATTGACTTCGGAGTGTGTAACCTGCACGATGGTTACACCATCTTTCTGGTTCAGTTCGCGGAAGAGTTCCATAATGTCGCGAGCCTGGTCGGAGTGCAGGTTGCCCGTTGGCTCATCGGCAAAAATTACGGATGGATCAGCGGCTAGCGCCCGTGCAATACCAACCAATTGCTGCTGGCCACCAGACAGTTGCGACGGAAAAAGGTCTTTTTTAGCGACCATGTTGAATCGGTCGAGCAATTCAGCAACCCGGCTTTTCCGCTCCGATCCGCTTAAGCCTTTATAGAGTAAAGGTGTTTCAATGTTTTCGTATACGGTTAGTTCATCAATAAGGTGATAAGCCTGAAACACAAAGCCGATCCGAGTCCGGTGAAGTTCCGTCCGGCGTTTCTCTGATAGCTTCTGAACAGGCTGATCGTCAAAGAAATACTCCCCTTCGGAAGGTTCTTCGAGCAAACCCAGAATGTGCAGCAATGTTGACTTACCCGAACCAGACGGCCCCATGATCGACACGAACTCACCCTGGTTAATATCGAGACTGACATTGCGCAACACATACACCCGACCAAAACCAGCGGGGTAGAACTTTGAGACGTTGCGTAGTTGAATCATATTTTGTTACTTTTGATATTGTTTTAGTTTAGTTAAGTTCTTTTGTTGTTTACCTACCCGGTAGCTCTGATACCAACTTCCTTTTCTGATGGTACTCGATCTTGATACGATGCTTGCTTAAATTACTCAACCGTCGTGCCAAATTCGTAGGCATTTGATTAATAGAACATTATGCAACTTTATCAGCTTCCTACCGTCCGTTAGCGGACAAAGCTACCGTTGAAATCGGACATCTTTTTGGTTTGCCATGCAACGTAGTTACTATTTTTATCATCTCCTCTAAAACTCCCAAAATCGTCTTACTAATGAAAGCCATTTTCTTATCAATTATCCTTTTTACGACGGGCACTAGCCTATTCACCAGCGACAGCGATTGGAAAAAAGATCGGTCCGTGTCGGGATTCACAGGCTTAAGCGTTAGCAGTGGAATCGACGTTTATCTCTCTCAGGGCAACGCTGAAAAATTAACCATAGAAGGCCGAGGGGTCGATGAAGACCGCGTTATTTCGGAAGTGCGCAACGGGACGTTGAAGCTCTATATTGAGCGAAAGGGATTTGGTGGCTGGAATTTCGGCCGGAATAATTATGTAAAAGCCTACCTGACGTTCAAACAATTAAATAATTTACAAGCGTCTGGTGGTGCGGATGTTACGGGCCAAGGCACTTTGGCGTTTAACGATATAAACGTGGAAGCGTCGGGTGGAGCCGATGTAAAACTGACTTTTAAAGCCGATGAAGTAAATGCATCAGCATCGGGCGGGGCGGATGCTACTTTGCAGGGAACTGCTCGCACACTAAACGCCAATGGCTCAGGCGGTGCTGACCTCGACGCTCGTAAACTTTCTGTTGAGATTTGTAATGCAAACTCATCGGGCGGTTCGGATGTGTATGTTCACGCCAGCAAAGAACTGACCATGAAAGCATCGGGCGGTGGCGATGTTTATTACTCAGGATCAGCCAAAGTAGTCTCAAAAAGTGAATCAGGTGGTGGCGATGTAAGCCGGAGAGATTAGAAAAAAGAGCGAATGAGTGAAAGAGCGAATGAGCGAACTGATAACTTTGCTCTGTAATTCGTTCTTTCACTCCGCTTCGGCGGTCCGATTTCACTCTTTCGCTATTTTGACACCTATTATTGGTATTCTGGGCGGTGGCCAGCTCGGCCTAATGCTTCTGCAAGCCGCCATCGACTGGAACCTTCGCGTTCATATTCTTGATCCCGATGCCGAAGCGCCCTGTCGGCACCTTACTCCACATTTTGTCCAGGGTTCGCTCACGGATTACGATACGGTTTATCAGTTCGGCCAATCTGTCGATATCCTAACGATTGAGATCGAACGGGTAAATGTCGACGCCCTGGAAACGCTCGAACGTGAAGGAAAACGTGTGTATCCGCAACCGTCTGTCATTCGTACCATTCAGGACAAACGACTTCAAAAGCAATTTTACCACGATCATAATCTCCCTACTGCCGACTTTATTCTAACCGAAAATCGAGCTGATGTTGCCTTGATCGAAATTCAACAGCCTGATTTTCTGCCAGCTTTCCACAAACTTGGTCGTGACGGATATGATGGACGCGGAGTTCAACGAATTGCTTCGGTAGCTGACGTTGGCAAAGCGTTTGATGCACCGGGCGTACTGGAAAAAGCCATCGACTTCGAGAAAGAATTAGCGGTTATTGTCGCCCGTAATGAGCGTGGTGACGTACAAACGTTTCCAACTGTCGAGATGGTATTTCACCCTGAATTAAACCTGGTTGAGTATCTCTTCGCTCCTGCCGAAATAGCTTCTGAAATTAATAAGCAAGCGCAGGACATTGCCCGGCGTACTGCTGATGCTTTCGGCATTGTGGGGCTACTGGCAGTCGAATTGTTTCTGGACAAACAGGGTAATGTATTGCTTAACGAAGTTGCTCCTCGCCCACACAATAGCGGCCATCATACGATCCGAGCCAATGTAACATCCCAGTTCGAGCAACATTGGCGCGCCATCCTAAATTATCCGCTGGGCGATACATCGGCTTACCAACCAGCCGCTATGGTCAACCTTCTGGGTGAAGACGGATATACGGGTCCAGCCGTATATGAAGGCCTGGAAAATCTCCTGGCCATTCCGGGTGTGTTTCCGTTCTTTTATGGAAAAGCCATCACTAAACCGTTTCGTAAAATGGGCCACGTAACGGTCATGGACGATTCGCTGGATACTTTACGAGCAAAAGTAGAGGAAGTGAAATCCGGAATTCGAGTGATAACCGCCTAGCTGTATCCCATTCTTATTTGCAATAAAAAAGGGGATTGCTAAGCCCCTTTTTTATTGCATAAAACATTTCGTCCCTACGCTACTACGTTTGTCAGCGTACCGATGCCATCAATGGTTATGCTGATTTCATCACCCGAACGGAGCGTAAAGTCGTCGGATGGGACAATGCCTGTACCTGTCATCAGGTAGCAACCATTTTTAAATGAACATTCGCGGAACAGGAACTCAACAAGTTCAGTGTGTTGACGCTTCATTTGACTAATAGCGATGCTATTCGTAAATACAGCCTGTTCATTCCGGACAATCTCTAATCGGATGTTCGTCTCATGCGAAATTGGTGTTTCGGGTACATATAAACATGGTCCCAGAGCAGCACTTCCATCATACGATTTAGCCTGGGGTAAGTATAGAGGATTTTCGCCTTCGATACTCCGCGAACTCATGTCGTTTCCACAGGTATAACCCACGATTTTCCCTCCTGAGGTAATAAACAGGGTCAATTCAGGCTCTGGGACATTCCAGTCTGAGTCAGCACGGATTCTGACATTGTCTCCTGGCCCAACCACACGTTCTGGTGTTGATTTGAAAAATAACTCGGGTCGTTCAGCGTCGTAAACACGGTCGTAGAAATTATCGCCACCCGATTTTTTGGATTCTTCCATGCGTGCGTCACGGCTACGCAGATAGGTTACTCCCGATGCCCAAACTTCCTGCCGACTGATTGGCGCTAGCAGACCCGTTTTTGTCCAGGTTTCGTAGTCATCGGCAGCCATTGCCCCCCCAATTGACTGATGTAGATAGGCGTATAAATCGTCGCGATTGACTAACGTATCCCAGTCCGTTTCAGACAGAGCATAGAATTTATTTTGCGATTCAACAACGAAGCCAGCGCGGGTTTTGAAGAGTTTCATACAATAAGATTGAATACATTTTGCAAAGAACGTTTGTTTTTACTTTTACTTTATCGTAATATTACGATCAATAGACGAAATTGAGCGATGGGCATATCTAAAACCGAAATATTTACTGATCAACAGAACAGAATGGCTGAGTTGGCAAAAGCCTTTGCCCACCCAGCACGAGTCGCTATTTTACAACTCCTGATTGATCGGAAAGCCTGCGTTTGTGGTGATTTAGTTGACGAACTTCCGTTAGCCCAAGCTACTGTATCACAGCATCTTAAAGAACTAAAACGGATTGGAATCATAAAAGGCGAAATCGATTCTCCCCGCGTTTGCTACTGTATTAATGAATCAGTTTGGGAGGAAGCGCAACAGGTATTTTCAACTTTTATAGGCCAGCCCGTTGAGCAGAACTGCTGTTAAATTTTTTCACCCCAATCTATCGTATTATTACGATAATCCTGTGTTGGCTTCGAAGCTCGTATATATTTGTTCACTTTAAACTCAGAAAATCATGGAAACATCTGATTGCTGCGAAATCGACGACTGTTGCACCGACGACGGTCAATGTTGCCCAGGTGACGGCGAATGCTGTTAAAGGCGCAAACTTCCCGGAAGGCCAGCCCTTTCGGGAAGTACTTGTTTCATTCAGCAACTAATTTTTACAATCATGTCTATTCAGATTAAAGCTGCACACACAGATCAATTACCAGCTCTTATCCAGTTACTGAGCGACAATAAATTACCCACTGACGATCTACCGGCTGGCTTACCTTACTTTTGGCTGGCATTTGATAATGACAAGCTAATTGGTTCGGTCGGGATTGAGGTTTACAGTTCCATCGGATTACTTCGTTCGGTATGCGTTTCCAGCAATTACCGAAATCAGCGAATTGCCGAACGGCTTTACGAACTAGCCATTCAGGAGGCACGTCGACAACGCATTAATGATGTATACTTATTAACCACAACTGCCGACGGTTATTTTGAGCGATTAGGTTTTAGTCGTATCGCCAGGGCTTCGGCGCCAGAACCTATTCAGCAAACTGCGCAGTTTGGTTCACTCTGCCCTTCCTCAGCAGTTGTCATGAAACAAACTGTTTGATCCATGAAACGAATTTTGGTTCTGTGCACTGGCAACTCAACCCGAAGTCAAATGGCGCATGGCTATCTGCAACATTTTGCCGGGGAATGGGTGCAGGTTTTAAGTGCTGGCATTGAAACACATGGCCTAAATCCTAAAGCAGTTCAGGTTATGGCCGAAGATGGCATTGACATCCATCATCATACATCGAATCTGGTTGATGAGTACGCCCATCTACCTATCGATTATGTGATTACCGTTTGCAATCACGCCAATGAACGCTGCCCTATCTGGGTCGGGAAAGCCGTACGCATTCATAAGAATTTTATGGATCCCTCGAAAGCTACTGGCACAGCAGAAGATATCTTTGACATCTACCGAACTGTACGAAATGAAATTCGGGAATTCAGCCGGAATTTTGTAAAAAAAGAGTTATCTTAGTAGACTCTCGTACAAGCCAAAATGCTGCAAAAAACCCAGGGAATTGCCCTTAGTTATATACGCTATCGCGAAACGTCGATCATCACCCGCATCTATACTGAAGAGTTTGGCCTGCAAAGTTATCTGGTCAATGGAGTTCGAAGCGCCCGAAGCAAGACCAATAAAATTGCGTTGTTTCAACCGCTGACGTTGCTGGATATGGTCGTTTATAATAAGCCCGATCGTGACCTACATCGATTGTCCGAAATTAAGACTAGTCATCCTTTTCAAAGCCTACCCTTTGATGTTAGTAAATCAACCATTGCGCTATTCGTAACAGAGATACTGAACAAAGTCCTGAAAGAAGAAGCAGAGAATTCGAGGATGTTTAAATTTCTGGTCGATTCGGTTTTATTCCTGGAAGAAGCACAGACAAACTTCGAGAATTTTCATCTCGCTTTTTTACTAAAACTATCGTTTTTCCTGGGTTTCGGTCCCGAATCAGCCCGCGAGTTTGAGAATCAACTCCGAGAAAACTCCTACCCTTTTCTACTCGATGAGGAGATGGAACTGGCGTTAAATACAATGCTTCGCAGACCATTAGGAACCCCAATCAAAATAGCTCGTTCAGCCCGAAATGAACTCTTGGATGCGGTAGTAGGCTATTACCAGATTCATATCGATTCCATCGGCGAAGTGAAATCATTGCCGGTATTGCGGGAAGTTTTGGGATGATTTTAGGCGGTATTTTTATAGAATTTCGACAAAGGCAGACAACCTATTTTTGTCACTCAGACGTTAGGAAGAACGACAAAAATAGGTCTAAATCTTCCGCTTCAGCTCAAAATGCTGCCCTAAATACAGTCGCCGAACCTGCTCATCGCTGGCTAGTTCTTCGGCGGTTCCCTGTTTTAGAATTTTACCTTCAAACAGTAGATAGGCCCGGTCGGTGATGGAAAGGGTTTCGTTTACGTTGTGGTCGGTAATCAGGATGCCAATATTGCGGTGTTTGAGCTTAGCAACAATACTTTGAATATCTTCTACAGCAATTGGGTCAACGCCCGCAAACGGTTCATCCAAGAGAATAAATTTAGGATCGACAGCAAGTGCGCGGGCAATTTCTGTACGTCGGCGTTCTCCACCGGAAAGTACCTTGCCTTTGTTCTTTCGAACGTGGTTCAGGCTAAATTCCTCTAATAATTCCTCTACTTTTTCTTTCTGCTGTTTTTTTGGCAAACTGCTCATTTCGAGCACTGCCAATACATTCTCCTCAACGGTCAAATCACGAAACACAGAGGCTTCCTGCGCGAGATAACCCAATCCAAGTCGAGCCCGCTTGTACATAGGTAAATCAGTCACATCGGTATCGTCAATATAAACTTTGCCACTATTGGGTTTCACCAAGCCTACTGCCATGTAAAACGATGTGGTTTTACCTGCTCCATTAGGCCCCAATAGTCCAACAATTTCGCCCGTTTCTACTTGATACGACACGTTATTGTTGACCAATCGCGACCCGTATTTTTTAATCAGATTTTCTGTTCTAAGAAGCATTTGTTTTAGTCGTCAGTCAGTAATTGCCAGTCGATAGTCAAGAATTCCTGCACAAAGTGCTGACGACCCTTGCCTGCCGACTATGGGCTACTTACTAATATTTCACATCCTTCAGCATCAACTGTAAGGATACATTTCCGTTGTAAAAATTTTGCTCAACCTGATAACAGATCGAAAATGGTTCACCCCGTCGGAGGTGATCGGCAACATGAGCAAAGCCAAAGCCGATAGCAGTCAAAATATGCCCTGATCGCCCTTGTCTTACGCTCATTTTCAAATGCTTATCTTTCATAATAATCGGCTCGCTAACCAGATAAACATCCTCCGTCATGAACGTTGGCTGCATATTATGAGGGCCAAACGGCCCCATTTGCTTCACAATCCGAACGAGCTTATCCGAAATCTCGCTGAAGTCCAATGGCAGGTCAATTTCGATCAAGGGGGTCAGGTGCTCTTCCGTAATTTTCCGCGACACTACTTCTTCAAACTTCCGTCTGAAGGCCTCGATATTAGTGACCGGCATGGTCATACCAGCCGCAAACGTATGACCACCAAACTGTTCCAATAGGTCAGCACACTCTTCGATAGCTTCATACACATCAAAACCCGGCACCGATCGCGCTGAACCAGCCGCTTTATCATTCGATTGGGTCAGGATGATCGTCGGACGGTAAAAATGTTCGATACATCGCGACGCGACAATTCCAATAACGCCTTTATGCCAACTCGCATCGTACAATACTGTCGACTTAGCATGGGTCAGCGCTTCACTCTCCCGAATCATCGCCAAAGCCTGCTCAGTCATGCTAGAATCGAACTGACGACGGCTGTTGTTGTGCTTGTTAATCGCTAAGGCAAATTCATCAGCTTCATCCGCCGATTCAGCTAGGAGTAACTGAACAGCCGCTTTAGCATGTTGAATCCGGCCAGCGGCATTGATGCGTGGACCCAGACCAAATACCAAATTCGTAATGTCCAGTTCCTTCGAGAAACCCGCTATTTTGATTAACGCCTTTAGACCCGTCCGAGGTGCCGCGTTAAGATATTTTAAGCCATAATACGCCAATACTCTGTTTTCTCCCGTCAGAGGAACAATATCTGAAGCGATACTAACGGCTACCAGATCAAGACAAGGATACAGCCGATTCAGGTCAATGTTTTTAACTAAGCAAAAGGCCTGCAACAACTTAAACCCTACTCCGCAACCGCTCAATTCCCTGTATGGATACAAACAATCGTCGCGTTTGGGGTCCAGTACAGCAGCGGCACCGGGCAGTTCGGAACCAGGGCGGTGGTGATCACAAATTATAAAATCGACACCAAGCGCTTCAGCTTCCGCTATCCGATCAATCGATTTAATGCCGCAGTCGAGCGCAATTATGAGCGAAAAACCATTTTCAGCAGCCCACTCAATACCTTGCTTCGAAATCCCATACCCTTCTTTGTATCGATCCGGAATATAATAATCGATTGGCGGATGAAAATCCTTTAGGAATCCATATACCAGTGCCACAGAGGTCGCTCCATCTACGTCATAATCTCCGTAAATCAGGATTTTCTCTTCCCGTCCGGGCTGCATGGCCTTCAGCAGACGCGCAATCGCCCGATCCATATCTTTCATCTCGAATGGATCATGCAAATGCGTAAGTTCGGGTCGGAAGAAAGTACGCGCCTGATCGAACGTGTGAACGTCCCGTTGGACCAGTAACGTGGCTACTGCTGAACTAATACCCAGCGACTGAGTTAAGGAATGAATAGCAGCCTGCTGCTCCACTGAATCGGGAAAAGATTTCGGGATCCATCGTTTGGTTGGCGGGGGCGGCTGGGTTATCATAGATGCAAGATAAATCCGTTTTTAGAAAAACTTTACCTATATGCTGTTTTTGCTTTCACTATTGAGCCTGCTTCAGACGGATTCTCCTCCTGAAATGTCACCTAAAAAGACCAATTTAATCGTTGAGGTGCAAAACGTTAAGACCTTAAAAGGCTCCGTTTTTTTTGCCTTGTTTAAATCAGGAGATTCGTTTCCCAATGGCAAACCCGTAGATGGGAAAAAGGTGGATGCCAACGCGCATAATGTTCGAGCAAGCTTTTCATTGGATCCCGGTGAATATGCCGTTGCGGTTTTTCACGATGAAAATGGGAATGGGCAGCTTGACAAAAAGATTTTTGGCATTCCAAAGGAGCCGTATGGATTCAGCAATAATTTCCGCCCTAAAATGTCGGCGCCCAAATTTAAAGATTGCCAGTTTACTATTGATGGCAGCGAAAAAATGATCACGATAAAAGTTGAATCCTTCTAAACCGGAATTCGTCTGATTTTTCTGATTTTGTTTTGTTATTAGAAAGCAAAATCAGAAAAATCACTTTAATCCCATAAATCCCGGTTCTTTTATTTATCTTTGTCCGGCAAATAACACAACCTGCTATTTGCTCATGAGCTTAGATACCAGCAAGTTTCTCTACGAGGCTCTCACCTACGACGACGTACTGCTTCTTCCCGCTTATTCGGAAGTTCTCCCCCGCGACACGAAAACTGTCACTCAGCTTACCCGAAATATTCGATTGAACATTCCGCTGATTTCTGCGGCTATGGACACCGTTACTGAATCGGATCTGGCCATTGCTATGGCGCAGGAAGGCGGTATTGGCATGATCCACAAGAATATGAGCGTTGAAGCGCAGGCCGATCAGGTTCGCAAAGTGAAACGCTCCGAAAGTGGGATGATCATTGATCCTATTACGCTATCGGTAACGGCTACGCTTGGCGATGCGCATAAAATCATGCGCGAGTCCAAGATTGGAGGTATTCCGGTAGTAGATGACAACGGAAAATTAGTCGGCATTCTGACCAACCGTGACTTACGCTTCCAGAATGATCTAACAAAACCAGTTACAGACATTATGACCAGCGAGAAGCTAATTACAGCTCACCAAGGTCTGACACTGGAAGAAGCGGAGAGTATTCTCCAACAGTATCGCATCGAAAAACTGCCGATTGTTGATGACAACTATCACCTAGTCGGACTGATTACGTATAAAGACATTCTGAAAAAGAAAAGTCACCCTAACGCCTGTAAAGACGATCTGGGCCGACTTCGTGTGGGCGCTGCGGTAGGCGTTACGCCTGACCTGACCCGACGTATCGAAGCACTTGTCAAAGCTGGCGTCGATGTAATTAGTGTCGATACAGCGCACGGACACTCGAAAGGGGTGCTGGATGCGGTTCGGGGCATCAAGCAGAAATTCCCAAATCTGGAAGTTATCGCTGGTAATGTGGCTACCGGTGAAGGTGCCAAAGCATTGGCGGATGCCGGTGCAGATGCGGTAAAAGTAGGTGTAGGCCCAGGGAGTATCTGCACGACCCGGATTATTGCCGGAATCGGTATGCCACAGTTGACCGCTGTTTACGAGTCGGCCAAAGCATTGCAGGGTACGGGGGTTCCGGTTATTGCCGATGGTGGGATTCGCTTCTCAGGCGATATTACCAAAGCGCTGGCTGGTGGCGCCAGCACCGTTATGATTGGCTCGTTGCTGGCTGGTACCGAAGAAGCGCCTGGCGAAGTGGTCCTTTACGAAGGTCGGCGATTTAAAACGTACCGGGGTATGGGATCGGTGGAAGCGATGGAAGATGGTTCGAAAGACCGCTATTTCCAGGATGCTGAAGACGATATCAAAAAACTGGTTCCGGAAGGTATCGTTGGGCGTGTACCGTTCAAAGGCAAAGTTGCTGAAATCACCTATCAGCTAGTCGGGGGTTTGAAAGCGGGGATGGGCTACTGCGGAGCGATTGACATTCCGGCCTTACAACAGGCAAAGTTCGTCAAAATCACGACGGCTGGCTCTCGTGAAAGTCATCCTCACGATATTCAGATCCAGAAAGAAGCACCGAATTACTCGTCAAGATGATAAATATGTATGATGCAGGGTACATGATGTATTCTACTCGAGAAAACCATACATCACATATCCTGCATCAAATCTCACGCATCTAAATAATGTACTGCACTGATGGTACCATGAGTTGTTAAATTGATTTCGCGGATGCCGATTCGGTAATTGTCAACAGCAAATCCGGGGGTATCCTGCTTCATCTGATAAAACGTTGAAGGCGAGAGCAACACCAGCAAATTACCACGCTGGACTACTTTTTCGACGTGGTAATGCCCGCAAATAACCGTAACATGGCAAGGCAGTTTATGCACTAATTCGAGAAATTCATCGCTCTGCCGAAACGGATATTTGGAATCCATAAAGGCGACATCTGCAGGCAAGGGCGGATGGTGCATTATGATGACCACATTCGTATCGCGTAAGGCCGTCAGATAATCTTTCAACCACGTCCACTGTTCATCTGAAAACACCCCTTTCGATGAATCCAGAAACAGAACCGGTCGTCCTTCGAGGGGTAAGGCATAATACAGCTCCTGATCATGCAAATCGTGCGTTTTCTCAAAGGCCTCAGCCAGTATTGCGGAATCATCATGGTTGCCCGAAACCACATAGTAGGGCATCGGCAATGAATCCAGTTGCTTTTCTACCCATTCGTAAATTTCCGGATCGGCCGTGGTGTTACAGAAGTCTCCACCAATAATCAGGCAGTTTGGTTTAAGCTCGTCCAGAAACGCCAGCGCTTTCAGAAAATTTTGTCGAACATCAACGCCCTGAGGGTTTTCGCCCTCAACGTCAAGATGCATATCCGTAATAAAAGCAATCCGCATGTAGTGATGTAAGATATATGATGTATGAAGTAAATCTATATATCCTGCATCACATATCTTACATCCTACATCATATATCTTACATCATCTTGGCTTCGTTCCAATATACATCCATTTCGGCAAGGGTCATTTCGCCCAGTTTTTTCCCATGAAACTTTGCCTGTTCTTCCATGTACTGAAAGCGTTTTATAAACTTTTTATTGGTTCGTTCGAGCGCCGTTTCGGGGTTAATATCGATAAAGCGTGCGTAGTTCACCAGCGAGAATAGTAAGTCACCAAACTCTCCTTCGGCCCGGTGCTGATCAATAGCTTCGGCGGTTTCTGCATTGAATTCAGCTTTGAATTCCTGCATTTCCTCCTCTACCTTCTCCCAAACCTGCTGTTTTTCCTCCCAATCGAAACCAGCCCCACGTGCCTTTTCCTGAATCCGCATGGCTTTCACTAAGGCAGGCAACGAGCCTGGCACACCTCCCAACACTGATTTAGCTCCTTCTTTCAGCTTAAGCTGTTCCCAGTTCGCTTTTACTTGCTCTTCTGTTTCAGCCACCACGTTTCCATAAATATGCGGATGGCGGCTAATGAGTTTATCGCAAACACCATTCAACACATCAGCTATGTCGAAGTGGTCAGGCGTATCCGTGCCTGTTTCGGAAGCAATTTTGGCGTAGAAAACTAAATGTAACTGAATATCTCCCAGCTCTTTTCGAATTTCAGGAAGGTCTTTTTCCAGAATGGCGTCGGAGAGTTCGTACGTTTCTTCGATGGTCAGATGGCGAAGGCTATCCATCGTTTGTTTGCGATCCCAAGGGCACTGTTCACGCAGTTCATCCATAATCGTTAGGAGCCGATCGAAAGCCATCAGTTGTTCCTGACGACGAGGAGGTAATTGATCAAAAGTCATCTGGTAAAAATAACGAAAAAAGGAGAAGAGAATCGACTGAACCATCTCTCTTCTCCTTTTTCAACTTCCTGACGATATTCCTACACCTTCACGAGTCGTTTCACCAGTTGCTGATCGTCTGTTTTCAGACTGTACAAATAGTGCCCAGCCATTAACCCCGCTCCGTTGACCGACACGGCGTAATTTCCTTTATCAAATGCACCATCGCGTAGAATCGCTACTTCTCTCCCCTGCATGTTATATAAAGATAACCGGACTGTGCGAGCCTGCTTTAGCGTAAACTGTATTTCGGTTTGATCAGCAAAAGGATTAGGCGTATTCTGACCGAGGGCAGCAATGCCTTCCATGACTTCTAAAGCAGGTGCCTGACGGAAAATAGGCAATATGTCAAAATCGCGGCCTAGAATTGTCTGTGCTGTTGGCGCATCAACCCCCAAATGATCGCGTAAAACGCTGGCATACACTTGCCGGAAATCGTTGGTAAACTTGATATCTCCGCTACTATCCAGATCGGTCAGGTTCGGACTCGCTCCCACGATACCTCCTCGAACGGGAGCTCCGGCAACAAAAAGTGGTGCTGCGGTTCCGTGGTCAGTTCCGGTCGTACCGTTTTGATTCAACCGTCGGCCAAACTCGGAGAACGTCATAACAGTGACCTTATTCGCCAGATTCTGTTTTGCTAAATCTTTAACAAACGTAGATACGGCATCGGCCACCGTTTTCAGCAAGTTCGCGTGCGATCCTGTTGTTGTATCGGAAGCAACAACCTGATTGGCGTGCGTATCAAATCCGCCAATGGATGTCAGATAAACGGGCGTTGTGAGTCCTCCTGCAATTAAGTCGGCCACAATTGAGAGTTGCTTTCCTAGATTTGTGTTCGGATAGGTAACAGCGTTTTTTCCGATATCAGCCTTCTTCTTGATTACATCCGAATATTGAATTGACTGAGCAGCAATTTGTTGCAAAAACTTCAGCTCATCACCAGCCACAGTATTCGGAATCGCTGAAAAATCGTCACTAACTCCCTGTACAAGTTGATAAAATGTATTAGGCGAGTCGAAAACCGTTCCCATTGATCCAACTTCACTTTGTAACAACATCGATTCAACCGCCCCAATCTGAATCGCCATTGGGTGTTCGGGTAGTATAAGCGGAAAAGACGGAAACTTATGAGTCAGATACCGCCCTACCCAGCCATCATACTGATAGGTGTTTGCATCGGAACCTGACAACCATATATCCGTTGATCGAAAGTGTGATCGGTTAGGCGACTGATAGCCAACGTTTTCAACGACTGTTAGTTGGGCGTTGTCGTACATGGCTTTAAATGCCGACATAGCCGGATTTAGCCCTAACTGATCATTCAGTTTAAGTATTTTATCTTTCGCAAGCGCAATAGTCGGTCGTTTTTGGTAATAAATGTCGTTCTCATAAGGTACGACCGTGTTGAGGCCATCATTACCGCCCTGAAGTTGCACAAGCACCAGAATGTTTCCGTTCGTACCTGGCACGTCAAACATAAACGGATTATGCGCATACGCCCGAACAGGCATTCCCTGTACCCCCAGGACAACACCACCCGTAATGAATCCTAATTGTCGGAGAAAATCTTTGCGGTTCATAGGCTAATGGCTGAATGATTGAGTGATAGAATGATTGAATTGTTCATATGCCATCAATTCAATCATTCTGTCACTCAATCATTCAATATTAAGTAAGTTGATATTCAGGCAATCGCATAACTGCTTTCAGAAATTTCTGAATACGTAAATCAGCTTGTGGCGTATTGGTTGACCAGTTTGCCGCGATGGTTCCATCTAGTAGTGTGTCGAGCAAGAGCTTATTTTTTGTAGCCACCAGAGGCATAACTACCATAAGGCTAATTACATCGCTCACGAACTGCGTTGCATCTTCAGAACTCTTATAGCTACGTGCATAATCGAGTGGAACAACTTTGAAGGATAGGGCAGCACCCGTACTTTTTTTGCCGTTCACCAGTGAGTCTGAAAAACCACCACGAGCGGCATACGTATTTGAGCTAATCCAGTCGCGTTGGCCCGGCCAGCCTGCTACATTAGGCGGATAAAACAAATACTGCTGGAGCGTTTTGGATGAATCAGCAATGTAGCCGAAGTCTGGCGTACTAATATTCAGAAACTTGAGCGAGCCAACGGTTAACTCAACCGGGCTTTTGATCTTAGCCCCCCGATAGTCTGATTTAAAAAACTCGTCGGAAGTGAGCATAAATTGTAAAGCAGCTTTGATGTTATAATTCGACTTTCGAAATACAGCCGCCAACTGGGTTATGAACTCTTCATTAGGCTTGTAGAATACAAACTCTTTATACAATTTTCGACAAACAAATTGAGCAGCAGCCTCTTTCGACAGAATAATATCGACTATATCGGTGTAGGCAAAATTGCCCGTCTGTCCTAAAAATGTTTTAGTCTTATCAGCGAAATTATTCTTGTTAAAAACCGCATTCAGACCTGATACTGTCCAGCCAGTTAAGGCGAGTGCCGCCTGTTTTATATCCGTTTCCGTGTAATTGCCAATACCCAGCGTAAAGAGCTCCATCAGCTCACGCCCATAATTCTCATTAGGCGCATTTTTATTGCTCCCACGCCCATCCAGATAGATCAGCATAGCCGGATCGATGGTCACATCTTTTGTAAACTGCCGAAAATCACCAAAAGCATATTTACGGAACAGGTTATTCTGCTGGTACATATGCTGTGGATAATTGATTTTATTCCGCCCTGATACGAAATGGTTGTGCCAGAATAACACCATTTTCTCCCGCATCGACGTTCCTTCGGTCAGCATTTGTTTTAGCCACCAGGTTGTCATTTCCGTGTAGCGTGGACCCGTGTTAGGATCGCTGGCGACGGGAACTTCTGTTACCCATGTATTTGGAGCGGCTGGCAACGGTTTATCAGCCAATAATTCTTTGCTAACAAAATCATCGACAGTTGCGTACGATAACGCCTTGCTCAGATCGTTCCGAGTGTATCCAAACAGACAACGGGCTAACAAATGTCGGGCGGTATCAGCATTCCAAACAGGCATAAGTACATATCGTTTAGTAATAGGAGTTAGTTACTGACATCAAATCAGTTATAACCAATCTATTTAGAGTAATTATACTCATTTATAAAACGTTAAAATTAAGTCATTGTGGTCGGTACTTATTATTTAATTTGAATTAAAATCGTCTATGTAAATGATCAATTCCGCATCGGCGACTTACATGAATAAAAATATTTTCTCCTTTTTTCTTGACTGATATTTCTATATCGCACTTACTTTGCAAAACAAAGTACTTTCAAATATGCAACCTTTACATTCTTCGCTTTACCGATCTGATCTAATTGCCCGTCTGGAAGATTCGTCTGGAAAGGGGCTTCGGGCCTTAACACTGCTAACAGCTGCCGGATTAAGCTTAGTCGTCACCCGTGGTTTGCTGACCGGCAACTGGTGGTTTTTCGTAATGCTTACCTGGAACCTAGCCCTGGCCTGGTTTCCATTGGGTGTTGTACTGGTTATACGCGATTTACGATTCAATAGTAGCCCATCGTCGCGACTAAAAAGCCCATGGCTATTGATTGGTGGTTTGATACTTTGGCTAAGTTTTTTGCCGAATGCGCCCTACATCATTACCGACCTGTTCCACATTAAACACATCGATCAGACACTACTCTGGTTCGATACCATGACCATCTTCTTATTTGCACTAACAGGGTTACTGGCTGGTTTATACTCCATCCTCATCGTACACCGAATGCTCCGACCAATCACTGGCGATTTGTTGACCTGGGCGTTGATTTTAGCAAGTCAGGTATTGTCAGGGTTTGGTATTTACCTGGGGCGAATGGGGCGCTGGAATAGCTGGGATATTTTGACGAGACCGTCTTCGCTGACGTTAGCGATTGCCCGTGCTTATCACGATCACGTAAGTATTAAGCTGACGCTGGCTTATGGCTTTATTCTTATTGTCTTGTATGTAGCCTTTTATTGGTTCACTGAACGCGAAAATAGTCCAACTGCTAACGAATAGTATTTCGTGCGTTCGAAACCAATCGCATACACTTGATTTACATACTAAGTTTGCCGAATGATTGATTTCTATAAAGTTGTCCGCAGTTTTCGGTTTGCTGGCCAGGGAATTCTGGATTTGTTCCGGTTTGAGAACAATGCTAAAGTCCATCTACTGGTTGCGGGGATTGTCGTTTTAGCTGGATTTTATTTGCAGCTAAACACAACTGAATGGGCTATCATTCTGACTCAAATTGGCCTGGTTTGGGCAGCTGAAGCTTTCAATACAGCTATTGAAAAACTATGCGATTTTGTCTCACCGGGTCGTCATCCCCAGATCAAAGCGATTAAAGATGTATCGGCTGGGGCCGTTCTGATTCTGAGCATTTTCGCTGTTCTTGTTGGTCTTGTTATCCTCGGCAGCCATTTAGTCGATACTCTATTCATAAATCCTAATTCGCTATTTAACAAATAGTCATGCACGAATCCCGCGAACATCTCCAAACGCTAACGGAAATCCGAAGCCTGATGGAGCGATCTTCTAAATTTCTGTCACTCAGCGGCTTGTCTGGCGTATCGGCAGGAATAATTGCTCTGGCTGGAGCGTTTGCCGTTGCCGTGCGGATGCAATCAGGCGTGTTCACAAGGTTTCGCCCATATCCACAGGACGGTTATACGGATGTAGATCATCATGACGCCCGACAGTTTTTAATAACTATAGCGATTATTGTGCTGGTAACAGCCCTCCTATCGGGCTTATATTTTACGCTTCGTAAAGCCCGCCGACAAGGGTTGAATGTCTGGAATCAATCGTCGAAACGCTTATTATGGGCAATCGCAGTGCCGCTGGCAACGGGTGGTATATTTTGCCTCACTTTACTTTATTACAACCTGGTTTGGCTGGCTTTTCCGGCAACGCTCATTTTTTACGGGCTGGCGTTGCTCAACGGCAGTAAATACACCTTGCGCGATGTTGAATCATTAGGATACTGCGAAATTATATTAGGTCTGTTGTCTCTTTTCTGGCCCGGTTATAATTTGCTGACCTGGTCGATTGGATTTGGCCTATTGCATATTGTATATGGCCTGGCCATGTATGTTAAATACGAACGTAATCCGCATGAAGAACGACCTGCTGGCTCAGTTTAACAAAGCTTTTGAAAGCAAAGCGCGATTGAGCATTATGTCGGTCTTAATGGTAAATGACTCGCTGAGTTTCAACGCGCTAAAAGAATTGCTGGAGCTTACCGATGGCAACCTGGCCACGCATTTACGGGCGCTGGAAGAGGCCGGTTATATATTGGTACAAAAGCAATTTATTGGGCGCAAACCGAATACAACCTATTCAGCTACTCAGGCAGGCCAACGAGCCTTTTCGGATCATTTAAACGCGCTGGAATCTTTCATCAAGAATTTATAGGCAGTTTCATTTACAGAACGTCAACACATTTTTTCAGTTATTTTCACTTTGCAACACAAAGTACTTTTATGAAAACAGACACTTCTAATGACCAACTACAGCTTCGTCAGCATGAAGCTATTATCCAGTCCGATACGGATAGCCATTCTCAATTTCCGCCTTCGTTTCGATCCCGTTTCCTGGAGCCATTTCGAGAGCCGTTTTTCGGTATTGGGCTTTTTTTTCTGACTGGATCAAGCCTGGTGTTTTTAGGTTATGAACTTTTGGGAGAACCACATCGGGCCGGTAATTCCAACGGAGGCATGATTATGCTTCATTATTGTCTGGCGGTTCTTTTTTCAGTGCTGTTAGTGGCCAATGGCTTTCTTAGATTTCGCCAAGATGGATACGATAAAGGGCGGCCAACGCGCTGGATAGGTCTTTTACTATGGCTGATAAGCGCCTACGCATTAAACCGTGAACTAGCAGTTTTTCAGCAATCAACAACCTGGCTATGCTGGACTTTATTACTTATCGGAAGCGCTATGCTAGCCTTTGGATGGAAAGAAACGTTATCCGTTCGATGGCAACAGTTTCTCTATACAGTGCTTGCTGTAGGCTGGTGGCTATTTGCGTACATGGCTATTTATGTCTGTCAACTCTACTTTATCAGCATACCTATGCTGATCGCTTTAGGTCTGTCCGCGCATACGTTCGTACCACTTTTCTTCGCCGTTGCGCTGGGAAAACGACTCTGGTTCGATGGGAAGCGAGAAGAACATCTGCGACTGGGAATTAGTGTCGGTTTATCAATACCACTTATCGCTGTTGGCTTCTTCCTAAGCGGATGGATTCGCGATCTAAATCGAATTGAAAAGACGCAACTCGAAGCCACCATCCGAAACACAACTGACCTTCCCGATTGGGTATTAATTGCCCAGAAACTTAAACCAGGCTGGATCACCAACCGGCTTCTTTTGAGCAATCATGTTTACGATCTAGGGCGTTTTATTAACAACAGCGGCTGGAGTATAAACGGTTTGACCGCACTGGATGATGTTCGCCAACACGATCCATTGGTTGTGATTGCTTCGCTGATACTTCCCGCAGATGTGTTGAGCAATGATAATCGGCTTGCTATAACAAGAGTATTAGCTGCCAATCGACACGGTACCGAAGAGAAATTCTGGACGGGTCGCCATTTGACGACCGAAGATGTTGTATCGCAAGTGCGTATCTGGCCGCAATTCCGGGTCAGCTACACCGAACAGACATTCCAGATCCGTAATCAGGCCCGCTTCACGACCGAGGAAGCACTACTGACCTTTCATCTGCCGCCAGGATCTGTCGTTTCGTCGATGTCATTATGGGTAAATGGCCACGAAGAACCAGCTCGATTAACTACCGTTGCCAAAGCTGATTCAGCTTATCGAACAATTGTTGGAGTAGAGTCAAAGGTAGTTGCCCGCGATCCGTCCATTGTTCGTTGGCAGGAAGGCAATCGAGTTACAGTTCGCGTATTTCCCTGTCGGGCTGGCGAAGATCGGCGCGTCAAAATCGGCATTACGTCTCCCCTTCAATTGACTGATAACCAATTGAATTATCAGTCTCCTTATATTGAAGGACCTGATATGAGCTCGGCGAATGAACTCATACACATCGATTTCGTGACTACACCGACCGATCTGCAAACGCCCTGGTTATTTAACCAATTGCAAGGAAATGTCATCCAGCATACTGGTAATTATACACCTAACTGGACGTTGCGTTTTCAAGCTCCTGACCTATCATCGGAGGCCTTCTATCTGAACGGTTACGCTTACCAAATGGACCCCCAAACAATAGAAAATGAATCATTTACGCCAACTGACATTTATCTGGATATAAATCAGTTGTGGCAAAGAGATGAATTTACAACAGCATTTCAACTGGCGGCCAAACAACCTAACAGTCGAGTATGGGTGTTTGATGACGGGATGAAGCAATTGACTCAAAACAATCTGGATGCGTTTTATGAACGATTGTCTCAGGAGACGTTTAGCCTGTTCCCAGTCTATCGAATCAAGAACCCGGCAACGGCTTTGCTTATTACCAAAGGTTCATCGTATGCACCGACTTTGAGTGATTTGCGCGGTAGTCAATTTGCAGACAATTTTGGGTTAGTAGCCAGGCAGCAAACTCCTATTCGTACGTTCTGCTTTACATCCGGCCAGCACATCACTGAGTTATCACCCTACCTAAAAACACTGTCTGAACTTTGTGTACTGAACCTAACTAGCGGCAATTCACCCGATTTAACAGGTATTTTCCAGAAACATCAGTTTCCGCGTCTACAGACTGAAAAAGAATCTGTCAATTTACTTGAAGCGCAGGTAGCTATCCAGAAAATTCCCGCACCTGTTGCGAAAGCATCGCTTGCACCCGACCATCTGGCTCGTCTGTTTACTTATAATCATCTGTTACGAGAAATTGGACGATCTTATTTCATCAAAAATTACCAGACAGATTTCTTAATTCAGGAAGCACAACGGGCACACATAGTGTCACCGTTATCAAGTTTGGTCGTTTTGGAAACAGCGGCTGATTATGGTCGATTCGGTATTCCGAAAGATAATTCTGGTCTGGACAATGCTTCGCTGAAAACCGATGGAGCGGTTCCAGAGCCTCACGAATGGGCAATGTTGGTGATGCTGGCAATTCTGGTTGGGTGGCTAATCTGGCGAAAACACTATGCCCCCTATTGATCTAACCACTTTTCTGTCAATGGCCCTTCTGCTCTATGCCTGGTGGCCAGGCTATGCCGGACGAAATCGGTGGACGGGTCGATTAGTTTCCCTGGTCTTACTATCGCCCGTTCTGCGCTATTTGTCTGCTTTGTTTACGTTTCCGATACGGCTGCAATTAAGTGCAGGTGCTGGTTATTTGTTGCGATTATTTGGAATACCTGTACACGTTGAAGGGAATGTGATTTCCAGAATAATGTCCTCTGCAAACCCGGTTGACATGGCTGTTGATCCTGCCTGTATGGGTTTGCAACTAACAGGGGTCTCACTCCTGGTTGGCCTGTTCAGTCTGATCTGGCAAGAACGGTTGCAGCGTAAAAAGCTCCCAATGCCCTGGATAATTGCTTTCGAATCAATTGTTTTCGGATTGACTATCCTGTGTAATCTTTTCCGAATTGTGCTGCTGGTTCTTTTTGGAGCGATGCCTGAAACCCTTACGCATGAGCTGATTGGTTTAGCTTGTGTCTTTGTTTATACCTGGGTTCCTGCCTGGGGTCTAGCTATCCTATTTATAAGGCGTTTAGGACAACCCGAATTAACTAATCCATCGACTGGAACAATGACCAAAATGGTCCAATCAGCAGGCTGGGGATTGGGCGTTATACTTATCGGAATTAGCGTGCGGGCTTTCGCAGCATTGCCAGAGAAATCGGCTTCGGACCTATCTATTATTCTGAAAAAGAATGATCGGACCTGGGCTAATTATAGGCTTGGCTGTACTTCCGACATGCTTCCGAATGGCTTTATAAAACTAGTAAAGCCCGGCTTATTGCTCTACATAAAACCCCAACTCGATTGGTTTAGCGCCGATCATAGTCCGGTTGTCTGCTGGAAAGGAAGCGGTTACGAACTCAAACGAATCCAGGAAACAACGCTGGATGGGCACCCAACTTACGTTGGTGAACTCCACAAAAAGGGTCGTGTTCTCTACACAGCCTGGTGGTTTAGCAACGGAGCCTGCGCAACCATTAGCCAACTAACTATGCGTAAAAAAATCATTCAGGGCGAAACGGGTTTTGCTTTGATTAATATTACGAGTGATAAGCCATTTACGTCGATGCGGTTGATTTCTGCAAAATCGAGAAATTGATAGCCGTATTCACTTCTGAACTGACCCTAATTAATCAAGGCAAATTCGGCCAGGTATGTTAATGCACCAGCCACGTAACCAATTAGAGCCAACCAGCTGATTTTACGCAAATACCATCCGAAAGATAGTTTCTCCATTCCCATAACTGCTACGCCCGCTGCCGACCCGATCAGCAATAGACTACCACCCGTACCGGCACAATAAGCGAGAAACTCCCAAAGTTTGGCATCGGTTGGGTGGGTTTGAAGATCATACATACCCATGGTAGCCGCTACAATAGGCACATTATCAACGACGGCTGATACGATCCCAATGAGAAAAATGATTACATCCAGATTACCAACGCTTTGCTGTAAGGATTCGGCCAGGCCACGTAAAATATGAGTTGATTCTAAGGCGCTAACTGCCAGTAATATGCCCAGAAAAAAGAGAATACTTGGCGCATCAATTCGACTTAAGGCATGCGCAGCTGTAAATTTCTGGCGCTCTTCTTCGTCCTTATCGCTGTGTATCAATTCGGAAGTTACCCAGATGGCGCCTAATACCAGCATCATTCCCATGTAGGGCGGTAGATGTGTAAAGGTTTTAAAAATAGGCACGAACAACATCCCACCAAGTCCCACAGCAAGCATGGTCCGGCGATCACGACGGGCAGTTGGCGTTACATAAGGGCGACTAACTCCCTGCGATGATGTCTTCTCTTTTCCTGTTCGAGGCTGGTAACTGGTCAATATAATCAATGGCAAGAGCATCGAAACTAAACTGGGCAACAGCAATCCCCGAATAATAGCCAGTGTGGACACTTGGCCACCAATCCAAAGCATGGTGGTCGTTACATCACCAATCGGCGACCAGGCTCCCCCGGCATTAGCTGCTATAATAATCATACCCGCAGCAAGGTGACGTTGCTCCGTATTCCGAATTAGCTTTCTAACAACTGATATCATCACAATGGAAGTCGTTAGATTATCCAATAAAGCAGATAAAAAAAAGGCCAAAAGACTAATAATCCAGAGCAGGGAGCGCAGGTTACGGGTAGCAATTCGATCCGTAATCAATGTAAATCCGTCGTGTACATCGATCAGTTCAACAACAGTCATAGCTCCCAATAAGAAGAAGAGAATTTCCGATGTTTCGGCCAGATGTTCTCCCAAATGATCTATAACTGTTTCGGGATCAGCACTCATCAACGCATAGACTGTCCAGCAGGTTACACCTGTAATGAGAGCAGTCGCCGTTTTATTTATTTTTATAGAATGTTCAAGAGTGATGAGAATATAACCGATGACGAAGAGACAAATTAGTAGCAAAGTCATTTGATAATTGAATCAGGTTAAACCTCTGTGTGTATTTTTGTTCTTATCCTTGTCTGGCAGCTGTACACAAAAGGTATGTTCATTGTTCGTCTCTCTTCACTACACGCCGATGGGATGGCTTTGTTCCCATTCATTCTGGTTCGACAACCAAATCCGGGCCAGACGCTACTTAATCACGAACGCATACATCTCAAGCAACAGCTCGAACTTGGTATTATACCATTTTACCTTTGGTATCTAGTTGAATACGGTATCCGTCGGATTCAATACCGGGACCACTATACGGCCTATCGAAATATTAGTTTCGAGCGTGAAGCTTTCACTAACGATAAAAACCTGTCCTACTTAAAAACGCGTCCTTTCTGGGGGTTCTGGCACTATCTTTCTGCCAAGAAGGCTGAATACTAATTCTTTACGGAGAATTCTTCAACGATCTATTGCCTAGAATCCCAATCATGGCCACTAACGATGAGAATACGACAACCAGAATAGGAATACCTTCCCGGAAACCAACCAGCCGGAGTTCGTCCGGAATAGTTAGATAAAGCAGAATAGAAATCAATCCGCGAGGAGCAATCCAAAGGATTGGATTTATCGATCCCTGATACGTTAACCGAAGCGTCACCCATCGCCAGGCGATAATAACCACCACAAATAATATACTGACAATCAGAGCATCACCATCAATCAGACTTCGTGGATTTGCGGCATACCCCAACAAAAGGTAAAAAAAGGTTCGGACAACAAAGGCCCCTTCAGCAGCCAGATTTTTAAGTTGTTCAAGCTCTTTTTCGAACAGGTCGTTTTTTAAGATTTGGCTCAATCGACCACGAATAAACAGATCTGTATTATTCAAAAACAGCCCAAAAATCAGGATTAATAACAGGGAGGAAAGGTGATTGATTTCGGCGAGTGCATACACCAGAAACAGTACGGAAATAATTGGCAGAAACTTGATTCGATGATTAATGCGTCCAATCAGGTAAAGCAGCAGAAAACAGCAACCTAATGAAATCAGTGCCATAGCGAGAGTATCGCGCGTGAACGACCAGATGGCCCCAAAAACTGAGTTGCGCGTTAGCAGCAGAAAGTTATAGGCCATAATTCCCAATATGCTGGCGTAAGCCGATTCGTACACCGCATACTCCTGCTGTCCACCTGTTAGTTTCGCGACGGTCTGTACGGTTACGGTGCTACTCACAATCGAAAATGGCAATGCGGCAATCAGGCATCGATAAAAGGAATCGTTCAGCAGTAAATAAAGCATGCCAGCCATTAGAAGAGTGCTTCCTATAATGGCCAGTAAGGAAGCTAGTAATGTTCGGCGTATTACACTCAACCGCTCGGCGTGGAGTTCCAGATCCAGCCCACCTTCCAATACAATCAGGATTAAACCTAGCGTACCGAGTGTTGGTAGAATAGCAGTAACGTAAGGTACCTGAACATTGAAATATTCCGTTGCCTGATGGGTCAACATACCGAGCAACAGGAGCAGCAATACCGATGGCGTTTTGAATCGACTACTGAACAAGTCGAACGCGTACGAAATCAGTACCGACAAACTCAGAACAATGATCAGTATCGATGAATCCATAGGCGAGAGAGCGAAAGAGTGAAAAGCGAATAACCTGTTCCTACAGCTTTCGCTCTTTCACTCTTTCGCCACTGTTACTATTTTCGAGCGTAGTAATATAAATTGACCGAAGGTGAGCTTGCTTTTTCGCTAATAGTAAAAAAGCCTTTGCCATCTTTATCGAAACAAACTGCTTCGCCCTGTGGCTCAAATCGAATTGTCAGTTGACGGGACGTTCCGTATTGTAAGGCATCGGCAATAGATTTACCAGAATCACGCTTCCAGTAGTAAAGCTGGGTGTATGTGCGCACCAGGATTTCGCTCCCATCGGGCGAAATAGCAGCCCCCGTTACATAATTAGCTAACCCTCCTCCCCCAAACGAAGGCAATTCACCAAAAGCTGTCGCTGTTGTTATGGTATTGATATTTTGGGGATAAGGCAGGCTATACAGACGGACTTTTTCTTCCCGTTTCGAGATGATATAAATGTCTTTGGTCTTCGGATCTACGAACATAGCTTCGGCATCACGAGGTCCGTCAGGGTAGCGAAAATTAATGCGTTCTACCTGTGTAATAGGCGTTTGCAGAGATGCAGGCTCGGGCAAACGGTAGATAACACAACCGCTGTATTCAGCATTATTATCGCCTATTTCGCCAATATAAATATAGTTTACCCCATCTGTGGGACCTGGCCCAATCGACAATTCCTCCCAGTCGCGATTGGTTGCATTGGGAACATTGATTTTCCCTTTTAGTTTGCCATCGTATCCGAGCAACGCCAATTCGGCTGGACTACCACTGTCCTGTTCGATCCATACATTTCCTGGCTGGCTACGACTGTCTACTATACCTGATGCTTCATCAATCTGACCTGGCGTTATGGGGGCAACAGTTGGATCCGACGCAAATTGAGCATCGTAAACATTTGGTACAGAAAGTTTGCACGATACAAACCCCAGCCCCAAAACCAGCAGAACAAAATTACGCATGATAAATTCTGGTTGATTCAATTGTGAAAGTAACGAATTGGTGAGCAAAAATGATGAACAGGGTTCAATAAAGCTATCTTCTACTATTAAGTGGATTCTAAAATTCTACACAAACAGACAAGCCATTCGTTAGTTTCAGCGTCACTTTTGCTTTTAGGTACCAGGCAATTCTCAAACATAACACGCCTATTGATATGAAAACTAGATTATTTTTTTTAGCGGCTACCCTCCTACTTGGTGTTTGCTTCAGTTTCATCAGCCTCCCCTCCGCCGACGGTTGGGTCAGTCTCTTCGATGGCAAGACCTTTAATGGGTGGAAAGTTACCGAAGAGAGCCCTGGAACATTCACGATTCAGGATGGTGCCATCGTAGTCAATGGACCGCGCGCTCACTTGTTTTATGAAGGCCCTGTAGGTAATCATAACTTCAAAAACTTCGAGTGGAAAGCTACCGTAAAAACCATGCCAGGCTCAAACTCGGGCATGTTTATTCACACCGCCTATCAACCATCGGGCTGGCCATCAAAAGGGTATGAAATTCAGGTGAACCAAACCCATACTGACTGGCGAAAAACGGGTAGCGTTTATGGCGTTCAGGACGTAAAAGAAACGTTTGTCAAAGATGATGAGTGGTATACCGAGCAAATTACGGTAAAAGGCAAAAATGTAACGATCAGCATCAACGACAAGGTGATCAACAACTATACCGAACCCGACAGCATCAGCAATTCCGGCAAACCCAAAAAACTCAGCATGGGTACCATTGCCTTACAAGGTCATGACCCTAAAAGCAAAGTGTATTACAAAGACATCATGATCAAAGTACTGCCCGACTAAGCAATATGGGATTAAGAGCGCGGGGCATGGGGTAAAGTAAATACATCCCTATGCCCCGACTCCTCTGCCCTCTGCTACTTAAACTGCTGAATACTATAAGTATTAGCCTGAAGTTGGCTAGGGTTTTTAGCAGCTGCGGCCTCGCTCACTTCGCCGATGCGGGCATTTAGCGTGAAAATCTTATCGCCCACCAATACATTGGTTGTTGCCTGATTATAGTTTCCTTCATCTGTTCTGACTAACGAAGCCGTTTTCCAATTATCCGAGCTTCGAATCTGCGACACTTTCGTACGACCGTTTACAACGTACAAATCGTTTTCATACAATAACATTCCGTCTCCACCTGGCAAATTGACGCCGGTTACTTCCGTAATCATATTGGTTTCATCCAAATCAACTTTGAATAATTTCCCTTCATTCGATTTTACTACAAGCAGATAATTGTCGGGATGATACACGATGCCATTCAGGTTGATGCCTTGTGCACCTTCAAAAAGTGGTGAGGTAATGGTGCTGACCACCGAATCTTTGACGGATATTTTGTAGATAACGGGCGCAAAAGAATCTGTTACATAGACCGCTCCATCTGCATCGAAGGCCAGGTCATTGGCAAAGTGGTTCGCGTTGGGCAGCTTAC
This sequence comes from Spirosoma harenae, assembly GCF_054776975.1. Lineage (NCBI taxonomy): Bacteria > Pseudomonadati > Bacteroidota > Cytophagia > Cytophagales > Cytophagaceae > Spirosoma > Spirosoma harenae. The sequence goes on along the minus strand of NZ_BAAHBD010000002.1, from coordinate 158,156 downwards.
TTTTACTAGCCAGATCAAAGCGATTTACAACGTCTCCAGTACGCAAATCATAGATAAACAGCCCTGCCGTTTTCAGCGTCGTTTGGGGAGTACTCTTATCCGATACGCCCTGATCGCCATTACAGACATAGAGCAAATCGTCCCGTACTTTCATACCGATGCTACTAATAAGCTGTCTATCATTGCCGATCAAATCCGTATATCGCCCATTCTGATCGACAGTCCCTATTTTTCCCTGCGTGATTGAACTGATCAGAAACTGATCGAGTCTGGGTGAATACGTAATTCCTTCGGGGTACTGACGAGTTGCGGAAAAATTGATACGTTCCGGAATAGAAGGGGCATTAAACTCCGGATCGATGGTGTTGCAAGCGGCTACACCCAACATCATCAGACACAAGATCTTGGGAGCCGAATAAACATTGATCGCCATTATGAATCGGATTAAATTAACTAAGTGTATGAATAGTTAATTCGGTTTTACAAACAAATGTTTAACCAACCCCATTTTTCAGCACTGTAGATCGCAAAACTATCCCATCCATTTTCTGTTTTATTAACAAACTAAATCTCTACCGTTATGAATCACATGACCACCCTGACCGAAGTCATGGAAGAACTCCGGGAAAAAGGCTATACACATGAATTTGGCCCTAAAAAAGATTATCTGGAAGAAAAAAGTACTGAAACGAAGCTGAAAAGCGAAGATTTCACTGTCGATAAATTTTACCGGTTTGAAGGCACCTCCGATCCGGGCGATGAAATGACTCTGTATGCCATTACGGCCTCTAATGGTATGAAAGGTACATTCGTAGCCGCCCAGGGGACTTATTCTAATGAAGTATCGCCTGAGTTAATGGCTAAATTTACCATCTCAGATCGCCATCATGTAACGTCTACGGAAGGTTCGGTTCAGCCAATTGATCAGCATTCCGTTTCACACTAGTGATTTCTCGGATATTTACAAGAAAAACTCCCGGAAGATGTCAAATTTTCCGGGTTTTTCACTATATTTGCGGCCTTTACAAAAAATGCACCGTTCATTTTCGTGCTGATATCCTATGAAGTTATCCGAATTCAAATTTGATTTACCCGATAGTCTGATTGCCAAATATCCGGTTGAGCGAGGTGAATCGCGGCTGATGGTCGTTGACCGGAAGACCAAAACAATTGAACACAAGCGATTTTCGGATATGCTGAGTTATTTTGGCGATGGCGACGTGATGGTAATTAATAATACCAAAGTGTTTCCAGCACGACTTTATGGCAATAAAGAAAAAACCGGAGCTAAAATTGAAGTCTTCCTTCTGCGCGAATTAAATCGCGAAATGAAACTTTGGGACGTTCTGGTTGATCCCGCCCGCAAAATTCGCGTTGGCAATAAACTATATTTTGGTGATAGCGATCTGGTTGCGGAGGTGATCGATAACACAACCTCGCGTGGTCGGACGATCCGCTTTTTATTCGATGGCAATCATGAAGAATTTATGAAAGCTGTTGACGAACTTGGCGAGACACCGATTCCACGAGCTATGAACCGCGAAGCCGAAGCTGCTGACCGCGATGATTATCAAACGGTTTTTGCTCAACATATTGGTGCTGTAGCCGCTCCAACTGCCGGACTTCACTTTACCAAGGCTATGATGAAGCGGATGGAAATCAAAGGCATCGACTTTGCTCCCATTACGCTACACGTTGGTTTAGGCACCTTCCGTCAGGTTGATGTGGAAGACCTCACTAAACATAAGACGGATTCTGAAAATTACCGCATTCCTGAAGAATCAGCGCAAATCGTTAATACTGCACTTGATGCCGGAAAACGTGTTTGTGCAGTAGGAACTACATCCCTGAAAGCGATTGAATCGTCAGTATCGGCAAATAGTCGGCTGAAGCCTGTTGAAGGCTGGACAGACCGGTTTATTTTCCCACCTTACGATTTCAAAATCGCCAATTCGCTATTGACCAGCTTACACTTACCCGAATCGATTCTGATTATGATGACCAGCGCTTTTGGGGGCCACGAATTGATCAAAGAAGCGTATCAGGTAGCGATCAAAGAAAAATATCGTTTCTTCAGCTACGGCGATGCCATGTTGATTCTTTAGATCAATTGTTGTTGCCATTTGTATTTTTGAGGGGCCTTTCGGCCCCTTATTTTTTCCGAATGACTAACGACTATACCCCATCAACTTCTTTCGCTATCATCGTTGCGGGCGGCAGTGGCAGTCGAATGCAATCTGACGTGCCGAAACAATTTCTGCTGCTCAACGGCAAACCGATTCTTCAGCATACGATTGAGCGATTTCTGGCTGTCCTGCCAGCTTCACAGATTATTCTGGTTCTTCCGGCAAAAGACCGTTTGATCTGGACAATGCTCTGCGAGACACATAATTTCCATCCGTCCATCCAGCTTGTCGATGGCGGTGCCAGTCGATTTCAATCTGTGCGAAATGGGCTGGCAGCTATTCAGTCAGACGTAGGCTTAGTTGCCGTACACGATGGCGTTCGGCCCTTTGTTTCCTCAGAGATTATTCAGAATAGTTTTGTAACAGCTGATCGTACAGGCTCAGCGGTTACCTGCGTGCCTGTGAAAGATTCCGTTCGAGTGGTTAGACCGGATGGCGCTAGTCAAGCTGTTGATCGCAGCCAATATCGGTTGGTGCAAACACCCCAAACGTTTCAGTTGTCCAACTTCCGGCAAGCGTTTCAAACCGAAGAGCAATCCTTTTTTACAGACTGCGCCAGTGTGATGGAATTTGCTGGTTTTTCAATTACGCTTATCGAAGGTGCTTATGAAAATATAAAGATCACAACACCCGATGATTTGCGGGGGTACTAAATAGATATGTTGTTTAAACCTAAAAGGTCTTGGAGACCTTTTAGGTTTGTTAAACGTAACTGATCCTTTCATGCCTATCCGATTTTCTGCTGACCACTATATAAACGGAATTCTAACCGGTGATCGGCTTCTGCTGAGCCGGGCGATTACGTTGGTAGAAAGTCGTCTTCCTGGCGATCAAGCACTGGCTCAAGACGTCCTTGAGGGAGTTTTAGCCCAAACAGGCCGGTCGATTCGCATTGGTATTACAGGCGTTCCGGGCGTAGGAAAAAGCACGTTTATCGAATCGTTCGGCACGTATCTGACCAGCTTAGGCCACCGGCTGGCAGTGCTTACGATTGATCCTACCAGCCAGCGCTCGGGCGGTAGTTTGCTGGGCGACAAAACTCGAATGGAAGCGCTGTCGATGAATCCGGGGGCCTATATTCGACCCTCTCCCGCTGGTGATTCGTTAGGTGGAGTTGCCCATCGCACCCGTGAAAATATCCTTCTCTGTGAAGCCGCCGGATTCGATATTATTCTGGTAGAAACGGTTGGTGTTGGTCAATCTGAAACGGTTGTTCATGGGATGGTCGATTTCTTTTTATTACTCATGTTGGCCGGAGCTGGCGACGAACTGCAAGGCATGAAACGGGGAATTATGGAACTTGCTGATGCTTTGGTTATTACAAAATCGGATGGCGCTAATATGGCTCTGGCTCATCGAGCCCGCGTTGAATACCAGAATGCGCTTCATTTATTTCCACCTACTGGAACAGGCTGGTTTCCTCCTGTTTTGACTTGTTCGGCTTTAACGGGCGAAGGAGTAGCCAGCATCTGGCAAACCATTCAGGAACACCAGAAACTCACGCAACAAAATGGTACCTGGACTGGTCGACGACAAGAACAGCAACTAACCTGGTTCAAGAGACTTTTGCGTCAACGACTGGAAAGTCGATTTTATGAACAGTCAGGTATTCGACAACATCTTCACGTTTTAGAAAGTCAGGTTCTTGCAGGTACACTTTTGCCTTCTCATGCTGTCGATAAGCTACTTGAGCTATCGTCTGATAACCATTAGAGTCCATAATTTTTTGCTTTTAAGCGTATGACCAAGTTCATACTGCTCTTCCTTATTTTATTCATGGCTTCGCGGGCAAGTGCTCAACGAGATACGGCCATTCTGGTTACGGCGTCGGCGGGGTTAAAATTCGACCAGAAACGTCTGATTGTCAGACCTAATACGCGACTAAGAATTCGTTTTCATAACAAAGACGACATGGCCCACAATCTGGTTGTTACACGGCCTAACTTCCGGCTTCGCGTTGTTGAATTTGCACTTGCCCTGGGTGATAAAGGCCCCTCCCAACACCACGTTCCTGTGATGAATGAGGTACTGGCTCATACAACAAGTGTAGAGCCAGGCAATAGCGATTCGCTGGTCGTTACCGTATCCGAAGGGGCTTTTCCGTTTGTGTGTACGTATCCCGGTCATGGCTCCATCATGTATGGGGTTATCTACGCGACGAACGAACCAAAACGGTTACCTCCAATGGATCAGGATTTGAACATTCCTAATCCGGATCGTTTTGCAAATGCTAGCCATCAACACCATCAATCGGCGGCATCCGGTCATCCCTATACGCTAACATTGCCAGCCGTATATCGAACATTTATGCCCGACTGCGGACCAGCCGCAATTGCTGTAGGCATGCCCGGTCCCGAAGGTGGTCAATCGTATGTATTTGATGCAGGATCGTGTCGATTACGGTATGCGTGGTCGGGTGGTTTTGTCGATAACACGGAGCAATGGGATGGTAAGGGTCAACGCCTGACAAAGATTGTTGGCGAGATTTATTTTCGGGATACGGGTGGTTTTCCCTGGCGAATTGGTTCGAGCACTCAGCAACCACCGATGTTTAAAGGCTATCAATTAATCAATCGCTATCCTGAATTTCGCTACAGCGTTAACGGTGTTGAGATTCGGGAATTAGTAAAGCCATTATCTGGCGGCAGAGGCCTTGTTCGCACGTTCAGTATTAGTCCATCTCAGCAAGCTATTACATTTGTCGCAACGGCTCAACCCGGCATCCGCCTAAAACCCTCAGTTGGGCAGCTGGCAAACGGAGAAATCCGATTACCAGCCGGAACTCGCCAATTTACCCTAATCGTGTCAAAATGATGTATGATATAGTATGTAATCCTAGAGCAACTATTTATCTTATATCCTATATCGCCAATCATACACCCTACATCAACCATGTTTGCCTCTCTCCTCCTCTCTTCACTCCTGCTTACCAGCTTTCCAGTTGATACAATTTCAGATTATTACGAGATTGAGACGATTGCAACGCCAACCGGCTTAGTAGCTGAAACAGGCGGGATTGCCTTTTTACCTGATGGAAGAATGGTAGCCTGCTTTCACCGGGGCGAGGTGATGCTGTATAATCCGAAAACCAAAATCTGGAAACTTTTTGCCGAAGGACTACATGATCCATTGGGAGTTATTGCCATCAGTAACCGCGAATTGCTGATCGTTCAACGCCCTGAACTAACGCGATTGACGGATACAAACGGCGATGGTAGGGCGGATAAGTATGAAACGGTGACTGATCAGTATGGGATGACGGGCAATTATCATGAGTTTGCTTTTGGCCCCGTCCGTGATAGCAAAGGCAACTTATACATCAGTCTGAATACGGCTTCGAATGGAGCAGGGATTCGGGATGAAGTTCGGGGCGAGTTTGATGCACTGGGAAGACAAGGGCGAATGTATTCCTGTGTCCCGTATCGTGGTTGGGTAATGCAACTGACTCCCGATGGCAAATTAAAACCCTATGCCAGTGGATTTCGGTCGCCGGACGGGATGGGGTTCGATGCAAAAGGGCGACTGTTTGTTACCGATAATCAGGGCGATTGGCTTGGAACGAGTAAGCTTTACCATGTTGAAGAAGGTAATTTTTACGGCCATCCAACGAGTTTAGTCTGGCGGCCAGGTTTCCCGAATATTGATCCATTAACATTACCAGTAAATAAACTCGATAGCATGCGAACAGTCGAAAGTGTGGCATTTCCGCATGAGTTGATGGCTCATTCACCAACCCAAATTGTGCTCGATAACACGGGAGGTAAATTTGGTCCTTTTGCTGGTCAGCTATTTGTGGGCGATATGGATTTCACTCATTTATTACGCATTCTGCCTGATGAAGTAGACGGGCAAATTCAGGGAGCATGTGTGCCGTTTTTCGAGAAAGCGGGTTCGAAAGGGATTCCGTTACAAATCGGGAATCACCGCCTGGCATTTGCACCAGATGGCAGTCTATATTTAGGGCAAACCGATCATGGTTGGCTTGGACATCGTGGAATTCAGCGGATTCGTTATAAAGGAGGGGTTCCGCTGGATATTATGGAAATGAAATTAACTCCTACAGGTTTCGCGCTTACATTTACCCAGCCAGTAGATGAGGCAACGGCTCTAGCATTAACCAACTATCATTTTCGCCGGTATTATTACGAATATCATCGCGCCTATGGCTCCCCACAAATGGATGTTCAGGAGGTTCCTGTTTTGTCCGCTCAACTCTCAGCCAACCGTAAAACGGTGACACTAACACTAGCCGATTTGAAACCTAATCGTGTTTACGAATTAACACTGGGTAATCTACAGGCCAGCAATGGGCAGAAAAAGTTAATGAACCATCTGGTTTGTTACACCTTGAATAAGTTAAAAAGTCGATAGTCATTGATCGTTACTAAAACAGGTATAAGATTTCATACCCACATCTACTTCCGACTAATGACTATCGACTATTGACTTACTTACGCATTACCCAATGTTCGCTCAGGCTCGTTGGCACGAGTGGCTGGAACAGTTGGCTCGTCGCTGGTTACAGGCGGTTGGCCCCATGAAGCTCGTTTCGACTCTTCAATGTCGGCATCAGTTGTATCATCCGCTTCAGCAACAGTGGCTTCTGCATTCGCTACATCGCCGGGAACATCGGTATCATTGCTGTCAGCTACCCGAGATGGCAGTTCATTATCCAGATTTTTATCGTTCAATTGCGCCAATGCCGGGGGAATACCCATCGTATTGTGCATAGCCTGAGCCGCATACGACTCAGTACTTTCTTTGCGGGAATTACTACTTACGCTCATAACGTTGATTTATTAAATGTTGAGAAATTAGAAAACGTGTAATCAATAGGGAGGTTTATTATTCAGATCAGTACCTGTCTCAGCGATAGTATCGTCATCATTCGACTTTTCTTCTGTATCCGACTTTGCTTTCTGATTGTCGTTTTGCTCTTTAGCTTCTTCCTGCGCTTTAGGAACAGGAACTTCTTCTGCCGACGCATAATCATCCGGTCCGTGCGTAGTTACATCAACCATAGCCGTATTTGATTTTGGTGCGTCAGCAGCGGCCGCTTCCTCCCCTGCTTCGGTGATTTCCATGGTGCTATTCGAATTATCGCCCATACGGAGGATACCGTTTTTACTGTCCATGTCTGTACTGCCGATAGCACGGTCGTTTCGGCCATCCTGACCACCTCTTACCTGTTGGCTGTCAAGTCCATTGGCTGAATTTTCTTGTTCGTAACGATTTCGATTATCCTCATCCGGCCGGTCTACATCGGTATCGTCAGAGCCAAATGATCCTTCGGCTCGGCCTGATATCTTGGCTTCATCGCGTTTTATTTCTAGTTCGTCTTTCATGATGTTGAGTCCGTTAATCTTAAAGAATAACTTCGGTACAGGTAAAAAGTTTAGGCAAACACCCAGGGTTCTATCCGGCGATTAGCTCGCCTGGTCGAGCCGAATTTTAATCTTCACCTACCGAATAATCAATAAATTCATTAAAAAAATGTTTTAAATCCCCGATTCCATGGAAAAAAGGGGAACAGGCATTAAATTTCGATTAAAATTTACAGCCTTGGGCATTCTTACAAATCTTGATTAAAACTCGCATAATTCGTTGCTGCCTGTCGCGTAGGTTGGGAGTTAATCGATTTTTGTTGGATTGTAAATTTTAATAGTTGGATAAAGCGTAATACAGAAAGCGGACCGATTCTATCGGTCCGCTTTTTCTTTGCTAACCAGTTGGGGCACCATAAAAAAAGAGACCATCAAGATTGATGGCCTCTTTTCGAAACATAAATCAGTTTATTTAATCAACGTCCCAGAACAGTTTGGTAGCAAACACATCGATCGTTCCCTGTGCTTTCACATTGGCCGAGTTCGATCCACCTTCTGTATTTGGGTAGAAGAATCGCAATGGCCGTTTGTTAGCTTCCGGTACCTGAATGCTTTGCGGAATAACAGGTAAATTGGTACGGCGATATTCTGCCCAAGCTTCCAGACCATTGAAGTTTGCATTAGCAATCCATTTCTGGATCGCGATAGCAGCTAACTTATCCGTCGACGCATCAAAATCGTAGTTTTGAATGCCACTGCCTTTGAAGGCGGCCGCCCCTGCGGTATTCGCTCCCAATACACGGAACGATTGAACGATACCTTCTTCAAAATACGCTTTTGCCGTATTTGGCAGTGTAACATCACTATACCGTTGTTTTGCCTCCGCCAACAGGAACTGAACTTCAGAAGCGGTCATGAGAATATACGGACGATTGTATTCTCCTTTCACGATCAGGCTTGGTCCCAATGAAGTCGTATTCGTTGGCAAATAGCCAGAGCTAACACCAAAAGGCGTACCTGAGTAGTTAGCCGAAACTTCCTTCGCTACACTCGTTCCGGGGGCAGAGCCGTTTTCACCACCATTTGCATAGGCAATTCGCTTTAACCGGAGCGTATCGCCAGCGGCTTTCAAGCTATTTACCAAGAATTGAGTTGGACGAGGGTAGTTGTTCAGCGCACGTTTTGCTCCGTTTGCATCGTATCCCCAGCGATCATACACCGGATTTAATTTACCAGCCGTTGCCAGATAGAAGGAAGGTCCACCTACACCGACATCGATCCCGGTGATAAATCCAGAGCCTTCTGATACGATCTTGTTGATTTCTGGCTTAATGTAAGCATCGCGTCCAGAAATCTTCGACTGACGAATCAGGATACGCATTTTCAGCGAATTCGCAAATTGAATCCAACGGGTAACGTTACCATTAAACACGATATCAGAACCGGTGAAAGCACTGGCAAATGCATTGGCTTTCAAATCGACGATAGCTTCATCGAGAAGAACGATTAAGGCTTCGTAGATAGCTTTCTGATCATCGAATTTAGGGGCGAGTGCAGCCGTTGCTTTCAGTGCATCCGAGTAAGGCAGGTTGCCATACATGTCCACCAATTGCTGGAACAGCATCGCCTTCATTACCTTCGATGGACCTTTCAGATACTTCTGATTATTCGCATCTGCATTGTTAATTACGAATTGATAATCCTGCAGATTGTCGTAATAAGGATCCCAATAGTTGAAATCGCCGTCGGTATATTGATAGGCGAACTGGGTTGTGCTAATGATATATCCGTTCCCCTGCGACCACTGGCCTGACCAATAATAGCCGATTTCACTAGAGCCCTGCCCCCCTGAGTTTCCTGCAATATTCGTTGCGGTTGTGAACAACGCATTAGTGAACACAAAACTTGGAGACGCTGTAGGCAACTGGTTTGGGTTGGTATTGACGTCGAGAAACGATTTGTTACAACTGCTACCAACCAGGGCCACGAAGGCCAAAATTAATATTGCTTTTACTTTCATGTTAAATCAATCGTTGTGAGACTAGACTTAGAACGATAGGTTAATATTTACACCATACTGACGTACTGGTGGTGTTTGTGTCGTAGAGTTGATACCGATACCGATAGCCGAGCTAGTGGTTGGGATATCGGTGCTGCCTGGAGCTGGATTGCCTTGATAGCTGAATTCCGGATCGGTATAGTAGTTCATTTTATCAACAATCGTGAACAGGTTACGTCCATAGATCGCAATGCTGGCACCCGAGAAAATCTTCGTTTTGTTGATCAGGTTTTGGGGCAGGCGGTAAGCCAGGTTAATATCCCGAAGTTTGATGAACCAGGCTGGTGTAACGAAGTTTTCAGTGATCAGGCGATAGTTGTCTACCCATAGAGAGTACTCAGCTTCCCGAACCTGAGTCGTGTTTGCCGAAACACTACCATCAGCATTTAGGATTGCCGAATTTGGGAAGATTTGAGGAGCCCGGTTCTCGGTCCATTTACCTGTTCCAGTAAAGGTCATTTGGCGACCCAGGTCACTATACATTACGTTACCACCCCGGTATTCGAAGTTAAACGTAAAGCTCAAATCGCCGTATTCCACTTTCGAACCTAAACCAGCAATGTGCCGTGGCAGCGTACCTCCGCGTCCTACCAGTGAGGTATTACGTAGCGGATAACCTGTGGTAGCATTGACCAGAACCCGACCCGATCCGTCTGGAGCATACTGATACCCATCCGTTTTCAGGTATGGGAAACGCATGTCCTTGATTACGTTCGTTGTGGCGTATGAGTAACCACCATATTGGAATTCGTTAATGCCTGGATACAGGTCGATAACTTTGTTGTCGTTATAAGAATACCGGATAGCCGCATCCCAGGAGAATTTATTGCCCCGAGCGATCAGATACTTCAATTCAGCCTCATAACCCCAGTTTTTGGTTTCGCCCACGTTGATAAGTAAGCTCGAGTAACCCGTTGACCGTGGAACACTAACCGTAATTACCTGTCCTTTTGAATTCTGGGTATAAGCCGATACGTCGATGTTGATCCGGTTGTTAAATAACTGGAACTCACCACCGATTTCGTACGAATAAACCGTCTCTGGTTTCAGGTTGGCATCGGGAAGTCGGTTACCAACCGTTAAACCAACCGTATTACCAAATGGGAAGTTAGCGCCGTTCGAATAAACCAGATCCAGACCATAAAGTGGGATATTGTCGTTAGCGTTCTTGTTAGCGTTAGCCCGAATTTTAGCATAGTTCAGGACATTCGATCGAATGTTCGGGAACGCGTCGGTTGCAATGAACGACAGAGCAGCACCATAGTATGGATAAGACCAGAAGTTAGATGGCCGATCGGCTTTATAGAAACGTGACGTGAAGTCATAACGGAACGAACCGTTCAAAATCAGCCAGTTTTTATAATTCGCAGTCAGGTCAGCGTAGTAGCCATAACGACGCTCCAGGGTAGTGGTTTCACCTCCTTGTAATTCACCCTGACGGTTCGCTACGTTGTAGATATCTGGAACGACAACAGAGCTCGAAATGAGAGCCATACTTTTTGTAGCGCGTTGATAAACGCTATTACCTAACAACAATTTCGTTGATACTGGCCCAAAGTCTTTTGAAGCCGTAACCTGAAATTCATTGTTGATCACGTTTTCCGTACCAGAGTAATCCGTTACACCACCCAAAATATCAGTAATAGCGCGGTAGATACCCGTTCCGTCACCATCGCGGAAGAAAGGAGCCGGAATAAATGACTTCGATTTAGCCCAGTCAGAATAGAGGAACTTACCGGTTGTATTCTTACCAATACGTGAGTTATTCATCATACCCAGACGTTCGGTAATCGACAGCCATGAGGTAGGTCGTAGGGTTGCGCTAACGGTACCATTCAAGTTGGAATCCTTGTATTTCATCCGGTTGTTGTCGGCGTTGAAATATGGGTTATTATAGTAGTCGTTATAGAAACCGTTCGGATTCGCGAACTTATTACCCTGCCAGTCGCGCAGATCTGACAGCGGCAGGTTGGCTGGCTGGTTCAGTACGTCGTTATAGAAATCGGAAGAAGTCCGGTCGTAAGCAGCCTGGGTATACGCGGCATTAAATGTGGCTGTAAGTTTGCCAACTTCTTTCGTACCCGATACACGAGCACCTGTCCGTTCGCTTTTGTCATGGGGAACAATACCTGCAATCTTCTGATTCTCAATAGACATGTAGAACGAACCCGTTTCATCGCCACCCGAGAAATTGATCTGGTTGTTCATTGAAACACCCGTATCAAACGCCTTCCGACGAGCATTCGGGATAGCCGAATAAGGCAGCATATACTGGCCACCATCTTCCGTTGTACGACCCTGCATACGGATTGAGCCATCGAATGCATCACCATATTGCTGATTTTCGTACGACCGCCAGTTGTCTTTTAACCGCGCTAAATAATCGGTTTTGTACCCTGTTCCGCCAAAAGACGTCGCATAGTGTGATCCTGAACCATACGTCTCCTGAAGCTGTGGCAGGAAGCTAATTTGCTCAAAGTTGGTGCTGTTCGAGTAATTAACTTTTAACTTTCCTTTCGTTCCTTTCTTAGTCGTGATGATCAACGCACCGTTGATACCAGCCGAACCATACAAGGTAGCGGCCTGACCACCTTTCAAAATCGAAACGCTTTCGATATCGTTCGGGTTAATTGTAGCTAAAACGGTAGAGGTCGTTTGCATACCGTCCAGAACGACGAGTGCTTCGTTGTTACCCGTCAAGGAACGATACCCGCGTAGTACAACTTTCACAGCAGGATCTACGCTGTTGTTTACGTTGTAAACAGCCAGACCGGTTACCTTACCAGAAAGTGCCTGTGCTAATTGAGGAGAACGCCCAACCGTGACGTCACCTGTTTCAACTTTCGATACGGCATAACCGATTTCGCGGTGACTTTTCCGAACCCCCTGCGCCGTTACAACGACTTCCTGAAGTTGTGACGCATCTGGCTTTAACGAAAAATTGAGTGTTGTCTGGCTTTCAATTTTTACGCTCGACGTAGTAAAGCCAATAAAACTAACTTGAAGTACATCGCCTTTTGCAGCCGTAATCTGATAGGCTCCGTCAGCGTTCGTGGTTGTTCCCTGGTTTTTGCCTTTAATGACAATACTTACTCCAGGTAATGGGCTGTTGTCTTCTGATGAAGTGACCTTTCCACTAATCATCTGAGCCATCAAAGGAATAGCGGATAAACACAGCACAAGCTGTGCTAGTAGAAATTTACGCATAGAACATCGTTTAAGTTAAGAAATGAGTATTAAGAAATTAAAACCTAGACACTAAGTTAAGTTTCAACGCACAAATATAAGATCAATTTACAAATAAAAATTTGGCCATATCCGACAATCAACGAACGAATCCGCATTTCATCTTATTTCCATAGAATATCATTCCGTGTTAAATACGCATTAACTATTAATTTGGTATAGATCATCGAGTAATTAACGATACATTAGTTGCAAATAATTACTATAAATAATTATACAGCACGTCAGCGAAAAGAATCGTTAAATAGGCAGTTATTTCCTCTAAGTGACGCAATAAACTAGGTATATATACTTTGTTTTAATAGAGTTTTAGCAAAAAGAATGCATTATTGACTGAGTATTTTTCAGGCTATTAAAACAAAAAACGTCCACTTAAATAAGTGGACGTTTTTGTACAAAATGAAGGTTAGCAAATTATTTATCCCACCACACGCGCGAACTTGTTTTGTCGCCATTGGCCAATTTAGCCACGGCTTCGTTATAAGCTGTCGTATTCAGCGTAGGTTCGGTGTTGGGATAACCATACCGACGAGGAATCTGCTTGCTCTCGTTTACTGCGTATGGCGTTGGCTTTAAATCAGGGTATCCCGTCCGACGCCATTCAATCCAAGCTTCTGTCCCATTTGGGTAAAGAGAGATCCAACGTTGATCACCAATTTTAGCGAGGAAGTCGGCTGCCGTTGGCGCTACTTTCGTGCTGGCAATATAAGCCGCAAATTTAGTGGCATCATATACCCCATATTGCTGCCAGGACGCCTGAATAGCTGCATTATAAGCCGTTTTGGCGTCATCCGTAATCCAACCGCGAACCGACGCTTCTGCTTTTGCCAGCAACATCTGAGACGCCGTAATGATATACCCAGGCTGCGTTTTAGCCAGTATTTTGGTACCAGGACGCGAAAACTCATTAGCACCCGTATACTGAATCAGCAGGTTCCGGTTTAATCCGTACGGCAGTCCATTGTAATCACCATTGGTGATTGGCGCAGCATAAACAGGAAGCCGTGGATCACTCAGATCTTTCAGTTTATTTACCAACACATCGCTAACACCGTAATCATCGCGGCCATCAAACAACGCATTATCAGGATTCCGGAACTGATTGGCATCAGTATATTGAACCAGTGCGTTATCGGTATTGGTACTGATGTAACCACCCGCATCGGCATAAGCTGCAGCAAATTCCGTTTTACCTGTCGTTGGATCAACTTTCGAGAGCCGTAACGCCATCAGCATACGCATCGAATTGGCAAATTTCTTCCATTTTGCCGCGCTACCGCTGTATATGATATCGCCACTAAATACCGTTCCGCCATCGAATTGAGCCTGGGCCTCTTTCAGTTCTTTAAATAGATCGGTATAAATAGCCTGCTGCGAATCGTATTTGACCTGCGTATTCTTTTTCAGAGCATCAAAATAGGGAATGTCACCCCAACGATCCGTTGTAACCCAATACATATAGGCTTTCAGAATTCGCGCAATCGCCAACTGATTATTGTTCGAACCGAACTGCGCTACGTAGGCTTTCGTTGCAGGATCGTTGTTATAATCAATAATCGTTTGCAAATCTTCCAATGTAACCGCGTAGTAACGGCTCCAGTCAGCAAACGTCGTCGAATAAAGTGAGCTTTCAGGATACTGCGTTTGCGACCAATATTGCGCAAATAGTCGAGTTTCAGGAGCTAATCCGGTCAGTCGTCCGGCAACGCCATCGAGCAGGGCACCAGTTGATGTCGTCGGAGGAACACCTGTAATGGCCTCCGTCAACAATGCCGAAGTTACTGGTGTCGAAGCAGCGTTCGGTGTTATATTCTCGTTCCCGAAATCACTGCAACTAGTGGCAACTCCCAGCATAGTTAGCATGCTGAGTGCCATTGCATTATTTTTAAATGTCTTCATTGTGATGCTATTGCTAAATCGAGCCAATCGGGTTGGCTCAAGTTATAATTAGAGTCCTAAACGAATGTTGAAACCGAGTGATCGGGTGCCGGGCTGCTGACCATTTTCACCAAACCGTTGTGATAGCTCCGATGGGTCGATGTTGCGGTTGGTTGCATAGATCAACCAAGGGTTACGAGCAACTACCGATACGTTGATATTCTGGACAAACTTGTTGGGTTTGATCGGCAGGCGATAACCAACACTCACTTCACGAAGTTTCACGTAAGAAGCATCGAAAACAGAATTGTCGATAATTGAATTGTTACCAAACTGGTGATAGTAATCGTAAGCCCCAACATATGTATCAATCGCTTCGCCGGTTTCGCTGACACCTTTTACGTGTACACCACCTCCCTGCGCAACATCATCACGAACGTTTTTGCCTTTGTCGTTCGTAGCAGCTGTTTCAGCATATAGGCCGGAATACGTTCCCCAGAAATTTGATAATGAGAAGTATTTTCCGCCTTTCTGGTAATCGATACTGAACGCAAGTGACAAATCTTTATAACGCAAAGTATTGACAAAACCGCCCGTAAACGATGGCAGAACCGATCCAAAATATTGGTTCGTTGCAAACTGATAGGTTCCATCTGCATTCAACACGGGCTGACCATTGTTGTAAACAATTCCATTCCCACGCAACTGCCCCCAACGGTTGTTGCCACCGTTGTCAACACCGGTCGAGTGAATCACATACGCAAACAGGAAAGCGTCGTTCGTACTGTACGACTGGGCTGTTTGTCCAAATGGAATCGCTGATGTTGCCTGAATCGAGTTTACACCGGGTGCCAATTCGACAATACGTGAGTTGTTTACAGCAAAGTTGAGCGTCATGTCCCAGTTGAAGTTTTTGCCAACAACGGGTTTCCCATTTAACTGAATCTCAACACCATCACGCTCGATCCGACCTGCATTGATCACTTTCTGCGTAAAACCACTCGCTGCCGTTACGTCTACATTCAGGATTTCGTTGATTTTGTTTTCGTGATAATACGTGAAAGCCAATCCAACGCGATTCCGTAAGAAACTTAAATCAATACCCGCTTCATAAGCCGAAGACAGCGATGGAATAATACCTGCATTTGGCAACAAATTCGGTGTAGTCATCAAGCTATTTACACCATTGTATTTTGCCTGGTCGACGGCATATGTCAACGATAATTGGTATGGATTTAGATCAGAGCCAACCTGCGCCCAGCTCCCCCGCAACTTACCAAACGACAGAAAAGGCAGCGACTGACGGGTCAGCTCGGAAAACACGAAGCTACCCCCTACCGACGGATAGAAATACGAGTTGTTGTTGGCAGGCAGAGCCGAACTCCAGTCGTTACGTCCTGTAACTTCCAGGAACACTAAACTACGCCAGCCCAGTGATGCCCGTCCGTAAATACTGCGCACGGTCTTACGAAAACGGTTATTTGTTTGCGTAAACGCCTGAAGTGAGTTACCGACCGTGAATAGATCAGGAACAAATAATCCCCCTTGAGTCGCCAGGTCGACCCGTGTATAGATATTGTCACGAATGTTACCACCTACGTTCGCATTAATATCGAAATCACCGAAGCGGTTATCGTACGTAGTCAGGAATTCATAGTTGTCTTCCCGATCCAGAATCTGCCCAGTTGAATAGCCTGCCTTTTGGCCGGTTTGGGCCCCACTCAATTCAATAATGGATGGCTGCTTGTTCTCATAGTTTGTATTACGCTGGTTCCGGCGCAACCAACCTTGTACTTTGAAGTGGTCGTCGATCTTATACGTCAGATTCACATCGCCAAATAGCCGATCTCGATTACTGGTATTGTTGGTATAATCCAGATACGAGTAGAAGTTATACCAGTAATTCCCCTTGTTAAACGTAGCCGAATTAAAATTAGTCGTATTCGTTGGGTTAGTATGGTTCCAGCTAGCTAAGGCACCAATTGGTGTACGGAAATTACGCAACTCCTTCATGATACTCATATCCAGATCGCGGTGGAACCACTGATTGAAGGAGCCTGAACCCGAATAGTTACCATAGCCATCACCGAAATTTCCAAATACCTGCTCTGAAGTGAAATTAAAGTTGATACCAGCCGTCAGGTGTTTGCCCAGATCGTAGGTAGCGGCCGCTGTAATATAATTACGCTTCAAGGATGTACTGGGCAGAATACCAGTCTGATTCAGGTTCGTGTAGGACATCCGAAGCGTGTAGCCTTCACCACCGCCTTTCAGACTAATGCTATTATTATAAGATTTACCCGTATTATAGAAATCCCGAACGTTATTGGGCTGAGCCGTATACGAAGCGGTTTTGAATGAGTACGGATTGTTAGGATACCAGGCATACCAGGGAATATATTCACTACCATCAATCCTTGGCCCCCAGGAGGCATCATCCGAATAATCATGGTACTTTTTGCCGTTCAGCGCCTGCCATTCGGTCGGGTTGCCCGGTGCCCAGGTAAACGTACGCCATGCCGATTCACCCCCACCACCGTATTGGTTCTGGTATTTTGGAATGATGTTGATCTGTTCGAATGTAGTGGTACTATTGATATCAACGCCAATGCCTTTCCGATTCAGGCCTTTTTTGGTCGTAATCACAATAACCCCAGCATCACCCCGCTGACCATAAAGAGCCGTCGCGTTTGGCCCTTTCAAGACCGAAATATTTTCGATATCGTCGGAGTTAATATCCAGCGAACCAGGCGTGTCACTATCACTGGCCAATGGGGTTCCATCAATTACATACAACGGATTTTTATCAACCAGCGAAGCCGCTCCACGAATTCGCACAACAGCTCCCGAACCCAGCTTGGAACCCGCCTGACTTAACACCTGTAAACCAGCTACTTTACCAGCCAACGCATTACCCGCATCGGGCTGACGAGTGACGGTCAGGTTCTCCCCACTAACCTGTTGAGTCGCAAATGAAATTGATTTGGCATCTCGCTTAATACCAAGAGCCGTTACAACAACTTCCTGTAATTGTGCAGCATCAGATACCAGCGATACGTTAACACTCGTTTGGTTGCCTAGCTTAACTTCTTGTGTGATGAAGCCTATAAAACTAAAAACCAGCGTCGAACCTGCTGGAACGTTTAACTGATAATCGCCTGTCGCATTCGTGCTTGTTCCGCGCGCCGTTCCTTTTACGGCGATGTTTACGCCAGGAAGTGGAGAGTTATCTTCCGTTGAGGTCACTTTACCACTGATAGCTATGTCCTGCGCTAGCAATGGTAAACTGAAAAGGCACAGCCATAGCTGTGCTATTAAAAGTTTTCTCATGAATTAAAGCGTTTAAGTTAATAATGAGTTCTTTTCAGAACTTATATCAAAATTGTACAAAAAATAATGCATTACAAAATTTTGCACTATAACTATATCACCAAATAATTCATGTAATTTACCAATCGCATCGATAGGATCAATTGATTGCCTTTTAACAATTTGATAATCAGATAGAAATCAGTAAATTAAAAGTAGATTAAAAACAGCGGAAAATCAGTAAAAAAGTTAGCAAACAAGGTGAATGATAAATTGTTTTTCCGGGCTATTATAATATTATCAAGCGGCCATCGTTAGGGCTAATTATTAGATTAGTTATATTTACTCAGTTTTATTGAGTAAATATCTGTAGGAAGTATTTATACTCAAACTAATATTTTATGGTAGTATTCAATTATAATCTAAATAGAATCAGCGCATTAGCAGCCAAGATTTAGTTGGTCGGAGTAAAAAGAAATCCCCATTGTGGCTATATAAACCACCATGGGGATCATCTTGTTATACAGAACTTACTTAACTAATTCTATATCTATGTCTGCGATATAGCTTCTGGTGTAGCTACTATCTCTGGCTTATCCTTACCCGTTAATTCAGCTAATAACTCTTTAACATTAACCGTAGCAAAACTGCTGGCATAATCGGCCATAGCGTATGGAATAATTAATTCGTCATTGTTAATCAGACCACCACAACTATACACAACATTCGGAACATAACCTTCCCGCTCATTTTCATCAGGACTTAGAATCGGCTCAGCAGTGCGCCCAATG
This sequence comes from Spirosoma harenae, assembly GCF_054776975.1. Classification (NCBI taxonomy): domain Bacteria; kingdom Pseudomonadati; phylum Bacteroidota; class Cytophagia; order Cytophagales; family Cytophagaceae; genus Spirosoma; species Spirosoma harenae. Next base: position 139,363 of record NZ_BAAHBD010000002.1, on the reverse strand, counting down.
ACGATGCTTGGATCGTTAAGATCCAGCAAAAAAGCGCCAACAGCGTATTTCCGCATTGGTCCTACACCATGACTTAGGACGAGCCAACCCTGCTCGGTTTCAATAGGTGAACCGCAATTCCCTAATTGCACGTATTCCCAATGATAGGTGGGTTTCAGCAAAATATCTTTTGTTTGCCAGAAATACAGATCGTCAGAATACATCAGGTAAATGTTTTCGCCGTCCTGTCGCGAAATCATGGCGTATTTCCCATTAACTTTTCGTGGAAATAAGGCCATCCCTTTGTTCGAAACCTCCGCTCCGTTGAGTGTGCTGACACTGAAATGCGTAAAATCCTTGGTTTCCAGCAATTGCGGAAATGTGACCCGACCATTATATGCCGTATAGGTGGCATAATAGGTAACCTCGCCATTGTCGTCAGTAAATTGCACAAATCGTGCATCTTCAATACCATTCGTTTCATTTGGCGAATTCGGGAAGATACAACGCTCATCCAGACTCTGATCGTCTTCAAAATGAATTTCGTAGTTCGACTTAGCCAAAGCCAGCAATCCACTGGCAATAGTCTCATATTCAGCATTATATCGAAACTGTGCTGATACACGTTTAACTTGTGCTTCCAGTTCGGCCAGGCTAAACTCATCGCCCAGGCCCGCCATCATTTTTTCCTGGATACTATTCTCCAATCGAAGCTCATACAATTTCCGCTCAAACACCGTCCGATTAAACAGGTGATTCTGCACCGTTTCGGGCGAGGTTACGTAACGAGACGGTTTACGCAACACGATTTTCCCCATATCATCAATATATCCCATCCGAAAGGAAATTGACGATACGTGGCCTTCACCGGTTGCCCGTAAACTCAGAATGAACCGCTTATAACCCGGCGGCACATTCGTTTGATCGGGATGCCAGATCATGGATGGGTTGAACAAGGCCGCCGACTCAAGTGAGTATTCCATCGTGAAATAAGCGCCGAGCAATAATTTTCGCTCTTCGGTTAAGGGCTCATCAGTCAGTAATTGCGACTTAATCTGTTCGAACCGCTGTAGCAGAAATCGTTCGAGTTTGTAATGTCGCCCGCCAAATTCCCGGATTACTTCATCCAGTTTTTGCTCAGCTTCTTCATCGGTCATGCTGCCTACACGGGCAATAATTTTCAGCGTTCGTGTGGTACTGCCCAATTCAAACGGGCGGAATAAAACCCGAGTTGGATCGGGTCGCAAAACAATACCTGTTCGGGTTGCTTTTATACTCATAGTGCGAATGGATGATACAAGTAAAGCCGTATACCTATATCGATATAAGAGTTTCCAGGTAGATAATGTTTTACCTCGTCAGCTATCCATTCATCAACGCAGGCATTTCTAAATCGCGTGATTTTGCTTCCGTACGTTTTCGTTGTACCATATATAGCTCAGCTAGCGCAATCAAATACGACAAGGTTGATTCAGCTCCCTGATTCTGATTCGCACGATCAATATGCAGTCCATCACGGCAACCACCTGTTTGTTGATCATACAAAGGCAGGCCTAAGTCATTGAGTCCCAGAAACCATTTAAAAATTCGAATAGCCGTACGATGCCATTCGTCTTCGCCTGTTATTTCGAAAGCCGCAATGCAGGCTGATATAGTACTTTGCGCTTCAAGAGGCTGCTGGTCGAAATAGGCACGAGCCTGTCCTTTTGTATAAAATCCATTGGAACCAATTGGCTGGAAATGACCGCATTTCGCCGTTTGTAAACCCACCAGCCAGCGTAACGAATTAAGACCAATATCCACAATTCGCTGATCACCAGAACGAATCAAGGCATGTGCCAACATAGCATTGTCGTAGGCTAACGTGTTTTCAAACCAGGGCCAATCTTCCGTTGCAGTTTCGGTGTAGCGGAAAATTAACTTATCCAGCAATTGACGCTGTATGGTTTTGGCTAACCGGTCGTCGTTGAATTTCTTTTGATATTCATAAATACCCAGCAACGCAAACCCCCAGGAACGCGGAGACGACATGCTAACAACACTAGGCAATACATGCTCTAGCAAGGTAATAGCCCAGGATACCGTATTACGATCATTCGTACGACCAATGCAGGTACCTAATGCCCAGATCGTTCGACCCGTACTATCGTCAGAGCCAAATTCTTCGAGCCAACGCCGATCATAGCTCATGAAATTGCGAAAGCGCCGATATTCATGATTGTAAGCATGATTCATAAAAGCACAGTAGTTATCGGCGGTACGCGCTAGTTTAGAATCTCCCATACCACCCTCCAGCAACATCTGTGTCAGAATCAGTGCCCGAGCATTATCGTCGGTACAATAACCTTCTTCATAATAAGGCAAGTGATGACGAGCATGTTGTACGATTCCCGTCGAATCGGTCAGTCGGAATAAGTGATCAAGCCGGAGCCCAGGTAGTTTAAAAACAGCGGTACTATGGCTGCCCATTGAGTAGGGAATCTGGCTGTTGATAGTGCTCATTCGTTCCTGACGGGCCTTGGTAAATGAATCGGCGTAAGCTTGAATCGCCCGTTCCCAAATCATTTCGCGACCCATCAGATAAGCCTTCTTACGCATCGCGTGCCGCATCGATTCGTCAGTCAGCAAATGAATAATTTCATCGGCAAACGCTTCAGAATCTCCGAACGGTACTAATATACCCCGACCATCAGCCAGGAGTTCTTCGGCATGCCAATAGGGTGTCGAAACCACGGCTTTCCCACAGCCAAACGCATACGATAAAGTTCCAGAGGTGATCTGAGCCGGATTCAGGTACGGTGTTATATATATATCAGCTGATCCCAGATACTCCAGCAGATCTTCCAGTTCAACAAACTGATTATAGAAGCGAATATGGTCGCGAACACCCAGATCAGCCGCCAGCTTTTTCAGGCTGTCGCGATAAGCTTCGCCTTCATGCTTAAGCAAATGCGGGTGCGTAGCTCCCAACACCATATATACTACGTTCGGATGCTGTTCCACAATTCGGGGCAGTGCCCGAATCATATTTTCAATGCCTTTATTGGGCGAAAGCAGCCCAAACGTCAGTAACGTCTGTTTGCCCTCCATCCCGAATTTATCTTTATAAAAATGGGGATCGACAAACGGCATATTGGGAATACCGTGGGGAATCAGATCGATTTTATCCTCAGGGATTTCGTAGATATTAATCAAAAAATCCCGTCCTTTTTCAGACATACAAACCACCCGCGACGACAGATCAGCAATGCTTTTCAGCACCAGCAACTGCTCTTCATTGGGATCTTTCAGGATAGTATGAAACGTGGTAATGACCGGCATGGTCAGATTACGTAGCAACGTCAGAATATAGCTGCCTGCCGAACCACCAAAGATGCCATATTCATGCTGAAGACAAACGACATCGACATCTTTTGAATTCAAAAACTCAGCCGCTTTCCGATAAGCATCCTGATCCTGCTGATAGAAATCATAACGAACCTCGCTTGGGTAGTCGTACCCATCAGGAGTATCATTAACCGAGATAACAATTGGTTTAGAATCAGGTATAAACGTTTTATAAGAAGTATAAAGATCAGATGTAAAGGTGGCAATACCACACTGCCGGGGCAGGTAGTCGCCAATAAATGCTACGTTTTTAGGATTATGTTCCCAAAGAACCGCCTGGTCTGTATGGGTTGATAGTTTAATATGGTTTGTAGGCGTTGTCATATAGTTAACCTGAATTATATAGAAGGCTAGGTATTCTCTACTAACATAATCGGCTTCTTATCCCTTTTGTTTGGCATTCACAAGGGTTTTAATGAATTACTGGCCATATTCTCACAAATACCAGATCATTATCCAACTAAACCTTTGTTTTACCATATAATCAGCAAAAATTTTCTTAACCCAATACGGCCATATCTGGTAGAACTGTTGCCATTGAAATCCCCCTCTACTTTCCAAAACACCACCATTTTTGCTTACCTTGCGACCTTACTTCATGTATACCAGACATGATTTGGCACCGTATCTCATCCTTTATTTTATCCAATCGAATTGCGTTAATCGTAGTCATTTTACTGAGCACGGCTTTTATGGGCTACGAAGCCTCCAAAGTCAAACTCTCCTATGAATTAGCGAAAATTTTACCCGTTACTGATCCAGAAAATCAACGATATGAAGCATTCAAATCGAGGTTCGGACAGGATGGAAGTGTGATGGTATTGAGTGTTGAAACCGACAGTATGTATCAGTTAAGATTCTTCAACGACTGGTATACGCTTAGCCAGAAAATACACAGGATCGAAGGGGTCAAAGATGTTGTATCCAATGCGAATCTGTACACTATCATCCGTGACGATACAGCCCATACGTTTCGTATTAGTCCATTAGTAGCTAAGCCTTTAACCACGCAAGCGGGTGTCGATAGTTTGCGTGCAAAAATTGCGTATTTGCCTTTTTACCGAAATTTAGTCAGCGACAGTAGCGGTAAGGCTCATTTGATGGCCATTACGTTCGAGTCGAAACTGGTCAATACCAAAAATCGGATTGGCCTGGTCCGCCAGATCGAAGCCGTAGCAGATTCGTTCGGTAGACGCCATACGTTGCTTGGGCCAGACGGTTCGGTACATATGTCGGGGATGCCTTACATCCGTACAGAGTTCAGTGCTAAAATCAGCCAGGAACTGACTTTATTTATGGGCCTGGCTTTTTTGGTTACCGGTTTGATACTCTTTTACTTCTTCCGGTCATTCATTGTCACCCTAGCAGCACTTGGAGTAGTGGGTATTGGCGTTATCTGGGTAACGGGGTATATTGTTGTTTTCGGCTATGAAATTACACTGCTAACCGGCCTTCTTCCTCCTTTAATTATTGTGATCGGTGTTCCGAATGCGATCTTTCTGCTAAATCGCTATCATGAAGAACTGAACCGCAAACGTAGCAAAGAGGACGCTTTACGAATTACGACTGAAAAGGTGGGAGAAACCACTTTCTTTGCCAACATTACTACGAGCATTGGCTTCTTCGTATTTTATTTTACCGGCAGCCCCCTCCTACTTCAGTTTGGACTGGTTGCCGCTGTCAGCATCATGACAACCTACGTTGTGTCGCTCATTCTCATTCCCATTATTTTTAGTTATCTGGCTATACCCTCTCAAAAACAACGAGGTCATCTGGAACGTCGACAAGTAAGTGGCTTTCTGGGCTGGGTCGATCATATAGTTCATACCCGACGGCCAGCCATTTATACCTTCATTGCCATTATAACCGCTATTGCCATCGTCGGTGCTTTACAACTCAATCCGATTGGTTATGTGGTAGACGACCTGCCTAAAAACGACCCGATTTATACAGATTTGAAATTTATCGAAAATCGATTTAAAGGTGTAATGCCCTTCGAAGTCAGTATCGATACAAAACGGCCAGGACGCGTGCTGACTCCACAAACGTTGACCAAAATCAAAGTGTTAGAACGCGAATTCGCCAAATACAATGAATTCACACGTCCGCTCTCATTGGTTGAAGCCGTTAAGTTTTTTTATCAGTCCTATCGCGGTGGCGATCCTAAATATTTCGCGATGCCCGGTGCGCTCGAACTAAGCCAACTGGCGAGTTACGCTCCGCAATTAAAAGGAGCTAAAAATGCCGCTGGAGGATCTGCGTTTAAGGCGTATATGGATAGCACGTTCCGGTACACACGGATCAGCTTTCAGATGCCGGACGTAGGTACTGTCCGAACGAAGCAATTGCTAACTGAGCTGCAACCAAAAGTTGATTCCATTTTTAACTTTGACCGAACCACTGGGCAGCGGGTAGCGGCTGATGAGCAATACGAGGTAACTATTACGGGCAACAGCGTCGTCTTCACACGAGGCAACGATTACCTGTTAAAAAACCTGGCGGAAAGTACGGTGTGGGCTGTGCTACTGGTTTCGGTCATTCTTATTATCCTCCTGCGCGACATTCGATTAAGTTTAATTGCCATTCTGCCCAGCGTAGTCCCTCTGATCGTAACGGCAGGTATCATGGGGTTTCTGGACATTCATCTCAAACCATCAACTATCCTAATTTTTAGTATCGCCTTTGGGATATCATCTGATGGTACAATTTATTTCATCACAAAATATCGCGATGAACTTCGTAATCAGAAGCTTAGCCTGGATAAAGCGGTTTCGGAAACGATTCGCTATACGGGTATTAGTATGTTTTACACCGCCATGATTCTGTTTGCTGGTTTCGCTATTTTTGCGGCATCGACCTTCCAGGGAACTATGGCGCTGGGGCTATTAGTATCCATTACGCTATTGATGGGGATGGCGTCTAACCTGATTCTACTCCCTGCGTTTCTATTGACGGTTGATAAAAAGAGAAAACAAACCCTAGTCCGTAGTCATTAGGCACCTAAACCAATGAAAAATCTCTTCGTTCTCACAAGCCTGGTTTGTCTGCTTAGCTCGTTCGATCATAAAGAAATGACCTGGGTAGCTCTCGGGGATTCGATTACGTATTTGAATGATCACCAGAACGAAACGGGCAACCGAATCACCAAAGGCTACATGACTCAGGTAACTGAAAAACTGCCTTATATCCGCTATACCAATCAAGGACACAATGGCTGGACAGCGGTTAAGATTGCTCAGGAGATTGACAAATTAGGGCTAACAAAAGCAGATGTTTATTCTGTTTTTCTAGGTACAAACGATTGGTGGTCCGGTCGCCCACTTGGTCGTTTGGAGGACTATAAGTTGAATACAGGCACTGGGACGGTTTACGGCTCGTTCCGCATTATTGTCGACAAACTTCATAGTCTGAATCCGCAAGCGCCTATTGTTCTCATAACCCCCATGCAGCGGGTTGATTTTGTGTACATAGCCAATTTCAAGAACAATGCGTATGGGTCGTACAAAGCCAAAAACGGGCAATATTTAGAATCGTTTGCCAATGCTATTGATTCAATTGGTCACTACGCCAATTTACCCGTTTTAGATCTCTATCATTTAAAGGGATTACAGCATAAAAACCTGGTCAAGTTCAAACGTCTGAAAGATCCTCAAACGGGTACGTACGTCAACTATACGTATCCGAAGTTCATCGATATTCCTTTCAATCCCGAAACAGATGAGTATCCGTATCCTGTGGAGGCTATCGATAAAACGTACGATGGTTTACACCCTTCCGATGAAGGTTATGCCCTGATTACTCGTAAGCTGATAAAGATCCTAAAAAAATAGTAACGAGCCTGCATCTATTATTGCTCCTCAAGCAGCGTATCGAACGAAACAAATTGGTTACCAAATCGATGCTGAATTCGCTGACGTAGTGAATCTGCATGAATTTCCAGATAGGTTTGGTAGGCCTCCAGCGAATGAAAATCCAGTTGTACAGAGTACGTTACTCCCCCATTGTCCAGCTCTGTTAACAGTCGAAGGATTTTGTGGCCCGTGGGCAATTCGGTAGCCATGGCCGCAGGCAGGAAAAATCGCTTCATCCAGCGCAGCCAGTCGTCAGCCACTTCGCTGGCTACACTATACGTTGTATTGTAAAGAATCATAACCGTGAAACACTAAATGATCAAGGTAAGTTGGTGGTTTGGTTGTTTCTTTGCTGTCCGAAATCAATTTGTTCGCTAAACTGACCGACTTATGTATTCTGGATTAGTACATGCTCACTCAGGGCTACGCTGGATTGCCCTTATTTTATTACTGGCAGCGGTTGGTACCGCTATCAGCAAATGGCAGGGCCAAAGTGGCTACACGGAGGGAAATCGAAAATTATATCTGTTTACCCTTATTTCTATTCATACCCAGTTGCTGATCGGCTTGGTTCTCTTATTTATCAGCCCTAAAGTAAACTTTGGCATGATGAGCGAGAAGTTGTATCGTTTCTACAGTGTCGAACACACAACCGGTATGCTGATCGCAATTGTTCTCATTACGGTTGGCTATTCTCGTTCTAAACGCGCCACGGATGCTACAACGAAACAACGTTTGATCGGGATTTTTTACGGTTTGGGGTTATTACTTATTCTGGCTTCTATTCCCTGGCCTTTCCGCATTATGGGCGCAGGCTGGTTTTAATCGATCAGCAAATAGCTGGACGTTACAATAGGATAACCAGATGTATCAAGAATAATACCAGTCCATTTCCCTGTAGACATCAATTCAAAAGCGAACCAGCCCTGTTGACGAGCATATTGTTCGTCAACAGGGCTGGTTCATTTATGTGCAGGCGTTCGGCACAAGTAGACCCTTAAAAGAAATTTAATATCCGTTCAATTAATTTAATGCCAGTGACTTGCGCACAATTGGCACAAAAAATGGAGAAAAAATTGTAGAAAAAATTCCTCAACAAATAGGTAGTTTACCTATAATGCCATACTTTTATAAGTGTAACTTGTTTTTGACCTCCTTATATGATCAAAAAAATGCTCCTGACAGTATTTTGTACTGTCTCGTTTGGCATCGTTCAAGCACAAAGCGTACCTACCGTAACTTCCGACATATTCGCCGTAACTGAGGTACCCACCGTAACTCCTGATGAACCAAGTTTCTACGAGCAGATTCCGCTCGTAAAAGACGTAATCAGCTTTGCCAAAGATCATCTTTCAATCCGGTACCGTTCTGGTGGTACAAGCACACGCGGTTTCGACTGTTCAGGTTTCACCCGGTTCTGTTTTAATAAATTTGGCATTTCGCTTCCCCATTCCAGCGCTGCCCAGGGCAATGTAGGTGAAGCCATCGCCAAACAAGCCGCCCAGCCTGGTGATCTCATTTTATTTAAAGGGCATAGCTCGAAAGGTAGCCGAATAGGCCACGTAGGATTAATCACCGAAGTCATTGGCGACCAAATCAAATTTATCCATTCTGCCTGGAATGGTGGCGTTCGATATGATTATCTAGACGCGAGCTATTATCAACGACGTTTTATGGGAGTTCGGCGCGTCGCGCATTTACTTACCGAAAAATAAAGCGGCCAGACAGCCGCTCCAATCTTTCTTAACCTATACCATTTCCAGCGACTTTCGGGTCGCTTTATTTTTTCAGTGTTGTTCCTGCCCCTTGATTCACTGCGTTCACTAACTCATCAGCGTGACAGATAATTACTTTTGAAACGCCACTATCCAGCGCCTTAAAAGCATTGTCCAGCTTGGGAATCATGCCCTTATTGATCGCACCAGCCGCTTTGTAGTCAGCGTATTGATCAGGTGTCAGTTCATTTATGACACTGCTATCGTCAGTAGGGTCTTTTAAAACTCCTTTCTTTTCGAAGCAATAAATCAGCGTCACCTGGTTATGCTTTACCATATCGACGGCAATTGCCGAAGCCATTGTATCGGCATTGGTATTTAGTAGATCACCCGCCAAATTATAAGTGATCGGAGCAAAAACGGGCGTCAGGCTCTGGCGTAGGAAAAACTGAATCTGACCCGAATCGACCTCTTCAATATCACCAACCATACCGTAATCAATATCTTTTACCGGCCGCTTTTTAGCTAATACTGTGCTTCCATCAGCGCCCGTCAGACCAATGGCATTAACGTTCAGTGCCTGAAGTTTAGCCACGATCTGTTTGTTTACCAAACCGCCATACACCATCGTCACTACATCGAGCATTGGCTGATCGGTTATCCGCCGACCTTCAACCATTACAGTCTCAATACCCAGTTTTTCAGCGACTTGCGTAGCTACTTTCCCTCCACCATGAATCAGAATTTTAGCACCTGATAAGCTGGCAAACGCGGTTAAAAAACGTTTGAGAGCGGCTGGGTCATCAATTACATTCCCGCCAATTTTAACGACTGTAAGGGTATCCATTTACGCGATATTAACCTAAATTCAATAAAATTTCCTTCAGCACAGCCTGCGCCGACCATTCGCGATTGGCAGCCTGCTCAATAACCAGTGAATGCGGGCTATCCAACACTTCATCAGCCACTTTCAGATTTCGCCGGACGGGTAGACAATGCATAAATTTCCCATTGTTCGACAGACGCAAATCAGCCATTGTCACAGCCCACGATGGATCTTGTGATAGAACCTGCCCATAGTGTGTATAAGAAGACCAGTTTTTCCCGTAGATAAAATCAGCGCCAGCAAACGCTTCATCCTGATCATAAATCACGCGAGCATTGCCTGCAAACTCAGCCGACAGTTCGTACCCTTTAGGATGAGTCATCACAAACTCAACATGCCCTGCAGCGGCACGTGCGTTCATCCATTCGCTAAACGAATTGGCAACAGCTTGTGGCAATGGTTTGAAATGCGGCAACCAGGTCAACACCACCTTCGGCCGAGCAGGCATAACGGGTGATTTAGCGCGTGCTTCTTCAATCGTAATGCAGTCGGCCAGCGATTGTAGCGGATGGCGAGTCGCTGATTCGAGATTAACAATCGGTACACCTGCGTATTTGGCAAACTGGTGCATAACCTGTTCGCGGTAATCTTTGTCTCGATCCTGAAGTTCGGCGAAAGCGCGGATACCGATAATGTTGCAATAGCGACCCATCACGGCAGCGGCTTCGCGCACATGCTCGGCTTTGTCGCCGTTCATGAGTACGCCCTCCTCCATTTCAAGTCCCCAGCTATCCTGCCCGACGTTCATGGTGATTACATTCATACCAAGATTTTGGGCAGCCTTTTGTGTACTAATCCGGGTGCGGAGACTAGAGTTGAAGAAAATCAGGCCAATAGTTTTGTTTTTACCCAAGTGTTGATCGGCAAACGGGTTTGCTTTTGCAGCAAGACCCGACTGGATAAGGGCGTCAAGATTCGTGACGTCGGCGAGGGAAAGGAAATTGGTCATTAGACTCGTTAAGCAATTAGCGTACTAGTTACTGAATACGGCGCTGGCGTATTTTTTCTTATACCAAAAACAAAGTTTTCTCCATTTAAACCGTCGCTTTTTCAGTCTTCAAACACACTTGCAACGCTTCCAGAAACTGATCGGCTTCATCGACACCAATCGCCAGTGAAGGGAGCAAACGGATTATAGTTTTTCCGGCTACGCCCGTAAACTGCTTATGCTCAAACAACAAGGTTTTACGCAGTGACTCCACTGGAAAATCGTACTCAATACCAATCATCAGTCCTCGACCTCGTAACTCTTTATGACCACCGATCTGGCGAATACCATCCATTAGGTAATTACCCATTTTTGTGGCATTTTCCATGAGGCCTTCCTCTTTCATAATGTCAAGAACCGCAATAGCTGCCGTACAGGCCAGATGATTACCTCCGAAGGTTGTACCTAGTAATCCGTAGCTGGCTTTAAACTTGGGTGAAATCAGAATTCCGCCAATCGGAAAACCATTCCCCATGCCTTTTGCCATCGAGATAATATCGGCTTCAATTCCACTAAATTGATGCGAGAAAAACTTACCCGAACGGCCATATCCACACTGAACGCCATCCAGAATAAGGATTGTACCGGTTTCGTCGCAACGTTGGCGGAGAGCCTGCAAAAACTCATTGGTAGCAACCTGAATACCTCCTACTCCCTGAATGCCTTCAATGATCACGGCGCAGGTTTCCGATGTGATTCCGGCACGAGCCGCTTCAATATCGTTATATGGCAGAAACGTGACGTGCTGATTGTAGTTGATCGGCGCGACGATTGCTGGGTTATCCGTAACTGCAACGGCTCCTGCTGTACGCCCATGAAACGACTTTGTGAAGGCTACAACTTTCGTCCGCCCGTTATGAAACGAGGCCAATTTTAAGGCATTCTCGTTGGCTTCAGCACCCGAATTGCATAGAAATAACGCGTAATCAGGGTGATTAGACAGAGCCCCCAATTTGTCAGCCAGTTCTTGCTGCTGTGGAATAATAACCGAGTTTGAATAAAACGAAATTTTATTCAACTGATCGGTTAGGGCTTTAACATATCGCGGATGCGTGTGGCCCACCGAAATAACGGCATGCCCACCGTATAAATCCAGATAACGAGTCCCATCGACATCCCACAAATAACTGCCCTGCGCACGCACAGGCTCAATGTTATATAGCGGATAAACGTTAAAAAGCTCAGCCATTTCAGTAAACTATAAAATCCGACCTGACCGATTCGGGAGCAAGCCGGAAGGTTATCAAAAATTGAGGTGCAAGTTTACGGATAATCCGTTGAAAATCGGCTTAAAACACGAAAAGGAAGCCCGTAGACTTCCTCTTTTATCGAATGTATTACGTCTATCAGAATTTCGACAGGAAATCTCGCAAAACGTTTACCGATTCTTCCGGCTGTTCTATCATACTCAAATGTCCAGCCTGCTTAATAGTAGCCAAGGCAATTTGGTCGGATAGATCGGCCTGTTTTGCGATTTTTTCGTGAGGCATAATCTGATCTTCCTGACCGAGAACCAATAAAACTGGGAACTGAGCTTCGCGTAAAACCTTCGTCCGGTCGGGGCGATTCGCCATAGCTGCCATGCCCGCAATTAAAGCCTCAACAGGCAATTGGCTAAATTGATCAATCAGCCCTTGCGTTTTTTCCGGCGGATAATCTGGAGCAACCATTTTCGGCAATTGTTTCTGAATAAATGGTGCAGTTCCTTCGGCTTTCATTCCCTCAATGGCTTGTTGCCGGGTTTTCTTACGGTCCTCATCATCAGCTGTTGCCGTCGAATGGTAAAGAACCAATCCCTGTACCATTTTGGGATATTTCTCAGCGAAAGCAAGCGCAATATATCCCCCCATCGAATGCCCTACCAGGATTACTTTTTCGACCGATGCCGACTGTAGTCGGGCATACAAATCTTCAGCGTAAGCTTCAATTGTAGTATAATTCGATAATCGGGCGAAGTCAGGTTTTACTACAGTCGCGCCAGATGCCAGATCGGCGTAGATGCTATCCCAAATGGAAGCATCTACGCCGTGGCCGTGAATTAAACAAATGAACGGTAACTGGCTCATGCCAATTCGTTAATAGAGAAGTTAAGCGTTGAGCAAGCCGATCAGTACCAGAACCAGACCAACGACAAACATGATAAGACCAATAACCGCCAGCACGCTAGCACCACCTAGCAGCCAGAGAATCAAACCAATAAGCCCTATGATAAGCCCTAGCCGCACATTACGATCCAGCACTTTGGTTTTATCAGGAGCAACGTGGTTTTTAATTTTCTTGTCTAATTTTTTCAACATCGTCCGCTCCATAAACGTCATTTTTTTCGTAGAAGCAGCATTTGTTGAAACAGTTGCCTTTTCACTAGCCGTTGTCAGAGCTTCCTTCAATCGCTCCATGCGCTTGGCTAATTTCTTGTTCGACGCCAGCTTGCTATCGTTGCGAACATAAGCCTCGACCTGACTGACAGCCTGTTTAGCTTGGGTAATTTGCTCAGTGGGTGTAGCAGTCGCTGCGGGTTCGGTGGCAGGCGTTGCGATTTCAGTGGGAGTTGCTACATCAGTTGGGGTAGCAGTAGGAGTTGTTTTAGGCTGGGTTGAGGTAAAATGCTCCCGGGCAGTAGGTTGAAAGTAAGCGACTGGACGGCTGCAGGAGGCCAGAACAACAATGCCGAAAAGCAAAAAAAACAGGGATTTAGACAGTGTTCGCATAGGGGTTCGTTTGAATTAAGTGATTGATTTACGTGAATGATTAAGGTATTCTTCTCATGAACTACAACTTGGTTCATTTGTTGGCATTGAATTACTTTTTTTGATTCAATGCCCCTCAAAAGTGCGAAAATCTACCAAAATCCCATTAAATTTTACTATAATTTCACTTAATGGGATTTTAATTTTCTATTAATTGGCTACAATAGCCCAACTAATAGACATACAAGGCCAGCCGCTAACGCAATCACGCCAATAGCGAATCCGGTTCCAGTCGTTAACAGCATCAACAATAGACCTCCTAATACCAGAACCGCGCCCAGCGTGAGAATGCTTTTAATAGCCAATGATTTATCAGGATGTGCTGGTGCTAACTGTTTCGTGATTTTTCGATTCAATTTTTTGACCATCAATCGCTCTACTAAATTCATCTTTTTAGGAGCAGTCGTAGTAGCCGGTGTTCGTTCGACATTCACAGCAGCCGATGCCAGCATTGTTCTGATACGTCCCAGTCGCTTCTGAACCGTTTTATTAGCGGCCAATTTGCTCTCCTGACGGATTAACGCATCCACCTGATCCATCGCGGCTGTTGCTTGTGCAACTTGTTGATCTGGAATAGACCTGCTCGGTTCGATCCGAGCAGGATTAACTACGTTATCGGGAGTTGCTGGCGAAACAGGCGAAGGTGAATATGTAAAATGCTCCCGGGTTGTGGGTTGAAAATAAGCAACCGGACGGCTACAGGAGGCCAGCATACCAATACCCAAAACCAGGAAACAGACGGTTCGGAAAAAGACGCTCATAAGTGACAATTTTACGTAAAGAATTGAGATAGCTTCTTCAAAAACTACAACGTCATTGGTTTGTTAAGAATCACTGAAAATTTCCGATTAAATCATTGGTAAGGTCCGGAAACTAAAATCTCCATTAGCCAACTTTGTCAATCAGCCAACGGAGATTTCATAAATAGCTCTTAATTACCAGCGTGTTATAGTAAGCCAACCAGTAGTACAACAGCTCCTACCAATAAGGCGATAAGTCCGATGGTAAAGGCTGTACCTGTCGTCAACAAAACCAATAACAAACCGACAATGACAAAAACGGCCCCAGTAGCCAGTGTACCCGTACTAACCATCGCTTTTTCTGGGTTGGCGGGTGCTAGTTGCTTACTGATTTTTTTGTTCAGTTTTTTCACCATCATCCGCTCCACCAGATTCATTTTCTTAGACTCAGTGGCGTTTGTAGCGGCCAATTTGTCAGTCGTGTTGGTGGTAGCCAGCATGGTCCGAATACGGCTTAGCCGTTTCTGAAGCGCTTTATTGTTAGCTAATTTGCTGTCATTTCGTGCCAGTGCATCTAACTGATCCATAGCGGCTGTCGCTTGTGCGATTTGTGCAGTAGGCTCAGCAGTTGCATTAACAGCCTCTTGAGTAGGTGTTTCTGTTGTGATGGGAGCAGTAATCGCCGGAGGGGTAGCCGGAGCTTTTGTCGAAGTAAAATGCTCCCGGGCGGTGGGTTGAAAGTAGGCTACCGGGCGGCTGCAAGCAGCAAAGACAGCAACAAATAATAAACTACTGAGCAGAGAATTATATCTGTTTCTCATAACAAAACGGGTTATGTTTATGTGTAACGAATGTGTTATCAACTCGTTAAACTGTCGAATTTCCCGTTTGTTAGCAGTCAGGCAAAAAATAACGTATATAGCTAAAAAAAACTCCGCCTTTGGAGAAACCAAGTTGATTTTTTCTGAAGCTATTTCCTACGACCAGACAGATTACTTATCCGTTATTTTTGGGTTCGGTGCAGATCAGAATTACTTGCTCAACATAAATCGAACAGGTAACCTGTTAGCTCGTTTTCATGCATATACCTTATGAAACAATACCCGCATCCAACCCTTGATCAGATTACGCTAACGGGCGTGTTGCATGCGCTGAGCGATCCTGTAAGACTAAATTTTGTCCAAAATCTGGCGAAGCATGCCTGCGAGAAATCCTGTGGGTCAATCGAAACACCTGTCGCTAAATCAACTATGTCGCATCATCTGCGGGTGTTGCGGGAAGCGGGTATTATACGTGCTCGAACCGAAGGAACACAATGTCTGGTTTCTTTACGAATGAATGAGTTAGAAGCGAAATTTCCCAGCGTTTTCTGCTCTATTCTGAAAGCGTCCGAAAATACCGAAGTCATTTAGTAAAGTGTCTACTTTCTAAATGAGTGCCCCCTATAGAGGCAGATGTTTAGAGTAATTAGTTTCTCTAAAACATCTACCTCTATAGGGGGCTTACATAAAGGAGATTTCTACTTAATTAAGCGGCTGATCGGAATTGATGCGAAACAGTTTTCCCAAACTTCTCCCGGGCATACTCCAAACTAACGGTTAGTTCATTAACGCCCAGTTGAGAAGGCATTTCAAACATCGCGTCGGTAATAATGGATTCACAGATAGAACGCAGACCACGAGCACCAAGGCCGTACAGAAGTGCCTGATCGACAATATAATTAAGTGCGCTATCGTCCCACCGCAGTGTAATACCTTCCATTTTGAACAGCTTATTATACTGCTTGGTAATGGCGTTTTTCGGCTCCGTCAGAATTTGCATCAGGGCCTTTCGGTCGAGTGGTTCAAGATGCGTCAATACAGGCAATCGTCCAATGAGTTCAGGAATCAGGCCAAACGATTTCAGGTCAAGTGCTGAGATATAACGCATCAGGTGCCCACGCTCCAGCGTGTCATTCAGGCGACGATCCCCTGAAAAACCGATAGGCCGGGTATTAATTCGCTTGGTAATATGCCGTTCGATACCATCAAAAGCTCCTCCGCAGATGAATAAAATATTTTCCGTATTCAGTGCAATAAGCCGTTGATCTGGGTGTTTGCGACCGCCTTGTGGTGGCACGTTCACAACTGAACCTTCTAGTAATTTCAACAAAGCCTGCTGAACGCCCTCACCACTCACATCGCGGGTAATGCTGGGATTGTCAGACTTACGAGCAATCTTATCGATCTCATCGATGTACACAATGCCCCGTTCGGCAGCTTCCACATTGTAATCAGCTGCTTGCAGAAGTCGTGTTAGGATGGTCTCTACATCTTCGCCCACATAACCAGCTTCCGTAATGACCGTAGCATCAGCAATACAGAATGGTACTTCAAGAATTTTAGCGATCGAGCGCGCCAGGTAGGTTTTTCCCGTACCTGTTTCGCCAACCATGATAATATTCGATTTTTCAATCGTCACATCATCATCGGTTTTTGGCTGCATCAGTCGCTTATAATGATTGTAAACGGCTACTGTGATCGCTTTTTTGGCTTCATCCTGGCCAATTACATATTGGTCAAGATGCCGTTTCATTTCAACCGGCTTGATAAGATTGATATTTACTTCGGTCGGTTCACTCCGACGTGGGCGCATTTCTTCCAGCACCACCTGATGTCCCTGTTCGATACAGTAGTTACAGATGTGTGCATCGATGCCCGACAGGAGCACCATTACTTCGTTTTTGCGCCGTCCACAGAACGAGCAACTAATTTGTGGCATGAACGTTTGCAGGGGAAAAGCTGGGTTTGTGGATGATAAACGAAAACTTTGTTGACAACCTAAATTCTGATAGAAAAAAAAGACTCAGATTCTACTGAGTCTTTAGTAATGAACAAAGTTATTAAAGGAATTACGAATTATGATGTACGATGCACGATTTATTGATAGCATCGAAGGAAAATCACCATTCGTAATCCGTAATTTAGTTTATCTTTCCCGGCGTAATACTTCGTCGATCAGGCCGTATTCTTTGGCTTCATCGGCACGCATCCATTTATCGCGATCCGAATCTTTTTCGATTTGCTCAACACTTTTTCCAGAGTGATCAGCCAGAATCTGATACAGCTCTTCACGAAGTTTTACGATTTCACGAGCTGTAATTTCGATATCAACCGATTGGCCCTGCGCACCACCCGATGGCTGGTGAATCATGATCCGAGCGTGTGGAAGCGCCGAACGTTTGCCTGCGGCTCCACCTGCTAACAAGACAGCTCCCATCGAAGCCGCCAGACTTGTGCAAACAGTAGCCACGTCAGGCCGAACGTACTGCATGGTATCGTAAATACCCAACCCGGCATATACCGAACCACCAGGACTATTCAAATACATCAGGATATCTTTCTTCGGATCGGCCGATTCCAGAAACAATAGTTGCGCAACAATAATATTGGCGATATTGTCATCAACGGGCAAACCCATGAAAATAATCCGGTCGGCCATCAACCGCGAGAATACGTCTACTTCCCGGAAGTTCATCGGCCGTTCTTCAATAACCGAGCGGGTCATGTTTTCGACCGTAAGGTTATTAACGGTATGGTTCATGTAGCCATCCACCGTGAGGCCATTGAGGCCCATGTGGTGAACAGCGAAATTGCGGAATTCTTTTTCGTAATTCATACTGGGATTTCTATTCGTTAAATTGAAAACCAAGAACACTTGGTGTAAGTTCGAGAATCGTTTCGTCACAAAATTGCGTTATCCTCTCGAAAAACCCTGTCAGTTTTGGTTTAGATTTTATCATCGTTACTTGATATGAAAGCTTCCATCGCCGAAAAAATACGTTTACAGCGACTCCAACGCGGTTTGTCGCAAGAAAATATGGCCGATCTGCTCAATCTGTCGACTACTGCCTACGGCGACATTGAGCGCGGCAAAACCGATCTAACCCTTTCCCGATTGAACCAGATCGCGAGTGTTCTGGCTGTTTCGCCCCTTAGCTTATTAAGCGATGAAGCCATTCCGGCTCAAGTTGTCGAAGAAAAACCTACTTCCATCGTTAACCATGAACTCGAAACACTCCGGCTAATGGTGGATAAACAACAAGTCGAACTAGACAAACTACGTCTGGAAACAGACTATTGGAAACGCAAATACGATGAGCGGATTGCGTTTGAATTGCTACGCTCGATGGGCCTCGAAGAGAAACGCGAGCGAATTGGCTTTAAGTAAGTTTCGTTACTAATTACCTCAGATTTAACCTGTTTTGAACAGTAAAATCTACGTTATTCGCACATTGCAAGTTTTACTATATTTTGCCTACATGAACGAACACAGTAAAGAATTTCTGTACAAGTATCTTAATAATGCCTCTCCTACTGGCTTTGAATCGTCGGGACAGCAGATTTGGCTGGATTATCTTAAACCTTATACCGACGAATACATTGTCGATACATACGGAACCGCCGTAGGGGTCATCGGGCCAGGGAAAGACTATAAAGTGGTCATTGAAGCCCACTCCGACGAAATTTCTTGGTTCGTCAATTATATTTCCGATGATGGCTACATTTTCGTTCGTCGGAATGGCGGTTCTGACGCATTGATTGCACCTTCGATGCGCGTAAACCTGCATACGAAGCAAGGGGTGGTTGAAGGCGTATTTGGCTGGCCCGCTATTCACGTCCGCGATCTGGCGAAAGATACAGCCCCTAAAGTAACGGATTTGTTCATCGATGTGGGTGCGGCTACCAAGCAGGAAGTGCTGGAAATGGGCATTCACGTGGGAACGGTTTGTACGTTCGTGGATGGCTTGACGGAGATGAACAATCGTTATTACGTTGGTCGGGCACTAGACAACCGGATGGGTGGCTTTATGATTGCCGAAGTAGCCCGGCTGCTCAAGGAAAATAATGTAACACTGCCCTTTACGTTATACGTTGTCAATGCCGTACAGGAAGAAATTGGTTTGCGTGGTGCCGAAATGATCGCTCGTCGTCTCCGCCCTGACCTTGCCATCTGTACCGATGTTACCCACGATACGCAGTCACCAAAGTATGATAAGAAAGAGCAGGGCGATCTTAAGTGTGGGGCTGGTCCGGTTTTGTGCTATGGTCCTGCCGTACAGAATAACGTACTCGATTACATGATCGCAGTAGCCGAGCAGCACGAAATTGCTTTTCAGCGGCAAGCCGTTAGCCGATCGACCGGTACGGATACGGATGCGTTTGCTTACGCAACTGAAGGTATTGCTTCAGCACTGATTTCGCTACCGCTCAAGTACATGCACACCACGGTCGAAACAGTGCATATGGATGACGTTCAGAACGTTATCAAATTGATGTATGAAACGTTACTATCCTTAAAAGGCAACGAAGATTTTCGATATATCAAATAATTGCTTTAATCCGTATTTACCAACAAAACACCCGGTGACTTATTAGAAAAGTTACCGGGTATTTTTGTTCAGGGTAGTATTTATTCAAGGAGCTAATTTTACACCGGACCCAACAGCAAAACGTAAACTCCCTCCGGTTTCATAGTTTATAGTGCTTGCTTGAGCTTGATAATTCAAGGGAACATCAACCGAATGCAGAATGCGTACTTTTTGACCACCAACAGGAATCAAACCACATGACCATATAGTTGGATCATCCCAGTTTCCGGCCTTAACCGTATAAATAGTAGAAGCGTCGGGGATAGTAATCGTAGCTGAACCGGCAGGAGAGCCGAAAATAGATGTTGTTACTGTAACAGAATAGACGCCAGGCGTACTAACAATAGCCTGATTGGTGGAGCCTATCTGCGCAGCTCCTGAGCTAAACTGATAAGCGAAACCAGGTCCAGATGGCTTGGCTGTAATCGTGAATAATGTTGTTGAGCAATTTACGGGGCTAGTTGTAGTTAGTGCTGCCTGAACGGGATAGGTAACTTTACGAACACGCTTATTCCCGACATCAGCAATATATAGATTGCCAGCAGCATCTATGACGATGCCATTTGGGCCTGATAATCGAGCATTCGTTGCCACACCTCCATCGCCACTAAATCCGGGGGTCCCACTACCAGCTACCGTAGTCATGATTCCGTTACGATCAACTTTTCGTACGCGACTATAATAGGATTCAGTAATATACATTGATCCATTACTATCAAAAGCAACTTCATAGGGCGTGTTCAATGGAGCATTGGCCGCTACTATATTTTCACCACCATAGCCTGTCGAACCATTACCCACAACCGTCGTAATGATACCAGCGGCATCAACCTTGCGTATCCGATTATTAGACTGGTCAACGATATACAGGTTTTCAGCTTCATCAAGGGCTACACTGACTGGGAAATTCAATTTTGCATTGATGGCTGGACCGCCATCACCACTATATCCGGCACTGGCTGTAGTTCCGGCTACAATTGTGATAATACCTTCTGGAGTAATTTTCAGGACACAGTTGCTGTTGCTAACAGGTACGTACATTGTTCCAGCTTTCGTAACAGCCATTCCATTCGAATTGTAAATACTGGCACTGGAAATGTAGGGCCAGGGGCTGATAAAATCGGGCGTACCATCTCCCGCAATTGTCGTAATACTATTGTTCGTATCAACCCGCCGGATTCGGCTATTGTATTGATCCACAATATATAGATTGCCCGTAGAGTCAAGTCCTACTCCACGCGGATGCCGAAGCTGAGCTTCCGTAGCGGGTCCACCATCGCCAGAATATCCATTAACGCCCGTTCCGGCAATTGTTGTGATGACGCCATTGGGACTAACCTTGCGAATCCGATTTTGAAATCGATCCACCACGTACACATTCCCTTTGGTGTCCACTGTGAGATTGGAGGGAGTATTGAATAGGTATCTTCTGAAGTGAGCGTTGGTTGCTGGCCCACCATCGCCCGTAAATCCCCCAGCAACCGTATTTATAACGCCATCGCTTATGATGCGACGGATGCGATAATTAGTCCGATCAGCAATAGTAAGGTTACCTTCATTGTCAATTTTAATGCCCACGGCAGGGCCAATTAATGCATTTACAGCCAGTTCACCATCGCCCGTAAATCCATCCGTACCATTGCCGACTACAGGCAAAATAGTACCATCGGCACTTATTTTTCGTATCCGACTGTCCTGCTGCGATACGTATACAATTCCAGCGTCATCAACAGCAATATCAACTGGAAGATATACTGCGGCATTGATGGCGGGTCCACCATCGCCAGTAGTTTGGTAGGTGCCATTACCGGCAATAGTCGTAATGATGCCATTCGTATCCACTTTTCGGATACGGTTATTGTTTGAATCAGCAATGTAGAGGTTACCGGCATTGTCAACGGCAATGGCACCAGGAAGAAATAACTGTGCGTTTATGGCTAATCCACCATCTCCACTATAGCCTGAAGTCCCATTTCCAGCTACAGTACTGATCATACCATCGACACCAATTTTCCGAATACGATAATTTTGAGAATCAGCGATATAAAGATTTCCAAGCTTATCAATAGTTACATTTTTGGGATAGTTTACTTGAGCATTTATAGCCACTCCCCCATCACCACTATACCCTTGCGTACCGGTTCCGGTTATGGTCGTAATAGTACCTGCCGTATTTATTTTTCGAATGCGATGATTTTGAGTATCAGCAATGTATACATTACCTGCTGCATCAGCAGTAATACCACGAGGGTCAAGGAATCTAGCATTTAATGCGGAGCCATTATCCCCAGCAAAACCGAGTTCCCCATCGCCAGCCAATGTTGTAACGATGCCATTCGAATCAATTTTCCGAACTCGATAATCGTCTGCATCTAAAATAAAGGTGTTCCCGTTCTTGTCAAATCCAACAGCGATAGGGCCATGAAAAGCAGCATTCAGGGCTGGTTGTCCATCATTAATAGTTGTACCAGAAGCTATGGTTGTGATTACCTGAGCATGTACTCTAAAGTTGATTAAGTAAAGAAAGGCAACGAATAGAGCCGCAAAATGGGTAGACCTTTTACTCACTGAAGAACGCTTACTTTGATTAACAAAATGCAATATTAACCAAAAGCAGTGAACCCTATGTACTTATAGTTATGTGCCTTGTATTCAAGATAAACTAAAAGCTGGTTACACGACCAGCTTTTAGTTTATAATAGTCAGATAAAGTTTTATTTCTTGTATTACCCTATTTCATTCATTGACAGTCAATGGTTTTATTTACCCATTTCGGCGGAAACCACCTTGCCCGCGCTGTCCACCGCCATTGCCATTGCCGCGCTGCTGGAAAGGATCGCGGGGCGGAGTCGTGCCAACACCAAATTTACGTAGGTTATACACGAAGCTTATCATAAAATAGCGATTCAGTACGCGGCTTTGTACTTCTTCGGTATACGTGTCTGTCACGTTCCGAACGATACTTTGGTTCTGATTCAGCAAATCAAACACCTGGAAGCGCAATTCACCCTGATTCTGTTTAAACAACTGCCGCGATAAAGTAGCATTCCAGAGCGTAAACGACTGATTATAATTCGCTGAGCTACCACCGTAGTGATTGTAATAAACATCGGTTGAGAAGGTAAACTTGAGCGGCAGTTGATAAAAGATATCCAGTGTGGCAGTCTGGTTCAGGAAGGTTGTATTTTGCTGAGGTTGCAACGAATACTGAGCCGATTGCCAGCTAATGTTTCCGCCCAGATTCAAATCCAGTTTCTCCGAGAAGTTTGAGCTAATCCGCACACCTTGTCCAATCAACCAGTTTTTGGCCTCGTTGGGTTGATTGTTCACATAACTCTGACCATGATTATACGTCAGGTTGGTGGAGAAGTTCAGATTCGTTTTCTGCAACCCGATTTTAACCGGCTGCCCAAGTACCAGCGATCCATTGACGGTATAATAACCGTTTGTATTTATGGGTGTAGTTGTCTGGGCTCCGTTTGGGGCAAAAACCGTTGAATTAACAATTTTATTATCGGTCCGGCTTGCACTGACAAACGCGAACATATTTCGGAATGTAGCGGAATTAAAGCGATTGAAATTCAGGGTGATATTATGGCTATATTCAGGTTGCAAAGCCGGATTACCATATTGAATATTTAATGGGTTTGTATTATTGGGAACAGGCTGCAACTGACTCACGGATGGAGCATTAATACGTGTGCGATAATTAAAGCGTAACGTCCGCTGTTTACCGAAATTATAGGTAAACAAGGCATTAGGCAGGAAATTGGTAAACGACCGATTAACGCTTCTTTCCCGATATGTAAGGTTATCCGAATTCAGGCTTGCCTGCTGTGCATCTACCCCCAATGCATACGTATATTTCAATCGCTTCGTTTGCCAGGTCAAACCGCCCCGATTCGTGACGTAGTCGTTTATGAAGTTGTTACTCAACAACGAATTCAACTGATCGTACTGATTCGTCAGACTATTGAAATCATTGACAGCCCGGTTCGACGTATTGTGATTATTCGACAGATTATAGTGAAACTCAAGCGTTTGCCGAAGTGAGAGCGGCTCGGTATAGCTCACGTTGATCGTATTGGTCATTGCGCGCGTTTGCTGATTATTGCGCTGATCGATTCGCTGGGTCGTGATGCCCGTGATTGTATCTTTTGTAATGACCCCAGATGTTAGACTCGTTGACGATCCATTAAACTGGTTGAGCGACTTATTGAATCCCTCATTGTCCTGATTATTAGCTGAAATAGTCCAGTTTACCGAAAATGTCCGGCCTTTCTTCTGGAATTTACGAAACAAAAACAACGAATTACTTCCGGTAAATCCATTCCCACTTGAGTTGTAATTTGTCTGGCTTGAGTTGGCCATAACCCCTTCGCTGGTAACGGTCCGGGCATTGCTGCTATTGCTGTAGTTTGAGTTTAGCCACGACAGACTTGGAATTACCCGAATTGTGGTCAGCGTATCGATTCGATAATCGAGTCGAAGATTGAATCGGTTGTTGGTGTTGGTATTATCGGAACCATTCGTCTGATCGCGAATAAATCCAGCATCGGATCGGGCCGGGACTCCCGACGTACCACTAGGAATGACGTTTACGCGGTGACTTTGCTGGTTAGTCAGCGTATTGGTATTGCTGATATTGTAACTACTCACCACGTCGATTTTTTTACCCCAGCCATCCCGGTAGTTGATACCACCGGCCCAGGACGACGTAATGGCGCTACTCCCTACCTGATTGCCACCGCCAAAACTACCTCCACCGGCTCCACCCCGAACGATGTTACTTCCGCCACCACCGCCCTGGCCCTGACCAGCTCCGCCAAAACTATTGCCGAGTCCTAAATCCTGCGCCGTAAAACCCTGTTGGTTGATATTATTAGCCATACCGAGCATCGAAATCTGGCGACCATCATTAAACTGGTTCAAACTGACTCGGCCCGAGTAACGAGCATCGTCACCAGGTTTGGGACCAATTGCGAGCGATTGTTGCCCAAACGATCCTTTCCGTTTATCTCGCTTTGTGGTAATGTTGATGGTTTTCTCCCGATCACCATCGTCTACACCCGAAAAAGTGGATTGTTCAGACGATTGATCAAACAATTGTACTTTATCAATAATATCGGCAGGGAGGTTTCTTGTCGCCATTTTAGGGTCATTACCGAAAAATGGTTTCCCATCAACCAATACTTTCGTGACCGCCTGTCCCTGCGCTTTTATTGCGCCATCGCGGTCAACCTCTACACCGGGTAGTTTCTTCAGCAACTCCTCAACCTGCGCATTTGGGCGGGTTTTAAACGAACCTGCATTAAATTCCAGCGTATCGCCTTTTACAGCAATCGGTGCCCGTTCGCCCTGCACCGATACCTCTGTCAGCGTTTGCGATTGTCCGACAATATCAATCGTTCCGACATCAACCGTGGGATCGCTTGATGTAATCGAAACGGATTTAGCCTTACCCCGATAGCCTACATAAGTTACTAGCACACGGTACTTCCCTTCTGCAATTTTTGGGAAAACGAACTTCCCATCGCCATCTGTAATACCAAACGATACCAGCGATGAATCGCGAGCCGACAGCAACGAGATGGAAGCTTCCATCAGCGGCTTCCGGGTAAGCGAATCGACCACAGCCCCGCTAATCGTACCGCTCGACTGTGCCACGACATTACGTGTCAATAAAGTGCAGCAGAGCGTAAAGAATACGCCAAGGAAAAGTCGTTTCAATATGGATCGGGACGTGTTCATTGTGTAGTTGAGATGGTCTGACAAAGCGTCTTTCAGTAACTGATAGATGGAACGATTTAGTCTGGTATCCAAGGTCTGTGTCCTCACAGACCCAGCACACGCCGGCCGATGTTAACCATTCGGAAGAGTGGTCTGTGAGGATACAGACCTTGGACACCAGACTAAATTCCTTAATTCAACTAAGCATTAATTCCGGCCCTGGAATCCCCCATTCTGCATCATGCGTTGACGAAAATCGGCCATTCCTTTCCGACGGAGTTGCTCCATTTCGTCGGCAGAAACCACTTTAGCATCTTTAGGCGGCTGAACAGAAGCCGCGTCAACGGCTTCCATGGCTACACCCGTTGCCTTATACGATTCATTATCCGATTCGATCAACAGCACAACGCCTTGCGGGGGAGTCAGATCAGCAACAGGCGAATACGTAAACGGCAAATCCGTTGTGTACCAGATTGTATAGGGCATTTTTCGATGCGTCGCCGTCGCCTTGTGGCATACATAGCCAGCAATTTTCTTAGTCTTATCACTAGCTTGCCAATCGGTTACGGCTGGCAGTGGTTTGTCCGTACGATAGGCCGTACTGACCGAATCTTTTTTTACGGTTAATACGTCGATCCGCTGCTTATTAGCCAGATCCAGATACGTCTGTTGCTCAAATGGGAAATTCATCCGCATATTACCAGGACGATTCGCACGGTCGGCAGCCGTTGGTCCACCGCCATCGGGAGACCCACCGCCCCCTTGTCGGCGAAACATCATCGGCCCCTGCTGACGATCCCGCTCTTCTTTAGCCATCGTTCCGGCAAAAACGAGCTTTTGCGTAAACGAAATCGTTTCAGGCATGCCTTCAGGCGCATCGGGGGCACCTGGGCTTCCCGGACGAACTTCCTGACCATTAATAACCATCCGCATCTGCGAACGATCAATCTGACGCATGCCCTCGTAGGTAATTTTACCGGAAACCGACGCGGTCTGCGCCAATGCTGTTGTCGTAATAAGGCCAGCCATCAGGCCAGCGAAAATGACTTGTTTCATGGCGAAATGAGAATTTCTGTATGTAAACGTTGCATAAAATTTTCAACTAGACGCTAAAATCTCGTTAAAAGCGGTTAAATCGGTACTGAGTCGGGAATTTTACCCGTCGAATGACTGGGCTATGAATCCGCAACGCATCATTTCTCTCGTACCGTCACAAACGGAATTACTCTTCGATTTAGGCCTGGATGAAACGCTTGTAGGCATCACAAAATTCTGCATTCATCCTGTTGATAAAGTTACGAACAAGACGATTGTAGGCGGAACTAAAACGCTGAATATTACGAAAATAGAGTCTCTACAACCGGATTTAATTATTGCCAACAAGGAAGAGAATAGTCGTGAACAAATTGAAGCGCTACAACGCCAATACTCGGTTCATATTACAGACGTGGCAACATTGCCGGAGGCAGTTTCTATGATTCAGGAGGTGGGGGCTTTAGTTGGTAAGGCACAGGAAGCCGAAGCCATCGCTCAGCAGATTGCTAACAGCCTATACCCAATTCCTTTTGTTCCTGCTCAGCGTGTTGCTTATTTTATCTGGCGGAATCCATATATGGTTGTAGCGAACGACACATTCATCCATGCAATGCTGGAAATAGCCGGTTTCAAGAATGTCTTTGAGAGTAAAAACCGCTATCCAGAAATTACAGCTAACGAATTAAAATCGGCTCAACCGGATCTGATTTTTCTATCGTCAGAACCTTATCCATTCTCCGAAAAACATATCGCCGAATTGCAGGAAATTTGCCCGTCAGCCCGTGTGATGTTGGTGGATGGCGAGATGTTTTCCTGGTACGGCAGCCGCTTATTGCGGTCGTCAGACTATTTTAAGAACTTGCGGGCTGAAATTGCCCAGCTAATGACATGATTACCGACATCTCGCTGCTCGATCCCAAAGGTACTTACACCTATGCCGACTACCTGAAATGGCAGTTTGACGAAAGCGTAGAGCTAATTCAGGGGAAGCTCTACCGAATGTCTCCGACTCCCAGGCGTGCTCACCAGTTAGCCGTCAGTCATTTATTAGTTGACATTAGTAATTTTTTCGGCAATAAAAGCTGTGAAATTTACACGGCCCCATTCGACGTACGTTTACCTGTTCGTAATGAGCGTAAACCTGATCAGTTACACACTGTCGTACAACCAGATATCTGTGTAATATGCGCTTCCAGTAAATTAGATGATGCTGGTTGTTTAGGCGCTCCTGACTGGATTATCGAAATTACCTCACCCCGAACAACCAAAAACGACTTTAACGAAAAATTCAATCTTTACGAAGAATCGGGTGTGCGAGAGTACTGGATTGTACAACCCAAAGAAAAAACGGTTAGCGTATATGTACTGGAAGATGGACGATATGCGTTGGTTGATGTTTATGAATCCGATGAAATTCCCAGCTGTATATTTCCAGAACTAGTAATTTCTCACGAACGTATTTTCCGCTAAATGCAGACGACTGGCGATACACTTTCAATTGCGTCGATTAATCTGATTCTGTTTGTAGCCCGACAACGCGGTCTTGATGCCGATGCGTTGGCTCGTTCAGTCGGTATTGATCCAGAACGACTGCGCGATCCCGACGGACGTGTACTGATCCGGCAAATACAAGCGCTCTGGCGCGAAATCATAGCCGCAACCAACGATCCAACTATTCCGCTCAAATTGGGTGAACTCGTCAATCCAGTCGCAATCGGTGTGTTGGCTTACGTTATGATGCATAGTGCTACACTTGGGCGGGCATTTGAAAAGCTATGTCAGTATCAGGACATTGTTTGTGAAGGGATTACTACGACCGGATACCTTGATGCATCGGGAAAACAGTTTGTGCTGTCACTCCGAATAACCAGTTCCGATATTATTTACCCCGAATACACGCTAAACTCAGAGTTATCCATTTATCTATCAGCCATGCGGGCGCTGACGGGTTTGCCAATTACTGCGCAGGAAATTCGATTCATTTACCCTCGTCCAGTCGACATTCGCGAGTATAGCCGTGTTTTCGCTCCCGCAAAATTGACCTTCGGCGCATCCATAACTGAAATGGTACTCGATGCGGCTCTACTCGATTTACCCATATTGAACGCGAGTCCAAGTCTGTCGATGCTCTTTGAAAAACACGCGAACGATATATTAACCAAACTCAAAACGCCGTCGCTGAGCAGTCGTGTTAAATCGGAAATTGTTACACTGATGAAAGGTGAAGAACCGACCTTGGCAACGGTTGCCGACCGATTGGCGATGGGAGTACGAACGCTCCAGCTTCACCTAAAAGAGGCCGGAACATCGTATCAGCAATTGCTTGACGAGACCCGAAAAGAACTGGCGGTTCGACACTTAAGCGAACCCAATCTAAGTACAACTGACATTGCTTACTTACTGGGCTTTGCAGAACCAAGCGTTTTTTTTCGCTCGTTTAAAAAATGGACTGGACAAACACCGGGAGCCTACCGGCTGGCGCAGGCTTAGTACTGATAGTCTGCAACTTATAAATTCCCCAGGTTGGTATGCTTGAAGCTATCGAGGTATTTAAGACCATAACCCATCATACGATCCATACTCGAATGGGCAAACAGAATAACTCCCGTTAGCATTAGCATTTGACTTCCCATCATCAGCCCCAGTAAGCCAATTACAATACCCAAACCTTTGTGGTGGACAATATTGTAGAGCACTCCGCCAATGGCCGGATTAATAGCATAGCCAATCATGCTGAGGTCAGGGACCAGGATCAGTGCCGGAAACCACCACCAGGCGAAACTCAGACGAGAAAACAAATAAATAGCTCCCAGAAATTGGATTAGTTCTTCGGATTTTAACAGCGTTTTCATAGGATTTCAGATGATTATTTTATCGTTATACTTGCACAATTTCAGGTGAATTGGCCGGTATAAATGGCCGTTTCAATTCGTGTTCAGAAAACCACTTCAGCGTTTCGGTCAATGCCTGTTTCATCGGTGTCGGGCGGAAATCGGGAAAGGTGGAAAGTAATTTTTCGTCATCAAGCAGAACCGTATTTTCGTAGAGATAGAGCATCTCTTTCACCTCTCGAAGTACAGGCACAAACAGACCTAACAGACTGATTACAAAACGACTATACAGCTTTATTTTCAACGGATGGCCGGTTAGCGCCGTAATTTGCTGAAACCAGGCTCGCATTGTTGAAACCGTCGTTCCGCCATAATTCCAGGTTTCGTAGGCATTGTCAGGTGATTGGGCCCCTAACGTCCACGCCCGTTGCATCAATCGAACGATAAGCTCAGCGGCATCTTTTGTATATACTGACTGATGAGGAATATCGGCGGTTAATAACCAGGGCATAGCTTGCCCCTTCAGCGCATTTACGAAGATGGGTTTTACGCCTTCATTCAGCACATTTGGCCCCCAGAAATCAGGTAGTCGAACATTGATCACACGACAACGGCCAGCCTTAGCAGCGTATTCCATCATGGCTTCGATCTCAACCCGTAATTGTCCTTTTCTAGTACACGGTTGGGGCAACGTTGGGTTTAATCGAGTCTCCTCCCGAATCGGCTCTTTCGCGTTACCGAAATTGTATACGTTGCCGGGAAACACAATTGTAGACCGGCTTTGGGCAGCCGCGTCAATAATTTTTTGAGTAGCCGTATCCATATGACCAAACCACTTGTTATACGGATAATTGATGCCATGAAAGATAAAATCTGTACCGACCGAAAGCTGGTTCAGCAGATTGGTGTCCTGTACATCACCTTCGACAATCGTGAGTGTTGGTTGGTTTGGGAATAATGTTTCAGCTTTCGCTCGATTACGAACGAGGATGGTAACGGGCATTTGGCGAGCGAGAATATTGGCGGTTACAGCATAACCGATGCTGCCAGTGGCTCCCAGAACAAGTGTATTTGCTGTCGTTTTCATTTGGTCCGTGTATCAATTAGCACACGACAAAGGTCTAGCAAAGCAGGAAGCGGATCGCTGACAAACGGCGCAATTCGACTGACAAATTGCGAAAAAGTGTCAGGTGCCTGTTAACTTGAGGGTAGAATTGAGTAGCCAATTATTGTATCGTATAGAACTTTGCCTGTTCAGCAACATCTATCCAAAAAACTGCGTAACCTGTTATGTAGCAACCTCTATTCGATCAAATACCTATTGTGAAACACGTTTTACTGCTTTTAGCCTTTTTCGTCTGCTCATCGGCTCTGGCTCAGATCATTGAAATAGATACGAGCGAGGTGGCTCCACCGCCCATACGCCGAAAAGTTCTGACAGCAGACCCCGAAGATCGATCCGACCAACCTCGATCAAGTAAACATCGGTCGACAGCTGATCAGGAATCGGACTACCTGTTGCTGCATCAATTACGGGAAATTCAAACCTGGTACGTAGGAGCTGAAGGTGGATTTCGGAGTGATGGCAGTCTGCTAACGAATTCGCTTGATGGGCTTTTAAAGAATGCCTCACAAACAAAAGCGGTTTGGAGTATTTTGGTAGGTTACACCTATCGCAATGCCTGGGCAATCGAATCGGGCTATACACATGCGCCTATTCATCTAAACATTACGATTCCCAATGGTAATACTCCGTTAGTGTACACGTACCAGAATAGTGGCGCAGGCATTCCTTTACGATTGAAACGGCGGATTGGCTCCGGCAAGCGATCAGACAGTGGCACAGGTTTCTGGCTTACAGCTGGCGGATGGCTCATTCCGAATGGAAACCCAACATTCGACGGATTCAATCTGATAGGTTATAGTTATAGCGGTCGTGGAAATCGGGTCGATACGCTCCGGCTTACCAATACGACCAAAACCAGCCCAATCACTGGATTGGCCGAAGCAGGTGTCGATTATACAGCGCGATTATCTCCCTCGTTCGAGTTGGGCGGTTACGTGCGTAAATTCTGGGGCTTTGGCGAGGCTATCCGTTCTGATATTACGTATACTGTCAATAAAAAGACTGAGCAGATAGCTTCGGTTACGGCTAACGGCACAGGCTGGAGTTTTGGCATTACTCTCCGTTACATTTATGGAAAGCAGCACGAGCTAAAGGAGGCTAAATCAACTCGCTGATCAGACCAGTTTTTTCACGTCCAACACCCGGATTTTATTTTCCTCCGCTTTTTTCAGTGTTTCGGGCGAATAATCGGATAACCGGACATTCTCCTGCATATCGGCCCGCTTCTGAATGTGCTGTTCCAGATACCGATCGAGGTGTTTGCCCTCCAGGCCGTAGCTAAAAAATAAAGAAACCCGTTCGCCCTGTTGTTCACGAAATAGAAAATCAGGCAACCGATTTTCTAATCCAACGTGCAAAGGCAGGTTGTTTAGTAGCTTCATCCGACGGGCATTACCGCTGTGCAACGTCCGCATATTCCAGACGACGATATCCCCGGCACGCGTATCAGCAAATACGTCGGCGCCATCGGCCGCATTGTGGCTACCCGATTTAAAGCGAATACCCCCGCTATAGGTATCGTGATTTTGCAGATAAATCCCAAACCGAATTAGCGGATATGTACCATCCCAGTCGGCTCCCTGCCCGAACTGATATCGGTCAATATTATCACGGTGAAAACCACGGGTTCCGGTGCCAATCTGATACGTACTATCGGAGAAATAAACAGGCGTGTCGCCCAACAATTCGGTCGCAATTTCCACAATGCGCGAGTCGTAAATAACCCAGCCTAAACCGTCCTTACTCAACAAGTCTCCTTTTACAGAGGCCGCCTGTTTTACCTGTTTCACCAACCCCAGCTTCTGCTGTTTGTCGCGGTAGTCATAAGCTGCCTGCCGCAATTGGTTGACTTCTTCAGTTGTAAAAACGTTTCGGACAATCAGATAGCCTTGTTGGTCAAATTGCTCCCGGCGTGTCATGGTTCTTTCGTGGTTTTGACTTCAAAATTGCCGTATTCCGGTTTTTATTCCAAATAAGCAGACAATTCTTAGGCGCACTCTCCTTAATTAAAAGACGATTGATAACCGATCATTATTGCGGACGCTTAAATAGCCCGACATACCCGGCTTTTCCTAATACGTGTCCTTCAATGGCCTTTAGCACATTCGTACGTGTTTCCAGGCTTTCAGCACTGGGTTTTACGTCGAGTTTGGTATCCAGCGCAAACAATTCAAAGACATAATGATGTAAAGGCCCCGAAGCGGCAGCGCCTGGCCCGCGATACGATGGCGTAAAGACATTTATCTGGTAACTCCCATCTGGTAATTGAGCACCACCCGGAATTCCTTCAGGTAACCCAGTAAGGTTCCCCGGAATATTCCAGACCAGCCAATGAAGATTATCTTCTGCCGTTTTATTCCGCGATACATCCACATCATGCATATACAGCACAAAGCTCTGTGTACCAGCGGGTACATCAGACCAATTTAAGGCAGGTGAGGTTCCACCACCCGGAGCCGCTCCGGGTGCAGCCTGTGTGTATTTGATTGGGATAATGCCTCCATCGGCAAAGGCAGTTGTCGTTAGCCGCAGGGGTGGGGGTGTTGGCGTTGTGGCTGGCTGCTGTTGAGCAAACGCACTAAAAACGGCACTGATCAGTATGGAAACTGTAAGAATCAATCGATCCATAACAAAGCTAGGTTTAGTGTACCATCATCAACCTGAAGGAGCTGATGATGGTAAAGATAAACCAGCAATTACTATAAATAGCCCAGACAAGGTGAATCGTTAGCGTTTCGCCCTCTCCTATTCGGCTTGCTTTCCCCGTGCCAGAACAGTTGGCGCATTTCGATCCGATCGCAGACGAGCCACGCGAATACCCGACAGGGGTTTGTGCCATAGCACATAATCACTCAATGGATAACTCGTAATCACTACAGCACCCTGGTCGGACGATGCGTGCAAAAGGTGCATCCGGCCATCTGGTTGTCGAACGGCCAGTCCCACGTGTTTCATATCTAAGCCGGGTCGGGCGGCTGTCAGCATGACAATATCGCCTTCACGCAAATGCGCTTCGGCCTGACGAATGTTTTTCTTGGGAATAAAAGCAAAGGACTGCTGACTCAGTGAAGCTTCCACGTCTGCCACTTGTTTCAGCACAGCCGGATCTGTTAAACGGGGATATTTATACGTTGCGGTGGTCATGTAGGAAACCGCTTTGGCCACAGACAAGCTACCTGGCAATTCGTGAGTTACATCGGTAACCAATCCTTTTCGTTCATTATCCCGGAGCCAATCCGAGAAGTAATGCAATCGACTCGCATAACCCTCTATCTGCCCATTGCGATAACGCAACTTGGTTAGATACGCCCGAAAGGTTTGCTCAAAAAGCGACTTATTCTGCTTATCCGCTACATCCTGCCAGGCTAGCGAAAGTGCTAATACCGTTTCCAGATAGGTGGTACAGTCAAACTCGTTGTTATTGATCACGAGTTGTTCCGTCGGATTTACGTCGAGCGTGTGCGGAACGTAGGGTTTACCGATAAACTGTTTCCCGATGGCGACGGTCATTTCAGACGACGTCATCCCACCCGCGTTGCCGAGCGAGTGAAGCACAGGAGCAAACGTAATCTCCTGAGCTTTCGACACAAAGGGAACCAACAGTATAACAAATACCGCGACTATTTTCAGCATAGTGATAGGTTAAGATTCTGCCTTTAGTCTTAAGACAAAGTCAGTAGCGAAAAGTACCAAAAATTTATGACTTTATTTCCATGACCCGCACACTTCTTGGCGGTAATACTAACGACACCCCAGTTGAACCAGTTGCTTCGAGCGTTGTATCGGTCAGGAAAATGTCTGTAAACTGATAGGTCTGCTGAGCATTCAACCGCATGGCGTCGAAGGCATTGCCAGGAATCTGAACGATAGTGTCGTAGGTAGCTAGATTTGAGAAGTTACAGATAATCAGCAACTTTTGGCGATCCGTATAGCGTAAATAACTATATAGGTGGTGCGCATTATAGCCCGGACTTTGCCCATTATCATTCACGTATTGCAAATCGTAGAAATAGCCGTTTTGGATGGCATCCGACTCTTTAACCAGATGATTTAATCGCTGGTAAAAAGCGCGCAGATTGCGTTGATCTTCGGTCAATCGTTCGCCATCAAACTTTCCTTCATTCAGCCAGGCTTGCCAACGCGGCATTCCCCAATAATCGAAGATTGTCGTACGTCCATCGTCGCCACTAAACCCTTCCGAACCCTCCGCTTTCACACCTACTTCTTGACCAAAATAAATCAACATAGGACCGGTGTGCATGGTTGCAGTAAGGGTCATGCCAGGTACGGCTGTCCAGGGATCGTTGGCAAAAAAACGGGAGGCAATCCGCTGTTCATCGTGCGTTTCCAGAAAGCGAAGCATATGCTGGGCAAAATCGCCGGATTCCTGCTGCCATACACGGGTAAGATCGTAACAGGAACCATGCCCTTCCATCAGTCGACGAACGGCATCGTAAAGACCAACTTTGTCGTAGAGGTAATCGAAGCCACCTACAAAAATGAACGATCGGTATAGACCCGGATCATAAATTTCAGCAATGAAAATCAGGTGAGGAAATCGTCGTTTTACCTGATTAATCGCCCAATGCCAGAATTCAACGGGCACCAAATGGGCCATATCACACCGAAAACCATCAACGCCCTTCTCAGCCCAGAACAGCAAAATATCAAGCATCTGATGCCAGGTCGACGGCATTGGATCAACGTGCAGGGAACCATCGAAAACGTTAAAGCCATAATTGAGTTTTACGGTTTCATACCA
This sequence comes from Spirosoma harenae, assembly GCF_054776975.1. Lineage (NCBI taxonomy): Bacteria > Pseudomonadati > Bacteroidota > Cytophagia > Cytophagales > Cytophagaceae > Spirosoma > Spirosoma harenae. The sequence continues at coordinate 104,176 of NZ_BAAHBD010000002.1, read as the reverse complement.
GTCATTTACATCAGGGGTCGCCGTAATTGAGCCGCTTCCTGTCACCTTAGCCGGAAATTCCTGAATTTTATTCTGAGGGTTGTGACTACTATCTGGCGAGACAAATTGCTGGCCGGGTAAATAATAAAAATTATTGGTCGTCGAAAAATTGACCGTTGTATCGTCGTTCTGCCCCAGATCAACCACACCCGCTGGCTTTACATCCGACTGATATTGCCGGGCTACATGGTTCGGAACAAAGTCAATAATTACCTTCAAACCATACGCATGTGTACGTTGCACCAATGCCTCAAACTCAGCCATTCGATCTGGCACACTCACCGCAAGATCGGGATCGACATCATAATAATCTTTGACTGCATATGGAGAACCAGCGCGCCCTTTGACTACATTCGGATCATCTGGGCGAATGCCATATTCGGAGTAATCAGTCTGCATAGCGTGTTCCAGAATTCCGGTAAACCAGACGTGTGTAGCCCCAAACTGACGGATCGATTGTAAAGCCGCATCATTGATGTCATTGAACTTACCGACCCCATTTTCATCACGACTTCCATTCCAGCGATTGGTGATATTCTGATTGCCAAACAGTCGGGTGAAAATCTGGTAAATAATCAGTTTGTCCATCACTGGAGCAGCAGATGCAGTATACATAGTGGCAAAAAATCAGGTTGTGTAACAAATCAGGATTACTGCCACAAAACTAGCCCCTTTTCAGTTTGGAATAGTGCGATAAATAGGTTTTGTCGCACGAATTGGTGCAGAATACTGTCTTTCAAACAGTTTAAATGGTCATTTTAACGAAGACACAGTAACACAATCAAAAGGAATTTTCCAGTCGTTCCGTAGTTATTTTCCAGTTGATTGCTGAGAATCACTTACTGCCTTACTGATCTTATAAAGCTATTAAAAGTAGTTTTACTTACCCCCCAGTTAGGCGCTGGGATGTTACCCCATACCTCCGGATTATCAGCCAAATTGAAATAACAAACACCTGTTATTTCAGGATGATCGTTAATAACTTTGGCCGCTTCCTTAAGCCATTCCTGCTGAAATTCTTTTGGGCCTTTTACGCCAAATTCTGTAATAAAAATAGGTTTATGTGCAAATCGCATCCGGTAATATTTACGCTGATAAATTGTCTTAAATGATTCCTGTTTGGTCGGGTCTGTTATATTCTTATCAGGTAAGCCATAGATGGCCATACTTATATAATCAACAACATCAGAACCAGGCCACCATTCCATAGAACCGCGATCGCCCGCTGGCCCCCAAACTCGTTTAATATTGTCAGCTTTATTAGCATTAAAGGTCATAAAATAGCGAAAGGCTTTAATATATAGCGTTGGGTCTTTACTTTGCCAAGGGTAGCGTTTAATGGGAATTTCCATTTCATGAGCAAACCGTAAATAAACAGTCTGACCCGAGTTAGAAATAGTTTGGTAAACTTGCCTAAATTCTTCATCATATACACCATTAATCGTGTTTGCCAACACACTGGAATCAGGTCGGTTTTTTTTATCTCGCCATGGTTCAATTGTAACGATCACATCGTTCTTGCGCGCGATAATATCCTTAAAGTCTTTTTGAAAAGCACCGCTCTGTATATTTCCTAAATCGACAAAGATGTGTTCAATACTAACTTGATTTAAGTTTGCCAGAACTAGCTTAGGGTCATATACGCCCACTTTTACTTTTTCTGATAATCTACCCATCGGATCTTTGAGAGAATTTGTATCACTAACTGTCTTATAAATTATAGATTCTTCTGATTTTATTTGATTTACAGCGGCCTCGTATTGACTGGTAATTGACTGATTTTGTTTCAACTTCTCTGTTCCCAAAATAAGAATAGGCTTATCCATAAATCGCATTCGCTGTATTTTGCGTTTAATCGCAACAGCAATGGATGGCTCTTTGGGATAAGCTGTCGTCAATAATTCAGATTTACTATCCAGGGTAATATTTAGAAGGTCAACAACGTCTGGTCCTGGCCAATATTCTTCGACACCTGGATAACCCGATGTACCCCATACAATACGAATATTTTTTGCTAAAGATTTACAAAGAATTGAGAAATGCCGAAAGGTATCAATATACGCAATAGGCGATTTATATTGCCAGGCATAGAGATTAACTGGCACCTCCATATCCGGATTAAAGCGAAGGTAAATCGTTTTATCTATTCCAGCTAAAAAAGCACAAAGCTCCCGAATATCTTTATCACATGATTTAGTCAAATCACCCTGATCAGATGATCCTTGAAAGGCTGACGAACATTCTACAGTAATCATACAAATTCCATCTGTAGGCGCTTCTGAAAACAGCTGCTCAAGTTGTGGTTTGTTAAGTGACTGTCCTAACAGTATCCGTGTATGAACAAAGGACGTTGGATCAATTTGCTGTACTTGATGCGTACGGTCGACTAAACCAATGATAAACTCTTCAACTAGTTGATTTGGCAACAAGGCAGCCAATTTGTCTCTCTTTTTTAGTAAGTGTATATTATTGATCAGCAAAAATGCGATGACGACCCCAGATAAGTAGAAAATATATTTTTTTTTCATCTCATTTAGTTATAACTAGGATAAAATTATCACCAAAATGGCGATATATTTGCCAATATATTTTAATTATTAAAAATAAAGTAACATATAACACACTCAACTTATCGTTAATTTTTCATTAAACAGCCATTGATCCGCTAGTAAGTAGTCCAAAAATCATGATGAAAATCATGAGATTATCGACGAGACGTGTCTAACCTCCTTGAATAAAGTAGCGAAAGTGCAAGTAAAAATCATCAACATATAGTTGAAATAACCTCTATATTTTTCTTCGGCTTTATAAAAATGCGCAGTCTGTATTCATTTATATTAATAGGCTTTAGTTTAACTATTGGGCTTTTATCCTGTCGACATGAGACTACTAATTCCCCACTAAAAAAAGTGGCAATTAGTAAAGAGAATGGCAAATACCGCTTGTACCGAAATGGCAAACCTTTCACGATTAAAGGGGCGGCTGGTTATTCGCATTTTAGTGAATTGAATAAGCTAGGAGGAAATACAATACGAATATGGGACACATTAAATCTATCTAGTATTTTAGATAGTGCTTGGGCGAATAACATAGCGGTTATTGTTGGCCTCCCAATTCCAAATAATGATGATTACATGTCTTATTATAATGATCCCACGAAAGCGTCAATTCAATATAAATTGTGTAAAAAAATTGTAAATAAATTTAAAAACCATCCGGCACTCCTCATGTGGTGCGTTGGCAATGAACTATCGTTTCCTTATAAATTATCGTACAACAATTTTTACAGTTCATTTAATGACATAGTTGACATGATCCATCACGACGATCCGGATCACCCTGTAACAACTACAATTTTAAATTTCGACAAAGATTATCTCATAACGTTATCCTTACGTTGCAATGTTGATATTATTTCTTTTAACATTTTTAATCGGATAAATGACTTAAAAAGTGACCTAGAAAATTTTTCATGGTTCTGGAATGGCCCTTATTTATTAACTGAATGGGGCATTGATGGTCCCTGGCCAAACTCAGAACAGACAGCCTGGGGAGTATTTATAGAAAACACAAGTACCAAAAAGGCACAATTGCTCCTGAATCGTTATAAACAATTTGTACCCGTAAATGATCCTAGATTTCTAGGTGCCTTTATATTTTTCTGGGGGCATAAGCAAGAAACTACACCAACCTGGTTTAGTATTTTTGATGAAAAAGGGGCGCGGTCGGAGATTTTGAACACAATGAATTATATATGGGCTGGCAAAAAAGACACTTACAAAATGCCTGCAGTAAACTATATGCTGGTCGACTCGAAAGGTGCGCGTGATAATATCTTATTAAGTCCGGGTGAATCCTCAACGGCCGAAGTATTTATGGAAACGCTTTCTGATTCCGTCAAAATAGTGGATTGGCAGATTGTTCGGGAAGATTGGTATAAAGAAAACAATATAAATATCGACCGAAAAAATATACCGCTCAAGCATGTTTTTAAAAACCAGAATAAATTAAAAGCAACCTTTATTTCTCCAGCATTGGAAGGACCCTATCGAATATCAGCTACCATTTATGACAATCAGGGAAATTTTGCGACTTGTAATACGCCATTTTATGTGGTGAGCGACAAATGAAACTAACTTTATCCGCAAAAGCCCCTTCTCGAAAGGAACGATTTACCTTTCGGCTAATGATTATTTTGGGTCTGGTAGCCATGATTTTTTTTATGGACCAGGTTGTGTCGGTAGCAGTCCGGGGCAATAAGTATTTGTACGCACTTCTTCTATTGACCTTTGCCTATAACTGCCTGACAATTCTTCATGAGTGGATTCACTATTTCTGTATAACCGTCCCGAAAACACCACCCATTTCGAAGGTTTATACGGTTGATATTTTCACTACTTTCTGCGCCGGAGAGCCTTATAGCATGATTGAGGAAACGTTAACGGCAATCCAGGCCATAACTTATCCTCATGAAACCTACCTCTGCGATGAAGCCGATGATCCTTACCTGCGGGATATGTGCCGTCAGTTGGGTGTTCATCATGTTACTAGAACGGATAAACGGAATGCGAAAGCCGGAAACATCAATAATGCACTGAGCAAATCATCCGGTGAATTATGTGTTGTTCTGGACCCGGATCATGTCCCCTTTCCCAATTTTTTAGATCCGATTGTCGCGCATTTTGACGACCCCAAAATTGGGTATGTCCAGATCGTTCAGGCCTATAAAAACCACGACGAAAGCCTGATTGCCAAAGGCGCTGCTCAACAGACGTATCAGTTTTATGGACCGATGATGATGACCATGAACGCGTACGGAACGGTATTAGCCATCGGGGCAAATTGCACGTTTCGACGTACGGCTCTTGAATCAATTGGCGGCCATGCGGCTGGATTGGCCGAAGACATGCACACCTCCATGCAGCTACATGCCAAAGGCTGGAAATCGCTGTATGTTCCGTCTGTTTTAGCTCGTGGATTGGTACCCTCAACATTATCAGCCTATTATAAGCAGCAATTGAAATGGTCGCGTGGGGTTTTTGAATTACTTGTCAGCACCTATCCCAGGCTTTTTCGTCAATTCACCTGGCAACAAAAATTACATTACGGTGTAATTCCGTTGCATTACATGTCCGGATTTATTTTCCTGATCAACTTTATTATTCCCATCATCGCGGTATTTTTTGGCGTCAGTCCTATAGAAATCGATGTGGTGGATTTTGGCTTGATTGCCTTACCTTTTGTTTCAGCTGTTGTCCTGATCCGACATTACGCCCAGGAGTGGGTGATGGAAGACAAAGAACGGGGATTTCATGTGGTCGGCGGACTTCTCACGATCGGAACCTGGTGGGTATTCATAACCGGTTTTGTTTATACGATTATCCGAAAAAATGTTCCCTACATTCCTACGCCCAAAGACAATCAGGAAGCCGATAACTGGGCCCTAAATATCCCTAATCTTATTGTGATTGGCCTTTCGATAGCGGCAGGCGTGTACGGCTTATCCAAGGATTGGAATCCGTATAACCTGGCTATGGCTGGTTTTGCCGTTGTTAACTCACTGATCCTGAGCTTTACCGTTCTGGCTAGTCGACAGATGCAGTTCGAACGGGTAGTTGATCAGCTTCCGTGGCTAAGTCGTTTCATGCATGGCGTCAAAGCGTTTAAAATTAACTTCTGGCTGGTACGACGCCGGATTTATACCAATGTGCGGAATATCGCTTTGCCGATAACCTTTCTGCTGGCTTGCTGGATTTTTTATGTTGCTTATACGAAAGTGGGTGGTGAAGGAAATCTTTCACGTACATCCATGAAGAGGAGTCATCTTACGCTGGGTTCTATTTTCCCTGAACGACTCTCAGCTATGGCTCCTTTGAGCAATCAGTCCCCTCTACATATAACTCCTTTGCCCCTCGGTGATGCCCCAGAAAGTATAGTATCAACTACATTGGCTGATTCAATTTATCAAACCGGGGCCTTTCCAATCATAACCTGGGATCCTGGACAAGCTCATCAGAATAATGACTTACCTATTTTTCAGCGCATCTATAAAGGAGAATACGATCAATATTTAGATAATTTTTCCGCGCAAATCAAAGCCTTGGAACGCCCGATTTACGTTTGCTTTGCGCCTGGTTCAGGGACTTCTTCAGCCGCGAAGGATAGTATACAGCGTGAGTTTAAATCTGCCTGGAAATATGTTTATACCTATTTCAGTAACCACGGAGCCAACAACGCGATCTGGGTTTGGAGTCCCGGCAGCTCAACTGCTTTGAGTTCGTATTTTCCCGGAAAAGACTACGTAGATTGGATCGGTCTGACGGATATCAAGACGGATTCTTCTTTTGCGAAGTCCTACCAGCCTTACCATCAGCATCCGATTTTCAGGTCTGGTCTGCCAGTTATGCTCATCAAAACGAACGCACCGGTAGATGAAACCTCTTTAAAGCCCTATCGAGTTAAATACCCTGAACTTCAAAGTATAGTTGCAGTAAATCAGTCGGATTTGCGACAAAAACAGGGTGAGTCAAAAACCTCAGCAGTTCCTAAACTTCAGACGCTGAATCAGCAGAATATCTCTACTGATTCATTATTGAAACGAATACCGCTTTCAAATTCCTTTGGCGTAACGTATACAAAAGGCCAGGACTGGAACAAAAACCTAACTAGCTTTTCAAAAAAAGAACTACTAGCCGACATCAACGAAATGAAATGGTGGAAGGTGAATACGATACGGCGATACGGACCTTCTGTTTACGATTATAATATTCTGAATGCCGCTCGATCCGCCAATATGAACATTCAGTACGGATACTGGATTCCAGACTATTTAAATTTCCGGACGGGTCAGGACCAACTGGACGAACTGAGCAGCCAGATTTTGAAGCGTGTTCGTGAACTAAAAGATGAAAAGGCTATTCTATCCTGGCATGTAGGAAATGCCGTTTTTCAGAATCTGAACCGCTATTATGTCAAGCCCGAATTACTTTATCAGCAGGATGCGTACTTACGGTGGCTCAAAAAATTAGTTCTGGAAATCAAACAAATAGATCCTGATCGGGCAATCACTATTGACGTAAATGCATCGGAAACGCTGCCTGAAACGGTTACCACGATTTCCCGGATTATTCCCCAAATTGATTCGTATGGAGTAGTGCTCGAAGGGTCTAGTAAGATGTTAGCGCTTAGCCGGATAAACGACTTATCGGTGCCTTATTTTTTCAGCTCGATTAAGGTGGCCGACTATGCCAAAGTAGTGAACAAAAAAACCAGTGTATTCTTTCCGAACTGGCAGGATGAGCAAACGATAGAAGGCGTAACGTTCAACGGACTTAAGGATCACTGGGGGCGAAACAAATTTTCGCTGTTGCAACTCTGGCATATTCAGAAAAGAATACCACTCACTGATTCTCAACCTGTCGTCAAGGTTTTAAAACCCGCTCTGGCAACGGTGCCTTATAAAGAACTTATGTATCACGCTATCATTAAGAAAAAGGGGAAATGGAGTCTGGTGGATTCTACGTCATCGAATCTACGCTTTGAATGGAAACTCGTTCAACTGGATCAGCAGAGAAATCCAGTGGCTATCAAAGAGGTAGGAAAGGGCGCTAACCTGAAGCTAACCATTCCTACGAATCCTTTATCGCATCGCTTGATGCTGTACACCCTGTCGGGACCAAACGTAGTTCAAATCACCGACTCTCCGCTCAATACACCTTTATTTCCCAAGCCATAAAATGAAGTGTATGGGTACGTAATCGCTTAGGCAGACAATACAGTTTTCATCGAATGCTGATAAGAATCGAAAAATTTACCCCCTAGAATATTGGGCTATTTTTACGTTCTTGTTGGACTATTTTATGATTAACCTATGATCTCCATGAAACGATTGATGTATACCTATTTATTGGTTCTCTGCACCGCTGTCCGATTTGCTTATGGGCAACAAGCTGTCATCCAGCGAATCAATCCAACAAACTGGTGGGTAGGCATGAAAAACCCAGCTGTACAATTACTCGTCTACGGCCCAAATGCCGGAACGTTAACCTACACCATCAATTATCCGGGCGTTAAATTAGTAAAGACCCACGCGGTCGAAAATTCGAATTATGTATTTCTGGATCTGACGATTGCGGCAACCGCCAAACCGGGTACGGTTAACATTATTGGAAAACGCGGAAATCAAACGTTAACGCAACCATTTGCTCTCAAAGCTCGCGACAAAACACCAAAAGGGCAGGGCGTTACCTCGGCTGATTTTATATATCTGGCCATGCCTGACCGGTTTGCCAATGGCGATGAAAGTAATGACAAATTCGCCGACATGGCCGATCCCAATGCCGACCGATCAAACCCATTTTATCGACACGGCGGTGATTTAGCCGGAGCTGCCCAACGTCTTGATTATCTGAAAGATTTGGGTGTAACAGCTATCTGGTTTACGCCCGTTTTGGAAAACAATCAGCCTCTTACGAATGAAGGCGGTGCTATGCGTTCGGCGTACCACGGCTATGGGTTTACCGATCATTATGCAGTCGATAAGCGACTGGGCGGCAACGAAGCGTATAAGGCATTTGTAAAAAAAGCGCATGGTATGGGTCTGAAAGTTGTTCAGGATGCGGTGTATAATCATTGCGGCATCAATCACTGGTTTATCAAAGATATGCCCAGCAAAGACTGGCTGCACCAGTGGCCAACCTACACCAATACATCCTATAAGTACCAGCCCATTACCGACCCACACGGTGCTACAAGCGACCGTAAAGTAACGCTCGATGGTTGGTTTGTCCCCTTCCTGCCCGACCTGAACCAGAGCAACCCATTTGTAGCGAATTTTCTGATTCAGCATGCCATCTGGAGCGTAGAAAATTTTGGCGTAGATGCCTGCCGCGTGGACACGTATATGTATAACGATCAGCCATTTATGAACCGCTGTAATCAGGCGCTTATGATCGAATACCCGAAAATCCACATCTTCGGCGAATCATGGGTAAACAACGTAGTCGATCAGGCATATTACACGCGGAACAAAATTGATTTCCCATTCAAATCCAATCAACCAGGCGGACTTGATTTTGTGCTGTATGCGTCGATGCTGGATGCGCTGAAACAGAAGTTTAGTTGGGATGATGGCGTCAATCGATTCTATCAGGCACTGGCGCAGGATGCCGTTTATGTTGATCCCGACAAACTGGTTACGTTTCTCGATAACCACGATACAGACCGATACCTATCCGTCATTGGTGACGATTTCGACAAGTATAAAATCGGCCTGACCTGGCTACTGACGACGCGGGGCATTCCGTCGATGTATTACGGTACGGAAATTCTAATGAAAAACTTCAAAGATCCGTCCGACGCCGAAGTGCGACGCGATTTCCCTGGTGGTTTCCCCGGCGACAAAGAGAATAAATTTGAAGCGGCCGGTCGAAATCCGCGCGAAAACGACGCTTTTCAATACGTCCGAAAACTAGCAACCTATCGACGTAATAATTCGGTGCTACATAGCGGAAAACTCATGCAGTTTCTGCCGCAGGATGGTACGTATGTTTATTTTCGGTACGATGGTACTAAAACTGTAATGGTAGCAACGAACACAACCGATAAAGAAATTTCACTCGACACAGCCCGGTTTGCCGAGCGAATGAAAGGGGTTACATCAGCACGAGATGTCATGACGGATGCGACGATTGCGGATATAAAAATGCTCAAGCTACCCGCTAAAACCGCACTAGTGCTAGAGCTACAGAACTAAAACGCACTATATTCCAACGCTTTGACTTCGTTCGGAATCCACTGAAAAAAACAGCTTATTGTATGAAATCAATTCTCCTGCTTTTTTCAGCAATTCTGATCCTGTCTGGTTGTCAGATAGATCCCGTTTCATCTGTGGATGACGGTACGTTACCGGGACAATTTCGGTTGCAAATCGATCCGATTCGTTGTTCGATGCCCACCACCCAACGACTGAACATTCAGGCAACGGGTGGTGCTACCTACCGATTTACTTACGATCGGTTTGGCGTAGGGTCTTATTCGCTAACTGGCATTACAGCGACGAAAACCAGTTCGACAAGCTATGAACTAAGTCTGGATAATCAAGTGATTGGGCACTATGCATTCGAGGAATTGCGCTCACTGGAAGGAACCCAAAAACGTTGGGTACTGATCATTATGCATAACGCTGGCAAACCAGATGGACTGGAATTCATGGGCACAAAAGAATAAGGGCACTCTTAACAACGCCCTTATTCTTTTGCCATAAAAATTTAACCCTCTATAAAGCAACCCTTTACGATTTGGACAAATGTCCAGTAAATTGGCTGAACGGTCGGCCACCTTTGCATCGTCAATCACAACAAAAAAGACGATATGCAACGGTTACTTTTAATGAGTCTTCTGCTAGGGGCAAGCCATGTATTTGCCCAGCCATTTCCCCGCCACGAGCTTAGTATCAACGGCTTCCGAAACCCATCTATTGGCCTGGAATACCGCCAGAATCACGTTTCCATTCACGCGGGCTATTATCCAACTGCTTTCAGTGCAGGAGTCAATACATCTTTTCTTCGGGCAGGGCTAACCTATTGGTTTCTGCCGGTCGGTCACAAGCCCAATCCTTCTTCGTTTTATACATCTATCTCATACGTACGGGGCCTCAACCGCGACTATGAAGATAAGAATGGAGCAATGGGCGAAGTTGGTTACCGCTGGATGGTCTGGAAAGGGCTGAATCTACGCATTGGCGTGGCTGTATTAACAGCTCCGGGTGAAAGCCTGAAAGTTAATCCAACACCCGGAATAGGCTATGCTTTCTCCTGGTAAATCCCACTCTATCTTATCACAAACAGTCATGATTTCCTCTTCCATTCCATCGAACCGCCTGATTGGCAGTTTGTTTATTCTGGGCGCTATACTGGTGCTTATTCCATACACATTGCTAACCGTCCTGTTCAATTATCCGATTGTTCTTCGGCAGGATCCTGGTCAGATTTTAACGCAGTTTCACGCTGGGGGCTCTACTCTTATTTTTATCTGGTTAGCATTTGCACTCACAGGTTTTCCGTTACTTCTAGCGTATATACTTATCGGTCAGAAATTCGAAAATAGCCTCTATTATGTGCGTTGGGCAACGGTTCTCGGCGTTATATCGGGAATTGTACAGATTGTCGGACTGCTGCGCTGGACGTTCGTTGTACCCGTTCTGGCTACGAATTATGTGACCTCTACCGATCCATCTATTCGGGCTGCCAATGTGGTTGTTTTTCAGACCATTCATCAATATGGCGGTGTTTTATTAGGCGAACATTTGGGCCAGTTACTGACGATTGTCTGGACGATTTTAATAGCACGTGCATTCATCCAATTAGGTCTTTTACCGAGTTGGGTTAGTTGGTTCGGCTATGGATCGTCAGCCATTTACCTGCTGGCACAGGGCGACTTACTGGCAACCGTAATTCCCAGTTTCCCAGTTTGGGAAATGGCTGGCTTCCTGGGCAGTACGCTATGGCTTGTGTGGCTTTTGATTGTAGGCATCTATTTTTTACGGCTCTATCGGATCGATACTATACCGACGAGCGTATAAAACTGCCTACCTTTGCGCCTTATTCAATCACTATAGGGCTAATGAGTTCCATAAAAGCGTTTCTATTCGACCTCGACGGCGTTATTGTCGATACGGCTATCTACCATTATCAGGCCTGGAAACGGCTAGCCAACGAACTCGGCTTTGATATTTCAGAGGAATTTAACGAACGGCTTAAAGGAGTTAGTCGTACCGAATCGCTGGATATTATTCTGGAACACGGCGGGCTAGTTTTGTCAGACGAAAAAAAGGTTGAACTGGCTACACAGAAAAACGGATGGTATCTGGATCTGGTCAGCCGAATGACTCCTGAGGATATTTTGCCTGGTGTCGCCAATTTCTTCTCGCAGGTGCGCAAAGCCGGATTGTTAACAGCATTGGGCTCCGTCAGCAAAAATGCCCCGCTAATTCTAGAACGTATCGGCATGACCGAAGCTTTCGACGCGATCATCGACGGTACCAAAATTAGCAAAGGCAAACCCGACCCGGAAGTGTTCACCAAAGGAGCCGACGAACTAGGCGTCAGTCCTGCCGAATGCGTGGTCTTTGAAGATGCCGTGGCGGGCGTGGAAGCCGGTAAACGCGGTGGTATTTTCGTTGTAGGGATCGGATTACCCGGAATTCTCACACTGGCGGATCTGGTAGCTCCTTCGCTAGAATCGCTGACGGTGGAAGAAGTGCTGCAGAAGGCGTCAGCCTAAGTTAGTTTCCTGTTTTAGGAATCCAACTTACAACGACAACCAGCCGGAGAATTTGATGGCGAAGGGCGTTACAGGAATGCCTGTACGCCCAATATTGTCGCGGTACGTGAGTCGATGGATAGCATCTACGCGTAAAACTTTAAAGATATTATCGATGCCGTACCCCACTTCAATGTAGGGTGTTCCATTGAGCGAGCTGAATCCTTCTACCGTTTGGCCAGACGCGTTGGTTGCCGGAATCATCGCCAGATTCGCATTGGTAACACTACCTACCAGCACTTTGGCCGTTACCAGCTCCCGCCATTTTAGCCTGCGTAACAAGGGCAATCGATTGAATAGCAATCCATTAAAATTATGTTCAAACTGCGCTGTCGCCCAACGATCGGTCACAAACTCGAAATAGTTCATCAGGTTATAGGCGTTTCCAACATAGAACGATGACTCGTTACCTAGCGGCATGTTCAGCAGTGGATATGGTACGGTAGATGGGATAATTCCGGCACCAAGTGAATAATACGTCCGACCGAGTACGCCCATCCGGAAGGAATGTCGCATCGTTAACGCAACCCGATGGTAGGTAAAATCGCCATCAAATACATTCCGAAGACCCAGCGTATAGCGTAACGTAAAAATTGGCTTTCGAACAGCCCCCGTACTAACCCGAACATTGTCGTTTTGAAGAATAACTTCGTCGGGCGCAAATCGGGTCTCTGAAATCAGCTCCGTGGTTTGATAAACACTTCGGATTGTCTGGTCCTCATCGCGAACCTGGGGTTGAAAAGCGAACGGAAACAGCGGCTCGAAACTCCGATTTCGTAAAGCCAGCGTCTGCGTAAAACCCCGTCCCATTTCGCGCCGGAAATAAACGAGGTTTTCTTCCTGAAAATAAGGTCTGCGAATTGACCCGAATCGGGAGTAGGCTGCAAAGAGCGAATTGTTGCCAATATTGTCGGCCGATACGCCTACCCGTTCTAAATCATACGTCCGTCTACCGCCAATAACGGTCCAGGGCTTTCGATTTATAATGTACTCGATATTAGCGCTATACTTCAACTGCTGATCCAGGGTTCCATAGGCCATATACCCACTCAGGAACCATTTCCGGCTAAATCCAGTCGTTGTTCGTAAACCAAGCCGGAACCGGCTTCCTTCGATGCTATTACTGGCATACGAATACAAAATAGGGCCTAATTCAATATTCGACTTTCCAAGCGGCTTATAACCGATTACGCCCAGTTTGATGATTTCGCCCGCCACTTTCATAAAAGGCACATTCCGAACCGAATCCACAACCTGAATGGCGCGCAACTCATTTGGAGAGAGTGAACTCGGCCGAACCTGTTGCCAGAAAGCAACATCAGATTCCTTATAATCGTCTGCTAACTCAATGGAAGGATCGTAGAAGGTAACATCTTTTGGATTGTTCTCAACGACGTTTTGAGCTGTTGTGAAAAAACGAATCAATGCACCAGGCGCACGAGGGGCAGGTTCATCGGTATCGATCGTAACCTGTGTCTGTGTTGGAAAACGTAATCCCGATGGCATAGTGTCCCAAAACTGCTCAATGTGCAGTTCGTCCACAAAATTGATATTGGCCCGCTTATCGACACGTACATCGAGCTGTGCCAAAACCATTTGCAGCGTATCGATCCAGACCGTTCCCGCAAACGCCAGATCCGTAGCTCGTTTAGGCTCAAAATCAATGACAAAGGCAGTTGAATTGTTTAGCGAAACGGTATCCCGCAAGCGAAATGTGTACACCGTTTCCCACTGACTTCCGACTGGCGATGGAATGTCTTTTCGGAAAATAAAAAGTGAATTTCGGTAAAAATTATACTGTTGAAACGACGCGCCAGTCAGTTGCGAAATCAATCCGCCATCAGACACGCCAACGCCTGTAACACGTGATTTCAGTACGTGTTCTTTTACTTTTTCGGGATTGGTTCGGGCAAAGAAATTCGAGAAGGTTTCAGAAATAAATACGGGGACAGCCGCATTTCCATTTTCGTCAGTAATAGCGGGTAGCTTACTTAGCAATCGTCCGACGGGGCCGGGCTTTTTATTGTTTTTCCGCTTCTTATCGAAGTTATTGATGTAAGCTTCAATCTTCGTATAGCTATCATACTGATAAGCTGACAGTTGAGCAGGATTGAATTGATCGCGTCGACGAACGACTTCCCGGATAACCCGATAGGCAGGATCGCCCCCTTTCGCATACACATGCACTTCTGCCAGTTTCGTAGCAGCGGCTACTAGCTGAGCATCGATTTTTTGAGTCGGCAGTAGCTGAATGAAATAGGCCTGCGTACGATAACCCAAGCTTAGTACCAGCAATGAATCCGACAATTCGGTCAGGCGAAGCGTATAACGACCATCGACATCTGTTGTGGTACCAGATGTTTTCCCTTTCAAGGCGATACTGGCAAACGGAATACCCGTACCGGTAGTCGCATCAGTTACCTGCCCACTGATAATATACGCTTTCTCCTGAGCCATCGCTTGAGAAAGCCATCCAACCAGCAATACATGAACAGTAAAAAAAGCTTGTAATATTTGCTTCATCAAACTAGCATATCGATAACTGCCACGCTATACGTAATCAAAAATTAGTCAATAGAGTTTACTATAAAGAGCATTTTTGAAGAAAAAAATCGAGCAATTCGAACAAAGTTGAGGATGTTCTAAAAAAGACAGAAATAGTACTATTACGATACTATAAACAGCTGACTAGCTGTCTATCAATACGTAAAGCTGGTTATCACCGTTGCAAACAGTTGATTGAATTGTATAGAAAAAGAAATTCCTCCCGCAGCGCAGGAGGAATTCATTACCAACCTAATCTAAGTAAACGCTGATGAAGTGTAATTGACTTTTATGGGTAGACTGCTTACGGTCAGATTAGGATTAGTTCCGTGGGCGACCACCACCAGCTCCTCGCGTTCCGCCACCATTACCACGGTTTCCACCCTGGCCTTGGCCTTGTGACTGCTGTTGATCGTTATTGTTGTCATCTCCCCCCCCGTCGCCTTTCAGGTCGTCGTTGTTCACTGATTTACGACGTTTCTGTGGTTGATCGAAACTCATTTTTCCAAGCTTGTAGCTGAACGTCAGACGTACCCCCGCGTTATACATACTGTTCTGCGAATACTGAGTAAGAATAGGCGAATTCGATTCTGACTTCTGGACAAACGGATGGTTGAATATGTTTTCAGCCGCTAGACCCAGGCTTCCTTTCTTGTTATTGAATTCTTTCCGCATCCCTAAGCTGTAGAAGTACATGCTGCTCTGATAACCCTGCAACTGTATTTGCTTGCCGCGTCCTCCGCCAAAGAGCTGGAAGCCCCAGCCATTGCCAAGCATCAGGCTGCTCATAATCCGACCACCGACTACCCAACCCGAATTAGAAGCGGAGTAAACGATGTTTGCATTATTATTCGTCAGACTGACATGATAAATATCGAGACCACCACCCAGTTGCAATTTTTTGAACAACGTGCCATTCCCAAATATATTCATCCCGATAGCGTTCTGACGGCCAACGTTTTGGTAGCTAGTACGGATTATGTTCTGGATGATCGGGTTAGTTGGATCACCAATCGATCGCGTCTGTACATCCCGAACGCCTGTGATTTCATTGTTGGTCTGGCGAGCAAACAGGGACGTATTTAGATACAGGCCCTTGATGTTACCACTCGTGCTTAACTCCACATTATCCGTCAATTCAGGCGACAGATACGGGTTACCAACCGAAATATTCGTTGGGTTCGACGAGTTTTCATTTGGATTCAGGAATTGAATACCAGGTCGTTGAATCCGACGGTTATAGGCCAATTTAACTATCCGGCCACCTTTCAGACTTTTCGAAATGTTGACGCTTGGTACCAAGTTTCCATAGTTTGGGATGGTTCCTGACGGACTCGACGTTTCATTATTAAATCGGGCATTGATGAATGTGTATTCGTATCGAGCACCCGCTTTAATCGTGTATTTACTCTTCGTCGAAAGTGTATACGACAAGTAAGTCGCTGCAATATCCTGATTGTAGAACAGGGCGTTGGCTGGACGAGTGTTGTCGAGTTGGTACGCCCCATTATCACCGGTGGCAAAATAATATTGATAATCGCTATTGGCCTGGCGGAAAATGCCTTTACCACCGAACTCCAAGAGTTGATTTTTCTTGACGGGTGTCTGATAGTCAACTTGGATAGTCGATTCCTGGTTATAGCTGGTGTTGTCGTTTTTCTGCCGACTCGTGATCGTCTGGAAGTCAGTTCCCCCCAGAATATCAGCGACGAAATCGTTCGTACGGTTGTTGCGGCTATACAAAGCCAGTACGCTAAATTCCTGCTGCGGTTTGATGGTTTTCGTATAGGTTACGTTCGCATCAACCGTTCCCGACAGATCGGTCGTTTTTACGTTCCGATTATTAATGATCGGGAAATAGCTAGTTGGCGATGTCGTTTGCGTCAGCAGATTATTCTGTTTCGTAGTACCATTCCGAGCACCGTAACGAATGCTGGCGGTCAGCGACGTATTTTTATCAATATCGTAATCCCAGCCTAATTGATAGTTCCCGTTCAGGCGTTGGTTCAGCGTATTGGCACTTTGCAGAGTGCGGGTAGGAGCCGAAAATGTATTGGTTGTCGGATCGTAGGTGCGGGTAGTCTGATCATTCATGAATGCACCTTTGATGTTGTATTCAGCGCGACCAAAACCGCCCAGTGAAAAGCCCATTTTACCCGTACGGTAGTTACCGTGTAAGCCAAGCATGCTACCCCGGTTACCCACACCACCGTTTACGTCGAGCGTCATTCCCTGAAGCGTCGTTTTCTTGGTTACGATGTTGATAATCCCAGCAGAACCTTCTGCATCATATTTCGCTGAAGGCGAGGTAATTACTTCAACCGTTTTAATCATGTCAGCCGGAATCTGCTTCAAGGCGTCGGCTACGCTGCTGGCAACGATCGTACTCGGTTTGTTATTGATCAATACCGTAACGTTGCTGCTTCCCCGTAAACTTACGTTACCGTCGAGGTCAACCGACAGCATAGGCACTTTCCGCATAATGTCAGTGGCATCACCACCTTTGGCCGAAAGATCTTTATCTGCATTATAAACTAGTCGGTCAACTTTTTCTTCCACCATGGCAGCCTGACCGACAACATTTACCTCGCTCAGCGTCCGCACATCGGGCGACAATTGAATCGTACCCAACGTAATGGTGCTACCCTTGTTGACGGTCAGCAAAGCACTTCGTTTGTCTTTATAACCGATGAATGTAAACAGGAGCCGGTATTTACCAGGTGCCACTTTCCCTAACGTAAACTGACCTTTCGCATCGGCTGTTGTTCCGTCAATTGGTTTGTTTGTAGCGGTATTGAGCAGGGCAACTGTTGCAAATTCCACAGGTTTATTCGTCGTCGAATCCATCAACGTACCTGTAATCTTACCGTTTCCCCGAGCGATCGGATCTGCTTCCGATGGTGTCGTTGCAGTTTGAGCCGGTATACTTTCAGGCGCATTGATGGTTGATGGAGTCGATCCGGCAGGAGCTGTGAAATTATCGGGAGTCGTTGAGGTTGGCGTTTTCCCAAACGGGTCGGGTGGGGCAACAGGAGTGGTCACAGTGCCCGGTTCTGTGTTAGCAGGTGAACTAGTCGTTGTACTACTCGGTGTCGACGGAACAACCTGAGCAAATGAAGTAGTTGCACTAACGATGAGTAAAGAAAATATCAGCGTTTTCATGAGAGTCTAAATTGATACATCAAAAGTGCGGCAACCTTACGGGACCAAAAAATCAATTTGGCGGAATGCCCGTTTTTGGGTGTCGAAAGCAAAAAATAGATAGATGAAGAATGGAGAGGTTATTCGGTGATAAGAACTCCGATTTATCAAAAACGTTTACGAAATCAGCGACTTACTTCTATATAAAATACTTGCACCGCGGCAAAATTGACTTGTCTGCGCCGTATTGCACGATTCCAAGAATGCTAATTATTGAAAATTGCTCATCATTAACCTCTATTCTTTCTATATAGAAATGAGTCAACGGTCGACAAAAAGGGGATTCCAAACGTGATGGCTTGGCCGTAAACCAGTACCTTTGCTTATAAAATGGTACCTTATTTAAGGTAGTACCTGAGTTTTATGATGCGGTTTCTATTCTTTCTGATCTTCTTTTGCCCTGTATTTTTTCTATTTGCTTACAATTCGGGATATGGCTACGATGCGTATGAATATTTAATTATTGCGCGATCGCTCAATGAAGGATATGTGCTATACGACTTCATTCCCTCAAAATCTTACCTGCTTTATTCCTCTACAAATGTCCTGCTGAATCTGCTGGGCGGCTATAATCATACCTCCGTTTCGCTACTGATTACCCTACTGGCAGCGGGTGTATTAGCCTCTGCCTGGCGAGCTGCTCGACTGTTTGGTGAACGGGCGGCCCTGTTGACCACAGTTTTAACGGCTATCTGTTGCTTTTTCATGGAAATGAATTTCCTGGAGCCCGAAAGCTGGGTGGCCTTGTTCGGTTTGAATGCTTTTACCCTAGCGGTTGGCAATAATGGCAAACAGAACTGGCGTTGGCTGAGTGCCGGAATTTTGTTGGGGATTGCCATGTGTTTCAAGAGCGTAGCGGCCTTTTATGTTGTTGGTTTTGGGGCATTTATTCTGTTGTTATGCCTAACCGGACGGATCACATTTTGGCCAATGGTAATTAGGGGAATGCTCGTATTGGTAGGATTTGCGGTCCCCCTCCTGCTATCCATGCTTTATTTTTATGCAACCAATCGACTGGAGGCTCATCTCGAATGGACGTATATTTATCCATTTGGTGGTTATCCCGCTCATACTCTGTTTCTGAGCAAGTTCCTGATCAAACTGGGCTGGCTCCTACTGTTATTACTTGCTTCGGCTATTCTGGTTCTGCAACGTCCTTATCGAACGATTTATCAGAAAACACCCGCTCTGTGGCTGGCTTTGTCATTGGCCTTTTTTGCCTGCGTTCCGATGCTCAAGACGCAGGCCAGTCATTACTTTTTTCAGGCTGCAGTTTTCTTTTCACTACACCTGGGTTTTATAGCCGATCAATGGTTAACTCATTATGAAGCCCGGCATCGCAATATTCCCTATCGACTTTGGCTGATTGGGACCGGAACCGTTGGTATTCTTCTGCTGGTGAGTCTTTTACTCTACCGCCCGAATGCCCTCAAGCGATTTATAACAATTGCTGATTATCAGGGCGAAGAGCAGGCCGGAGAGTTTATTCGGAAACAGGCAGGTCATGGTCATGCACTCATCTTTGATAACGCAATGAGCCTGTACTACCTGTCGGATCGGGAGCCCAATGTGCCTTTCATTTTTACGGAGATGCAGACAACTCACTACATCGAATCGCATCCCGATACCTATGGAAAAGCCTTGGCCGATACCAGTCTGAAACTAGTTATTTTTGGCAATCGCTCCAGTCTGATCGACGATAGTACCGCGCTCAACAAACCAGCTAATGCCTACGCAATCCGTCAATTACGGGCTGGTTTAAAGAAGGATTTTGTCCAGATCAAAAGCCCCGAATTTCCACTGACCTATTGGGTTCGGAAGTAACCTGTCGTTGTTGAGCCCTTTTCGCTTATCTTTGCGTTTATGCTGCTATCCGTTTTGATTCCTGCTTACAACGAGATTAATAATATTGATTCATTACTCGCAAAAGTTCAGGCAGTTCCTCTAACGAAAGAAATTATTATTGTCGATGACGGGTCAACGGATGGAACCCGCGCCCGACTTGATACCTACCGCTCCCTGCCGAATGTTAAGGTTATTTTCCATGAGCAGAATCAGGGCAAAGGAGCGGCAATCCGTACCGCTATTCAGCACATGACAGGCGACATCGCCATTGTACAGGATGCCGATCTGGAATATGAGCCCCAGGATTATCTGGAATTGGTCAAACCAATTGTTGAGGGGAAAGAAAAAGTCGTATATGGTTCCCGGTTTCTGAAACCAGAAAACCGCCACTCCTATATGAGCTTTTATATTGGCGGTCAGATTGTTACACTGCTGGCTAATATTCTTTATGGCCAACGACTAACCGACGAGCCAACCTGCTACAAAGTTTTTGAAACGAATTTCCTGCGTTCTATTCCGCTCGATTGCACTCGATTTGAATTCTGCCCAGAAGTGACGGCCAAAGTTGCCAAGCGAGGAATAAAAATTAAAGAATTACCCATTAGTTATTACCCACGTTCGATTGCTGAAGGCAAAAAGATTTCGTGGTTCGATGGTATCGAGGCCCTTTGGGTGCTGCTCAAATATCGATTCGTGAAATAAGTAGTCGATAACCAATGAACGTCAGCGACGACCCATGACTATTGACTGATTTTTAACACACTCAGAAAACTCTTGGGAACAGGAGCTTCGAAACGCATCGATTCGCCTGTAATGGGGTGCTCGAACGCCAGTACTTCGGCATGCAAACCTAACCGCCCGATAGGGTCGGTTTCTGCCCCGTATTTAGAGTCACCCACAATCGGGTGGCCAATATCCTGCATGTGTACTCGTATCTGGTTTTTACGTCCAGTTTCCAGTTCCAGAGCTATCAACGCATAACCATTAGCCGCTTTTACAACCCTGTAATTAGTGATAGAGAACTGTCCGTTTTCAGGATTTTGACTTGAATACACGATCAACGCTTTGCTCTCCCGGAGATACGATGAAATAGTACCCGAAGGAGGATTAGGAACGCCTTCTACGAGAGCCATATATGTTCGTTGCTTGGTGGTAGCATTCCAGGATTCCTGCATCAGTTGCTGGACTTTCTCACTTTTGGCGAACATCATTACGCCCGACGTTTCGCGGTCGAGTCGGTGGATGATGAAGATTTTATTACCTGGATTTACCTTTTTGACGTAACTACTGAGAATTCCATACGCCGTGCGGTTTTGCTCTTTGTTTGTAGCCATCGAGAGCAACCCGGCCTGCTTATTAATGACAATAATGCTCGGATCTTCATAGAGAATGGTCAGGCCCCGGTATTGCGCCGTTTCAGGTACACGGTTAGCCGCCACGGTAACGATCTGCCCCGGTTGTACTGGATGATTGAATTGCGTATAAACTCGGCCATCAACCAGAATCTGCTTGTTACGGAGTAATGCCTTGATATTATTTCGATTCTTATGCGGCAACTTGGCCATCAAAAAGGCCATTAATTCGGCCGATTCTGATACAGTAATAGTCGTATCGACACGCTGACCGCGCTGCCGACGTGGTTTTTCGGATTTTTCGGGCTGCTCCATCCGGCAAAGGTACGGTTTAAAGATCGAAGTACTTACCTGGCTGCTTACAGCGGCACTCTGATTTCGACACGAGTACCCGTTTCAGGTTCATTTTTGTCAACGATAGTCAAGGTTGCTTCTTTGCCTGTTTGCTGGTTGAAAGCATCAAACGTATGTTTGGTAATGGATTCTCCCCGTGAGGTGTGGCCCTCTTTTTTCTGACTATTTTGCCGACCTACACCATTGTCGTCGATTATACAAAGTAGGTTTTCATCTTGCTTTTTTACCTGAATCAATAGCTTTTTCTCCCCTTTTTTGGGCATTAGCCCGTGCCAGATCGCGTTTTCGATAAAGGGCTGAAATAACATAGGGGGTAGCTGGGCGTCGTGCAGAACCTCATCGTCGTCAATGATAAATTCGTAACTGAATTCATGATTAAACCGCATCGCTTCCAGCTCGACGTACATCTGCAACGTTTCCATAATTCGCTCCAGTTTCATTTGCTGGTAATTGGAATTATCCAGAATCTTGCGAATCAATCGGGAAAATTTCGACAGGTATTTGACACCTTCAATAGGCTGATTGGTGATAATGTAATTTTGAATGGAGTTAAGCGAATTGAACAGAAAATGCGGATTCATCTGACTTTGAAGCGCTTTCAATTTCCATTCACTGATCTGTAGTGCCGCTTTGTGCTGTTGATTTAAGAACCGGATTCTGAACTGAATTATGGTGACGATAGATCCGGCAATTAGGAACGCAAGGATCGTCCGAAACCACCAGGTTTGCCAGAAAGGTGGGTTTATCGTAAACGTAAATGCGGATTCCCGATCACTTTCTATGCCATCAGCATTCACGGCTTTTACGCGTAATGTATAGGTGTTTGGCGGTAAATTACTAAAATTCACGGTACGTTGATTGGATAAGGCTGACCAGGTGGCCTCAGGAATTCCATCCAGCTTATACGTATAGCGAATACCCACCGGATCGCTTAAACTAATGCCTGTAAACAGGAAATTGAGCGTATTGTGATTGTAGGGCAGTTCAGCGTTATCGTCGATGTAGCGGCTGCTATCAGACGGCTCGTTAGCATTTTGCAGCAACTGCGCCGAAACGATATGAACGGGTGGCTTAATCGAGTTGGTCGGAATCTTTCGAATGTTGAACCGCATAGCCCCTTTCGAAGTGCCCGCCCATATATCCCCGGCCTGATCTTTTAAGAAAGAAACCTGCTGCCAGGTATTATCCAATATCCCACTGTTTCCATTGAAAACCCGGGACATGTATTGACCTTTCACTTTCGGTCGGTTCAGGTCCAGTCGTAAAATACCGCCGAACGAACCTACCCAAAGTTGCCCCTGATCGTCAAATTCAATGTCCAGAACACTGTCGTTCTGAAGTCCCTGCCGGATCGTAATGGTTTCGACTGAAGCAATGTTCCCCTGGTTGTTTAGGCAAATTTTACGAATGCCCTTGCCAATGGTTCCGACCCAAATATTCCCTTCTTTATCCGTTTTGATCGATTGAATAAATACCTTTTCAGTATTCGTTTTTTTAGAAATGTCGATCCAGGTTTTTCCGTCGAAAAGTCGCAGCCCGTACGTACCGATCCAGATGCGCTCCTGTCCATCCCGGTAGAGTGCCAAAATGTCATCAACTCCCATCGAAGATGGTGCTGGAAAAGTTGTCCATTGACCTTTTTCATACCGAAACACGAATCCTTGCGTTGCCGTCCAAATACGATTATGCTGGCGATCTTCAAGAAATGATGTAAGAGACTTCCGATCCGTCAGTACTCGTTCTAATCGACCCGAATTTGTCTTAAACAAACCTCTCACGTCACAGGAAAGCCACAAATTACCGAACTGGTCAAACCGGGTAAAATGAACGGGCAGTCCACTCTCATTGGTTACGGTGAATGCGGGAAAAGGCTGAAAGAATTTACCTTGCTTATACGCTGAAAGAGGGCCATTGCTACCACCAAAATAAATGACACCAGCCCGATCCTGACCCAGCGAATAAATTTCGTCGTTCAATAGCCCATTCGCTTTGGTAAATACATCGATGTAGCGCTCTTTGCATTGGATGATTCCTTCGGGCGATGTCAACCAGATCGAGCCTTCAGAATCTTTGCAAATTCCCAAACACTTATCGCTGGGTAGGCAGTTTTTTGTATTCAGGATTGTGGCTTTGTTATTGTCAATACAAATAGCTCCCTGATTGGTAGCCAGCCATACTCGTTGTCGATTGTCGGCGAGTATGCCGAAAACGCGCAGTTTGTCAGGCAGTATCGACGTATAGACGGGCTGAACTTTACCGGATGAGTACTCCACTACGCCCTGTTCGTACGTACCAATCAAAATCCGATTATTAACCGAGCTAATACTACGCGCTTCAACGGGCGTACCATTGGTATACGTTACTTCAGCAAATCGGTTTTTATCGAATAGAAAAAGGTGGTAGGTATTGCTAACCAGCAACTGTCCTGACGGAAGTTCACAAATACCCCACAGATGCGTAACGGACTGATTCTGTGTATCGAGTTGAAAACGTTTGGGTTTAGCCTGAGCATTCTCAAACACGACTAATCCCTGTTCGCAGGCCGCCCAGATTCGTCCATCTCGAGTTTGAATAATCTGAAAAACGCGCTCGATAGGCTTATTATCGACGGTAGTTATGTTTTTAAAATGCCCCTGTTCCCAGATACTGATCCCGTTGAATGTACCTATCCAGACATTTCCATCTTTATCCTGACAAAAGGTAAGCGCCTGATTGTTAATCAGTCCATTATTTACCGTGAAGTTTTTGAAAGAGGTCCCGTCAAACCGTCCTACTCCCCCATAGGTACCTACCCATAAATAACCATCCCGATCCTGAAACGGAGTAAAACAATACGAAGATGGAAGACCATCATTGGCCGAAAACTGCCGACAAAGAAACGGTTGGGCTTCTGCACTGAGATCAGTGACTACTATTATGCAACTAAGTAGTAGGATTCGTAGAAGCAGCCGGCCTATACTATGCTGTTTAGTAGGTCGTTGCTTATCCTGTTCGTTCATGAACAATTTTGCAAAATTGGCCTACAAAAAACGATCTTTCCGACAAGAAAATCAACAACCAGTTACTTTCCTAACCACTCTTTAAACTCAGTCATTCGGTCGCCACTAACGAAAACTTCCTGTTTGGTTTTGGGAAGTAAATCGAGTTTAAGTTTCCCGGCGGAGAATGTATGAATAGTCTGAATTGCGTGTAATGAAACCAGAAACTGACGGCTGATTCGGAAAAATTGACGCGGGTTGAGTAGCTGAGTCAATTTGTCTAAGCTGTAGTCGACGGGCAACGTCAGGCCGTCTTTTGTTACCAGAAAAACGACTTTTTCCTCCAGAAAGAAATAGGCAATATCAGACGTTTCGATGCTCCTAATTTTAGTACCGACCGTAATCATAAACCGATCTTTATAGTCGGTTTGCTGCGCTTTACCAATCAAACTCAGTAACGCTTCAATGTCAGGAATCGAACTCGTTTGGCCGAATTGTTTCTTGAGCGCTTTGAACTTTTCAATGGCAGCAACCAATTCATCGTAGTTGATCGGTTTGAGCAGGTAATCAATGCTATTGACCTTAAACGCCTGAATCATGTATTCATCGTAAGCCGTTGTGAAAATAACGGGAACGGTCAGTGACGTTTGCTCGAAAATGCGGAAACCCAGATCATCTTCGAGGTGAATGTCCATGAATACCAATTCGACGGGCGGGTGCGACTCGCCGAACCATTCTACAGCTTCTGCTACGGATGGAATTCGAGCCAGCACAGTAATCGCTGGATCGTACTTGTGGAGTAGGCTTTCGAGCCGTTTGGCTGTCAGGCTTTCGTCTTCAATAATTACTACATTCATTTGTCAATGAGTGAATGAGGAAATTAGTGATTGTGCATTAAGAAGATGAGCGCTCTACGACTTATTCGCTGATGCGCCAGCTCGGTCATTCACGGCTTCACTAATTCGCTCATTAAGCAATAATGGAATTTTTACGACAAAATCACCATCGCTCTCTCCTACCCAAACCGGTTGTTCGGTAAGGAGTGCATATCGGGTAATGATATTTTCTAACCCAACACCCGTCGAATTTTCAGACTTCGGGCGCGTTTGCAGGTTGTTCCGTACAACCAGGCAATCCTCGTCTATCTGGATATGCACCCGCAATGGCTCTTTAGCCGACATCCGGTTGTGTTTCACCGCATTTTCGACTAGCAATTGCAAGGTAAGGGGGGCAATCGTATACCGTCCCTGCGCCGATTCGGGTACTTCAATCAGAACGTCGAATTTGTTCTCAAATCGAATATTCAGTAGGAACCGATATGCCTGAATAAACTCCAGTTCGGTTTTCAGTAATACCTTTTCGTTGTCTTTCTGCTCCAGAATGTACCGGTACGCACGCGATAACTGGTCGATGAATTTCTCGGACAGATCCGCATCGGCATGTACCAGCGACGACAGAATACTCAGGCTATTGAACAAAAAGTGAGGATTAACCTGACTCTTCAGAGCGGCAAACTGAGCCTGTACGTTTTCTTTTTCCAATCGTTCAGCCCGCACCTGTACATCTTCCAGTCTTCGATTTGCTCGTCGGTTGGCGGCCAGGTAAAAGGTGGCAAGCATAGCCATTACCGTAAGGCCATTGTTAACCCGTCGTCGTTGATCGCGGGCTCGTTGGCGTTCTTCGGGTGACCGCTTTGGCATCTGCGGACGCGGCTGACGCGTTTCCTGTTCCCGATAAAAGCCAAACTGTTTCTCAAGAACATCGTCTAACCCCCGCCATAACATTGAAAAACCTATATTAAATACAACAGCTAATGAACTGGCGATGAGCAAGGTAGCAACTTGAGCAGGAATTCGAAACTCAATAAAAAACCCTTCGCCAAACCAATTGACAAACCGCTGTTGCAACCATTCCATGACGGTTATCCAGGCAAATAAAAACAGGATAATCAGCAGAATTTCAAAGACCCAGAATGGAATGTTGTGCGCCATGAACAACCAGTCAAAGGTCGCTCCGTTGACGTATAATCGAATAGGCCAGTAAATAACGAATACGCTCAGGGCAAGTTGCCATTTTTGCGCAGCCGTCATACGATAAGACATAGTTATCAGTGGTTTATAAACAAAGCTACTTATTCTTAACAGCCTATAAAAAAGAAACCGGCGGAATGCCGGTTTCGGGAGCGCGAGTGCCCTAATTAGCTCTATGAGTAGACCTGTATTACTCCATCGGCAGGCTGGGGTTCTCAGACTAGTACGTAGCCCGACCGCCCGATAAATCATAAATAAATCCTGTAGTAAAACTAGCTTCTTCCGACACGATCCAGGCGGCTAACGCAGCCACTTCATCGACTGTACCCAATCGTTTCATAGGAATTTTAGCCGCCATGTAGGCCAGTTGTTCCGGGTCGGTGTCATTATTTAACGCCGTCTTGATCACCGCCGGGGCAATACCATTGACGGTAATTCCGGTTTCAGCGTATTCTTTTCCAATGCCTTTTACCAGACCAATAACACCCGCTTTCATGGAGGAATAGCCTGTCATAAAGGGATTTCCTTCTTTTCCAGCGATAGACGCCAGATGAAGAATACGCCCATAATTCGCTTTTTCCATGGCTTTCAGCGCAAATTTCGTCATCAAAAAAGCGCCCCGCAGATTGGTGTGGTATACGCGGTCGTAATCGGCGGCTGAATAATCAGTGATTTTAGTGCTTGTTGGCCCAACAATCCCCGCCGAATTGACCATAATATCGAGCCGGCCGAATGCTTCTTCGGTAGCCTGAACTGCTTTTTCGACCAAGCTCTCCTGCGATACATCGACAATATGGCCTGTTACAGCGTATCGTTGCTTCGTGAATTCAGCGATTGTTCGCTCGAGCGATACATGATTGATATCGAATAAAACGACTCTGGCTCCTTCTGAAGCCAGTCGTTTAGCGATGCCTTTCCCAATTCCGTCGGCACCACCCGTAACAATGGCTACCCGATTTGCAAACCGATCTGACATGATCGAAGCGATTTTGTAGGTGATAAATTAGGGTGAAAAAGCGAATTCAACTCGAAAATACTCTCAACTACACAAAAGAAATAGGCTCAGATGTACCGCAACAGCGTATTTTCAGGATGATCGGCTTTATAGCGGCCATACCATTGACAAAGTGGATATAAGAGTAGTACTAAACCTAGCCAAACGCCGTAAATGCCCCAAAGCGAAATTCCCGCTCCTTCTGGTCGACCAAAGTTCATTGGCCCCGAAGGCAAATCGGACAGCGAGTAGCCCTGCAATAACGACATTCCTATCATGGAAAGATGGACAAGATACCAATGTAGAATATAATAGAACATGGGCACCTTCCCATACACTGACATCCAGCGAGTGAATGCAGTATTACTTCCATCTACGATTGCGAGAAATGTGATTGTAATACCAATGGTTACCAAATCATACAGAAGCGATGGTGGATATTTGGTGACGTTCATGAACGAAAAGAAGGTAAATAGGCCATCTTTTTGCGGTGACCAGGGAGCCGGATCACCATAGAAATTGAGGAAACGAAGCAGTATAAACAAGATTATTGCCCCTAATCCAATCCGCAACGTCATCGATTTTCGCCAGGCAATCGGTCGTTCCATCAACTGCCCAAAGGCAAAACCAACCAACATAAGCCCCAGCCAGGGAATTATCGGATACGCTACTAATAAGGAAAATCGGGGGCTAATCGGGAAGAAATCCGTTCGAAAAAACAACGCCCACGCCAGCCGCGCGGCAGGATTCACAAACGTAGGTACTGCCTGCAACAGATTATGTCCAAATACAATGACGAAGCCGATAATACCTACCCACCGCACCGGTAATTTTGCCAGAAGTGATAGTAGAATTAACCCACCGCCAATCGCATAAATCACTTGTAGCATCAAGGATTGAAAGTGAATATCGAACCAGAAAGCAAAGTTGATTATGGTTAATTCGAGCAGGATCAGCACCAAACCACGCTTCCTTAAAAACCGTCGACTTTCGGCCGTATTACGTCTACGAAGCGACAAATAAGCTGACGTCCCCGATAGAAAGACAAACGTGGGTGCACACAAATGCGTGATCCATCGAGTCATGAAAATACCGGGCGTTGTGGTCGTTAAGTCGGTCGGATTTTGTGTCAGGGCGGAAATATGAAGTAAATCCCGAACGTGATCCAAAGCCATGATCACCATGACCAGACCCCGCGTCATATCAATAGCCGCTACTCGCTTCATTAGTTTCTTACTTTTTATACCGACACTGCGTATTGTCTGATTTGACATAGTACGACTTGTAATTCAAGGCTTTCGGATCGGTACAGCCTTTTAAGTCAAGAACTTCTATATCGCGAAAATCAATCGCGTGGCTTTCGGCCTGTAGAGCAATGTAACCTTCTTTAAGCGGTGTATTTGCCCGCCCCATCCAGTATTTACCAGCCTCCTCGCTAAAATGAGCCGTATTCCAGTCATGGTCTTTACTGACAAATCCTCCTCCTACTTCAGGTCGTTCATAGGTTAAGACTGTATCGCCTTCAATGATCTGATGCACAATTGAATCACCTAACACAATGGCTTCGGCCTTTACCCAGCGGTCGCCATCGTAGGTTTTTGAGTCGGAATCAGTACAATGTTCGGGGCGGAGTTTTCCTTGCATATAAACCTGCGTGCCGGGGGTGCATAAATTACCCGTATGGCGTTCGCCTTTACCCAACCCACCCAGTAATTGCATCTCCAGCGAAACCGGAAAAGTTTGTCCCATCGACACACTTGCCGCCGACTGCGAATGAAGCATAATCCCGCTATTCCGTACATTCCAGGAATCGCCACCGGGCGTTTGATTTCCTAAAAACCGGTAGGCAAATCGCACCCGATAATAAGAATAAGGCTTTTTATAATAAATATGGCCGTATTTTCCATCGAAGTTTTTATACTGATCGTAGGCGATCCGGAAGATTCCATTCTCAACACGGAACGTATTTTTGTAATTATCATTCAGTGGCAGTCCGGCAATCTTAATATCCCAGCCAGTCAGATCTTTTCCATTGAAAATCTTCACCCATTCTTCCTGAGAACCCTTTTTCTGAGCCAGTAAAACAGGAGTTATTGCTAATAGTAAGACGAGCGTATGTATGAATTTTTTCATGCAGATTTCAGGTGTAAAGCTTTCTATTTCATTACTTCGACCGTATTCAGTTCTGGACCACCACCATGATTTGCCGAGCCAGCTACAATGTAGATTTTTCCCTGATATACCACCGCCTGCGTACCGTGCCGACCTTGCTTCATCTTCGATCCGGTTGTCCATTTATTGGTTTTAGGATCTAAGGCTTCGGCTTCGTTATGCGCTAACAACTGCACGGTTTCGCCCCCAATAATCCAGACTTTGCCGCCCTGTGTTACAGCAGTGGCACCCGCTCGTTGGGTTGGTATATTCGAAGTAGCAGGCAGCGTTGCCCAACTACCTGTTTTAAAATCATAAACATCAACTTCGGCAATGGTTGTTTCCAGCACTTTATTGATCCGAGCTGTCGAGTTACGGCCACCGGCTAGATAGAGTTTATCGCCGACAATAGCCGCACTGATATGATCGCGGGTACGTGGGGCATCCGGTAATTTTTTCCAGCTATTGGTTTTTGGATCGTATTCGTCGAGCCAGGCAACATGCCCATCGTAATGGCCGTCGATGATGCCACAGGCCATATAAATCTTGTCATTATACACGACCACGCCAGCCGAACCTCGTAACCGATCTTTCGGAATTTCTGGGCCCATCCGCCAGGCAGCTTGTTTCGGATTATAAATATAAATGTTCGGAATGGGCGTTTCATGCGGGTATTTTCCCTGAAAAGCGCCCATTACATACAGTTCGCCATGGTAGGTAATCGCCTGGAAATGATTCATTTCGAGCGGTGGTGTGGGCAACGTTTTCCAAACCAGCGTTTTCAGATTGAGGGCCTCCAGGGGTTTCATTCCACGGCCACCAACAGCATATAGGCTATCGCTAATGAGAGTAGCCGCATTTTCGTGACGAGCAGAGCAGCTATTTTGGGTCGTCACGGGTTCCCAGGTTTGGGCCTGAGCCGCAAAAGCACTTCCCATCAGCCCTAAACAGACTAACGAATGGATATTTATGCGCATAAAAAAGAGATAATTGAGCCTGATTGGTAAACCGCAAAGTTGACGGTTCCTACTGATAAAGATATCGGCTATTTTCCAATCCTGTTGAAATGAGGGGAAGTATCATCGATATGCTACCCAACCCCGGAAACAGAAACCCGTATAGAATAAGCTGACCGACGAAAATCCCGTCTCGTATAAGATAACTTCATCTTCCTCTGGAGAAAATAGTGGCAAGCGTTCACGTATGGCATCGCTTGCTTTCTGTGCGGCCTTTGAGTCGATACCGCTACTCGTCGCAAAGCTGACATAACGGGATAACCAAAGGGTTCGGTCGGGTTCGCTTTGGGGAAAGCTTAGATGCGCCATAACAAAGGGAGCGCCTGGCTTTAAACGACGATGAACGTCAAGCAGGGTTTGACGGCGTTCTTCCCGACTGAGAAAGTGCAGTGTCAGCAAGCAACTTGCGGCATCAAAAGGCCCCTCTGGTGCGGTTTCAATATAGCCCTGATGGAGTTGTACCTGCTCGATGAGGGGACCTAGTGTAGCTCTGGCCAAATCCAGCATCTCCTCCGATGGATCAACTCCATCGAATTGCCAGTCTGGATTTGCTTCTGCAAAAACTTTTAGTTCCAATCCGCCACCCGCTCCCACGACGAGTATACGGGCATTATCTGGAGCACGTTCGGCTAATAATAATCTTGTCATCCGTTGCAGGTCAGCAAATCCGGGTAATAACCTTGGAGGATTCTGGGCATAATTGATTACCGCTACGGGGTCGGTAAAGGAGTTGATGCGCTCAGCGTTGAACCTCTGATTGTGTTGATCGCCTTTTTGATAAGATTCTTCTGGCATACACTAGACTTGATTGGCCCAAACTCTCTGTTTTAATCCAGAGTGGTTTACTCTGCCATTACTTTTATAAACAAAAACGAGTTCCGGCCACAAACCAGAACTCGTTCTTCACCCTATAGCTCATTTACTTTCCGGCAGTACACACCCTTCTTCGGGAGTACAGGTTGCCTCGTCATTGGCAAGTTGGGCAATTGAGCTATGTTGTTGATTCCATTCTGCCCAGGCCGTTTCAAGAGCGCCTTGAAATGTTTCGGAAGGTTGCGCTCCCGAGACTGCGTAACGCCGGTTAAGTACAAAAAAAGGAACACCACGGATACCCAGTTGCTGAGCCTCATAGAGATCCTGTCTTACTTCCGTTGTATATGCATCCGATGCCAGCACCTGTTTCACTTCGGAAGCTTCCAGACCAATGTCGGTTCCTAACTCAACTAAAGTTGTATGGTCTGCTGTATTTTTTCCTTCGGTGAAATAGGCGCGAAACAGGCGTTCTTCGGCGGCATCGCCTAAGCCATGGCTTTTAGCTAATTGAACGAATCGGTGCGCATCCCAAGAATTCGCAACAACGGCCTGATCGAAATGATAATCCAGACCAACTTCGCGGGCCATAGCCGTTACCCGATCGTTCATTTGTTGCGCCTGATCCAGACTCCATCCTTTCACCTCGGCCAGGTATTGATTAATATTTTTTCCGGGTTCCGTTTTCATCGCCGGATTGAGCTGAAAACTTTTCCAGGTAACTTTTACGTCGTTTTTATGCGCAAACTGCGCTAATCCTTCTTCAAATTTCCGCTTGCCAATGTAGCAGAACGGGCACATGACATCACTCCAAATTTCGACTTCCATAGCGATTGTATTCTGGTACAAGACTTCAACACCAATTTTGCTCAATTCCTTCCGAATTCCGTAAAATCGACATTACGGCGTTTTTTGTCATTCCGATTGCAAGGAAGAATCTCAAGCTTTCCTAACACTCAAATAAGAATAGTTTAAAATTCTTCCTTGCAGTCAGAATGACAAAAAAGTGTTTGAAGATCAAGCAATCAAACTGGTATTACGGTCGAATTTTTTATTTCGGACATAACAAAAAAGCTGCTGATATGGAGCGTTCCTGGAATAACAGATAGTTTTTCCTGATAGAAATGGTTGTAAGTATCCATGTCCCGACTGACGATTTTCAGCAGATAATCGAACGTACCCGACACACGATTGCACTCCAATACTTCCGGGAGTTTACGAACATCAACTTCAAAAGCGGTGAATGAATCGCGGGTTTGTCGGTCGAGTGTCACCTGGCAATAAACCATAAAAAGGTGCCCTAGCTTTTTCTTGTCTACCAGCGTCACATATCGCTCAATAACGCCTTCCCGCTCGAGCCGTTTGATCCGTTCATGTACTGGTGTTTTCGACAGATTAATCTGCCGACCAATGTCATGAATTGTTAGATGAGCATCTTTTTGTAATAAATCCAGAATTTTTCGATCCGTTGCGTCGATACTATCCATAAGCGGAATTTTTACGGGACAACTTACTCAATTGTCATGTTTATAGAACTATTTCCTACTAAAATGATAATTATATGACAATTTTCCCAAAAAAATAAAAACAGCTAGAAAACTCCTACAGGGACTTTTACCTTTGTGTTGTTAATGTTGTAACAGTAAACTTGCTATTAACACGATGGTCATTGGTGTTCCGAAGGAAATCAAGAACAATGAGAACCGGGTTGCTTTAACCCCTGCCGGTGTAACTGAATTGAAAAAACACGGCCATGTTGTTTACGTACAGGTAAATGCAGGTGAAGGCAGCGGTTTTGAAGACGAAGAATACATTGCGGCCGGAGCGATCATGCTTCCCACGATCGGTGACGTTTATGGCATTGCTGAGATGATCATGAAGGTTAAAGAGCCGATTTCCTCGGAATACGATCTGATCAAGGAAAACCAGTTACTGTTCACCTATTTCCACTTCGCTTCGTCGGAAGAATTGACCCAGGCCATGTTGGCTAAAGGGGCAATCTGTTTAGCTTACGAAACCGTTGAGCGGCCCGACCGTAGCCTGCCTTTACTGGTACCGATGTCGGAAGTAGCGGGTCGGATGGCGATTCAGGAAGGGGCGAAATACCTCGAAAAACCAATGAAAGGTCGGGGTATTCTCCTAGGTGGTGTACCGGGTGTAAAACCAGCTAATGTATTGATTTTAGGTGGTGGTATCGTTGGAACGCAGGCCGCTAAAATGGCAGCGGGTCTTGGTGCTCATGTGACCATTATGGATGTCAGCCTGCCACGACTACGTTATCTGTCAGATATTATGCCTCCCAATGTTCAGACGATGATGTCGAACGAATACAACATTCGGGAGATGATTAAAGTATGTGATCTGATCGTTGGTGCGGTTCTGATTCCAGGTGCAAAAGCTCCTCACCTTATCACTCGCGAAATGCTTCAACTGATGCGTCCTGGTACGGTGCTGGTCGACGTAGCTGTTGATCAGGGAGGATGCATTGAAACTTGCCATCCTACTACGCATGAGAATCCAACTTATATCATTGATGGCGTAGTCCACTATTGTGTAGCAAACATGCCTGGGGCTGTCCCCTACACAAGTACCGTTGCTTTGACTAATGCAACACTGCCGTATGCGCTTCAATTGGCTAATAAAGGCTGGCAGCAAGCCTGTCGCGACAATGCAGACCTTAAACTAGGTCTGAATGTAGTGGAAGGTAAAGTAGTTTACAAAGGCGTTGCCGAGGCATTCGGGCTGCCACTAACCGATGTCAGCGAAGTGCTTACCGAAGAAGAAATTACGCAATAAAAATATTACTGATTCATCGACAGACGGGGTCACACTTTACGGAGTGTGGCCTTTTTTATTATCTTTCAACAGGATATAACCGCTTTATCGAATTATGGAAACGCACACCCAAAAGACAATTCCTACCCTGTATGAGTGGGCAGGAGGCATGGAAAAGTTTGAAGCCTGGACTGATTTATTCTACAAACGTGTCCATCAGGATTCGATTCTGGAGCCTGTGTTTCGGGGAATGTCACCGGATCATTCCCGACATGTTGCGCATTTTATTGCCGAAGTATTTCGAGGTCCGACTACCTATAGTCGCGAGGAAGGCAGCCATTATGAAATGATCCATAAACATTTAGGTAAAAACCTAACGAATGCGCAACGCAAGCGATGGATTGACCTAATTCTGGATACCGCC
Source organism: Spirosoma harenae (assembly GCF_054776975.1). Classification (NCBI taxonomy): domain Bacteria; kingdom Pseudomonadati; phylum Bacteroidota; class Cytophagia; order Cytophagales; family Cytophagaceae; genus Spirosoma; species Spirosoma harenae. The sequence continues at coordinate 69,342 of NZ_BAAHBD010000002.1, read as the reverse complement.
GATTCAATCGGACTGCCCGATGATCCAGAATTTCGCTCAGCGGTAGTCGGTTATTTAGAATGGGGCTCGCGACTAGCCATGATTAATTCAAAAGAAGAATCCGTAAATGAACCCTTAGATGCGCCAATGCCAACATGGGGCTGGGGAGAAACAGGTGGACCGTATATACCTGACTAGCTTAAGCTCACTAGCTCATTTTAGATAAATCTCCTGTGTCTGTGAAGACACAGACACCTATGCGTCAGCAACATCCAACATCCGGGAAAGTGTCTGTGAGGACACAGACACCGGAATTAAATAATCAAACTGGAAGAGTATTAGGTCGTTTCTTTTTTCGTCCAGTTCTTACAAGTATTGCTTTACAAGCACGTTCCATTCATCATCCAGCGAACCATCAAAAAACGAAACGCCTGCACGTCTGTACCAATAATTAGCATTAAAACGATCGCCTTCTTTACGGTGCAAATAAGCATGTAGTCGATCATAAGTTGATGTTCCTTCTCGACTCTGTGCAATATTATGTGCCTTTTCCCAATCGCCTTTGGCATCATACCAGAGCCCTTCAAGAATTGGATTCAGCCCGGTTGGCGGTTGTGGCTGAGTTAATGAGCCGGTAAATTGATCCAGTGTCATTTTGATTCAGGTTTAGCGGCTACTGCTGCCTTTACGTAAGGTTCATAAGCCGGTGTCGTAAAAATCGTATAGGTCGATAACCGAATAGGCCGGTAAGGTTGTTTCATCACGCGGGGCAAACGTTCGCCAAGTTTCGCAAAATCGTTGTTAGGAATTATAGCTAAATCAGCATCTTCCCATTGATTTTCGGTTGGCCAAATATTATAATGTTTGTGAAAAAACGGAATCAGGTAATCGAACACAAATACGTTAGAATGCGCTGGAATCGTTTTCGCTAATGTTTCAACAACAGCCACATCGGCTGCGGGCAATAATGGTTCTTTATCTGGGTCGTATTGGTGCCGAACAAGGCCGCGCACAATTGAGTAAAGTCGAAAATCAGGCCGGGCATATTGAACAATGGGCAATTGGATCAATACTAAGAATAACCCGATCACGACTAACTGTCGACGTTCGACTTGTGCTTCGCTGATTTTAAACGAAAGCCAGATCAGAAGTACATAAACGACCGAGAAGGCATACATCAGTATAAATCGCGGAGGCCATGTCAACGATACCAGATCAAAAAGCGCATTGACACCGTAGTAGGTTGCTCCCTGCACCCAGTTTGATAATAATAACGCCAGTTGAGCAACACCATAAATGAGAAATACACTGCCAGCGTGTCGCCAGTTCACCCTGTATAATCCATATAACAATAAGCCAATGGATGGTAATAAGAGGAGTGCTGTTTTTATCAATAGGAGTAAATTTATCCGGATAAACTCCCGTGAATGCAGCCCCTTGCCGATGGCATGAAGTGCCTGTTGCAATCGGGGTTCAGGCTCTACGGCATGGTTTTTAAACGACAAAAATGCCATACCGGCGATAAATACAGCGGCCCAGCTACCCGCAGCAATCCAAAAATTGGCCTTAGTCAGAATACCTAGAATAGATCGCTTCGGATTGGCAACCAGGTACTGAATACATAGAAATGCCAGATGAATAACCCCTACCAGCAATGCACCGTCTTCCTTAACCAATACAATTAACGAAGCCGTTACTAAAAACCAGCCGGTATGGTATCGACGCAACGCAACAAGAAGCAATAACGAAAGCGGGAAATACATCAATTCAGGATGCCATCCGATGTTCGGGTGATCCATCAGCCAAAACCAGACTGGCCCCATTAACAAGACGGCTAATAATACCCACACCATCCAGGATACCATCTGCCGGCTCAAGTGCCGGAGCAAAAAACCGTAGCTCAGTAATAATAAACTTATTTGAACGATGAAAGCTCCATAGGCACCACCTACATAAATAAGCGGCCCCAAAAGCAACATGATATAATTATTATGGATTCGGTCGTCGTAGCCCCAGATATTTTCGTAGAGTAGCGGCCGTCCATCCATCCAGCTATAAGACGCCTGTAAGAAAATGTACATATCGTTGTATGTGTAGTACAACGCCTGAAAACGAATGACTTTGAAGCAGAATAATAAGAGCAACAGGAAGCTACTGACAGCTACCGGAACAATCCATTTTGATCGCATAGGGAATGGAAACGAGGATCCGTCAGGTTAGGGATCACTCGCCAAACAGGGCAAACATAAAGAAATATTTGCGCAGAAACAGACCAGTGGCTAAAACCAATCGTCGCGGAGAATACCGTTTAGCTTTTCGTACGGTACCGTTACCTGAATTGGACCAACTGCATAGGCTGCAATTTCGTAGGAGTTGTAATAAAAAATCATTCCATTCCGTCCTGTCCCAACGTTGGCAGGGAGGAAAAAATGACCGTCGCGCAGAAAGTAGCCTTGTTCTTCAAGATTAGCCTTTGGCAGCAAATTTTGCTGTTGTCGGAATGCCGTTTCCAGAACGCCAAGCAACGCCGTTGTATCGGCGACCATATCATTCAGGGTTAGAATTCGGCCTGTTTCCCGGTCGAACGTATAAAAGGCAAGATTAGAATTGGGGTGTGCTCCACCTGTATACGCATACGTTTCTACTTTAACAGTCAACGCTTTAGGGCTAACATGGACCGTATCGGCCGTTGTTTCGAGTTCCCAACATCCGCCTAAATTGCCAATATCCTTCCGCATTGCTTCATAGTCCATCGCAAAAAGATTAGCCGCTTTGGCTAAATTCTGACGGGCGTCCGGATTTTTAGCGACTGTTGCACTATCGAGCCATCCAACAACAGTGTTCACCGCCAAAATCCGAAGACTATCGTTGATTTTCCGGGCAACTTCCGTATCATCTTTCAATAAAACGTAGGATACAGAAACGTCAACACCGCTGTTGGTCGTGGTATCGCAGGATTTAGCTCCCCCCAGCGTATACTGCTGACGAGCTAAGGATGGCGGATCGGAATGTGTGGAATGGCACGCGGAAAGAATACCAAATAGTCCGAAAAGAAACGTTGAAAAAAGTAACTTCATGAAGCAGCAATAAGGTAATTGGACGACGGAAGTAATTTGCTTGATTATAGCCAGATGATCCTCCATTCACATCCAATTACCCCACACTACAAACTTAATAAATCTTTAAACCGAATTGCTTGTCGACGGCTAATTTCGATTTTATCTCCTCCTCGCAAAGTCACCAGCAATCCACCACTGAACCAGGGTTCGATTTTCTCGATCCATTGGAGATTGATGATATGTTTTCGGTTAGCCCGGAAAAACGTTGCCGGATTCAGCCGGTCTTCCAGCGCATTTAGGGATTTGAGTACCAGCGGTTTCTGATCGTCGAAATAGAGACGAACGTAGTTGCCCATTGATTCGAATAGTCGCACTTTACCCAGTTTCACGAACCAGCATTTCTCACCATCTTTTACGAAAACCTGATCGTTTTCACCCAGCACTTTCGAAGATCCATTGGGCGAAATACCTGAATTTTCGGGAACGTGCTGCTCCTCTTCAACCCGGTGAATGGCTTCTGACAGTCGGGATAATTCGACGGGTTTCAATAAATAATCGAGCGCATTGAATTCAAACGCTTTGATCGCGTATTCGTCGAAAGCCGTCGTGAAAATAACTTCGGGAGTTTTACCTTCGATGGATTGCAGTAGCTCAAATCCATTCTTACCGGGCATCTGAATATCCAGAAAAAGGAGTTCAGGTTCCAGTTCTTCGATCATCGGCAAGGCTTCGTCAGCGCTGGCGGCTTCACCAATAATCTGAATTTTCGGAAAGTTTTCGAGAAGCCGGCGAAGTTCGTTGCGGGCTAAGCGTTCGTCGTCAATAATAAGGGTTTTCATACGATAAAGGAGTCAGGGCACAAAATGAAACCTAATGAGTTATCTATAAATCTGCGAACCAGATTGCCAACTTTTCAGGATTCACTTTTTACGCCTAACGGCTGTTTTTCGCGTCGGAACATGCCCTCCGACTGGGCAGGAATCGTGATTTCAGCACAAACTATTGGTCCATCGTTACGCAAACCTGCGACGCGATTACCTGGGTCTTCCTGAAAAATTTGAAATTGGGCATCAGGGCCATACAGCAACTCCAGTCGTTGGGCCGTATTGGCCAATCCAAAACCACCGGATGCTTTTTTATCACCCAAAACACCTGTATTTCGAATAATGATGTGGAGTTTATCTGCAACGATACTCGAACGAACTTCAACAAAACCTCCACCAACGGCCGTTGAAACGCCATGTTTGATGGCATTTTCGACCAGCGTTTGTAGCATCATAGGCGGTACCTGCCAGTAAAGCGTTCGGTTATCGAGATCAATATCAGATGTCAGTCGATCTTCGTAGCGGACTTTTTCGAGGGATAAATAATCCTCAACTGTTTTGATTTCCTCGCGCAATTCAACGGTCTTTCGCCGATCGGCCAATAGGGAATTCCGCAGAAGATTAGAAAGTTGCGTGATACCTTGCTGCGCTTTAGTCGGGTTTTCATAGACCAATGCCCGGATGCTATTCAAGGCATTAAAGACGAAGTGCGGATTCAATTGTGAGCGCAGTACTTTGGCTTCCGTTTCCCGAACGCTGGTCTTGAGCAATAGCTTCTCAATTTCATCATTACGGTTCTGTTCTACATAATGATACGCTGTGTAGGTCAGTACCCAGGTCAGCATGGTTTTCCCCCAATTCATAAGATAACCTATAAAAACAGTAGGTTCGTTGGCCAGGTGTTGCGGAACAATGAGTTGATCTATCGGCAAATTCACCATTGTCATAATCAATGCCAGAACAAATACCGACATCAGTACGCGGGGAGCCAGTTGAAAAAAAGGAAGCCGAACCCAGTTCCAGCGCCGAATCATGAGTCGGTATAAATGCGTCAGCGTAACCCCCAGAAAAATATTGGCGATGGCTAAGTAGAGCATGTCCGGATCGAAGCCGTCTTCCAGCACATACGCTGTGTACTCCGCTGCGATCAGGAGCGACCAGCCAAAAAGCTGACAAAACCAATATATTTTCTGCTTCGGCATGTTCATCTTATCGGGCAAAACAACCAGCCCATAAAACGAATATACATGTTTTCGTATACCAATGTACAGTCAGCAATTATCAGTGGGTGTATAGATGGATTATCGGCTGATGACGGCTGTTAATTGGTAGCCCCAAAAAGATTAGGGCATGATAGCCAGCGAAAGCAAATGAGCCGTGTCGTTTGATAACTCAATCGTAAATTGAGCCGACTCATAATCATACTGTAATTTGTAAAGACAAAGGTTGCTATGCTCAAACTGATCCATCTTTGAAAGCGGTTGATTTGTGAGCCAACTTAGCAAAATACGAATAGCCCGCCCATGCATGGCAACCAAGATCGTTGTCTCATCGGGATGGGAGAGGATAGTATCTATGGCTATTTTCTGCCGATCAACGACCTGTTCGGGACTTTCTCCACCGTCTGTCGTCATTGCTGTATTGCCAGACTCCCAGGCTTCAATCAAATTCCGGTAATATTCATTATCTAAATTTCCTGGCACTTTCCCTTCCATCACTCCCCAGCTAATCTCATTAAGGCCGGTAAGTTTTTCATACGAAATACCAAGATCGATAAAGGGTTCCGCTGTTTGATAGGTCCGCTTTAACCCTGAAATATAAATTTTGTCGAAGGGGACGTGCTGATAGGCCAGAAAAAATGCCATTGCCTGTGCTCGTCCCATCTCGTTGAGGTCTGCATCGACTCCACTTCCCTGAACTACTCCCCGTCGGTTAAAATCCGTTTCGCCGTGACGAATTAGATATATTGTTTTTTGTGCCAAGCTGCTTCCTTGCCAATCGGCAATTTTTTTCGAATTTGAGCCGCAAAATTACGAAAAAAACAGGTTATAACCTTGTTTCAGACCTAATGTTCCAAGTTTCGCGACTCATTATCAACTTCATGACAGAAACCAGGAATATAAAAACTATAACACGAAATAAAACAAAAAATGAAAGCTGGATTTGACCTGAATGCGCTTGACTTTATCCATAATGACTCTATCGCAAAACTCTTAGGCATTGAATTTATGGAAGCAGGCGAAGGCTATTTGATTGCCCGAATGCCTGTCGACAAACGAACGCATCAACCATTTGGAATTTTACACGGAGGGGCTTCGGTCGTACTAGCCGAAACGCTGGGTAGCGTAGCCTCCTATATGCTTCTGGATGATCCAACCAAACAGCATGCTGTTGGTCTGGAAATCAACGCTAATCACCTTCGATCCGTACGCGAAGGTTGGGTGTATGGACGCTGCACGCCGATTCACACGGGACGTACGACACACGTATGGGATATTCGAATCGCCGACGAACAGGGAAGACCAGTATGTGTTAGTCGACTGACAGTTGCCGTGATTACTGTTAAGTAATATACGTGTCCACTAAACCTTAAGTCGCTATTAACTGTCCAATTCAAGATAAGTATTTCAATCGGGCAGCCTGCTTTTCACCCGCAGAAAGCGGTTTATTCCCGCCCAACCAACCTATTTACTAACTCTGTTGTGTATGACAACTAACCGTCGTTCGTTTCTGAAACAAGCAGCTGGCTCACTCGCTGGCCTGACTCTTATGCCAACCGTTTTTACGGAAGCAGCTCCTCAAAAATTGTGGTTCAACATTTCACTGGCAGAATGGTCATTGCATAAAGCTTTGTTCAGCAAAAAAATCACGAATCTCGATTTTCCAGGAATCGCTCGTAAAGAGTTCGATATCAGCATAGTCGAATACGTAAACCAATTTTTCAAAGACAAAGCGCAGGATAAGACTTACCTCAATGATTTGCTCACTCGTTGCAAAGACAATGGTATTACCAACCATTTGATCATGATCGATGGCGAGGGAAATCTGGGCGCAACCGATGCTGCTGAACGAGCGAAAGCCATTGAAAATCACCACAAATGGGTCGAATGCGCTAAATATTTAGGCTGCAAAACGATTCGGGTAAATGCTGCCGGACAAGGTACAGCGGAAGAAGTTTCCAAGGCGGCTATCGAGAGCTTAGGGAAGCTAGGCGAGTTCGCTAAAACCATGAATATCAATGTGATCGTCGAGAATCACGGTGGTTACTCATCTAGTGGCGAATGGATTTCCAATGTAATGAACCAGGTCAATATGAAAAACGTCGGCACCCTTCCCGACTTCGGCAATTTCTGCATGAAGCACAGCCCTGGTAAGGATTTCTCCTGCATCGAAGAATACGATCGCTATAAGGGAACCAAGGAAATGATGCCGTTTGCGAAAGGCGTTTCGGCAAAATTCTACAATTTCGACGCAAACGGAAATTGTGTTGAAACGGACTACAACCGCATCATGAAAATTGTGAAAGACAGCCGTTTCAAAGGCATCGTCGGTATTGAATATGAAGGTAATACCCTGGAAGAATACGACGGTATCCGTAAATCAAAAGCCCTGCTCGAACGCGTTGGACCGATGGTTTAGGCTATTCTAGTCATTTTTGTCACACTGACGCAGGCAGCATCTTAAGGTTCCCGTACTTGCTGTTTAGGATAATTTAAGATGCTGCCTGCGTCGGCATGACAAAAAAATAATCTACTTATATCATTACACTCGGCTGAGATACATAGTGCAGCAGTTCCTGCCGGGTGGCTTCATCGTCAAATTTTCCGCTGTATGATGAGGTGATGGTGGAGCTATTCACATCACGAACACCACGTGTCGACACGCACAAGTGTTTGGCATCAATAATTACGGCTACATCGTCAGTTTCCAAAACACGCTTCAGTTCATCGGCAATCTGAACCGTCAGACGTTCCTGCACTTGAGGGCGCTTACTGAAATATTCCACAATTCGGTTCAGTTTCGACAGGCCAATCACTTTCCCACTGGAAATATAGGCAACGTGTGCTTTGCCGATAATCGGCACAAAATGATGCTCGCAATAAGTCTGAACGGTAATATCTTTCTCGACCAGCATTTCGTTGTACCGAAACTTATTATCGAATAACGTTGGCGCCGGTTTGTTGGCGGGATTTAATCCACTAAATATTTCCTTTACGTACATTTTAGCGACACGCCGGGGAGATCCTTTCAAACTATCGTCGGTCAGATCCAGCCCCAGAATGTTCATGATTTCCCGGAAATGGTCTTCGATAAGATCAATCTTAAAGTCATCATCAAGTGCGAACGCATCCGGGCGCATAGGCGTGTCGATTGACGCAGCTCCGTGAGCATCTCCAATTTCATCCACTAATTCGTCGTGCTGGTGCCCGTTCGAACCATGTCCATTTTGGTGAAAACCATCCAAAGGTCGGCCGTTAGGCTGGGTATTCGACGAAGTTCCGTTCAGTTTCATACAATCTGATTTTGAGCTCTAAGTCTTCACTTAGATGGGTTCGTAAAATGTCGTGAATGACGATGGCAATGTTTTCGGCCGACGGATTCAAATCAGCAAATTCGTCGGTATCCAGATTCAAGTTTTTATGGTCGAAACGATCAATGACATGCTCCTTCATCAGGTCGCCCAGATACTTCATGTCAATGACATAACCCGTTTCAGGGTCAATTGGCCCCGTCACCTGCACAATCAGATCATAATTATGACCATGAAAATGTGGGTTATTGCATTTTCCATAAACCCGTGCGTTTTTTTCATCTGACCAATTCGGATTGTTCAGACGGTGTGCCGCGTTAAAATGTTCCTTCCGAAAGACAGCAACCCGTGGACTATTCGCCCTGGGAATGTTCGTTTGGGGAACATCCATACTGGAAGTCTTCATAAAAAAAGTGAATCGAAAAGATCGATCAGCCTGTCGTTACAAAGTTTGTGTACAACACAGACCGAAAGCAGAGCGTGTAGCCAGAACGCCCTTTTGAGTCGGTTCAGCAGTATAACATCCGCTTATCCGGTATTGTTCCCATTCGTAACTTCGCCCGACCAAACTGGAACTCGCTCCCAACCAGCCCCGTTGTGCCCCCATGAAACGATTTCGAACCATCATGTTAGCGATAGTTATTATTATTCTTGTGTTACTGGCCGGTACCTTAATTTTTATGCAGCAAAGTCCTTTCGGCAAAGATCCCGCCGAAGCCCGACTCGAACGAATCAAGCAATCGCCTAACTATAAGGACGGAGCTTTTCAGAATCTGGAACCTACTGCGGTTCTGCGCGAAGGAGCTTCCTACTACGCCACAATTTGGGACAATCTGAATAAACCAAAAGACAATGTCCCCCCTCGACCATTACCTTCCATTAAAACAGACTTAAAAGCTCTTTCAGACGAAAAGCCGACGATCGTATGGTTTGGGCATTCATCATATTTAATTAAATCTCAGGGCGTTACAATACTAATCGATCCCGTATTCAGTGGTCATGCATCGCCCGTGTCGTTTTTCGGTTCGGCATATGCAGGCACTAATACGTATGGCGTAGACGAAATGCCGGACATCGATTATCTGATAATTTCCCACGATCATTACGACCACCTGGATTACCCAACAGTCAGTAAACTCATCCCCAAAGTCAAGAAAATATATACTGGACTTGGCGTAGGTGCGCACCTGGAACGCTGGGGAGCTAAACCAGAGCAAATTGTTGAATTTGATTGGTGGGAGCATCAATCCGTAGCCCCTGACATTGACCTTACAGCGGCTCCTGCTCGCCATTTTTCAGGACGAAGTTTCGCACGCGGACGAACGCTCTGGACGGCTTTCGTCCTAAAATTACACGGCTACAACTTATTCCTGGGGGGCGATTCGGGCTACGGCAAACATTTCCAAACCATTGGCGATAAATACGGTCCATTCGACTTAGCGATTCTGGAATGTGGTCAATATGGCCGCGACTGGCCCAACATTCACATGTTTCCCGAAGAGGTGATTACAGCTGCTCAGGATTTACGGGCCCGAACTCTGCTGCCTGTTCACTGGGCAAAATTTTCACTTGCGATGCATCCCTGGAACGAGCCCATAAAACGGCTAATGAAGCAAGCGGAGAGAGGTGGTTTTGATGTAACAACACCGCAAATTGGCGAACCTGTTGTGTTAAATGCATCCTACCCTCGAACAGTTTGGTGGAATTTCTGATTAAGTAGATTTACAGGGAAACGCTTTTATTTGACGGATCAACTACTACTCGATCATGCAGACAACTACCCGACGTGAGTTTATCCGTACGGCTGCTCTTACTGGCGCGGCAACCTCTATTTTTCCAACGATTTTAACGGGGGCTAAACCAGCTGATCCTAAAGTTAGATTAGCATTTATTGGCGTTGGATCACGGGGGAGAAGTCACGTAGCGCAGGCACTTTTTCGGGATGATGTTGACATAACCGCCATTTGCGATCCTGACTCCGAGTCCATTGCCCGGACCAATGCCATGATTACCAAGGCAGGTCGGAAAGCGCCAGTTGCTTACGGCAAAGGGGATAAAGCGTTTGAGGACATGCTCAAACGGGATGATATTGATGGCGTTGTAATTTCTACCCCCTGGGAATGGCACGTTCCAATGGCGGTTGCTACGATGAAAGCGGGGAAATACGCGGGAGTCGAGGTATCTGCCACAGTAACATTGAAAGAATCCTGGGATCTGATCGAAGCCTTTGAAAAAACAGGTTCTCCCTGCATGATTCTGGAAAACGTCTGCTACCGACGGGATGTGCTGGCGATTTTGCACATGATCCGACAGGGGTTATTTGGCGAAATGTTATATGCCCATTGCGGCTACCAACACGATCTGCGAAATATCAAATTTAACGATGGTAAATCCATTGGGGGCGTAGGCGCTGAATTTGGGGCGAAAGGCTATTCTGCAGCCCATTGGCGCACTCAACATTCCGTTGATCGGAACGGTGATTTATACCCAACCCACGGGCTAGGGCCTGTTGCACACTGGCTCAATATCAACCGGGGAAATCAGTTTGTCCGTCTGACTTCAATGGCGACCAAAAGCCGGGGATTGCATAAATATGTTGTTGATAAAGGTGGAGCAAATCACCCGAACGCGAAGGTTAATTTTAAATTGGGCGATGTAGTCACTACTATGATCGAGTGTGCGAATGGCGAGAACATTATGATCATTCACGACACAAACTCACCTCGCCCCTACTCACTCGGGTTTCGGGCGCAGGGTACACAAGGAATCTGGATGGATGATAACGATATGATCTATCTGGAAGGAACCAGCCCCAAACCACATACCTGGGAACCGTTTGCGGCCTATCAGGACAAATACGATCATCCACTTTGGAAACGCCACGCCCAAACAGCCGAAAACGCCGGACACGGCGGTATTGATTTCTTCGTACTTCGGGCGTTTATGGAGTCGATCAAAACGAAAACGCCACCGCCCATTGATGTGTATGATGCAGCCGCCTGGAGTGCGATCAGTCCATTATCGGAAGAAAGTATCGCCAAGGGTAGCAAAGCCATCGACATTCCGGATTTCACACGCGGTAAGTGGAAAACCAATAAGCCCATTTTTGGCCTGACGGATAATTTCTAGCCCACGATTCGTCGGATTGATGGATTAAGCAGATTATGTTTTGCATATTTGGGATTGTAACCAAATCAGATTCGGCCATCAATCTGATCAATCCTAGTTCAAACAATGATTTCTGCTCCTCCTAAATCCCAAAATTACACCGGCCCATTACTCATTATCGGTGCTCTTTTTTTCGTTTTTGGCTTCGTAACCTGGACCAACAGCGTGTTGATGGCCTTTTTTAAACAGGCATTTAACCTCAGTACGGTCGGGTCGAGTTTGGTGGCTTCTGCGTTTTTTATTTCCTATACCTTGATGGCTATTCCATCGTCGGCCGTGTTGAAACGAACTGGTTTCAAGAATGGTATGTCGCTGGGATTGCTGATTATGGCAGTGGGGACTCTAGTTTTCGTGCCAGCAGCTCGTTCCTTTTCTTATCCGTTATTCCTGGTTGGATTATTTTTAATTGGCGTTGGTCTGACTGTATTACAGACAGCTTCAAATCCTTATGCTACGATCCTCGGCCCACGCGAAAGTGCTGCTCAGCGCATCAGTTTTATGGGAGTTGCTAATAAACTGGCTGGTATTATTAGTCAGCGTGTCTTTGGTAGCTTATTACTGACAGGTACAAGCGTTGCTGTAGGTCCGCAAAGTTTAGAAAAAGTAGTTACTCCTTATTTGGTGCTAACGGGAATTCTGATTCTATTGGCTGGCTTAGTCCGACTATCCAATTTACCTGAAGTTTCTGAGGAACAGGAAGATTCGCCTGCCGATGCAACGGCTCATACGAGTGTATGGCAGTTCCCAAATCTTGTACTCGGTGTAATTGCGCTATTCTGTTACGTTGGCGCAGAGGTGATTTCGGGTGACACGATTATCAATTATGGCAAAGCCATTGGTTTCGGAAATGACGAAGCCAAGTATTTTACAGAATACACACTCTACGGATTATTAGCAGGTTACATACTGGGAATTCTCGCTATTCCAAAGTTTATTTCACAGCAAAATGCACTTCGGTATGGTATGATTCTAGCGATCATTCTAACCATTGGTGCCTTAGCAACAGACGGTTTTACCTCAATCCTTTGCATCGCATTACTTGGCTTCGCCATTGCCCCAACCTGGCCTGCCATCTGGCCGTTAGCGCTGAATCGACTGGGAAAATTCACCAAAATTGGTTCGGCCTTATTGATTATGGCTATTGCTGGTGGTGCTATACTTCCTCCTTTACACGGCTATTTATTCGACAACATTAGCCCCAAAATGGCTTATGGATTACTGCTTCCCCTGTTCGCCTTTATTCTCTACTATGCTACGATAGGGTATAAGAAAACGAGTTGGTAAATTAGTTTGACCGCATAGTATTATAATGTGTATAGAAAAAGCCCCGCTGATTCAGCGGGGCTTTTTCTATACACATTACGTGTCTTTGACACTTCATAAGATCACCATCGCGTTAACTTACGTCTTAGCTGCGCGCTGGGCAGGGAACCAGGATGTCAAAACAGTAATTAGAATAACGAGAATACCCGTCAGCAGAATATCACCCCATTGAAGTCGGACTGGGTAGGCGTCAATAATAGAGTCGACCAGGCCCATGCCAACAAATCCATAGCGCTCCTGAGCCAGACAAAGCAAAACGCCTAAGATTAAGCCACTTAAAGCTCCACTCAAGGCAATGATCGCGCCTTCGGTCAGGAAAATCCGACGAACCATATTTCGGGTAGCGCCTAACGCAAACAAAATTTGGATATCGGCTTTCTTCTCAATCACCAGCATAGAGAGCGAGAAGAAAATGTTGATCGAGGCAATGAGAATAATAAAGGAAAGCGTGATCGCCACAAACAGTTTTTCGACGTAAATCGCCCGGTAAAGATCAATATTTAAGTCATCACGACTTTGTACGATCAAATTCCCTCCTCCTGATTTGTCAACGACATCCTGTAAAGCCTGTTTTACTTTCCGCTCATTTGTACCGGGCTGTAGCTGTATCTCAAGACTTGTTACTTCATCCGATTTGTAGCCAAACAAGTCGCGCGCTACGGTCAGGGGCGTAAGCACGAAATTTTGGTAACGGGATTCAATAAAAAAAATGCCTGATACCGTCAGTCGCTCTCGATTAAAGGCGTTTGGATTTAAGACACTAAACGTTTCTCCGCTTTGTGGATATAGAATTTCCAACGGCGTCAGTATATCCATCGGTGAAATGCTCAGATCATGTCGAACGCCTTCTGCAACAATTGCATAATTGGCCCCGTCTTTATGGAGTAATAAACGCCCTTCGAGTAATGCCGAGTCGAGTTGCTGCCGCTGGAGGTAATTTTCATCGACACCTTTTAGCTTAATTACTGTCTGTGCATTGGCATACCGGGCCAGCGCATTATCCTGTGCGACTGAAGTAAGCAGGTGTACGCCAGGAACCTGACGAAGCTGCTTTAGCAAATCTGGTGAAGCCAAAAACCGCTTGCCCTGTTTCGGCGAAACGGTCATGTCGGCTTCGAACGACTTAAAAATTTGCCGATTCAATTCTTCCATTCCGTTGAAAACCGACAATACCACAACTAGTGCCATTGTGCCAACGCCTACACCAAGCATCGACATAATAGATAACCAGCTAATGAAACTGCGTTTCTTTCGAGAGAAAAAATACCGACGGGCAATCCAGGCAGGGAGATTCATATTTAATTGTGAATGAGTGAATGAGTGAATAAGTGAATAGCTGACGCATGTTTTATTCATCACGACTGCTATTCGCTCATTCACTCATTCACAATTCGCTCATTCCTCTTCCGGCGCTGGAGGGATCTCCAGACCGGCGAAGAGTTTGTCCATTTTATCGGCGTACTCAGCCGTGTCATCTAAGAAGAAACTAAGTTCGGGAACGATTCGAAGTTGGTGCCGGACCCGATCGCCGAGGTGCTGACGGATCACTTTACCCTTCTCTTGAATCGTTTCCAGCAATAACTGTTTATTCTTGGTAGCCAGAAAACTCAGGTACACACGAGCCACGCTGAGATCGGGCGAAACACGCACATTTGTGACAGTGATAAACGCCCCGTTGAACAAATGTGGCACTTCGCGCTGAAAAATTTCACTCAAATCTTTTTGCAGCTGCCGGGCCACTTTCTGCTGTCGTTTCGATTCCATACAAATTGGGGCTTAATCTATTTTGCAAATATCCATCCATTTTTCCATTCTGCCGAAATTGCCCGTAATTTTACAGGTAGTAGTCAATTTAGGGTCTGTAGTTTGAGGTTTGAAGTTGGCTGGCCTGTTCGTTTATCGTGCATTAGACAACCTCAAATCTCAAACTACAGACTATAAACTATCATCTGTCTTGCTTCGTTTTTTCCAACCGTATTTTTCATACCAATACGTCAGTTTACTTGGGTTGCTGGTGCTAATCCGATTGCCCTTGCTGCTTCATCCGTTCCCGCTCCTGATTCCCGAACTGAACTGGATGATTGTTGGGGAGCAGATCAATCAGGGCGACCTTCTATACCGCGATATCTGGGATAGTATTAGTCCATTGTCTGCGTTAGTTTATTGGGGCATCAATAGTTTGTTTGGTCGCTCAACCTTGGCCTTACACGGAGCGGCTCTGCTGGTTTCGGTTTTTCAAATTGTCTATTTCAATTACCTTACCAATAGTCGCGATTTCTACCCAGATAGAACGTTCTGGCCGGGGTTGATTTATATGCTGTTCATGCATATTTCGTTCGATTGCCTGACGCTGTCACCCGTGCTGATGTCTACCAGTTTTTTATTGCTGGCTTTCGGGACACTGACCCGGCAAATGGATCGGCGGGGGGCAACGGATGAAGTATTTGAAGTTGGCTTTTATATCGGAATTGCGGCTCTGTTCTATTTACCATCGGCTTTATTTATCCTCTGGGCCATGCTGTCGCTACTGTTCTACACGGGGGCTACATTCCGGCAATACTCTTTATCATTTTTCGGCTTTTTGTTTCCTTTTGCCGCTACAGTTTTGTTCTATTACCTCTGCGATAGCCTGGACGATTTCAATCGAAATCTGTTGGCTTCCGTATTCCGCGTTCGCCAGTATTCCCTGTCTGATTTTCAGTCGCTTTTGGTATCGTTATTGATTCCGCTAGGATTGGGCGTACTGGGGTTTTTAACCTTACTCAATCGAGGAAGCCGATATATCAATTTTCAACAGCGAATTCAACAGATTGTAGCGATATGGTTTGTCATTGCCGTGTTAACCATTGGCTTAATGCCTTTTCTGGCCCCTATGTCGTTTCTGAGTTTCGTTCCGCCGATGGCCTATTTTGCGCATTTTTATTTCGATGGCATTCGGCGACGCTGGCTGGCAGAGATCACGTTTCTGGTCGCCTTTTTGCTGGTTTTATTCGTA
The DNA here is from genome assembly GCF_054776975.1 of Spirosoma harenae. Lineage (NCBI taxonomy): Bacteria > Pseudomonadati > Bacteroidota > Cytophagia > Cytophagales > Cytophagaceae > Spirosoma > Spirosoma harenae. The sequence continues at coordinate 53,463 of NZ_BAAHBD010000002.1, read as the reverse complement.
TTCTATCAAGGCGCGTTAGGCATCATTCCGGGTGTGGAATTAGGGCGTCTGAGTAGCCTGCAGGTACAGCCTTCGCCATTGCCAAATGGCATTGAGAACCAGCGCATTTTAATTATTGGAGAAGACTTGAGTGCTTACCGGCAGAATCGACTGGCAACGCCTTATCTCAACTGGGATCTAGCGAAATATGACTTAAAAAATCTTGATAATTACGAATCGGTTATCAACGTATTTGACCACTTTCGAAAAGATCCTCCCGACTACATTATTGACCGCGAGAATGTAGTTGAGAAATTATTCCAGCGAGCCCCTGCACTGGCCACACAGTACGAGCCTACGACTGTCAACAATGTGTATAAACGAAAATAAAAACCCATTTGCCGTACTCGGTTCATGGCTGACGTAGGGTTGCTGACGTAGAAAAAAATTGTAAATCGTAATCCGTAATTCTTAAATCGATATGCCTGCCTACTCTTTTACCAATAAACGAACCAATCTATACATCTTTCTAAGCGCTGTCTTCCTGACCAATGCGCTGGTAGCCGAAATCATTGGTGTTAAAATCTTTTCCGTCGAAACCCTGCTGGGTACGAAACCAGCCCAAATTCATCTTTTCAGCGATTTTGTCCTCGATTTTAATCTGACAGCGGGCGTCGTAATCTGGCCGTTCGTTTTTATTACCTCCGATGTCATCAACGAATATTTTGGCAAAGCGGGTGTCCGTCGGATTTCGTTTCTAACGGCCGGGTTCGTCGGATTCAGTTTCCTGATTATTTACGCCGTCACAGCACTTCCACCGGCCCAGTTCTGGCTGGATGTCAATGCCAAAGACGGAGCCGGAAATCCGATTAATATTAACAATGCGTTTCAAATGATTTTTCGGCAGGGATTGGGAATTATTATCGGTTCGCTGACGGCTTTTCTGATCGGTCAAATTCTGGATGTATCGGTATTTCACTCCCTTCGAAAAATTACCGGAAGCCGGAAAATATGGCTACGGGCAACGGGATCAACCCTGGTTTCGCAGTTGGTCGATTCGTTCGTCGTATTGGGAATTGCCTTTTATGTGTTCGGAAATTGGTCGCTGACGCAGGTGCTGGCGGTAGGGATTATGAACTACATGTATAAAGCGGCTTCGGCGGTTGCCTTCACTCCTCTCCTCTATATCGCGCATTATTTTATTGATAAATACCTGGGAAAAGAACACGCTGAGGAACTGGCGAATGAATCAGCGATGAGTTCGTTTATGTAATTACATTTCTGATTTATACTGGTTTATGAGAAAACGTTTAGCATGGATATGGCTTGGACTTATCAGTTTATCAGTTAGCGCGCAAACCATAACCAGAGGTCCTTATTTACAGTTGGGCACCCAAACGGCTGTTACGATTCGATGGCGAACCGACTTCCCAACGTTCGGAAAAGTTACGTATGGGCTCTCGGCCGGTAACCTTACCAGCAGTGTTAGTGAAACTGATGTGACTATGGAGCATGAGATTCGCCTAACAGGCTTAACGCCAGATACGCAGTATTTTTATAGCGTTGGCACAAACAGCCAGGTTTTGCAACAAGGACCCGATAATTATTTCCTAACCGCTCCGCCCGCCGACTCCAAACGAAAAATTCGGGTTATTTCCTTCGGCGACTGTGGTATGAATCCAGGTAATAATCAAACCAATGTTCGGAATGCTTTTCTGAATTTTCGCGGATCAACTCCGACTGATCTCTGGATGCTCATCGGTGACAACTCATACGATGGTGATGACCCGGCTTTTCAGGTGAATTTCTTTGCACCTTATCAGACCACTCTGATGAAGAATTCCATGCTATTTGCGGTACCGGGCAATCACGATTATAGCAATAACAACGCCCTGGCTGCATCGCATAACATTCCCTACTTCTCAATCTTCAGCTTGCCAACCAATGCCGAAGCGGGTGGTGTTGCTTCAGGAACCAAAGAATGGTATTCATTTGATTATGGCCCGATTCATTTTGTGATGCTCGACGGCTTTGGAACCCGAAATGTAAATGGCGCCGATTGGCGATTTTACGCTGATACGCTTAATCACCCGCAGTCAATTTGGTTAAAACAGGATTTAGCCGCTACGACGAAAAAATGGAAAGTCGTTTATCTGCATTTCCCACCTTATAGCCAGGGTGCTCATAATTCGGAAACCGATCCAGCTCTTATTGCTATCCGCGAACGTATCAATCCCATTCTCGAACGCTCTGGCGTCGATATGGTCGTATTGGGTCATTGCCATAATTATGAACGATCGTACCCACTTCACGATCAATATGGACCCATGAGCGATTTCGTAGCTAACCCATCGGCTTACCGCTATCCTGAAGATAATGGAACCGGGCGCTACGATGGCTCCACCAATTCGTGTGCGTATAAAAGCACATCCGCAAAAAAGAAGCAGGGAACCGTTTATGTTGTTGCAGGTTCGGCAGGCGCTTTAGGCTATAATCCAGCGCTCAACCCTCATCCTGTAATGGTTTCTACCCAACGACAAAATGGAGGATCATTTTATTTTGAAGTAGAAGATAATCGACTGGATGCCAAGTTTATCCAACCGGGTTCACCGTATACGATCAGCGATCAATTCACGGTAATGAAAGACGTTGATCAGGCAAAATCGTTAACCGTTGCCACTGGACAATCGGCGACGCTTACGGCATCCTTTATAAGTGATTATCAATGGAGTAACCCCGCCAATGGTGCTTTCTCCTCGAATAATCGTTCGGTAACTGTAACGCCAGCGCCCGGCTCCATCAATACATATTATGTACGCGACAGTAAGCAGTGTATACAGGATGTATTTACAGTCGTTGGCTCAGGCCCAATGCTCACAGTTAAGGCAGGTAACTGGAACGATCCAAGCGTTTGGTCAGGCAATCGGATACCAACTGCTTCCGATGAATTGTTGCTGAAACATTTCGTGACCGTTTCGGACAACACGGAAGTACACGCAAAAAAATTAACCTACGATCCAGGTATCAAAGTCGAGTTAGGGAATCAATCCAAGCTTTGGGTAAATCAGTAATGACCTCATTTTTGAGATTCCTGCTGGCGTTTGAATGACAAAATAGAATCTGAGCCATTAATATCTTCCGCCAATCTTCCGCTTATTTAGTTCCGGATTACCATCTACTAATGGCAGTTGAGCAGGACGCTTCGTAAGCCCCGTCGTATCGGTTAAAGCGTTCATAAAGGCAACCAATGCTTTCTGCTCGGGAATACTCAATTTAAGATTATCTTCTGCCAGCGTTTGACTATCGAGGTCAATCCCGATTCCTTTACCTCCTCCCCGATTATAGAAGTCAACTACCTGATCCAATGTTCGATAAACGCCATTATGCATATAAGGAGCCGTCAACGCTACATTCCGAACAGTTGGTGTTTTAAACGCAAATCGGTGAATATTTTTCTGAAAGGTTGTAAATTTTCCCAAGTCAGTATCCAGCCGAGCCTTGCGGATTTTTGCCTTACCCGGTACACCAATGATTTCACTCTCAGTCTTTTCGTAATGAGGTGGGGTAAACCCATTATAGATTGGAAAGAAGTGGCAGGTTGCGCAACGGGCTTTCCCGAGGAATAAATTAAATCCGGCCAGTTCATCAGCCGATAAAGCCACCAATTCACCACGCAGATAGCGATCTGGCCGAGCATTTAGGCTGGTTAAACTACGCACATAACTCGCCAGAGCATTACGAACATTATGCGGAGTCAGTCCATTTGGAAACGCATCCGAAAATAGCTTTCGATACATATTGCTGGCCGTCAGTTTTTGAGCAACTTCGTCCGACGAAGCGTGCATTTCCTCTGCATTTTTCAGTACATCATGCGCCTGATCTTCCAGATAGATTACGCGTGAATCGTAAAACTGGGCGTTTTGTAAACCCGCGTTCAATAACGTTGGCGCATTCCGTTTCACACGTTTTCTCATGCTACCAAACGCCCGACTTTTAGTTCGTCCGTCGGTAAAGGCTCGCTCGGGTTGGTGACAGGATGCACAACTTCGAGCGTTGTTACCCGACAATAACGGGTCGAAAAAGAGTGTACGACCTAACGCTACTTTTTGAGGAGTACTGGTAAAATCGCCAAAATTGATCAGGTAATTCGTTCGGAAAACGCCTGAATCAGATAACGTAGCAGCTTGGGGCGACAAAAATCGGCCGCCAGTCGCAGGAACAATATCTAATGCCTGACGGGCTTTCTGCAAGGTTCGGCAAAGCGGATACAATTGATTCCGAATAAAAAGAACGCGGTCAAAATTCTCGAAATCCGGCGATTGCTCCAAGGCTCGAATGGCAGCCAACCAACACGATTCCAGTTTAACCGATACTGATTCTGGAAGTCGATTTTCATAAGTCTGCAATGCCCGCTGAAGCGCTCGAAACGAGGTAGCGGCTTCAGCTAATCCCGTTCGGGCCTCGGGCGCATCATAGCCCGTTATGCCTAATGTCTGAATCCTAAACAGTTGCTGGCGGACAGCATCGAATATTTCCGAATCAGTTATCCGATTAGCAGGAATTCCCTGCTCCAAACGCGATGCATACGAGATCAACACCGTTAATTCATGGACCAGGCTATCTTTTTGTGTACTGTCATATTCCGGAAACAGATACGGCTCTACCACTTGGAGTCCTCTTGGTAAAATAGGCGTTTGCGTCGGATCGTCATCTTCAACCTCGACGATTGGTGGTCCATTGACACGAGTGGCTAATGCGGGTTGGTAATATTCCAGGAGCCACTCAATCCGCTTGTAAGCCAGCCGACTTCGCTTAAATGCCGCCCGCATTGTATCGACAGACGCACCTGTCTGAACATACTCCGTCAATTGTTTTACCTGTTGATGAAATTGAGCCTTGTCGGTTAGGAATTGGTTATAAATGGTCTTTACATCATGATCAATTGACTGCTCTTTTGGTAAAAAAGCTAGTAAGGCTATAACCAGGAAAAGCAGACGGAGTGGCTGATACATGAAACAAACTTTACGAAATTGACTCTTGACGAACCAATCAACTTTGGGTAGTTGTCCGTCGGATATTATCTAATAATACAGCCGTAGCAATTCCAACATTCAGCGATTCAGCGTCACCATAGCGCGGAATTGTTACCCGCTGCGTCACGTATTGAGCTACTTCCGGACGAATCCCATTCGATTCATTACCCATTACTAAGTAGCCCGATTTCGTAAACGACAATGTATGCACATCAGATCCATCTAAAAAGGCACCGTAAACATTAATCGAACGACCTGATTGTTTAAGTACCTGAACCACATCGCCATACCACCAGTTTACTCGAGTAAATGATCCTTTGCTGGCCGAAATAACTTTAGGATTGTAGACATCGGCCGTGGTTTCGGAACAAAGTATTTTCCGAACACCATACCAGTCGGCAATTCGAAGAATGGTGCCCAGATTACCCGGATCGCGGATATCATCTAAAATCAGAGCAATCTCATCCGGCTCAGCCAATAGAGGACGGTTTTCTTTCGTTCTGACCACAGCAAGAGCCGCATTATTGCTTTCGAGCGTTCCGGCACGAGTCAGATCGGCAACCGATGCGATTTCGACTGGTATTCGTTGGTGGTCTGTCAGGTGATCGTTTTCTTTGTAAAAGGCTTCTGTGGCAACAACAAACTCCGTCTGGAAGTTTGATTGAAGCACCTCCTGAACGCTCTTGGCACCTTCGACCAGAAAAGCGCCGTGCTGCTGCCGGTATTTTTTCTGGTGTAACGACTGAATGTATTTAAGGCTATTTTTTGACAGCATGGAAAAGATGTATGATATAGGATGTATGATGTATGAGAAGCTAACCAGCTATATATCCTACAGCATACATCATACATCGCGGCTAAGCTTATTTCTGGTACTAATCTCTCTATCCGGTTGTCTGAGTACAAAGCAACTCCGCGACAATGGGTATATTCTGACGGCACAAACGGTAAAAGGAAATCGTACTATTTCTACTGAGGAACTGGAAAGTTTAATTCCCCAAAAACCGAATCGCCGGGTACTTGCTTTGCCGATTACCCCTCCTCTTTGGTTTTATCAACTGGGCCAACGTCGATATAATCGGGAGAAAGCGGTAGAAGAGCTGCAGGCCAAAACTAATGAATTTGAGCAGCAAAGCCAGCAATTGGCCGATCAGCCGAAGGCATTAAAAAAACTGAATCGGCGTTATGGGCGCAAGCTGAAGCATTTACGGTTGAAAGCGGAAGAAGGCAACTGGCTGATGAGGAGCCTGGGGGAACCGCCTTCTTATTTTTCCGAAAGCGATGCCAAAGCCAATACTACCAAGATGCAGAAGTATCTGTCGGACAAGGGTTTTTTCAATGCAAAAACGAGTTATAAACTCGATACACTTCGTCGGGCGCAAATTCGGGTCAATTACAGAATTCGCGAAAATGAAGCCTTTTACCTGCGAAATATTACCTATCAAATTGCCGATCCGCGAGTCGATTCGATTGTTCGGCAATCGTTCGATCAGGCAAAACTTAAAGTGGGTGAGCGTTTTGATTTCGAGAATATGTCGGGCGAACGGCTTCGAGTCGAATCGCTCCTGCGCGATCAGGGCTACTATACCTTTTCTCGTCAATACGTTCGAGCCACCGATGTTGATACAATTCGGCGCGGCAACGATCGTCGGTTTCTTGATGGACTTGAACCCGGCGATTCAAGTCGACGAACGGTTGATATCGCTATTCAGATCGCCAATCCACCGGGTAGATCTGCCCATCCGATTTACCACATCGGAGATGTCACAGTGCAAATCAGTCCTGATGCAGATTTAGCTACCAATGGTCAGCCAGCCTTTGCCCAAACAAATCTGGATACGGTCAAGCGAAATGGAATTACGTATCTGCTAAATGGCCGTGATATCTCATTACGCCTACTGGAATCCAAAATTCTGCTTCGCCCCAATCAACTCTATAGTCAGACCAATTACCGCGAAACTCAGCGTCAACTTTTTCTGCTGAACCAATTTAAGTACATCAATCTCAATTTTATTGACAGCACTAACCGACAGCTTCGAACGCTTATTACGGCCCCTCCTCTAGACAAATACGAGGCAACTGCCGAAGGTGGGGCTACAGGTTTATTATATCAAGGTCAGGGCTATCCGGGTGGATTTGGGAGTCTGATTTTTCGAGTCCGAAATATGCTTGGCGGGTTAGAGACTTTCGAAACTTCTGTCCGCTTTGGGTTAGAAGCCCAAACAGGTTTTGTGAGTGATCCTAACAATCCTAGTAAAGTCGTTTATTCATCTCAGGAACTGGGCATAAGTAGTTCGTTAATTTTCCCACAGATTCTGTTTCCGAGTCGGTTTCGGTTCCGCTTTACTCCCTATGCCCCCCGAACGCAAGTTAGCCTTAGCTTTAATAACACCTTCAGGCCTGATTTTCGTCGATCCCTATTGCGGGCGACTATGGCCTATAATTGGCAGACGACTCCGGCTAAACAGTTTAGCTTCCTGATTGCGGATATTAATCTGATCAATGCTGGTGATGGCAATGAACCCGTAATTAGTGATGCATTTAAACGTCAGCTAGATACACTGCAGAAACAAGGAAGCACTGTTTATCTAAGCTTTCGTCGATCACTCAGTTCCAGTTTCAGCTTTGCTTATACTTACAACACAAATGTACAGGGAGAAAATCGTCGCGCGAATTTTCTACGGACGGTTATTGAATCGGGCGGAACGACCTTGAACTTCTTTTCAGAACCCCAGTTACGTCAGTTTTTTAAAACCACCGATTCAACGGGTTTGCAATACTATAAATTCCTACGTTTGAGTGTCGATTATCGCCATTATATCCCATTACGACCACGCACAACATTAGCATTTCGATTCAACACGGGGCTGGTATATGGGTACGGATCGAACAAAACGGCTCCCTACGAAAAACTATTTTTTGCAGGAGGAAGCAATAGCATTCGAGCCTGGTTGCCCCGCCGATTAGGTCCCGGTTCCGAATGGCCACAAACACTAAACAAACAGCCTATATTTAATCCAGACTATCCCGGACAAGAGCAGTTTCTGTATAACATCGAAAAACCAGGGGATATGATTATCGAAGGATCTGCGGAACTACGCGGGCGCTTGTTCCACCTGGGAGCTGACGTCAATGGCGCTATATTTGTTGATGCAGGCAACGTGTGGACCTTAAGTAACAATGTCAATCGGCCCGGCACTACCTTCTCATTCGATACATTCATTCCACAAATTGCAGTTGGCACAGGTGTGGGCATACGCTTTGATTTTTCTTTCTTCGTAATTCGCTTCGACGGGGGTATCAAAGTATGGGACCCTTCCCGGCGATACTTCAGCCCAACAAAAGGTGAGATGGTCGATGAACGTTTTATCCTACCGAAATTCTCGCTTAGCAAGTTATCAAGTGGCCCTAATCCACTGATTATCAACTTCGGCGTAGGCTATCCGTTCTGACCAGGCCGACAGGTTATTTCGAATGGGTTGAATCCGCTATTTTAGCGGTTCCGCTCTTTGTAATCTAACCCATGAACGCTACTTTTTTTAAAGACAATGACCCTGACGATGGTCGACTTGTCTATTATGGTTCAACCGAATCAGGTCTGCCTATCTTACCGCCAAACAGTCCAATCGGTCGATGGGATGGCAGCTTCGGGTTAGTTATTACGGCTGATCTTCAGCTAAATGACTACGTTGGAAACCGTACAGCCTGCTGGGCCTACGCAGATAAAACCATTGTACTTCCCGCTCAATTCAACTAGCTTGTTCTGTTGTACTCCTCGCTCAGCAACTTGTTTCTTAGGATATTTTAACGGCGTTTTCTGCCAAAATGACAGCATAATCGGGGCATTCTTTGTATTTTTGTAAAAAAAGCCGTCAGTTGACAGTTATGAATGACCTATCCCATTCGTAACAAACGTCTATTGACCATTGCCTATCGATTGCTATGACTCTTATTTCAGAACTAACTATACTCCAGCCAACCGATAAAGAACCAATTGATCTGCCACGTACGTCGGAAGATGAATTGGCGGTGGGTAAAAAACGGCTGTATATTGAAAGCTATGGTTGTCAGATGAACTTCGCCGACAGTGAAATCGTGGCCGCCGTGATGCGTAATGCCGGGTTTGCCACAACTTCGTCGGCCGAAGAAGCGGATTTGATTTTTCTGAATACCTGCGCTATTCGTGATAACGCTGAGCAAAAAGTCCGCAATCGGCTCAAACACCTGACAGGTCTGAAACGGCAAAAACCCGAGTTGCTGGTCGGGATGTTGGGTTGCATGGCCGAACGATTGAAAACCAAGTTACTGGAAGAAGAAAAAGTCGTTGATATTGTGGCAGGCCCCGATGCCTATCGCGATATTCCCAAGCTTGTTGAAGAGGCCGAATCAGGACAAAAGGCTGTTAACGTATTTCTGTCGCGCGAAGAGACGTACGCGGATATTTCGCCAATTCGCCTGAATTCCAACGGTGTAACAGCCTTCGTTTCGATCATGCGTGGCTGCGATAACATGTGCAGTTTCTGCGTAGTGCCTTTCACCCGTGGCCGGGAACGTAGCCGCGATCCGCACAGTATTGTCCGCGAAGCGCAGGACCTATTCGACCAGGGCTACCGCGAAGTAACGCTGCTCGGGCAGAATGTGGATAGTTATAAATGGCAGAAGGAAGTATCTGCGGAGAACCTTTTACCTAATGCCCAAAGCTCTCTGCCCTCTGCTCCCACCACGTTTGCGCACCTCCTCGAAATGGTAGCTCTGATTCATCCTGATCTTCGGGTTCGCTTCTCGACTTCGCATCCGAAGGATATTACGGATGATGTTCTGTATACCATGGCGAAGTACGATAACATTTGCAACTACATTCATCTACCTGCCCAAAGTGGTAATAGCCGAGTGTTGAAGCTGATGAATCGGACGTATGACCGGCCTTGGTACATCGGTAAAATTGATCGTATTCGTGAGATTCTGGGCGAGGATTGTGGTATTTCAACTGACATGATTTCAGGGTTTTGCACAGAAACCGAAGAAGAGCACCAGGAATCGCTATCGTTAATGGATTACGTCCATTACGATTACGCCTACATGTTCGCTTATTCAGAACGGCCTGGAACACTGGCAGCTAAAAAATATGCAGATGATATTCCTGAAGACGTTAAGAAACGCCGTTTAAACGAAATCATCGCCAAGCAACTGACCCATTCAGCGGAACGTAATCAACGCCACATCGGGCAAGTACAACGTGTATTGATCGAAGGTCCATCCAAACGATCCGATGATTTCTTATGCGGTCGAAATGACCAAAACAAAATGGTCGTTTTCCCAAAAGGAAATTTCCAGAAAGGCCAGTACGTCAACGTATTAGTAAATGAATGTACGTCGGCTACTCTATTGGGAGAAGTAGTCTGAACGTAGTGTCGGTTTTAAGAAACCGACACACTTACTTCAACTGTGCCGGTTTCTTAAAACCGACACCACTGTAGGAATGAATAATCAGGAAATTCAGAGCGTTAAACAACGCTTCGGTATAATCGGAAATGCGCCCGCGCTGAACTACGCCATCAATGTAGCGATGCAGGTGGCCGCTACTGATCTGACCGTATTGATTACGGGCGAGAGCGGTAGTGGTAAGGAGTCATTTTCAAAAATTATCCACAGCTTAAGTGCTCGTAAACACGGTCAGTTTATTGCCATCAACTGTGGCGCCATCCCCGAAGGCACCATTGACTCAGAATTATTTGGCCACGAAAAAGGCTCATTCACCGGTGCAGTCGATTCCCGCAAAGGCTATTTCGAGACGACAAATGGCGGGACTATTTTCCTGGATGAAATTGGCGAAATGCCGCTCGGAACACAGGCCCGCTTGTTGCGCGTACTGGAAAATGGCGAGTTCATCCGCGTCGGTTCTTCGAAAACCCAAAAAACCGATGTACGCGTTGTGGCGGCTACAAACGTTAATCTGATGGACGCCGTCGAAAAGGGAAAGTTTCGCGAGGATTTATATTACCGACTCAATACAGTTCCCATTTTTGTGCCGCCATTGCGCGAACGAGGTACAGATATTGAACTGCTGTTTCGCAAATTCACCACTGACTTCGCTGAGCGTTATCGCATTAGACCGCTTCAATTAACAGAAGGAGCTAAACAAACCCTGATGGGTTTTCCGTTTCCGGGAAATATTCGTCAACTGAAAAATATTGCTGAGCAGATATCGATTCTTGAATCGGAAGAAAACAAGCCGATAGAAGCTGAAACCCTTGCCAAATACCTGCCAACTACTCAACAGCCAAGTCGCACTTTAGCCTTATTTCCCCAGGCTAACGGCAGTAATCCTGAAAATTTTTCAGAACGCGAATTGCTCTATAAAGTGTTGTTCGACATGCGTCGGGATGTGAATGACCTCAAAAAGCTTGTTCGTGATGTGCTTGGGAATGAGCAGGATGGCCGACAAATTTTGCATAATCACAAAGACCTCTTCGATTCGATCACACCGGATAGCGACCTCCGTCCATCAAATGATGTAGGCGTAACTCGCTTCTTACCAGCAACGAACGGAGCCACCCGACCAGAAACTCCACCTTCTGAAACTTACGGCAGTCATCCACCCGTACAGATTTTCGACGATGTGGATGGTGATATCAATGATTTGACGGAAGTAGAAGATGTCACGCACGAAACGGAAGAAGATGATTCGCTTTCGCTTGAACGTCAGGAGAAAGAGATGATTCTAAAAGCGCTCCGACGGAACAATAACAAACGAAAATACGCGGCCCAGGCACTCGGCATCTCCGAACGGACGTTGTACCGGAAAATTAAGCAGTATGAAATTGATGAAGAATAAGTTGAGAGTGATGAGTGATGAGTTAAGAGCGATGAGTATCAATATGTTTCGCATCATTTTAGCTTTCACCGTTCTAAGTTCATCACTCATCACTCAGTCCTGTGGCGTCTACTCATTTACTGGCACGACTCTGTCGCCGGATATCAAAACTGTAACCGTTAACAATTTCGTATTGGCAACCGCAGGCGGTCCTGCTAATTTACCGTTAACGTTTAACGAGAAGTTGAAAGAATATTATCAGCGATATACAAATTTGAAAGTTGTGCCAGCCAACGGTGATATGGTGCTGGAGGGAAATATTACAGGTTATGAGTTGGTAGCGGTTGCCCCAACTGCCCAAGATCAGGCTGGGGTAAACCGGTTGCAAATCACGGTTTTGGCTCGTTTTTACAACAATAAAGACGAAAGCAAAAATTTCGAGCAGTCATTTTCATTCTATCAGGATTTCCCACAAGGGCAGACACTCAGTCAGAATGAAAGCCGTCTGGTACCGAAAATTCTGGACCAGATCGTTCTCGATATATTCAATAAAACAGCCGCTGACTGGTAAAAAAATTACGGTTAACGAGATACGATTTACCGTTGAAAAAAGTACTTTCGTGAATCATATCTTGTAAATCATACATTCCTTTGCCAACGCTCGATAAAGAAACTTTTTCTTACTGGGTCACCCATCCCAACGATTTATCCGCAACAGATTTAGTCCAGCTACAGAAAAGTCTGTCTGAGTATCCCTATTGCCAAACAATCCATACGCTTACCGCCAAGGCGGCTTCTATCCATCAGCGTGGCCATGCCATTTCTTATATCCGTCAGGCAGCCGCTCACGCTTTGAGCCGAAACGCGCTGCGCAAACTGATTGAAAACGAGTTCTATTGGTCGGATAATTTATTGACAAAGCTCAATGAATTAGCGGCCAAACACGTTCCTATTCCTGAAGATTACCAACAGGAAAGCTACGCGCTTTTTAAGGCTAGATCAGGTGCAACCGATGGCTTCCCGAAATTATCGCTCCTTCAACTTCCGGTTACGAATGAGATCAATTGGGACCAAACGAGACCTCTCCCAGAAGATCAAACGCTGGCCGAAACCAATCTCCAACAGGATTTAGCGCAGATAGAAGAGTCTGCATTGGATGCCTCCAAACTTTCTGCAGCTGACCTTGAACGAAAACGTCAGTTTGACCTGATTGAGAGTTTTATCAAAAATGAACCCAGCATTTCTCGCATCACACCGCCCCCCACCAAAGCCAAATCGGCCGATTCAGGTGATCAGGAAGATTTAACCAAGCGAAGTAAAATTCCTTCAGGAACACTGGTGACCGAGAGTTTTGCGAAAATTCTGGAGAAACAAGGCAAAATTGACAAGGCTCGTGACATCTATAAAAAGTTGATGGCAAAAAATCCGGAAAAAAAGGCGTACTTTGCGGCAAAAATTAGCGAACTAGCCAATCGGTCCAATACAGCAGAGGAATAATTTTTGCTCTCCAACGCTAGAACGCATTAACGAAACTATTAAGCAACTTTTTTCATGGTAACCGTACTTATTGTTCTTATTTGTATCCTTACGGTATTGTTAATTCTTATCGTACTGATTCAGAACTCAAAAGGTGGAGGATTAGCGGGTGAATTCGGTGGTCTGGGGTCGAATCAATTTATGGGCGTAAAGAAAACTACTGATCTGCTCGAGCAAATCACCTGGGGCCTTGGCATAGGCGTTATGGTCCTTACACTGGCTTCTTATATTATGGTCGACCGTAATCAGGCCGCTACGATTAACAGTGCCAACGTAGACAGAGCACAAACCCAAACGCTGCCAGGTGCTGCTGCCCCAAGTGCTGCTAATGGAGCCGCGCCAAGTCAAGCCGTTCCAGGCGCTCAGTCGCCGGGTGCGTCAACTTCAGCGTTGACTCCGCAGAAGTAATCAGCTTGAAATCAAAAATTAAAAAGCCATTCCCTGCAGGGAATGGCTTTTTAATTTTCTAGGCGACTGCCTGCGCCAATAGTTGCCTAGCAATTGGTAATAGTGTCTCCTGAACAGGGTACGTCTTCTTACTCTCCAGCATATACGTTGCCGGATTGGGTAAGTCTCGGTGTCTTCGGATCAAATCAAGTTTAATATTTTCGAACGTATTGACGAAGCTCTTTTGCACAGCTTCTACAAAACGCAGTTGCACCAATCGCCCACCCGGCTCCTGCTCAGAATAGAGCGTTACGGCAAAATAATAGATCTGAGTTTCAGCCCGATTCGTAGCATGTAAGAGTAAATAACCTTCCTCTGGACGCAGCGGTAAAAGGCCCACAGGAACCAGTTTTAATGATTGTGCGATGTCTGCCCAGCGTTGATGCCCTTCATTCATCATTGTCTGAAAACGGGGTAGCGCGAACTCCATAATGGCATCGACTTCGTCCATAAAAGCCGGGGGCGTCACCTCGGATTTGTATTCAATCCGTGGGGGTGGTCCACTTATTCTAGTAATCCGCTTGGGGAACGCAGCATTTAACGTACCTTTGCCCCTCGAAAATCGAACACCGGCGTCATAATGGCTGCGCAGTTCAGGTAAATCTGGACAGAGTTTATGTTCGGCAAAGTTCTGTTGGACAGCTTGCAAGTATGCCATTACGACATATTTCTGGTATTCGGCGTCGAGCCAATTTTGTGTAAACCAGTCAGGTTGTAATTTTTTCATAACTCAGCAATCGTCATTTGGCGGGGAAACGACTAGGTTAATTTAACTAATCATTACCAAATAACCAAATTCTGTTTGCTTAAAATGCTTCTCTCAAGAAGGAAGTTGAGTGAATTTGATGAATGGCAGTATGTCAGTCGAAAGTCTGAAAATTTGACAGACTTGACTGGGTTGGCACAGTAATTGGCGAGTCCACAACGTCGTGTAAAACAAGTAGTACACAATAGTTAATAACCTTAATCAACTCATTACTATCATGGTAGCAGAAACGGAAAGCGTTAAAGTGAACGTGAAACCGCTGGCCGACCGAGTGCTAATCGAAGCAGCACCGGCTGAAGAAAAAACCTCGTTCGGGATCATCATTCCCGACACGGCAAAGGAAAAACCCCAGCGTGGTACGGTCGTTGCCGTTGGCGCAGGTAAGAAAGATGAGCCGCTGACGGTTCAGGTGGGCGATACGGTGTTGTACGGTAAATATGCTGGTACAGAAATCACCGTCGATGGCAAAGAGTACCTCATCATGCGTGAATCCGACATTTTCGCAATCCTTTAATTGAACGATAAACGATGAGTAAGTGCACCAGTAAGCCACTCATCACTTATCACTCATAACTCATCACTTTAAAAAAATGGCTAAGAAAATCTTTTTTGATACCGAAGCTCGCGAACGCATTAAGAAGGGCGTTGATACCCTCGCCGACGCGGTAAAAGTTACTCTAGGTCCTAAAGGCCGGAATGTTATTCTGGATAAAAAATTCGGCTCACCTGCTATCACCAAAGACGGTGTAACGGTAGCGAAAGAAATTGAACTGAAAGACGCCATGGAAAACATGGGCGCTCAGTTAGTAAAAGAAGTTGCTTCGAAAACGGCTGATTCAGCTGGTGACGGTACGACGACTGCTACCGTTCTGGCTCAAGCCATCTACTCGATCGGTGCGAAAAACGTAGCAGCTGGAGCAAACCCAATGGATCTGAAGCGTGGTATCGACAAAGCGGTTCAGGCTGTTACAGCTAATCTGGCTGAACAAGCGCAAACCATTGGCGACGACTTCGGTAAAATCGAGCAGGTAGCTACCATCTCGGCTAACCACGACGAAGAAATCGGTAAGATGATTGCCGAAGCCATGAAGAAAGTAGGTAAAGAAGGTGTAATCACGGTTGAAGAAGCTCGTGGTACCGAAACGGAAGTTAAAACCGTAGAAGGTATGCAGTTCGACCGCGGTTACCTGTCGCCTTACTTCGTGACGAACACCGAGAAAATGGAAGTTGAACTGGAGCGTCCGTTCATCCTGATTTCGGAGAAGAAAGTTTCGTCGATGAAAGAATTGCTTCCAGTTCTGGAGCAAGTTGCGCAAACCGGCCGGCCTTTGCTGATCATCGCTGAAGATGTTGACGGCGAGGCACTTGCTACGCTGGTTGTCAACAAAATTCGTGGTGCTCTGAAAGTAGCAGCTGTTAAAGCTCCTGGTTTTGGTGACCGTCGGAAAGCCATGCTGGAAGATATCGCGATCCTGACAGGTGGTCAGGTTATCAGCGAAGAGCGTGGTTTCAAACTGGAAAACGCATCGATCGAATACTTAGGTCAAGCCGAAAAAATCCTGATCGACAAAGACAACACGACTGTTGTGAATGGTGTTGGTTATAAGGATGATATCACAGGCCGCGTTAACCAAATCAAAGCGCAAATCGAAAATACAACGTCGGATTACGATCGGGAGAAACTGCAGGAGCGTCTGGCTAAGTTGTCAGGTGGGGTGGCTATTCTCTACATCGGTGCAGCTACCGAAGTTGAAATGAAAGAGAAGAAAGACCGCGTTGACGATGCATTGCACGCAACTCGTGCTGCCGTTGAAGAAGGTATCGTAACGGGTGGTGGCATTGCCCTGATCCGTGCTATCCCTGCTCTTGATGGTGTAAATTCTATCAATGAAGACGAAAAAACGGGTATCAATATCATCCGTCAGGCACTGGAATCTCCGCTCCGTACAATTGTTGCTAACGCTGGTGGCGAAGGTTCAGTTGTTGTGAACAAAGTGAAAGACGGCGAAGGTGGTTTCGGCTACAACGCGAAGAACGATACGTTCGAAGATCTGTTCGCAGCTGGTATCATTGATCCTAAGAAAGTATCACGCCTGGCACTTGAAAATGCTGCGTCGATTGCTGGTCTGTTGTTGACCACTGAATGTGTTATCGCTGATGAGCCAGAAGAAGCTCCAGCTGGTGGCGGTGGTCACGGTCACCCAGGTGGCATGGGCGGTATGATGTAAGACCGCTTCGGCGGCCCGGGGGGATTTATCTGATTTATAGATTTTCCTGATTTTGTTAAACGCTCCTGATCGAAAGGTCAGGAGCGTTTTTTATAGTGAGCCTTTTAACGAATTTTGTCATTCTGACGAAGGAAGAATCTCAATGTGTCCTTGTTTGCAAGTCGGGATGCGTTAAGATTCTTCCTTCGTCAGAATGACAAAATTCGTTTCTATACAAAAGGTTAAATAGATTCGATAGAATTTAACGTAGTAAAGGGTTAAACTTTTGATATGTGCTTATTCACATCGGCTGCCAATAGAGATAAAGTCACTCGAAAACAGCCTTCCGTTTCTTCGATTCTTGGTCCTGCGTAATTCAGTAAACGATATTTATCGGCGATGTTACTCAGTCCTACCCCATTCGATTCGACACGTACATTGCGTCGCTGCATATTATTTTCAACAACTAATTTTCCTTCTTCCGTTGTGTAGATGCGGATAGTTAATGGTTCATCAGGTAAGGCGCGGTTGTGCTTGACCGCATTTTCAACCAGCAGTTGCAATGTCAATGGCGGAATTAGCGTTTCTGCTAACACATCAGATATAGCTAGGTCCGTCTGGATACTAGTACCGAAACGGGTTTTCAGCAAATGAAAATAGGATCGGATAAAGGCCAGCTCAAGACTCAGTGTGGTGAGTTCCTGATCAGCGGCCCGCAAAAGGTATCTATATACACTAGATAGTTCATCTACATATTCCGTTGCCTGCTGGGGGTTCTCATCAATAAGCGAGGAAAGGGTATTTAGCGCATTGAATAAAAAGTGCGGATTTACCTGGCTTTGCAGCGCTTTCATTTTCGCTTCAGTGTGTTGTTGTTTAAGCTGTTGCAACGCCAGATCGGCCTGAAGTTGACGGCGCAGATGCTGTTCACGTTCGCGAAGGAGTTCCTGTTCAGCCATAATCTGCCGCATGGTCTGCTGCCGTTGCCGATACGACAACCCCAACGATACACAGGCCAAATCGATCAATATCCCCACCTGCATAATGAAACTGGGATGGATAGGCAACGGCAGACGATTTATTTTCTCAACGCCCAGGCCAATGTAGGTGCTCAGTCCGATGGATGCTCCTATTTGGCCCGACCACAACGCTAACGTCCCTACAAAATAAAAGCGAGCGGAAATATCTGTCCGTTTTAAGTGGGCTATAAAGGTATACAGAATGGTCAGATTCGTAGCCAGCATGATAATTGCCCGGCCGATATTTAATTGAATTTCATGCCATTCCGTTTGCCATAGAGACGAAAATAAGTTGAAATATATTTCGGGCAGAATCATTATCAACCAAGCGCATTGCATGGTTCGATACCAACGCAGCAGCTTCGGATAATCATTCAGATTGATGAATGCAAGGGCTAATTCCAAGTATAATACCGAAAACAGGTTGAATGGAACAGTCCGCGAAAATGCCAGTACATCAGGAGCCGGACGTAGTAATTCTACGCTGAACGAGATCAACCATAAAAAGATATACAAGCTGTAGAGGGGATAGATTCGCTTCCGACGAGTAACCCACTGAATCAGATTAGCCACTAGCATTACAGCGGCAGCTCCGGTGTAAAGTAGCAACCATTGATCGTAGGAAGGTAAACGTATGGCCATGGATTTGAACGATTTTGTTCAAAACGAAAATACATAAAAGTCACTTCACATCCTTATTCTTCCACTTCACAGAATCGCTGCTTGGGTTGGTCTCTGAATGCCATCAATTTTGAATACTATTCAGAAACAGACAACAACAATACTCATGACAACCCGGCGTATCCTCTTTGCAACTGTTCCTTTCGACGGGCATTTCAGCCCCTTAACTGGTCTTGCTGTTCATCTCCATAATCTCGGTCACGACGTACGCTGGTATGTCGGTGGTCATTACGGAGAACGCGTCAAAAAATTAGGCCTGATTCATTATCCAGCCCTGAAAGCACAGGTAATCAATCAGGAAAATATGGATGAACTCTTTCCTGAACGGAAAACGATTAAAAACCCAATCAAACGCGCTCGATTCGACGTTAAAGAGACGTTCCTGAATCCTGTTCCGGGTTACGTAGAGGATCTCATGGCTGTTCACACCGACTGGCCTTTCGACCTGATCGTTTATGATCTAGCTTGTTTAGGCGCTCTCTTCACTCAGCAGTTACTTTCCATTAAAGGATTAGCTGTTGGCGTATTGCCCCTATTTGAGAGTGAGTCTAATTTACCTTCCGACGATCCGGATCAGTTTCTGCTCAAACGGTTACTGGTTCGTTTGGCTAATCGCGCTAAGCTATATCTCTCGTTCAAGGTGATCATGAAGCCCTGTACAGATCTGCACAACGAGATGCGTGAACGATACGGTTTGTCATCGGAGCCAGGCTTTATGTTTGAATCTGTATTTCGAAATGCCCATCTTTATTTACAAAGTGGTGTGCCCGGCTTCGACTATCCGCACCGTCAACTTCATCCCAACGTTCGATTTGTTGGTCCACTGTTGCCTCATCGATCGGGTAAGAAGATTCCATTTGCCCAGGCTGAACGTACGCTTGATTACAAACGAGTTATATTAGTAACACAAGGCACCGTTGAGCGCAATGTGGAGAAGATTCTCGTACCTACCCTCGAAGCCTACAAAAACGAACCTGATACAATGGTGATTGTTACAACAGGTGGTTCAGGTACAGCTGAGCTACGTCAGCGATTTCCACAAACTCACTTTCTGATTGAGGATTTTATCGATTACAATGCCGTAATGCCTTACCTGAGCGTTTATGTGACTAATGGTGGTTATGGCGGAGTGATGCTGGCTTTACAATATAAGCTTCCTATAGTAGCGGCCGGTATTCACGAAGGGAAAGACGATATTGCAGCCCGTGTCCAATTCAATCAAGTCGGTATTGATCTCAGAACAGAAACGCCTACATCAAACCAAATTCGTCGGGCTGTACATGAAGTATTAACCAATCCTCTATATCGTCAACTAGCAACGCAATTAAGCGCAGAGTTTAGCCAGTATCGACCGAATGAATTGGTTACTGACTACGTTGACAGTCTTATGGCACTCAAGCAGGAAGCAATCATGGTAGATTAATTAGTTGCTGATAGCATCATGAAAGTCTCCTATTAGAAAGTCGCTTTATAAGCGGCTTTTTTGTTGCATAATATTCCTATGTATCAGGGACATATATCTACTACCGACGAAGAATATGAATCAGATTGGTTCAATCTGTAAAACCTGTGGTACATTCGAGTGACTTTATAGATGAATCCTACGTCCCAGCCAATTCAAACTATAAGACTAATTTCTATGCGAAAATTCTTTTCAGCAGGTGGTATGTTTCAGGAAGGCGGTCTTGCCTTTATCCGAATTGCGGTCGGTTTGTTACTTGCCTATCATGGATGGGAAGTATTTGATCCTGCTCAAATGCAGACGTATACAACCTGGGATACGTTTAAAGAAGCATCCTCTCCTTCATTTCTGGTTTATCTAGGAAAGGGGTCTGAATTGATAGCAGGTATTTTGCTGGCAGTTGGCTTACTAACACGATTGGGCGCACTACTTACAATAGGGACAATGCTCTACATTACCTTTTTTGTAGGGCATGGAAAGTTTTGGTACGAAGACCAGCATCCGTTCTTATTCGCCTTACTGGGCTTAACTTTCGTTTTTACTGGTGGAGGGAAATGGAGTGTCGATCGACTGATCTTTGGCCTTACGTGAGTATGTCGCTGTACTCAATCGAGGTTAAAAACTTGTTGACAAATCAAACCTTTATATAAACAAAAAAGCCAAGCGAGACACTCTCTTGGCTTTCTGATTTACTCAACGTTATGAAAAACTTTTCTTTTCGACACAATTATAAAACAAAATTAACAAAAAAAATATCGCTTTCACAAAAAAAAACTTTCAAAATGGATAACTCATTGAAATTCAGAGGCCTAAAAATGCATATGAGTATAAATAAGGGAGTATTTTCATCAACAAGAACACTAATCTATAAACAATAGATGATTAGTAGAATTAATTAAACAGTCCCGTTACCTAACTTTTTAACGACTGATTAAAAGTCGTTGCTGCCGACTCCACTGATCACCCGCCTGTAACTGAATTAAGTATAGTCCAGTTGGGAAATTTATCAAGGATAAGCGATGAATCGTCGAGCTATTTAGCTTCAGTAGTTCAGTATGCACCTGTTTCCCGGTTATATTCAACAGTTTGAGTTGTACATCAGTAGGCTCACTAATTAGAATGTCTATATCTACATAATCCTGTGCTGGATTCGGATAGACTTTTAGGGCTGGATCAACTTCAGCGGCCAATCGTCCACCTGAGGTACAACCTACCGTTTCGAGTTTCCAGTATTGAGCATACGCGCCACTGGCTGCCCATTGAATCACCTGCCCTCCTTCATCCTGATTGGCGATGTCCAGCATCAGATTGGAATGGACAGCTTTCAATGTCGAAAACCCATCGGCACCCGTCTGAATAACCCACTTCTGGTTGTTGGCATTCGTATTTGTCGATTGAATAACACTAGCCCATCCTTGGGTAGAAGCGCCTTGTACTGACAGTACTTTTCCGCTGTGAATGGCGGCTAATTGATAGGTATTTGCCGTACCCGTTGGGCGAAGTTCCCATTTTTGCCAGGGCTGATTGGAATAAGTCTGTTGTTTAACAGAAGCGCCATCGGTCGTTACGGCTCCATCTATCCCTAAAACTCGACCACTTGAACGATTTGTGACTTTGTAGCAGGTCGTAGCCGATGTGGGCGGAGTCGTCGTGGTTGTGCTCGTACAACCTGTTGTTTCAATCTTCCAGTACTGTGCATATGCACCACTAGCCGACCATTGAATCACCTGACTGCCTTCGTCCTGCCCGGCAATATCCAACAGCAAATTGGAATGAACGGCTTTTACCGTTGAATAGCCATCACCATCCGTTTGCACAATCCATTTCTGGTTATTGGCATTTGTATTCGTCGTTTGGATTACGCTTGCCCACCCTTGGGTCGATGCATTTTCTACGGCTAAAACTTTATTGCTATGCGATGCGGTTAGCTGGTATGTATTTGAGCCTAACGATTGAAATTTCCACTTTTGCCAGGTCTGTTCCGTAAAAGTTCGCTGCTTCACCGAAGCCCCATCCGTCGTCAAAGCGCCTTCTACACCTAACGACTTACCACTCGATCGGTTGGTTATCTTGTAGCATAAAGCCGGATCGAACTGGCCGGGTGTAGGAGTAGTACCTGTTGACAAACTAACCTCTACCCCACCCGACCAAGCATTACCTACGCGTGTATATACTCGGAAATAATAGGTCGTTTGCGGGCTCAAATTTGTAACAGTCATCGATGTCGCCAATCCCCGATAAACTACTTTTCCGCCTTCAATAGCCGTTCCATTGCCCTGAAAATCAGCATTAGCCGTATAATTCGTTCCTGACGGTCGATCTAAAAACCCAGTCCCTGCCTTAGCCGCAACAAGTACCTCATCAAAGGCTGCGGTCGGATAATTCCAGCTTAAATTCGCATTCGAGGTTCCAGACAGAGTTGCATTCAGATTTCGTATGGCTACGTTTGCAGACGCACAATCTGGGTAAATTTTCACGGAATCCATGGCCGTCAAGCCCCCCTTATCCGTTACCAGAACCGTAATCATATAATAGTACGTATTCCCGTCGCATCCTACTGGCGAAATATTTACATTAGGGGATTCCGCAACGATGGCCGGTTCAACGTGCTGGTGATTATTATGTCGAAGCGTAACCTGCCAACTATAGGTTAGTGTGCTGACAGATTCGTCAGTAACGTTGGCTTTTAGCTGATAAACACTTTCACGATCCAGTGGATACAATCCTCCATTTACTGGATTTGTTATTTTAACCGTTGGAGCGGCATTGTTCAGCGAGATCAGAATCTGTTTACTAGCTGTTAAATTCTTCGTATCTTTTATAGTAAGCGTTACCGTAAATCCTTGCGTACCCGTTCCCGAAAACACATGACTCGGGTTAGCGATATTGGCCGTTGTACCATCGCCAAAATCCCAGAAATACGTAAGCGCATCGCCATCAGGATCGCTGGACCCATCGCCCTTGAATTGGACAGTCAACGGACTCGTTCCCTGCGTTTTATCAGCCGTGATAACTGCCACTGGTGGCTGACTTGTGCCATAACCAATCTTTCTGATTTCACCATTATTGATGTTCGTAAAATACAGAGCGCCATCAAGCGGATTGTATTCAATATCAACTACGCCATTCGTTCCACCGGCTGGCACAAATTCCTGTACAGCAGTAATGTTCCCATTCGAGCCTAACGTAGCGGCCTTGATCCAGTTAGCACCATAATCAGCGAAATAATAGAGATTTCGGTAAGCAGCGGGAAAAATAGTGCCTGGATAATAAGCTCCCGCTGTTGAGCAGTTGCCTTTAAAAGGCGTTCCAGTTGCAGGCGCTCCAGATGAACCAATCAAGACTGTCGTAGCGGTTGTAGAGGTTAATCTTGGCACCCGAGCTATATTCTGGGTATGATGCCAATCCAGCGCTGGTACACTGTGTATATATCGCCGTTGCAGCCCCGGTAAAGCTTGTCCACTACACGGGTTCGTGACAGTCGTTGTACTACTCGAAGCTTGCTTAAGCAAATTAGCAAACGTCAGATAGGGCTTATTACAGGTATTGGTTGGATTGGGCTCGTCCTTATTTTCCAACGTCTGGGCAGCTGTATTATAGGCACTATTTTCCAGTATTCCTTCATAAATAGGCCATCCAGCGTTTTCGCCCGATTGCCGGATGCTGTGCATATCTTCCCAGGTATTCATACCCACATCCCCAACCAAAAGAGTACCCGGATTTCCACTCGCGGGATTTGTCGTTCCTGTACCCGGCTGAAGCGTCATTCGGTAGGGATTCCGAAAACCCAGCGCCCACACTCGAGAAGCCGCCGAACGGGGGCTTGCCGACGCATAAAACGGATTACTACTAATGCCGTCACCCGTATTCGGATCTAAGCGGAGGATTTTCCCACAAAGCGAGGTAATCATTTGCGACCGAAAAGCGCCCACGTTCTCATTCGTTCGCATGATCCCATCGTTGATAGCTGTTTGCCAATAGGTATCGCTCGAACTTCCTTTATCAGTCGTATTATAGCTGGCATTATCACCCGTTGAAACCAACAGCGTACCATCGGTGCCGAACAGAATGGTTCCACCGGCATGTGATTCGTGAGTAAGTGGCACTCCTGTTGATTTTGTTTCGCCCAATAGAATTTTACGGCTGCTTAGATCAGCTGATAATACATTATTGGCCGTGTTGATTTTGTAGCGAGTTACCCGGCTGATCGTCGCATTGTAATATTCGTCCTTAGTCGCACTATACGTTGACGTACCAAAATAAAGAAGATGATGCCGGTCTACGACATAATATAAATACACTAGCCCATTAGAGGCAAAATTTGGATCAAGACACATACTCGCCAGGCCAAAGTCGCGCCAGTTTCCTACTTCTTCACTAATGTCCAAAACAGGAGTAGCTTGCTTAATGTACTGAGCTCCATTCCAGTTAGACACCCAAATTCGACCAGCCTTATCCCACACAAAAAGCTGCCGCGAATCTGCGGAGAAAACCGTGCCCATTGGCGTTGTATAGCCATTCTGAACTAAACTGTTATTAAAACCCGTAGGTAGTTGGGCAAAACCGCTAACGTTACTCAGCAGCCATAAGGCGAATACATTACATAATAAGGCCTTCAAATTACTTGCGATGTAGATTTTGCTCATATGGGTTATAAGAAATATAGGGCAATACAACTCCTGTCCTTTTTGAAAGGAGCCACTCAACTCAGAAAATTATGAGAAAGTTAACTAAACATCATCCCATCACGGATCGTTAGCTTTCGATCAGCAAGGTCGGCCAGATGATCATTATGGGTTACAATAACGAGCGTTTGACCAAATTCATCTCGTAGTTTGAAGAACAGCTGGTGAAGCTCCTCTGCATTCCGTGAGTCGAGATTACCGCTAGGTTCATCAGCGAAAACAATCGCTGGTTGATTAATCAAAGCCCGTGCTACGGCAACTCGTTGTTGCTCACCGCCTGATAATTGAGACGGTAAGTGAGAAATACGGTCACGTAAGCCCAAAATTTCTAATAACTCAGCAGCTCGTTTTCGGACCTGATTCTCAGCCGTTCCCGCAATAAAACCAGGTAGAGACACATTTTCCAGCGCTGTAAACTCAGGTAACAAATTGTTAAACTGAAAAACAAAGCCGATACGTTCATTACGGAATTTAGCTAATTGACGGTCATTCAGCGTGAATACATTTTGGCCATCAATTAACAGCTCCCCCGAATCGGGTCGATCTAATGTTCCTAAAATTTGCAGCAGCGTTGTTTTGCCCGCACCAGATGCACCAACAATGGAAACCACCTCACTGGCTCCGATGCTTAGATTAATTCCTTTTAAAACGGGGAGGTTGCCGTAATTCCGGCGAATATCAGTGGTTTGTAGAAGCGACATTTTATAGTGATGCGTGATGAATGATAAGTGATAAGTTCAACGAGTTGTTTAAAAACTCACCACTTATCACTCATCACTCATCACTTAGTGTTAACTTGCCGCGCAAAAATACGATTTCCAATCCTCCTTGTTGCAGTTGTCATGAATATACACGAGTATCAGGGTAAAGAAATTCTCAAAAAATACGGTGTCCGAATTCAGGAAGGCATCGTGGCCGAGTCGCCAGAGAAAGCAGTAGAAGCCGCCAAACAAATTATGGCGCAAACAAACTCCAAGTTTGTGGTCGTTAAATCACAAATCCATGCGGGTGGACGCGGCAAGGGTAAAATTGTTGGCAGCGAACAACGGGGTGTAGCTTTAGCCAAATCAGTTGATGATGTACGTGACATCGCTAAAAACCTGATTGGCAATGTGCTCGTTACGCATCAGACTGGCCCTGAGGGTAAAAAAGTTAATAAGGTATTAGTCGCTCAGGATGTATTCTATCCCGGTGCTTCGGAGCCGAAAGAGATGTACATCAGTATCCTGCTCGACCGGAGTAAAGCCTGTAATGTCATCATGGCCAGCACCGAAGGGGGTATGGACATTGAAGAAGTAGCCGAAAAAACGCCGGAGAAAATCGTGAAAGAGTGGATCGATCCTGCCGTTGGTCTACAACCTTTCCAGGCTCGCAAAGTAGCGTTTGGTCTTGGCCTGTCGGGCGAAGCGTTCAAAGAAATGGTGAAGTTCGTGACCTCGTTGTATAAAGCATACGTGGACACCGACGCATCAATGTTTGAAATCAACCCGGTTCTGAAAACGTCGGATAACAAGATTTTGGCAGTCGATGCGAAGGTAAATCTGGACGATAATGCTTTGTATCGTCACCCCGATCTAGCGAATCTCCGCGATATTTCGGAAGAAGATCCTCTCGAAGTTGAAGCATCGGCGAATGACCTGAACTATGTTAAACTTGACGGAAACGTAGGTTGCATGGTAAACGGAGCCGGGCTGGCAATGGCAACGATGGACATCATCAAGCTATCGGGCGGTGAACCAGCTAACTTCCTTGACGTAGGGGGTGGTGCAAATGCAAAAACGGTTGAAGCTGGTTTCCGAATCATCCTGAAAGATCCGAACGTAAAAGCGATTCTGATCAATATTTTCGGTGGTATCGTCCGCTGCGACCGTGTAGCTACGGGCGTTGTAGAAGCTTACAAAGCGATTGGCGATATTCCTGTTCCAATTATTGTTCGACTTCAGGGAACGAACGCGGCAGAAGGTGCCAAAATCATCGACGAATCTGGCTTGAAAGTCCAATCGGCTGTCGAACTGAAAGAAGCGGCTGAGAAAGTAAAGCAAGTCGTTCAGAATCTGTAAGAAGTACCCACTTTCTAACTAACTCAATAAAAAAAGCCGGAGCAAAAACTCCGGCTTTTCTTTTTTATCGTTTGTAGTATTTCATTGCCTCAGGCATTAGTGCCTGTAAATCCTTAATTCGACGTTCATCGGATGGGTGAGTTGATAGGAATTCTGGTGGCTTTTGCCCACCTCCAGCTTTCGCCATCCGGCCCCAGAACGTAACGGCTTCCTGCGGATTATAACCCGCCATAGCCATGAAAATAACGCCCAGATGATCGGCCTCCGACTCCTGCTTACGGCTGTGTGGCAAAGCCCGCCCTACCTGATAGCCAATCGGAAGTGCTGCCCCAACAGCTTGTAGCAAAATTGAGTTTACCTGATTATTCGTACTACGAGCGGCTGTACCAGCCACAATTTGTCCGCCCTGAATCAGTCCATTAGCCAGCAAACCTTCGCTCATCCGCTCATTACCGTGCTCGGCAATGGCGTGCGAAATTTCGTGGCCCATAACGGCGGCAGCGCCCGCTTCATTTTGTGTATAAGGCAAAATACCCGTATAGAAAGCAACCTTTCCTCCTGGCATACACCAGGCATTCACCTGCGGACTTTGAATGAGATTAAACTCCCACTGAAAACCTTCAAGCCGTTTTCCCAGACCATTAGCGTTCAGGTACTGCTCCATAGCCTGGCGTAATCGATTACCAACCCGCCGAATCATTTCAGCATCATTCGTTCCCCTTACTACTGTACTCGTATCCAATACGCCTTTATAGTTCGTAAAACTGAGCGGCAAGAGCTGATCGTTAGGAACTAATTTCAATTGGGTTCGGCCGGTAATAGGCACTTTCTGGCAACCAACAGCAAAGCCGACAATCAGCATCGCAATAAGTGCATTTTTCATTAGTTAACTGGTTTATATCTAATTGAATGGTTCTGACGTATAATGACCCAAAAAGTACTTGATTTGTTCAAATTTTTCAAATTGCGTGTGGTCAGCCCCTCTTTAGTCGTTAGATTTGTAGCCGTCTAAATAGTTTACTGCAGAATGAGCAGAAATTCTTCCTCATTTATTCGTTGATGTGAATTTCTGCCGCAACAGTTACAGTCTGCCTTTCTTATGAAAATTATCTGCGTTGGCCGAAATTACGCCGAACATATCAAAGAACTCAATAACGAACGTCCTGAAGATCCCGTTATTTTTATGAAACCCGAAACGGCTATTCCGCTGAAAAATGAGCCGTTTTTCTACCCAGATTTTTCTTCTGATGTACATCATGAGGTTGAGATTCTGGTAAAAATCAATCGGGTCGGGAAAAATATCGATGAGAAATTTGCCCATAAATATTACGATGAAATCGGTGTCGGCATTGATTTCACCGCCCGTGATGTGCAAAGCAAATTGAAGGCTAAAGGATTGCCCTGGGAGCTGGCAAAAGGATTCAACGGCTCGGCCCCAATCTCATCGTTTGTACCGAAAACGGATTATCCTGATTTACAGAATCTAAATTTCAAATTAGACATCAACGGCGAGATTCGTCAACAGGGCAATACAAGTCTGATGCTCTATAAAATAGACTACCTGATTTCGTTTGTTTCCCGATACTTCCTGTTGCAGCAGGGCGATATTCTGTTTACTGGAACGCCACACGGTGTTGGCCCTGTCCAGATTGGAGATCGACTGACCGCCTATATCGAGGATAAACCCATGCTAACATTTGACGTGAAGTAATGGCGAATCGATACTGAATCTAATTCGCTAAAACTGTCCATCATTTTGCTTTTGACACGCACTTTATTTTATACATACATAGCAGTTCTGGCTTGCTCAAAACTGGTTTTCGGCCAATCAACCAAACCTGTTTCGGCAACACCCGCAATCCAGACACAAACGGGGTATATTCAACCGGGCACACTTGTCGAGAACTACTTTCTCTTCCCCATTCAGCCTGGCTCCGCCAATTCCTTGTCTGGTGGTCTGGGCGATTTACGGGCTAATCATTTTCATGCCGGTCTGGACATTCGTACGGGTGGACGCGAGGGACTAGATGTGCATGCTGCCGCCGATGGGTATGTATCCCGAATTGCCGTTTTCACGTCTGGCTATGGTAACGTTATTTTCATCAAACATCCCAATGGACTGACAACGGTTTATGGCCATTTGCGTTCATTAAAAGATACACTCGGCACCTATCTGCGTGAGCAGCAGTACGAAAAGAAAACGTTCGAGATCGATTTGCGCCCGCAGCCGGGTCAGTTTCCGGTCAAAAAAGGTGACGTAATCGCGGCTTCGGGAAATACAGGTGGTTCTGGCGGACCGCACCTCCACTTCGAAATTCGAGATGCCAAAGATAATCTGATCAACCCGCTGCTCTACGGTTTCTCCGAAATCCAGGACAATGTTCCGCCTTATTTTGAGCGTGTTGCCCTGAAAACGATGACGGCTACATCGCGTATTAATGGCGAATATCAGCGAGTCAGCTACGTACCAACTCGCCGTGCCGACGGAACATTTACGATCAATCAACCTATTACAGCATCCGGATTGATTGGTATGGAAGTGCTGGCCTATGACAAAACTAGTGGGTCGCCTTATCGTAATGGTATTAGCTGTCTGGAAATCAGGCTAGATGGGCAGGAAGTGTTTGCCTATAACATGAATAGTTTTCCGAACGAACAAACGCGATTCATGAACGTTCACGAAAACTACGAAGTCGAGCAGATGAGCGGCCAACGGTACCATCGGGGCTACATTGCTGATGGTAACATCCTGAATCTCTACAAACTGCCAAGCAACGCAAATTACCGAGGTCGTTTGCCTTTGCTGGATGGTCAGCCGCACGAAGTGACGCTTACGCTCTACGATGCGCATGATCATTCGACCCAACTCAGTTTTACGATCCAGCCAGACCTCACCCCTACCCGGTCGGCGCTTGCGGATTCTTTGGTTACGCAATCGTCCGGAATTTTACCGGAACCGTATCGTGGAGAACCTTCTGCAACCATCACAACCGACGAAAACATACTGAAATTGACGGTAAAAAATGTACCCACGACTAATCCTCCCTGGGCGAAACTAATTACAGGTCGAACAACGAATGAACAACCTGCAAGCTATGTCCGTAACAATCAAGCGGTTTATCTTATAGATTTGCAGCAGTCTTTACCGGACTCGGTTCAGTTTGGCCGAAGTGTGATACGGACGAACTTAAAAAAACGGATTGTACCGAATCGGGCCGAGTTTTTCGTTGACGGCAACGTCCGGCTGGATTTTGGTCCGAGAACGCTTTTTGACACGTTGCATCTGGCGATGCGGTCGTTACCCGGCGGTGGATTGGAGATAAATCAACCCACTATTCCACTGAACGATTTTCTGACTATTCAGTATACACCAAACTATCCAATTGCGATTGATACGGCACGAACAAAAGCATATTGGACAAGCGGTGGACGTGAGAGTTTCCTGGGCGGTACGTGGACTAAAGGCCGGATTGAGTTTAAAACTCGTGTGCTGGGTCGTTTTCAGTTGATGACTGACATCAATCCTCCGAGAGTTCAAATTCTAAGTGCGACGCCGAACGGGATCACAGCCAAAATTTCGGACGATCTGTCGGGTATTTCCGAGTTTCGGGCACTGGTCAACGGAGAATGGGTACTCTTGCAGTACGATTACAAACGAGCGCTCGTCTGGTCTGATAAGTTAACTCCAGACGAACCTTTCGAAACAGGAGCCGAAGTATTGGTTCAGGTGAAAGATCGTTCGGGGAATATTGGTTCCGACAGTACCATTATCGAACAGCCCCGACGGGTTGTTCCTCGAAAAGCAGCACAAAAAAACCATCGAAAAAGACGATAATACCAGTTTAGAGTTTACAGTTTGACGTTGGCTGATGCAGCCTTTATTCTTACGCTATTCAACATCAAACCCTAAACTCTACATTTTAAACCATAAACTAGACAGCGTATGGAGTTAAAAGTTGGTGATCCCGCTCCCGATTTTACGAGTACCGATCAAAATGGAAAGCCTATTAAATTGTCCGATTATCGTGGCAAAAAAGTGGTCCTCTATTTTTATCCTAAAGACGACACACCCGGTTGCACAGCTCAGGCGTGTAGCCTTCGCGACAATGAAGATCGACTTCGTGCCGCTGGCTATCAGGTTCTTGGCGTAAGTGTTGACGATGAGAAGTCACATCAGAAATTCATAAAAAAATACAGTTTAAATTTTCCACTTATCGCCGATACAGATCAAAAGATTGTCGAATCGTATGGCGTATGGAAAGAGAAATCGATGTATGGTCGTCAATTTATGGGCATTGTCCGAACGACTTTCCTGATTGACGAAGCGGGCATCATTACCGACATTATCAGTAAAGTAGATACCCAACACCACGCTGATCAAATTTTAAAATAGTTTTCCGTTAATGGAAAGCAATTGAAAAACTATGGAAATCGAACAACTCAAAAGCACGGCTACGGCCGTTCGGCGCGACATTCTGCGGATGGTTGCGGCTGTTAATTCTGGTCACCCAGGCGGTTCATTAGGCTGCACTGATTTTTTCGTCGCTCTCTATTTCGAGGTGATGGACCGAAAAAAAGACGCTCAAGGCAAACCTATTTTTGATATGGATGGTCGCGATGAGGATATTTTCTTTCTATCGAATGGCCACATCTCGCCCGTGTTTTATTCGGTTCTAGCGCGAGCTGGTTATTTCCCAGTTAGTGAATTAGCCACCTTCCGCAAATTAGACAGTCGATTGCAGGGCCACCCAACCACGGCAGAACACTTACCGGGCATTCGGATTGCCTCTGGTTCATTAGGACAAGGATTATCCGTTGCTTCGGGTGCTGCTTACGCCAAAAAACTCAACGGCGACAAACACCATGTGTATGTTCTGATGGGTGATGGTGAGCAACAGGAAGGCCAGATTTGGGAAGCCGCTCAATTTGCCCCCAACAAAAAACTCGGTAACCTAACCGCCATCATCGATCTGAACCACGCCCAGATTGACGGCACTACCGATAACGTCAACAGCAACCGCGATCTGGCGGCCAAATACCGCGCTTTCGGTTGGTATGTGGAGGAAATGGAAGGAAACGATATTGAAGATGTAATCCGTACGCTCAAGAAAGCTCAGGAAGATCCTGACGTACCAACCTTAATTCTGATGCACACCGAAATGGGCTTCGGCGTCGATTATATGGTGGGCAATTACAAATGGCATGGTACTGCGCCGAACGCCGAGCAATTGGCTCAAGCCCTCAACGAGTTACCGCTAACCATCGGCGTAACAGATTATTAAAATGAGTCGCTCTTCAGTAGTAGAAGTGTTAGCACAAAATCAACTCTGGCTTATAGGTTGTTCAATGTACGAATTGCCCTAAGTACCAGTTGTATTCTAATTAAATTGCATACCCTCGCTTCGGCGAATTAATATAGACCATGAAAAAGTTCGAATACACGGAAAAGAAAGATACGCGTTCGGGTTTCGGCGCGGGTATCGCTGAACTGGGGAAAACGCACCCAGATGTTATCGCGTTGACTGCCGATCTGGCGGGATCGCTCAAACTGGAAGCGTTTATTAAAGATAATCCTGACCGTTTCATTCAGTGCGGTATTGCCGAAGCCAACATGATTGGTGTATCGGCTGGCCTGACCATCGGCGGTAAAATTCCGTATGCAACGACGTTTGCCAATTTCGCGACGGGCCGTGTTTATGACCAAATTCGGCAGTCGGTGGCTTATTCGAATAAAAACGTTAAAATATGCGCATCGCACGCTGGTTTGACGTTAGGGGAAGATGGCGCTACGCACCAGATTCTGGAAGATTTGGGTATGATGAAAATGCTGCCCAATATGACCGTTATCAATCCCTGCGATTATAACCAGACCAAAGCGGCAACCATTGCCATCGCCGATCACGAAGGGCCGGTTTATCTGCGTTTTGGCCGCCCGGTAATTCCAGTATTTACAGCTGCTGATCAGAAGTTTGAAATCGGTAAAGCGTGGACCGTAAACGAAGGGAAAGATGTGTCGATTTTCTGCACAGGTCACCTCGTTTGGGAAGCAATCAAAGCCGGTGAAATTTTGTCTGAACAGGGAATTGAAGCCGATATTATCAATATTCACACAATTAAGCCGTTAGATGAAGAGGCTATTTTGAAATCGGTGAAGAAAACGGGTTGTGCGGTTTCGGCTGAAGAACACATGATCAATGGGGGTCTGGGCGACAGCGTGGCTCAAGTATTGGCTCGCAATTTCCCGGCTCCACTCGAATACGTAGGCGTTCACGACACGTTCGGCGAAAGCGGTACACCCGATCAATTGATGCAAAAATATGGCCTCACTGCCGACAAAATCGTTGAGCAGGTGAAAAAGGCGATTGCCCGTAAAGCTTAGTTGTTTCGATTTTCAGGTGTCAAGTTCTACGTTGTTTATAACCTGGAACTTGACACCTGAAAATCGAAACCTGGAACAATAGAATGACTGACGAAGAACTTCTCGCTAAATATCGCGACCCGTCGAGCCGGAATTATGCCTTTAATCTGATGGTGCGCAAGTATCAGCAGAAAATTTATTGGCATATCCGAAAGATGGTCATCGACCACGATGATGCCGACGATCTGGTGCAGGAAACATTCATAAAAGTCTGGAATAGCCTGGAACACTTTCGGGGTGATAGTCAGTTATATACCTGGATTTATCGCATTGCAACCAACGAGTGTCTGAATTTCCTGAACAAAAAGCGTCGCCGTTTTTTCCTGCCGATTGGCGATGTAGAGGGCGAGCTAATGGAAAAACTCGAATCGAATGCGGACTATGTTACGTCAGGCAACGATCCCAGTGGTGAAGACGTACAGTTGAAATTACAGAAGGCTTTACTGAAATTACCTGACAAACAGCGGCTGGTATTCAACATGAAATACTTCGATGATATGAAATACGAAGATATTTCGGAAATTACGGGTACTTCCGTTGGTGCGTTGAAAGCGTCTTACCACCTTGCCGTGAAAAAAATAGAAGATTTTTTTCATAACTCGGAGACATTCGATTAAACCTCAAGCGGTTGACGCTGTCAAATCTTAAAAAAATTTAAGATACCTGAATTGTGTGAGATACACACCAGTGCAATGAACGACTTTAAGAATTTCCGGCTCGACGAACTCCCCCCTGAGCATCCACTCAGGCAGCATCCTTTTGTTGCTCCCGATGGCTACTTTGACGATCTACCCTCACGAGTTCAGGCTCGCGTTGCCCATAAACCGAAGTCAGCTTTTCGGATCAGCTGGTCGTGGCAACGTACGGCGGCTTCGCTAGCAGGAGCCAGTCTGATAGCTGTGCTAGTTTGGCAAACGTTACCTCAGCGTCAGGAATCCCTGGGCAACGAAGCATTGGCTGGTGTTAGTAACGACGTAATTATGGCCTATCTGAATGATCAAGGCGTAAATGCGGATGAATTAATTGATAATCAGCAACTTCAATCATCTTTAGGAAGTGATACGACGGCGATTGAATTTCTAAATGTACAGCCTGCTGACATTCAACAGCATATTAAGGACCAAACCATTCTAGACATCCCCAAGATGGGTTCATGATTGTAAGAATGGGCAACTTTACGACAATGAGATACTTATGGATTGGTTGGCTGGTTAGCCTGCTGCTGACGACACAGGCAGTCAACGCACAGGATGACCTCAGTGGGCGCCAGAAAATTGAAGCGGCCAAAATCGGTATGATTACCAATCGGTTGAATCTAACCACCGACCAGGCTCCGCAATTCTGGGTGATCTACAACGAATACAACGCAAAAAAACAAGAATTGAACCGCCGGATTCGGCAGTTGAACAATGAGCCAGGGCGGATGAGCCTCAACGACGACCAGCTACGAAATGGGCTTCGGGAAACCAATGCTACTAAACAAAAACTCGCCGATCTAGACGACGAGTATATGGAACGGTTTCTAAAAGTAATCAGCCCAGGGCAGTTGCGGGAGTTATATAAAACCGAGCAGATGTTTAATCAGACGCTCATCAAACGATTAAATCAGGGTAATTGAACCGGGATTTAACGGATTGGGGGATTAATCAGATTTTGAACCGGGATTTATTGGATTTAACTGATTAAGCTGATTTTGTTTTTTTGCTTCGAATAAGCATTCTTCTACAAAATCAGCTTAATCAGTTAAATCCAATAAATCCCGGTTTTAATAGCGGACTACTTTAAAGTGAGAGATGCCGCCGTCGAAACGGATCATCATCTTTTTCGAGCTGGCATCATAGCCAAGGCTGACAAACTCTCCCCCGCCCACGCTTGTAAAGTCATCCAGATCTTCGATATTCAGCGCGCCATCTTTCTTGATCCGGCAGCCGACTTCTTTGGGAACGCGTACCGTAACTGATGCGGCTCCGACATCTAATTTTACATCAGCCTGATCTGCCTTAGCGCCTAGCTTCAAATTAAGGTCAGCAGCGCCAGCGGCTAGTTTCAGATTCTTTACGGCATAAGCACTTAAATCCAGTTCGCCGGTACCAGCGCCAAGAGCGATATCCATCGACCAGATGGGTTTTTCGTTCAGATGGACATCCACACGATTCTCGAATTTACCATCTTTCAGATCAAAATTCTGCTGCTCTTCAGTCGGCTTCAATTCGATGGTCGGAACGTGTGTGGTTTCATCCCGATCGACTGACATTGTATACGTGCCAACCGTTTGTTTGGCATCTGCTTTAATCAGTTCCGTAGTCGGATCACTGATCGTAAATCGGCCAGCACCACCGGCAAGTTTAAATACAGCCTCACGCGTGTCACTATCCATATTCTCGGCAAACGTACTGTTATGGACTTCGCCATTATCCGAAAATCGTCGTTTACGTTCTGCCCGATAATCATCATCGTCGTCGTCATCATCACTATCATGATTATCGTCATCGTCATCATGATCCCAGCGCCAATGAGAATTTTCGTCGTGATGTCGGCGATGAGACAGGAACCCGAACAAGGTAGTTGGTACGGCTACGGCTAACATTACCGTTGTAATAAATGTTGCCGAAGCTGAATGTACCCGACGTTCCAGAATCAGATGTACACCGGCCAGAATCAATAACAATGGCCACAAATTCACTAGTGAATGCCAGTCGACGTCGAGCCAACCTGCCCGACGAGCCAAAAACAGCACACCTAATGTTAGAAAGAAAATTCCCCAGAATAATCCGTTTCTACGTTGCATGATCTTTTTATGTCTGATATAGGATGTATGCTATATGAAGTAGGGTATAGTCCGCATACGTCATATAGCATACATCCTACATCTATTTACAGCGTTCCGTTTGGGTCATTGTCGGTAGTTGAACTACCGTAATTGGTTGTGTTATCATAAGGAGGTTTGATCCGATCCTTAAAAATCAGCCACAAGCCAATAGCGATCAACATAAAAGGCCACAGGTCGCCGAAGTCAATATCGAAATACCGATCAATCAGGAACAATACGCCCAGAATAATCAGGACAGCACCGCCAATAATGCTACGGTCGGGATTAGCAGGTTTGTTGGGATTGTAGGGATTCATTGCGAAATAGGGATTAGAATAAGCTGTTGATTGCGTGGTTGCACTAGCCGAACGACGTTCTGGTAACGCAATCCACAAAATAATGTAAATAATTATAGCCGGAAAATGCGGTAAAAAAATTCCGATTACAAAAAGTACACGTACTAAAGCACGGTCAATACCAAAATAATCAGCCAAACCAGCGCATACGCCCCCTAACTGGGCCTGGTCGGCAATACGTTCTAATCGCTTGTTCATGGCTTTTATGTGTTTGAAAACGATGTAAACCTAGCTGGTAATCAAACGCAGTAAAAGCAGAATTGGAAGAATGGACGCGGTTATGGATGGAAGTATGTTTTCAATGATAGTAGGTAATACATAGTAGTGATGTAGCAGAGGGATTAGGTCGTTGGGATTATTAATAAAATACTCATTTGCCCTCTGCTATTCCTCTTCAATTGCTTCGAGAATGTCCATCAGTTCGCCGAACTCTTTGTTGCCGGGTTGCTCCTCGTCGCCACCGCTTAGGGCGATTCCGCGAACGGGTAGGTCTGCTAACAGGTTGTGAACATTTTGGGCTGAGATGCCCGTTCCTAACAAAATCGGATAACGGGATGCGAGCCGTTGGAGAGTAGCTTTTAATTCGTCGTCCAGATGAAGCGGGCCATTGCTTTCAATCAGGACATAATCAGCTCCGGCAACTCCGGTATGAAAAAGCGTATCGAGTTGATCGAGCGTTATTTGCGATAAATCGACCTGGAGGATTAGCGGTTTACCAAACGTGCCCAGATAGGGCAATAAAGCGGCTTCGGCTACCTGCAAAACATCAGGCTGGTAGGTTTCTAATAGTTGCTCAATCACTTCAGGATCAGAGGCTGTCGTTTCGCCTACAATCTGAATCCCTGCCACCCAACCTCTGATTTCCTCAAATTTTTTCGGCTCTATATAATCCAGCGAATCGACATCCATCGAAAAGCCGAGCATGTCGACACCCATACCTGCGCAGTATCGGGCATCGCTGAGGTTAGTCACATTGGAGATTTTAACGAGTGTTTTGAGCGCCATGATTTTGATGAGCAGTAACGGGTCGCGAAGTTACGATTCACCGCGTATTGTGATACGCCATTTATTGGCTTTTTTAACTATTCGACTCACTTTGTAATCCAGTCATTGATCCAAGCAAAAGCCTTCCAGTTTATACCAGAAGGCTTTCATTCGAATCAAACCGGCATGCCCGGTATATTAACGCATGGCTACATTCGGCTTGAATTTCTCAGCCACTTTGTTTTGAATGGGCTTCAGCGACTTCAGATAGGTGTAGATAGCCCCTAAATCCTTTTCTTTCATACCTCCATACATTGTCCAGGGCATGATGGTCTGGAAATCATTCGGGCCTACTTTGTGTGCTTTATAAGTGCTGTCAGCATACGACCTGAATCGAGTAATAAATGCTTCTTTCGTCCAATTCCCGATACCTGTTTCCTTATCGGGTGTAATATTGGGCGTATACAATGTTCCGCTTGGCATTTTGAACTCTCGTCCGCCGGCAAACGACTTTTCTTTGATAATCTGACCTTGATCAACCTGCGTGTGGCACTCTACGCAACCAGCGATCATCACCAAATATTGTCCTGTAGCCAATTCGTCGGTAGAGTCAGGCATAGGTACAGGTTCAGCTTTTTTGGGAATAGTGTTCAGAATAAAATTGAACGGAAAATCCGCTTTCGACTCGGCTGGTTTGTTCTCGATTGGTTTGAGCGTACGTAAATACGCGACAATGCTCTTTACGTCTTCTTCGTTCATTTTGCCATAATATGGGTAAGGCATAACCGGGAAAAAAGCGTGTCCATCGCGGCTTACTCCGGTGGTTATAGCCCGGTATATTTCGCCGTCAGTCCAGTCTCCGAGGCCAGTTGGGGTGATGTTTTTCGCAGTAAACGAACCCGGAAATCCCATTTGCTGAGAGAATAACTCACCGCCTTTCCCATGCGTGCCAGGCACCAGAGGTCCCGAAAATAAACTATAGTCGCGGGTGCTGTGGCAGTCGATGCAGACGGTCACATGATTGGCCAGGTATTCACCGCGTGCAACACGGGCTGGGGTTCGTTCTACCTTGAGGTCTGGTGCATCGCCCACATTCGGAAGCGCGATTTTAACATACGCCATGGCTCCAACGACAACAACAGCGATAACGCCCAGCACAATGCCGACCCATTTTAAAACTTTTTTCATAAGTAACTTGGTTAAAAATTAGAGGAGTTTAATTAATAGAGCACGATAACCAGCAAATCAAATATAAAATGACTTACGTTTATCACTATCTTATTAAAAGGTCGTCATCTATTGTAAACTAATCTAAATTCTAGCCAATTCTCTTCTAAGCGTTTCGCCCAATGAGCTTATCGAAGCGATCAAGGAAGTATTTTTCGGATCGAAGTCGCCTGATTATGAGAATATTATAGGTATTAATATCGAATCAACGACAAAAGCGACTCTGCTGCTTACCGCCCCAGCCGAAAAACTCTTTATCAGTCCGCTCACCGTCGACAGCCATTGTAAGGATTTACTAGCCAAATTCTAGGTCAACACATGACATTATTAATCAAATTTACCGTTGATAATCAATTAATTTGATTAATTCATTTTTCCGTAATTGTCTATAGACTCAACTGAAACGACACCTTTACCGCAAACGGAGTTACGGCTGGATTTTGCCGGTAGGTTAGTCGATGCATGGCTTCAATACGCAATACTTTAAAGACATTTTCAACGCCATACCCCACTTCAGCGTAAGGTGTGCTGCTCAATGATCGCACAGGTGGAATTGGTTTTCCGCTGGCATCATGCGTAGCAATTAGGGTACGGTTTTCCTCACTCAAATGACCCCACAATACCTTACCCGTTACAAACGATCGCCACCCCCAGCGACGAATCAGCGGAATTCGGTTGGTGAGTAACCCATCAAATTTGTGTTCTGCTGATACCGAAACATATCGGTCGCTAACAAATTCAGCGTAGTTCATCAGGTTGAAGGCGTTTCGGTTATAAAAAGGAGTCTGATTCCCTAAATGCATTTCCAATAGTGGATACGGTAACGTCGATGGACTATAGCCTGCCCGGACGGTATATTGTGTGCGCCCAAACAGCCCCCAGCGAAGTGTCTGATCCAGTTGAAGTTGCCACTTGTGGTAAGTCCCAATACGACTTCCCTGATACGATGAGGCTCCCAACGTATATCGAAGTGTGACAATGGGTGCGGATTCTGTAGGGCGACGACGAACACGACGGCCCGTAACCCGACGATTTGGCAGCCGTCCTGGCGCATACCGTGTTTCCAGAAAAATTTCCCGACTCAACAGGTCGGAGCCAGAGGAACCAATCGATTGTGGTTCTCCTGTTTGGTTGATCGCAAATGGGAACAGCAGGCTCATCGTTCGAACTCGCGCGCCAATCGTCTGCGTAAAATCGGTGCCTAGATCACGTTGGGCGGTCAGGGCTGTTTCACGTTGGTAATAGGCTTGCCGATAAGCACCGAACCGGCTGGTGATTTTAAAAAACGAGTTGTCGGCTACATCTTCCTGCCGAAATCCCAGCCGTTCCAGTTCGTAGCTATGTCGTAAGGTAATCAGCGTTAAGGGTTGCCGAGCCGGAATGAAATTAACCTCCCAACCTGTTTTCCATATCTTATCCCGTGTACCATAAGCACCGTACGCCGACAATTGCCAGGTGCGGCTAAAGGCATTATTTGTTTGTACGCCCATACGCAGTCGATTACCTTCAATAGGATTATACGCCCACATCGAATAAATCGAGCCCAAATCCAGGCCGCGCACGAGTGGCAAATAGCCCCCATTCAGCAAAAATTGGCCAACTTTCGTGTAGGTTTTCACAATCGGCAAATTCCGAACGGTATCCAGCATAGCGCGGGTCTGATCGAACGTTTGCGACGGCTGCGATTGCTCCCGTTTAGCTGGCCAGTAATCTGCCGGAGCCTGCGCGCGATCCTCGGCCAACTCAACTTCTGTGGTAAAGAAATCCGTAGGTTTGGGCTGTCCGACTAATGGCTGGTGAACCGATGAGCGGTAATCGACCGTCGCGCCAAACGTATGCGGAACAAGTTCACTGACCTGAATGGTCAGATGAGTTTTTTCAGGGAGCCAGGCTTTACCTAATTCATCGGCGAGTTCATACGTCTGATCGATATCGATCTGGTTGATAAAGTTGATGTTCGTTGCCGTTCCCGTACGGGCTTCGATACTCACAAGGGCGTACGAAACTGTATCGATCCACATTTTGCCACGAAACGCCAGATCCCGCTCATTTTTTGGATCAAAGTCAATACCGTAACATATATGATTTCCGACTCGGGTTGTATCGGCCAGATAATAAGTATAGGCAGCACGACCTCCATCAGCCAATGGCGAGATGAATTCTTTCTGAAATAAAGCGACCTGATTTTTATAGAAATTCAGTGTATTGAACCCCGCACCCGTAAACTGAGCCACGTAGCTATCGTCGGTAATGCCAACGCTGCTGATGTTTGTCTTCTGAATCTGCTCTTTCGTGTGCTGCGGATGCTGCCGGGCGTACATGCGCGATACGGTTTCTGACAAAAACACAGGCAATTCAGAGGCCTTTTTACCACCTTGCTTTTCTTCAAGCGCCCGCAGAATAGCCCGAACAGGTTTCCGTTGCCGAAAGCGTTCATCCAGTTGATTAATACGAATAGCCAGCTGGTTATACGATTCGTATTCATAGCCACTTAACTGACTGAAATCGTTTTGTTTACGATGCGAGTGGATTCCTCGTAAAATACGGAATGCTGGATTTTCGCCCGCGCGTACAACGATTTCCTGCAACTGAGCAGCGGATGGGGCTAAGACAATCTTCATAGCTGTTGTCGTCGCAGCAATCGAAGTCGTTTGATAACCCAACGCCGATACCAGGAGAGAATCAACAGCCTGTCGTACGGGTAGTTGAAAATGACCATCGACATCGGCCTGTGTACCAATTGCTTTTCCTTTTACAGCGACCGACGCAAAAGGCACGCCCTGCCCCGTCGCTTTATCAGTGATTTCTCCCGAAATGAAACCCGAATTGGCCGGGACCTGCCCTATTACTGTTGACAAACTCAACAGCGTAACAATGGCACATTGCCCTACGAACCACATCCATTTTGGCCAATTCGGAATCAGTTGATGCCTTTGATGTGGATATTCATGCTTAAGAGGAAGTAAATTTTTCACGTTCATGTTGTTTACTGATGGCTATGACCATTCAACGTCGATTTCCCCCCACGCGCCAATCTGAAACTGATCTAAAATAGTAACCAGCAGGATGCCTTAAGGTCAAGTCGACGCAACAAAGCTCTGGCGATCAACCTCTCTTAAAAAGTAGGGAATGTCTGAAATGGAAATAACCTGTAGTCAACAGGAGGAATAGCCGCATGAATTGGAAGCCAAATTTGTCAACAGCGGCTATTATGTGAAGTAGATTCAGTCTATTACAAAAACGCTTTTAGTGCCTTAATCACTTCGTCCGGCGATTCTTCCGGTGCATAATGACCACTGCCGGAAATGAGTTGCCCCTGAATAGTAACCAGGCCGCTTTCTTTGAAACTGTTCAGGTATTCATCCAGATCACCGTATTCTTTTTCTCCTCTCAGATAAAGTACAGGCGTCTGAACTGGCTTTCCTTTGGTCTGCTCATTATCTTTTTCATCCTTTGGAAACGTTCGATACCATTCGAAAGCCGT
Organism: Spirosoma harenae; assembly: GCF_054776975.1. NCBI lineage: Bacteria > Pseudomonadati > Bacteroidota > Cytophagia > Cytophagales > Cytophagaceae > Spirosoma > Spirosoma harenae. The sequence goes on along the minus strand of NZ_BAAHBD010000002.1, from coordinate 11,496 downwards.
GTGGAGTGCATCGTAACTGGCATAAGCTTGGGCGTAAATAGTGCGTGCCTGTTCACTAATTTTTTCCGGCTGGGCGGAAATGGTATCGAAGAAGTAATCGAAGAATGGACGTTGTCGATCAATTACCAGTGTTTCGGGCAAATCGGGAATGGCGTTGAACGCGAAATGCCAGATTCTTGGGTTTTGTTTTACCTGCTCCCAGGGATCTACGGCTGGCACTACTACATTCATGATTACCGCTTTAGCCAACGAGTCAGCATATGCGTGAAGATACGCATAGGTGATCATCCCACCTGCATCATGCCCCACAAGCGTTACATCGTGTAGTCCCATAGACTTGATAAGTCCGTTTACATAACGGGCAATAGTTTTTTTGTCATTGTCAGCAATTTTCTCAGACTGTCCAATACCGGGCAAATCGATGGAAACGGCATAGAAATCAGAGCTTAGTCCAGCCATTACTGTCTCGAATGCCTGCCAGTTTTCGGGAAAACCGTGCAGAAACAGGACAGCCGGTTTATCGGCCGAACCAGTCGTAACAACATGTAACGAAATATCTTCAACAGAGATTTGTTGATGCTGAAAATCGGACTGAACGGTTGTGTTCGAATTAGCTGGACTTGTCATGGCTGAGCATCAGGTTATGGATCAAATCAAAATCCTTTTTGTCGATTTCAAAAAAGCCAAAACGGAATGTATACCCCCAGGATTTCTTGTTCTGAATAAAATCAAGCTTGGGAATCAGTGGCTGAATGGGTATATCTTTTGCATCGTAAAACGTTACGTTTCGCCGAAAGGGGGTGAAAGTTTCGGTCATGGCTTGCTGATAAATGTTATCGTCGCTGACCTGACCAATTGCCGTAAATGCCTGAAGTTTTTCATCTTCTTCCAACACCTTTTTAGGCGAATAAAAGACAACCCAATCGTGGGGTTTCAGACGTTTCAAAGGGGCTTCCTTTCCGTGATTCACCTGCATAAATCCGCCGGAAACACCCCGCATCACATGATCTTTCGAAGCGACAACTACCCAGTATTTTGGTGGTTCACTCATCACTTTCAGCCATTTACATTCCCTGGTTAGGGTTAACCGTTTCTCCGCCAACCTTGTTATGAAGCATCACTGAACTTTTCCAATCCAGTGAAAAGTTTGATTATCAGCAGTGAACATAAAATCGCTTTCAACACAGGCCTGTTATGATTATGCAACGGTATACACCAACGGACTATCTAAAACCGTTCATTAAAGCGTTCCTGATTATTGAAAGCGATACAGAACTGAGGAATCGTGTGGTGCCGGATACGTCGATTGTAATGGCCTTTCGCTACAAAGGAACGGTGACCAGCGTTTCTGAAAATCAGTTTCAGAGTATGCCTTCCTCGGCCGTTTCAGGGCTCCGAAAATCAGGGCGCATATTGGTCTATGCGCCGAACACAGCTACCTTACTTATTCTCTTTCAGGAAGGCGGGGCAGCGGCTTTTTTTTCAGAACCGCTTCACGAATTGTTTGGGCAAAGTATGGCGTTAGACGATCTGATTCCGCACCGAATCGCACTCACCATTGAAGAGCAACTAGCTGAAAGTCAGACAAATTACCAACGGGTTAATCTTGTCGAACAATTTCTACTATCCAGATTGATTAAACCCACTACCGAACCGCTGATCACTCAGGCTATTCGTCAGATCAAAACGGCTCATGGACACACAGGTATGAAATCCCTGGCCGATTCTCTGCATATCAGCCAGGATGCCTTTGAAAAACGGTTTCGACGAATAATTGGCACAACTCCAAAACAATTTGCCGCCTTGGTCCGATTTCGACATCTACTCAGTACGCAGACGTCCGAACAGCGACTGACGGAACTCGCCTACGAATCGGGTTACTTCGATCAGGCCCATTTTATCAAAGATTTCCGCTCATTCACCGGCCAGGCTCCGCACGATTTCTTCAAGTCGTCACTGTACTGGTAAATCACTGATTTTTTACAATTCTGTGCGTGCAAACCCGTCTACTTTTGGCCTATAAACAAGCCAATAAATGGACACTACGGAACACAACAAAGCAACTGTACGACGACTGTACGAACAGATCGTCTATTTAGAGAACCTCGACCTGCTGGACGAGATTTTCGACGAAAATTATACGGGCGTCGGCATAGGGAACGGCCCCTCTGCCTTCGCCGACGCCATAAGGCAGCTTCAACTGGCATTCTCCGATCTTGTATGGACCGTTCACGATGTATTTGCGGAGGGCGACAAGGTGGCAGCACGATGGACTTGGAAAGGCACTCAGACTGGGATGTTTAGAGGATTTCCTGCCAGTGGCAAAGTCATTCAGAACGATGCCAATGTTATTTACCAATTCCGAAACGGTAAGATTACCCATTCCTGGCTGCAAAGTGATCGGCTGGGCGTTCTACAACAAATTGGTGCTATTTCCTAAATTAGTTGACGTGATTTCGGAACATGTTTGATTTCGAAATCACGTTCGTTCACAAGCTTAGTTGCATCTAATCAGGCATTTAGTTTTCTTGCGGGTGTGAACTCTTAACAAACTCCAATGGAATCTCAATCCTACCCTGAACAACAACATCCGTTTCTAACAGCCGATGAAGTCAAACGCGAACAGGCTGCTTTCATGACACAAGTCTACGGCTGGATGACCGTCGCCCTGCTCATTACTGCCTCCGTTTCGGTTTGGGTGGCCAGTACACCAGCCGTACTGGAAATAATTTTTGGCAATCGTATCGTTTTCTACGCACTATTACTTGGCGAAATCCTACTCGTCATGTCGCTCTCGGCAACGGTCCAGCGAGTATCTGCGCAAACGGCCACGGCCATGTTTCTGGGCTATGCGGTTATGAATGGCCTCACGCTGGCATCGATTTTTATCCTCTATACGGGCGGTTCAATCGCGTCGACGTTTTTCGTTACAGCGGGAACCTTCGGGGCAATGAGCGCTTATGGCTATTTCACCAAACGCGACCTGACTTCACTAGGTGGTTTTCTGATGATGGCAGTAGTCGGATTGATCATTGCTTCAATCGTAAACATATTCTGGCAAAACGAGACGCTTTATTGGGTCGCTACCTATGCCGGCGTTCTGATTTTTGTTGGATTGACGGCTTATGATACCCAGAAGATCAAAGAAATGAACATAATCGGCAATGCGGGTACGGACGAAGATCGCAAAGAAGCTATTATGGGTGCTTTACGACTTTATCTGGATTTCATCAATATGTTTCTTTACCTGCTGCGTTTATTCGGTCGCCGACGATAGGAGTTAACATCTCGTAGGCGGTCAACGCTCTTGTTTCTACACGGCTTTTCATAAATCGACATTATCCGTCCGTTTCTGAAAAGCCGTGTTTCTTTATTTACCTATATCTGAAATGAGTAATAGGAGCAATAGGTAGGACTTTATATATTATATATTGGGTTTTACCTAAACTCTGAACGATGCGCTCGAACTGGTCTTATTTTTTTCACCTACCAAACCTATCTAAACTCGTTCTTGCCACCTTGTTTGGGGTAGGGTTTGGGCTATCACTCTATGCCCAATCGACGGTTAAATCAGTGTCTTTATTCGACGGTAAAACCTTGACTGGCTGGAAAACTGTTGATCCCAAACACACATCCCTCTGGTTCGTCAAAGACAGTGTTCTCCGAAGTGGCGACGGCGTAAAAAAGATACCCGAAAACACGTATCTGCATACCATAAAGGAATACGGGGATTTTGAATTTCGGTGTCTTTTTCGATTGTCCGGCGATTCGAAAACCGGCATGATTAATAGTGGCATTCAATACCGTTCTCTGCTGGAAGGTGGCAAAATCGTTGGCTATCAGGCTGATATTGGCAACGGGTATTGGGGTGATATTTACGACGAACACCGTCGGGAAAAACTAGTCGGTGGCGATTTGAGCGTTCTAAAACACATTTTAAAAGAAGATGGCTGGAATAGCTACATCATCCGTTGCAAAGGCAAACACCACGAATTGTACATCAATGGGGTTAAAACTGCCGACTATATAGAGCAGGACAGTAAAATTCCCCAGAAAGGAGTTATTGCCGTTCAGATTCACAGTGGCGGAGTGGCCCAGGTCGAGTTCCGCGATCTGACCATCACTGAATTATAATTACGTTAACCAACTGACATCCTATTCCCATGCTTAACGCTCGTTTAATCGTTCTTTCGATTTTCCTTGCCAGCCTGCTCTCGCACGTAGATTGTCAGGCACAAGCTCCCAAAACCAAGCCAGCCCAACCAGCTCCTGATCAGGAAAAAGTGGATCGTGACTACGCACTGGAAGCAACCATGCTCGGTTTTTTTGCGAAAGATGGTGCCCGAAACCCTACACTGAAAGCCAATAAGGGCGATCGTGTTCGGATTACCATTACCAATGGCGAAGTGATGACGCACGACATTGCGCTGGAAAAACTAGGAATGAAAAGTAAAACGCTTCAGGAAAAAGGATCAAAGGCGAGCATTACGTTTACTGCCGATAAAAGCGATACGTATTACTGCACGGTTCCCGGTCACAAAGCGGCTGGTATGGTTGGAAATTTTGAGGTGATCGAAGGGGCTATTTCGGATGCGACCGTTGCCGGGCAAGTTCCAATGAAAGATGGTCAACCGCTCAACCTGAACTTCGAAACAGGAACCTTGAAAGATTGGACAGCCACGGGAGATGCGTTCACGTCTCCGATTTTTGCGCAGGATGATCCATCGCCGGTTCATGAGAAAGACATGCATATTGGCTTCACCGGAAAGCATTTTCTGAGCAGTGGCGGCACGACAAACTACAAACAGATCGGTACGCTTACCTCAGTTCCTTTTAAAGTTACCCAACCCTATGCGTCGTTCATGGTATCGGGTGGTGCCTTGCAGGATACGCGTGTCGAACTTGTACAGGCTAGTACCAATAAAGTCATTTTTCATAGTACTGGCCAGGGCCGTGCTACGCTTCAGCCGGTTATTGTAGAGTTACAACCCTATCTGAATCAGGACATTTTCATTCGAATTATTGATAACGAAACGGGCATTTCGCAGATTCCATACATTCCGAACGACAAGTGGGCGCACATCAATTTTGATGATTTTCAGTTTTATACAACTCGCCCCATATTCCCCAACGAGCTGAAACAGAAGGACATCATCATTCTCCCTCCACTCGATCCTGTCCTTAATGCTGGTCTGTCAGGTATCAAAGCCGCTCAGGCCATGACGCCCCCGAAAGGATTTAAAATTACGCTCGCGGCTGCCGAGCCAGACATCGTCAAACCCATCTGCTTCACTATCGACTGGAAAGGTCGACTTTGGGTCGTTGAATCGCATACGTATCCAGTTCCCGCGCCTGAAGGTCAGGGACGCGACAAGATTTTCATTTTTGAAGATACCAATGGCGACGGTACGTTAGACAGCAAGAAGTTATTTACGGAAGGACTCAATCTGGTCAGTGGTATGGAAGTGGGTATGGGTGGTGTTTGGGTTGGGGCTGCTCCTTACTTACTATTCATTCCTGCCGATTTCAAAACGGATAAGCCAACGGGTCCACCGCAAAAACTGCTCGATGGCTGGGGCACGCAGGATACGCACGAAACGCTCAATAGCTTACGATGGGGGCCTGACGGTTGGCTCTATGGCACGCACGGCGTATTTACGCATTCAAACGTAGGGAAACCGGGCGCGCCCGATTCAGAACGGACGAAATTGAATGCTGGTGTCTGGCGGTATCATCCAACCACGCATCAGTTTGAGCTATTTGCCGAAGGAACCAGTAACCCCTGGGGACTCGATTTCAACGATTACGGCCACGCGTTCATTACCGCCTGCGTGATTCCACACATGTATCACATGATTCAGGGCGGGCGCTACCAGCGTCAGGGCGGTAAACATTTCAATCCATATACGTACGACGACATCAAGACCCATGCGGATCACGTACACTGGCTGGGGGAACGAGGGCCGCATGCAGGTAATTTTCGATCGGGTTCGGCAGGTGGTGGTCATGCACATTCCGGAGCAATGATTTACCTCGGTAATAGCTGGCCAGCTCAGTACCGCAATGATATTTTCATGAACAATATCAACGGCGCCAAGCTGAACAATGACCACCCTGCTCGGGCGGGCTCAGGATACATTGTCTCGCACCGCCCGGATTTTATGGCGATGAACGACTCGTGGTCGCAGTGGTTGAATATGAAATATGATCCGAGCGGTTCAGTTTGGGCCATCGACTGGTACGACAAAAACCAGTGTCATAGCTCAAATCCAGACGTTCACGACAAAACGATGGGCCGGATTTTTAAAATTACCCACGAGAATGATAAATGGGTACAGGCTGACCTTTCCAAAGCGTCGGATATGGACCTGGTGAATTATCAGCTCAACGGCAACGACTGGTACGTGCGGCAGGCCCGAACGCTTTTACAGGAGCGTGGCCCAAACAAGAAAGTACACAAAGCGCTAAAAGAAATACTGGCAAAAAACCCGGATGAAACCCGCAAACTGCGCGCACTTTGGGCACTCCATGTAACGAAGGGAATTACGGAAAAAGAATTGACCGATTTGCTGAGCAACGAAAGTGAATACGTCCGAAGCTGGGCGATTCAGTTATTGGCCGAAGACAAAACCGTTACACCAGAAACCCTGAAACGATTGGTTGAGTTAGCCCAAAAAGATAATTCAGCCCTGGTACGGATGTACCTGGCTTCGGCCATGACTCGCATCGATCCAACCCAACGCTGGGACGTTTTAGATGCGCTCGTTCAACGTTCGGAGGACAAAGACGATCACAACCAACCGCTTATGCTATGGTATGCTTCCGAACCGTTGGCTGCTATCGATATGAAACGGGCGCTGGCCATGGCGCAGAAGTCGAAAATGCCGAAGCAATTGCCTTATACGATTCAACGAATCGGTGCCATCGGAACCGACGACGCTAAAAAGTTGCTGAAAGAATTTAATGACCGCGTGGGTAAGCTGGAGCACTCTCACGAAAATCACGAGATCCAGACACTGATTGCGAAAGTGTTGGGAGAATAAAAGGGAATATTAGCTATGAACACAGGAAAAAATAGAAAGAGTCGCTATATACTGACGGGTTTACTCCTCTCCTGCTGGCTAACAAATGGGTATAGTCAACAGGATAAATCCTTGTTTGAGGTGCGTAAACAGCAGGCTACGGATACTAAAGCACCTGCTAAACCGGTTGTTCCGTCGGGAGAATTTAAAAAGACTAAAATCACGGGCGATTTCATCTCGGAAGGTGTCGCCGTTGCCGATCTTAATAAAGATGGGAAGCTGGACGTTGTTGCTGGTTATTACTGGTTCGAAGCCCCCAACTGGACTCGTCACGAAATGGCTCCCTCCCGCACCTTCGACCCACGTAAGGAATACAGCAATTCGTTTCTGGACATGGGAATGGATGTTAATCAGGATGGTTGGCAGGATGTCGTGATTGTCGATTTTCCCGGTTTACCTGGTTTCTGGTTCGAGAATCCGAAAAACAATGCATCTGGAGTTTGGAAAAAACACATTCTTGCCGATTCGATGGGAATTGCCAATGAGTCGCCGGGGTTTATCGATATTGATGGCGACGGTCGGCTCGATATTCTGTGTGGAGACAAAGCGAAGAAGCAGATTGTCTGGTTAAAAGCACCTTCCAAACCGGGAGAAACGGAGTGGAAACGATTTCCGCTCAGTCAGGAGAATGTGCCTGGAACCGAAATTTTCTCTCACGGTATTGGCTATGGCGACATCGACAAAGATGGTCTGAATGATGTAGTCGTTCGGGAAGGCTGGTTCAAAGGAACCGCCGACAAAAAAAGTGGCAATTGGGTATTTCACCCGGCCAATCTGGGCGAGCCCTGTTCGCACATGCAGATAATAGACGTAAATGGCGATGGCAAAAACGACGTCGTCAGTGCGTCAGCCCACGCGCTGGGCATCTGGTGGCATGAACAGATTGTGGATGAGCAGGGAAAAATCAATTTCAAAACGCACCTGATGAGCAACACCACCGCTCAAACGCACTCCTCCATCATGGCGGATCTGAATGGCGACGGTCGCAAGGATTATATTACTGGCAAGCGGTTTCTGGCCCACCACGGCCGCGATCCCGGCGACGCTGATCCAGGTATTCTTATGTGGTTCGAGTTTACGCCCGGCAAGGAGCCTTACTACAAAGAGCACATCATCGACAACGATTCCGGCTCCGGCCTTAACATCGTTGCACAGGACATGAACGGCGATAAGAAAATCGACATCGTCATAGCCAATAAAAACGGCGTGTTCCTATTCGAGAATAAGATCAAGTAAGTAAACAGGAGCCATCCCGAATTTGGCAAGAGTGCTTAAATGTCTCCTTGGGTCGTGTTGGCACCAATACGCCCCCAAAGTCAGAAAGAAGATCCATTTGTCTTGAAACCCTAGGTCACTGACAGTTCTAAAGCCATCTTACCTCTGTTTTAGAACAAATTTCATCCCACCTTATCTTCTTGTTACACTATATACGTCCGTTTATATTGTAACAAGCGGACAAACCGAACACTTACGAATGAATGCATAAAGTGGCTAGCTTTACACAAAGCAGATTATAAAACAGTTTTACAAGCCTTGACACCAGAATCGACCGGAATCATAGGGTGGCTTGTCAAGTCTATAGAGGATATCCGTTCAGATGGTTTGGTAAGGGACGCTCACATCGATCAATTTACTATCTACCCTGCTGCTGACCAGAAGGGGATCTTTCAAACGGTTTGTCAAATCGTAAATTTAGTAGCGAAATCAATTAGGAACTACGAAACCACAGGAGTCGGAGTCTATTTACATCTGGACCTTATCAGCAATAGAAGGGTGTTAAAAAAGGCCCCAAAAGATCTTACTGAATTGATAAGCTTGATAGACATACACTATGTCCCGGAGATTATTATTTACAAGCCGGTTGAATCAGTGGACGTGCCTTTAAATGAATTTTACAGAGCGCCTATCCGATTTGAAATGGATCTGTCAGAGGGCAACGTAATTGTCCTTTACAAAGAATGGAGGGCGCATACTGAGGAGGAGTTCCAACGAGAAATAAACTTCATAGTAACTGCTGATAATTAGACTCTAGCTAACATAAAAGAGATTATACAACAGCTCTCTAATGCCGAAATTTTCATGTAAATGCAGCCATATCATACCTATTGGAGAGATCCCTACTCCTGATCAATGGAACATGATATCGGATATAGAGTATGATTCATTCGCAGGCTCAATCGACTCAGAACAGCTCTATTCAAAAATGAAAGTTGTTTTAAAGTGTCCAGTTTGCGGACGATTATATGTATTTTGGAATGGCTGGCAGGCAGACCCCACCTGTTATGAAAAGAGTTTAGACTAACATAATGCCACTTATACAACAAGAATGAAATTGTAAACCTCTTAGTCTTAGAAACTTCACAGACGTACCTATCATGAAGTATATGAAAATTAGCCCAGAATATGATTGCTGCCCTATATGGTTAAGTGAAGACGGAGAGTTATACTATAATGCAAGTGTTGAGAGTTTGCCTTTTAATAATTCTTTGAAACAAAAGATTAATGCTTATGCTAGAAAGTTTAATGAAACGCTAAACCAAGAATATCCTCCAAAATCAAGCTTTAAATCAGCATACGAGGAGCTTTCATTTGAATACTTAGGGCTTGAAATTTGGAAAGAAATAGAAGATAATTATAAAGGTGTTTACCTCTTTACTAGTTACGTTAGTTACTCTTTAGGTATAATCTATAGCAATAATGAAAGATTTCTAATTGATTTAAAGGATAAATTTCGGAACATTATTAACCAAAATAATTGAGCAGTGGCACAAATATCTTTCTACGCATAAATTAGATTATGCTAAGAGCTATTAGATGATTGAACTTAGTTAAATCTCTTTACATAATTCGTAGTTATAAAACAGGTCTAGGAGAAGTACAATTCATAAACAATTTAATGAAGACTTTTTAAATATTCAGTGAAGCTATCTGCGACTAAAAATAAATTATCACGAGTTGGATTTCCTTGTGCATCCTCGTTATCTATCTCATGATCATAAAAATAAACTTTGCCGTAGCTTTCTCCTTGGTTCGCATCTAGGCAGATATAGTTTCCACCTGGATCTTCTCCAACAGGGATGATACCTAAAGGAAACCGCTCAGCGTAGTAATCTAGTAGATAGTCGATATTAAGATGACTCTTTTCGAAAGACAGACCGAAGAAAACACTGATGGAGTCAAATCCTTGCGAACTGTTAATTAAGAACCTGTTTTTCATGGGTATACCCCCATTGTATGTAAGCAAAAACGATTCATAGTCAGCAGGTAGTTTAGAGTTTATCTTCTCTTCAAGATTGTGGATATCGTCGCGACTGGTACTACCGTATTGTTTCTTAAACTCCATATGCTTTCTTAAAGAAACACAATTATAATTATCTGTCGCCACAAGGTTTATATTGTACTTCTCCTAGACCTGTTTTATAACTACGAATATGTTAGTCGATAAAAGCTAGAAACAACCACACCCTGCGAATGTCAGTATAACTCTAAAGTACAATGAAGCTGATTAATCTAGTTGACGAAATTAAAGAAAGTAACGATGCAGCGGCCTTGATTCAAAGGGAATTAGGCACTGATATTTTTGAGTCGATCGATCTCTGTATGAAAGATTCGATGTCACTAGACTCAGAAGTTAAACTGTTCGATTCAGATTTAATTTCTGACAGGATAAACTTTCAATTAGATGGGGTCAACTATGTAAATCTCTGCCCATTTGATATGTTCCTTGAACTTGTTGAAGAAGCTAAAAAGTTACCTCAGTTTCCTACCACCTTGAGCATTGCTGAACGCTTCATGGATTACATAGAAAATGATGCCTAATTCTGCTGTATAAGTGCGTTTATGTTAGCCAAGAGCAATTGACTACTTGATTTTGAGCAGTTTAATTAAAGAGTTACTGGTCCCCAAGACACATGAATATTTAATGATTTTGCTTTGGTAAAGAACTCATCTTTCTGGTATGGACCGTATAACTCCTTCTGACTAACATCGATGATGTAGAATCGATCAGTTGAGTGATAGGTATTCTTTTTCAAATCGATTAATCTAAAATCAGGATCAGACAGCCGAGCACTATCGGCTTGCCAAGCACAGATGAATTTACCGTTGCTGTAATATTTCCTTAGACTAAAGAGCGAATTTACCCCTTTGATATCGGAGAGTAGCGCGTTGGCTCCATCGCCTTCATTGACCCATACATAACCTTCTTCTACGGTCTGCGAATAATCCGACACGCCTGCTCCGCAAGAAGCAGCAAAGAAAACCAAGCAACAAAAGACCAATTTTCTCATTGAAAGCTGTTGTATAATCTCTTATATAGTACGTTTGAACAGGTTTGAAAAATACTCAAAAAAACAGTTATTCCTCTGTGATTTGAGCCACCAGCCTGGGTAAGTCCGATGTTATATTAGCCAAA
>NZ_BAAHBD010000001.1:0-95905 GCF_054776975.1 Spirosoma harenae | reverse complement strand
TTGAGAGTCGGTCAGTTTTGAGAACTGTTTGGTCATGGCTTTGCATTTTGGTCGATACAAAGTTGGCACGACTCTCAACCTTTCTCAATTCCCCAACACACTCTTAAGAGTTGTTGCCAGTCTGCCATTAAGTTATTGATGGCTGGTATGCAGGCGTTCCCATCGAAGGCATCTATCGGCAGGTTGATAGGCTTCCCATTATCTAGGAATTTTGCTTGGATAAGCTGGTCGCCCTGCTGAACAATATAATTTAAGACGTCAAAGCCTGTTTCTAACTCTACATTAAACAGGGAGAACAGACGGATATCACCTTGACGATTCATCACCGTAATCTTAAACATCATGAGTCCCCATAGCTCTAATTAATCCCTGTTGAAGAATAAATATATCTAACTTCTATTGAGAACGATTTTCTAAAAGTAGCTAAATAAAGTGATATAAGGGGTTGGTGTGTTTATCTATGGATGTGTGATTGCCATGAATGCCCTACCCGTTCAACATATAATGTTCTCATTATTGTCTACAGCCTATCTAGCTCCCGTTTTTTTTCAACATCCTTGATTTTCAAGGCATACCAATGCAAATCTCTTAGCCGTTCGGCCTCAAAGACTGTTTAGCAAAGCGTACTTTTCAAATGTGTGTATTGCTCAAGCCGTTGACCTCTGCCTTCCTGAACATGGATTGTGTTCACGCTTTGGAACCTAAAGTACGAAACGACATTAGGAGGGTTTATCAGACTATTTTCTGGCTATAGAAGTTGGCTAACACCGACGATAAAATCCACGCCCGCAGCTAATGCATTAAACCCCGGATGCATAATACAATCTATATCAATGATACCCGGTCGTTTTTTCCTGAGAATGTAGCCAGGTATCAATTGTAAGGGACTGTAACCAGTAGCCCTTATCAACTTGTACGACTTAATCTATACCTATGTGCGGTGTGAACTTGCCGTACAGTATCTCATTGAATGAACAAAACCGAGCATAATGCTAATCATCAGCCACCTAACTATCACCTAGAATTGCCCGCGCAATTCACTAGTTGGAATGGTTTTTATGATGAGTTGATCCGGTTGGATCGTATTCAGCCCGCAAATCCTATTGTACACATCAAACTCTTTAGGGCAGCTGATAGTATTAAAGAGGGCGATAGTATCTCTATCAACTTAACGTTTGAGCGCCAGCATATCGAGCGGATGTGTCTGGAAGAGTTTCGTCAACAGCGAGCCATGCAGGCCCGCTACATGTTGACCAGTCATCAGCTGGAGCACCTGATTGGAATCGTCAGCAACCAGGCGTCTCATTTAATGGATTGGGATTTGCTGGTCAAACTCAAAGAACTCTTGGTGTATCAGCAGCAACAGGAAAAACACCAGTCTTCATTCATATAGAACCCAGACAGCGGGGAATCTGTGGAACTTAACTGGAGAATTTGACTATATTTGTTAAACAAAGTCACCATGCCCTCTCTTCCATTACCTAGTGACCCTAGATTTCCGATACTGCTGGTCGAAGATGATCTGGCCACTATTGATGTGCTCCAACGCGCGGCTACTATATGCTTTCCAGAAGCAGATATTATCGCTATCACCACATTCGAAGAAGCGGTTGTTTATCTCTACAATTTGGAGGGGAAAGGACCTCGATTGATCCTACTGGATGTTTTCTTACCGGGTCAACGTACGGGCTTAGATTTTCTGCAACTGCTCAAAGCTCATCCGTTGGGGAAACTGCTCCCTGCTATCGTGCTGTCGAAAAGTGAAAACCTCAAGCACGTCAGAGAAGCCTATCGATTGGGGGCTGCTTCTTATTTTACAAAGCCGTTTTCGTTTCAGGGCTGGAAGCGACTGTTGTCGGATCTTCGCTTGTTTTGGTGTGAAACCGCGACGCTACCACAAACGTATTTCGAGAAACAGCAGGATATTTTTTCATCATCACCGTCTAACCCTGTCGGGAGGGGCTAATTTTTATATAAATTATCGAACGCAATACCGTTAGTAGCTCGGCAATGAGTAAGATGACTATACCAGTTACTTTCTCGATTCAGCTAGAGTCTGAACCTAACTCCCAGCAACCCCGTTAAAGGGTGTCTATGTCAATTCAATATGCCTCAATCCCATTCATTTTGTGTTATCGTGGTTGATGATGATGAGGATGATCGCTTCATGATTGATCAGGCCTTCCGCCAGTATAGCCCCGAGTGCCAGATTCAGTTGTTGGACAATGGGGCTGATCTGGTGAACAGCTTAGCTGGCTGGAGCAGCTTACCCAGCTTAATTCTGCTGGATTTAAATATGCCCCAAATGAACGGGTTCGAAACGCTGGTTTCTATCCGTCAGGAGTGCAGCAGTCAGCAATTACCTGTCGTAATTTTAACGACTTCATCCGAAGTTCAGGATCAGCAGCAAGCTTATGGCTTAAAGGCCAACGATTTTATCACCAAACCGGCCACGTTGAGTGGCTACCAAGAGATTGTTCTACGGCTGCGGCAAGATTGGCTGGTTGGCCGCTGTCAACCGCTAGCCTGTTTGTGTTAATCCATGAGGGATTTATTGGGTTGAACCTGTCGCTATCTGAGCTAGACAGGTTTTTATTTGACTATTTTTCCCAACTGACTAGTTGTCAACAATAGTTTGCCAATCTCAAAAAAACTCCCTCTGAGACGAAAAAAAGATTATGGATCGAATTGTAGGATCGAGCGATTCAGGCATAGTACGTTAGAGCAATGCTCAAACAGAATGTTTGGAAAATCGTAAACCACATAGTCTTAAAAGGAACTGTCTAGCGACTAATCAGCTTGATCAGTGTACCTTTTGTCACGCGATCATCAGCTTTAACTCCATTCAATATACCAACCTCTTCTACCCGGTTAGCTGGCATTCCCAACCCAGTTATTACCTCTCGAAACGAACCGTCGCGGGGGGCTGATTTTAAGACCACTCGTTCTGGTTTGCGATTGAGTTTATCAGGGTCGGTCAGCGAGCGGAAATTTTCGGCTACCTGCTTAAAAGTGCCAAAACTAGCCTTAAAATCAGTCGCGGCCGACAAGCCATGCAGCGCATAAATGGCATTGTTATACTGAATCAGCCAGGTACCAATCTGGAGAGCCGTTTTTGGGTCCTGCGGCTGACCCTGCTGCGGTTGTTGCTGCGAAATAAGTACGTAGGCCGGATTACCATTGATTGTCGCTTTACTGCTCTCCAATACATTCAAACTCAATTCTTTTACCAATTGCTGGGCCGCTTCGTCGAGTGAGTTTCCTTTCGCCAGCATCAATATCATCGCGGATTTACCGTCTTTAGCGGCCATTTGAAACTGGCTGGGTGAATTTTGAGACTGCCAGCCACTTGGTACGGGAAATTGAAACCGTAGTTCAGGATGATAGAAATAGCTGTTTTCCACGAAACCCTGCTTCGGATCTTCTCCATACAATATACCGTCGATCAGGCGTAGATACTGATCGCGATTTACCTGGTAAGAAGCGGGAGACTTAGTTTGGTAGTCTTTGGCCAGTTCATGTACGCGCGTGAAGCGATTCCCCGGATCAGGATGAGTCGACATAAACTGAGGTATGGCCTGTCCTGATTTGTCGGAAATGCGTTTAAGTGTTCCGAAGAAATCAGCCATCTGGCGGGCATCGTAGCCAATCTTACTGGAGTATTCTACACCGAGTTTATCGGATTCAGATTCGTGATCGCGACTATATTTAAGCGATAAAAGACCCAGACCCTGCTGGAGCGCTTCGATATTCTGACCGACAACCTGAGGAGCCAACACTGCCCCGCCAATGAGCGCGAGTGTGCTGAGCAACTGGCTTTTCTGCGAGCGGGCCGCATGCTTGGCCGTGATATGGCCGATTTCGTGGCCCAGTACACCCGCAAATTCTGCCTCATTGTTAAAATGCGCCAAAATGCCACGCGTGAAATAAACGTAGCCTCCTGGTACAGCAAAGGCATTCACAATGGGCGAATCAACAATGTAGAACTGATAGGGAAGATCGGGCCGATGCGACACGCTGGCCATTGCTTTTCCTTTTTCGTTCATAAATGCCTGAAGCTTTTTATCTTCATATAAGCCCATCGTAGCAATTACCGAAGGGTGTGACTCTTTGCCGATGGCAATTTCCTGCTCAGTCGACATCAGGCTAATTTCGCGCTTACCAGTAACCGGATTACGGGCGCAGCCCCAAATAAAGAGTAGAGATGTGGCAGCCAAAAAAAGTCTGCCGTAAACTAGTGTATACATGGTAGGAGAGGTAAAAAGTAAAAGCGCCGTTACCGGTAAGATACCCTAAGTTGATTCTGGTAACTTCCAGCAGATGGGTTAATGGCGCACTAGTCGTTTACCGTAATTTTGATATTGGTAGAACCTACGAATTGAATCCAATAGTCAAATCCCGGAGCAGGGATTACAGATGACTGTACCAAATCGAAACCTCCAAAAGAGCCAATCAGGCTGTAGTCTAGTGTGATTGGCTCTTTGATAGGTTAATTATTCTGTCGTTTAGACGCTTCTTCCTTGTATCAATCGCAAAATGATCGCGATCACCGCGATGACCAACAGAATATGAATGAGGCTACTGCCCGCAATACCTGCTCCTAAAACACCTAAGAAGCCGAGTAACCAAATAATAATCAGTACCACAGCGATGGTATACAACAAATTACCCATGAGTGAAATGTTAGTTAGTGAATACTGTCAATAACTCGCAATCACAGAGAATTGTTAAACAATTTAGTCATGAGTATTTTCCCTCAATCGAACCGGGTGACTGAAATCAACGAATGTTCTTAGGCAATGTGACAAACAAAAAGCCGTAAACAGTAGATATTCGGCACGAACTACCCAAAACAAATCACCTGGCTAAGTCGTTAGATGATCAGTTTAATTAACGCAGTGGGGGATAGTCTCCCATCCCATCAAACATAAACGCTATGAAAACGAACCTACTTTTATTGATTGCCCTTTGCGCAACATTAACCACCAGCACAGTAGCTCAGGATGGCCCGGCGGCTACACGGGCGGCTCGCAAAGAAAAAACCCGGGCAGATGTCAAACGCGTGGGTGATAAAGTCGAAACGGGTGTTGCCGATGGAGCGCACGCGGTGGGCACAGCTGGGAGAGCCACCGGCAAAGCAGTAGCCACTGGAGCGAAAGCCACGGGTCGGGCCGTTACCAAAGCGACCAAAGCCACGGGACGGGCCGTTAGTAAAACAACGAAAAAAGTAACTGACTAGGTGGTTGCTAATGTACACAGGATAGAAGAGATCGCTTAACCAAGCGATCTCTTTTTTGCTTTAATAGGAACAGTCGATTAGCTAAACATAGCTATTCTGTAAAAGTAGATGAACTGTACAATCAGCTGCTTTTAGGTCAGTTCGTAAAAAAATGGCAATCGCATTAGGCAGTTAAATAAGGCTGGACGCTGAATCTGAAATGACTGAAATCTATTGATTATCAGTCCAATAGTGATCGGTCTATCGTGCAAACGCGGTCATTAACTTATATAGAGAGATTTTCGAACGGAAGGCAGAAAAAGAAAACTCAGGATGATCAAGCTTATCAATGCATCAAGCATCTGATAAAGAGTACGAAAGCCAACCAGGGCGATTAGCATCATGGTCCATAGAAATAATAGCGCGGCCAAACCCACCGTCGCAACCCATACCCAGGGATAGCCGCTATCACCAATGAATGACTCAGCTAGCGACCACTTCATACGTGTTAGCATTGCGTAAGCAAGAAAAATGGGTGTCAACCCAAAGAAGACAAAAAGGAAGAAGCCAGGCAGAAAAAAATCGTGGATCAACCAGGCAAACACATCCGGCGAAATAGCCAGCCAGTGACCCGAGCGGTCTGTCATCAGCTGCCACCCCCCCTGCATCCCACCGATAGAAAGAATGCCTAAGCAAATAAGTAAACCGTAAAATGATACCGATCGCGTCTGATTTGTTGACGCGTGTGCACTACTCATAACTGGCAATGTCTGGTTAGATAGTGACGACCTGAGTTCAATGCAATCATAAAGCAATGGAAGGTATACATTCAAATCAAATGATTGACAAAAAACGCAGTCAATTAACTGCGTTTTTTAAGCAATTATACTCTATATAACAACTCCTCAATAAAAAATGAGCTAATTTACTTAATCTACGCCAGCCGCCTTTTTGGTCTTATGTTTGGCTACAGCTTTGAGTTCTTTCGCTTCACTTTTCATTTCCTTCTTATGGGCGTGTTCCATTTTTCGATCCGCTTTCGCCTTGCGTGTGCTGGGGTCCGATACGCCTGCAATTTCCAGGCCTTTGCCCGTAGCTGCGTTCGATCGTAACTCATTGGCCTTGGCGGCTTTCTTTTCGGCTTTCTGCTCTTTTTTCTCCGCCTTGGCTTCCTGAGTGGCTTGTGCGTAAGTGGTTTGGGCAGCGGTCAGCATAGCGATGACGGAGGCTGCTAAGATGATCTTTTTCATAACACATGTCTAGTTTAGTGAATTAAAATACTTACTGATTGGTACACGTAAATATACTTAACATGTTGAATTGTGTTTTTGTTTTCAGGTTTGACTTAAAAGGAGCCTTCTTTTTTGGATACCCAAATAAAAATCAGTCGTGTTCTAAAGGTCTCCGATATCGGTCGCTAAGGATGTGCGGGCCGTTGCCTCCGAGCTCAGGGCAAACGGGCTTTCATCGGGAACAATACCGAATTAATTACTATGCAACCAGAACGGCGTGTTGAGTTTGGTGGCTGTATAAAGCCAACCTCGGTTTGGTAGCACCATTGTCGCTGTGTTTGAGCCATATTAGATAAAAACGTCATGCAAAAAAATAAGCCAAAAAGCGTAGAGGTAATGGGCGTAGTCGAATCAGGAAAAAGGTTGGTGCTGAAAAGGACTTCAGCACCAACGGATCGTGAATGGTGAGTGTAATTATTCTTAAATAGATCAGTAGGGCGACCAGGTAACCAACTGCCCGACTAGCGCCATGTTATTGGCCGTTTGATTGGCCGTGTCGGTTTTGTAAACCAGCCCGGCAATGGTGTAGTAGCCCCAACTTTCGTAGATCCGGGTAACCGGTAATCAGGTGACCGAACAGACTTTAGTTTGACCTGGATGAACCGAAAAGCCAGGTAGCAATAGGCAATAATGACCACTGATTCCAGGACAAGTGCTAAAGGCTGGCGTTCATAGTGACCTAGTTGCATCGCTTGATACCAGTCAATCAGCACCCAGCAATAACTAACAAAGCCAAGTAGACCGGCCAGCATGATACTCATTGTTAACAGGGATTGTCTCATGATCCAATCGGTTTAGAGCTCGAGGCTATGATTAGTGTAAGTGAATTTGATAATGCCTTAATTTCAGCAAAACAGGGTCAATGCGTCGGCGGGATACCTTCACAATTTGTTTATTGGGCAGACTAACCTCCAGCGTCTTTGCATTGAAATAATCCAAGGCTTGGACAAAACAGGGGTTAATCAAATCGGACTTATGAACCCGTACAAAGTCAGGTAACAACTCTTCGAACCACTTCAGACTTTTAGCTACCAGCATGGGCTTATTGGGCGCCTGTAGGTGTAGCCAGGTATAATTGCCAAACCCTTGTAAACGAATAATTCTATTCAGCAGAATTGGTCTTTCGTAACCGGGTATTTTAATAGACACGTCGATTGGATTGGCAATAGGAGCCATACTAGAACAAGTAGAAATAACGGATTAATAGAATGTACAGACACTTACTCCAACAGATCGAATCTGCGGATACAGGGTGAAGTACGCTGGGAAACTCAGGCTCAACCGGTCGACTCGATACGCCAACCCGAAGCAAATGCTCGTTAAAGCGCAGCCCTACGAAACCATTTAGCTAATCGGGAAGTACGAGTACTCAAGTGGTTATCCAGAGTAGAACAGTAAATCAGAAAAGAGGAAGGAACGACTCAGAGCCGCCAGATGTCATGTAATACTTGCAAACGCCTGCGTTTAAGGCATTTATAGGTATAAAAGGGCAGTGGAGCCAAAACCAGAGCTAACAATCCGGCAGCCGGCAAGGCAAGCGGAGTTTTAGGTAATGCAATTGGTGGAGCGACGGCCTGGATTTTCCGGTAATCAACTACGGCTGGTTTGGGTGATTGAAGGGAGGTAGAGAGAACATACGTATCATAGACATCACCAAAAGTATCTCCAGTTTCCCCCAGGTCAATTTCCAGGGCGGCACAGGTATAAAAAATGGCTACGATAAGTGCGGTGAATTGAATCATTACCTGACGAATCGAGCCTGTTGACATTGCTACTGAGTTAAGCCAGGAACGCAAAAAAGCAAGGCTGTTCTGGGTAGTATGCATAGGAGCGCACAAGAGGGCAGAATGAAACATAGACCAGGCGTAAATTAAATTGACAGCAGATATTCGTTCAGTCATGAATTGGGAAGTATACTTAGATGAAGTATTTTCTACAACACAGCTACATCAACACAATTTCATGACTAACAAAACAATTACGTTTGAGTAAACTAAAGGACCATCAATTGGGGAGGCTGGCTAGATGGTCACTCTAGTGACAAAAGGTTTGCCAATATTTTATTTCAGATACTTCTTTAGGTGAGTTTTGCCTCTAAATACGATCATCAAAGGCCTATAGACCCATTTTCAAATGTTATTACATCAATGTATCCTGGAAAATAACATAATGACATACTAATTCTAGAAGACTAGTATATTTTTCCTGATGTAGAATATATTCTACAGGCTTGGGGAGATGACTATTCAGTGGACATAATTAATGAATTTTTAATGAGTCCAAATTAACCACCAAGGCTATACGTTATATAATCTATGGTGCATCCTCGTACGGTCCGTGTGCTTTTCCGTTATGCTGAAGGAAGCCACTGAGAATAGTTACCGTGTCTACAAAGTGTGTTTCTATCCTTCGTCCGCTTAATCAATATTACTTAGAGCGAGTTAATAGAGTACACTAACTTCCCTAACAGTAATGAAAAGCACCTACAAAGGCACAAACGCTAATTTTAAAAGCGCTAAAATACTTGTCGTTGACGATAATGACGATCAATGGGCCATCATGCAAGGAGCCATGCGGCAGTTCCTTAGTGAGGTAATGGTCCAGCGAGTTGCTACAATCAACCAGGCGATGACCTTACTCGAGGAGTGGTATGGGCAGGAGTGGGAAGTTCCCAAACTGATTTTGCTGGACCTTTATTTACCCCGAAGTGCTGATGGCTTTCAGTTGCTTAAGCAAATTAAAGCTATGCCTAAACAGTACAGTCGAATTCCGATTGTGATGCTTACCTCCTCTGACGTGAGTGACGATATCGAGGAGGCCTATCAGTTCGGTATCTCCGCTTATATGATTAAACCTACCGAGTTCGCTGATTGGGAGACGTTGTTCCAGCAGTTACGCGCCTACTGGTGGGAGACCGTCACGCTGCCCCCGGTCCAGTATGATTTTTATATGCGCTAATTGAAAGCCCCGTCTTTTTGTACCCAACAAGGCCCTTGTATTACCATATTGTTGGAAAGCCACTTCGTCCGTTATGACCCAATTTTTGTAGTAGGTATAAGCTATTTGCCACTACAATGGTCAATGAAATTATACATTCAGCCTAATGGTAGCCTAATACTTGGTAGTTGAGCATACAGTCTGCTGAATTGCCAATTCGCCAAGCCTTGCGTCGCTGAACCAAACGGACCGTTTGCCAGCAACTGCCCGATAGCCTAAACAAACTTCTGATAGATGGGTTACAGCTAGTCAACAAAACCAGTCAAGTGATAAGCACACTCGTTGATTCATGAAGAAGTTTCTGCGTGAGAATGGTCTTTCACTCACACTCACTAGCATCACATTAATAACCTTAGGCGGCCAGATTATTGTAGGCTGGCACGAGTTCAACAACGAACTAAGTGATTACGGGCAACCCGCTATTTCATTAGGATCTTATTTAACCAGCGGACATTGTATAGAAGCCGTTTTTGAAAACTGGGAAAGTGAGTTTTTACAAATGGGCCTGTATGTACTGCTGACCGTTTCGCTCTACCAGAAAGGGTCGTCTGAATCCAAAAGCCTTTCGGAAACCGAGCCCGTAGACCGAATTCCTAACCCCAAACGCAAAGGGGCTCCCTGGCCAGTCAGGCGGGGTGGTTTGGTGCTGAAACTTTATCAGAATTCACTCAGTATCGCGTATTTTCTGCTGTTCTTGCTTTCGTTTCTGTTACACGCCATTGGTGGAATGAAAGAATACAACACCGAACAAATCCTGAAAGGAAAGAGCGAACAACTGTCGCTGGGTGAGTTTATGGCGACCAGCGACTTCTGGTTTCAGTCGCTGCAAAACTGGCAAAGCGAGTTTCTGTCCGTACTCTCGATTGTGGTTTTAACGATCTTCTTACGACAGAAAGGGTCGCCGGAATCCAAACCAGTCGATGCCCCTAACAACGAAACCGGCGAGTAAGCTATCTAAAAGTCATGATGCGTTTTTCCTTTCCAAAAATGCTGTCGCTTGGGTGCCTGCTAGGCATGGGACTAAGTAGCTACGCCCAACAAACCATCTTCAACGTTCCCGATTCGGATGTTACGCCGAAAGGAAAACCACTCGCTCAGCAGCAGGTCGATCTTAGCCAGGAAGAAATCCGATCAATGACCACCTTTGATTACGGGCTGGGTCGTAACTGGGAAGTCGGGCTAAACCTGTACAATGTGGATTACCTGCCCGATCAGCATACCTGGCAACGCAACGATACGACCCTGCAGATGCCCTATGCACCTTTGTTGCTGATCAATGCGCAGAAAACGGTTGAACTGACGGATCAACTACACCTGGGAATTGGTGGTCAAACGGGACTAAATTTATTCCCAACGGAACATAGTTCATGGGTAGGCTGGGGGTATTTGAATCTGGGCGGAAGCTTTGCTGATGACCATTACCAAACCGTGGTAGGAGCGTATGCTGGAAACGCGCCGTATCTGGGAGCCGGATCAACGATCGGTTTCCATATGGGTGTTGATGCGGGTATCTGGTATGAACACCTACATCTACTAGGCGACTGGGCTACCGGAACGCACGAATATGGGCAGTTGGTGCTGGGTTTGGAAGTGTATCTGCAAAAGCATCTTCCGTTGGCCGTTGGTTGGCGTCGTTCAAATCAGGATGGTAGCCAGGGGCTGGTTGTGCAACTGACTTACACGCCGAAGTAATTTCTCGAAAAAGGGGATTTTCTGTTTTGAATGCCCTAATGCAGAAGCCAAAAATAAGCAGACCGTTATCTTATTTTTTCACGCGCCCATTCGACGACTCAAGCTATCGTTGGTTAAGAATTGACTTAATCTACCATCACCTGAATCAAAATGGCAACCGTCGAAAAACCTATTTATTGGCAACCGTTCATCAAAGCAGGACAAACGTCGCAGTGGGTTAGTGGTCTGAAAGAGCATTTGAAGCAAGCCAGCCATGTCCACGACGTTTCCTGGCAATTGGATCGGGGGAAGCTACAAACCTGTCTGACACCCAATTCATTCTGGATTGTTTACACATTTGCTACCGGTGGAAAGCTGGCCATACGTACCTGTTTCGATCCGCAAACCGTTCACGGTGTTACCCTTCACAAGCAAACCGACACCTCGGCGGAATACCAGATCAATGGATCGCTGGGACGTTTTCGGGTTACCATAGAACGGTGTGCGGATGAACGGATGGGGTTTCGGTATACGACATTTCTTAAACCGCAGCAGGATTTTACCATACAGGCGTTTCCCCGCGATGTGTACGTACTCGATGAGCAGGGCGATCCGACAAACACCGAGGGGATGCTCTACGTAACCCAGAGCGGTCCTACGGCTGGATTAGCTTACTGGTCGGTTACTAAACCGATTGAAGGAACGATCCTGTATTTTCAGAATCTGACGGCCCTGAACGCGTACTGCGAGATGACGCACACCGACCCATCGGGAAGCGTAACGGCTCAGTGGCCCGAGATTGGGTTTTCGCTACCGTCCGCTGAACAGCCGCTGAAAGCCCGCAAAGAAATTACGCTGTCGGATGCCTTTCTGTATGTCCGCGAAACCATACCCGAATCGGAATTTGAAGCCGCCGACGTTTTTCTGGAGGCAATGGCTTCCATTTATAAGCAGTTGCCCAAGCCAGATACCATTTATTATGACTGGCCCAAAGCCGCGAAACGTACGATAAAAGCCTTAGTTGAATCGCCCGACTGTGGCCGGCGAATCAAGAATAATTTCTATGTCAACGCTTACGTTAGCGCTACGCAAAAACCCCCCGAAAGCATGGTGCAACTGGCCATTCTGGTGCCCTTGTGGGAATATCAGCAATGGGTAGGTCAGGAGATTCCGTTAGTGGCTCAATTGCACAA
The DNA here is from genome assembly GCF_054776975.1 of Spirosoma harenae. Classification (NCBI taxonomy): domain Bacteria; kingdom Pseudomonadati; phylum Bacteroidota; class Cytophagia; order Cytophagales; family Cytophagaceae; genus Spirosoma; species Spirosoma harenae. The sequence goes on along the minus strand of NZ_BAAHBD010000001.1, from coordinate 83,534 downwards.
AAATCTCTCGACTTTTTACGACGAGAACAGGTCGACACTCATGCGTTGGCTTCCGGGCGAACCCTTTGGCAAAGAGGAAACGAGCGAAGAAGAAGATCCTGCCAAAATTGACTCCTGGTATCTGCTGCATACGTTGATGAATTTGTGCCGGTTGGCCGAAATTGGCGATACAGAAGCTAAAGAGCTGCTGTTTCGCTCACTGGAGTTTGTGATTACGGCTGCTCATCAATTCGGATACAATTGGCCAGTCTTTTACGATAGCCGAAATCTGGAAATCATTAAAGCCGAGACCAGTGAAGGGCGGGGAGGAGAGATCGATGTAGCGGGTTTGTATACGCACGTTATGCTTCAGGCCTATGAGCTGAGTCGAGATCCTCGCTATCTGGAAGAAGCGCAACTATCGGCTGAACGGCTTCGGGGGAAAGGCTTTGACTTGCTTTATCAGTCCAATATCACCCTAATGAGTGCCTTGACCCTGGCGAAACTTTGGAAGGTTACGGGCAACCGCCTGTATTTCGATATGAGTCGGCTCAGCATTGCCAATATCATTGCCCGGATGTGGGTCTGGGAGTGCACATTCGGATTTGGGAAAGAGCGCAGCACTTTTATGGGGGTTGCTCCGCTTCGGGATGCTCCTTATCTGGCGGCTTATGAAGAAGCCGAAATTATGGCGACCATGCTCAACTACCTGAAAGAGGTAAGTCTCGATGTGCCGGAGCCGGTTCGGGTATTTTTTTCGGAATTTACCAAGTATTTACTCCATCGGGGCCGGTATTATTTCCCGTCCGAAATGTCAGCCGACATGCTAAGTCAGGAACCCCGCGAAGGTCGGAGCATCCCCGATTTACCCATTCCGGTAGAAGATATATCGACAGGCTGGAAACAGGTCGGTACGGTTGGCCAGGAGGTGTACGGAGGAGCACTGGCTTACATTCTGGCTACATATTCGTATAAACGATTTAACGATGTTCCCGTCATTATCTACTGCGAATATCCTGTTTATCAGGCTGAATATCAGCTTCTAGACGAACAACGTGGCTACGCTGTTCTGCGGTTGAGCGGCACGGCTGATTATACCTGCCGCGTGCGGTTAATAACGGCGGGTCGGCAGTTGCCAGATGTGCTGCTTATGGATGAAGACGATCCAACCCGAAAGCCGTTCGAACCTACGGAACAAACGAACCAATATCAGGAGTATCAGGTCAAAGGCTCCCTTCGGCTACGAGTCGAATGGTCGAAAAAAGAGTAAGTAAATCATCTATAAATCAACTAATCAATCAACGTTATGGAACAGCCAAACCCACACACCGCTGTTGAATCACTGACGGATAAGCGAATTCTGATTACCGGGGGCACTACGGGCATTGGTCGGGCTATTGCCATTCTTCTGGGTTCCTACGGGGCCAGGATTTTCACGTTCGGACGGCATCAGGAACAGTTGGATGACGTACTCGCAGCCGTTCGGGAAACGGGTAGCCAGGCCGAAGGGATAGTAGCCGATAGCGCCAAAGCCGACGATATTCAGCGCGTTTTTCAGCAAGTCGACCAAACGCTGGGTGGATTGGATATTCTAATCAATTGTGCTGCACTCGCTGCGGATTCAATCGATAAGATGGCGGATTCAGATTGGCGTTACGTCATCGAAACTAACTTGATGGGCTATCTGGCAGCCACAAAAGAAGCGCTGAATCGAATGAAACCGCAGCAAAGAGGACATATTGTACTGGTAGGTTCGATGAGTGCCGATGTGCGGGAGGAAGGTAGTTCGGTCTACGTAGCCACGAAGTCGGCGATTCAGGGATTTGCCGAAAGTTTACGGAAAGAAGTAAATAAAGAAGGCATCAAAGTGAGTCTGGTCGAACCGGGGGCTGTGGGGTCGGATATGCAGGAAACAACGACGGACGAAGAACGCGAGCGTCAGCAGAAAGGCGATATGCTGCGGGCGGAAGACATTGCCGTTTGTGTGCATTATATTCTGACGCAGCCCCAGCGATGCGATGTTGTTTCGGTACAAATACGTCCGCATTTGCAGCTTATTTAAATGCCGATCCTGGCTATCATCCCTTTTCCTAACTATCCCGGAGCCCTTCTAACCCTGAAATCCGCTCATCCGTTAACTCATAAAACGAAAGGCATGGAAAGTAAAGTAAAACTGGCGGGTCATCCGGCCCACCCAATTCTGATTGTATTTCCGCTGGGGCTGTTGGCTACCTCAGTCATTTTCGATGGGATATACCTACTGAACAGCAACGAAGATATGGTTCTGGTATCGTATTGGATGATAACGGCTGGTATTCTAGGGGGAGCGGTAGCCGCGGTTCCTGGCTGGGTCGACTGGTTCGCTATTCCGGCCTATACGCGCGCCAAACGAATTGGGCTTATCCATGGTCTGGGCAATGTGCTGGTCTTACTACTGTTTGCTGTAAGTTGGCTTTCACGCAATGAACAGCCTGACTATCAACCACCGATACTAGCGATGATCTGTTCAGGCCTGGCCTTTTTGCTGGCAGGTCTGACTGGCTGGCTGGGCGGTGAACTGGTTGATCGGCTGGGCGTGGGTGTTGACGATGATGTAAACCTGAATGCCCCCAGTTCCCTCTCCGGTCGACCAGCTGCCGGGCCTGCCATTAGCAACAGGCCGCATCAGGCATAAACGGTAGAGGCTACGAGCGTTTTCCCTTGCGGCCTAGCTTTGAAAGAAGGACCATTTCCTTATTCTATCAATGATTTTCAGTCAGTACGAGCTAACCAATGTTAGGTTAGCATACGTCATAGTACCTATACTCAATTGCTCAACGATGAAAAAATCCATAAGTATCCTTAGCGTGCTTTTGCTGGCAGCACCCGTCAGCCTCTGGGCTCAATCGGGCGGAGCGGCAAAAGGGCAAGCAGCCGCTTCGCCAGTGAATGCGGCTCCAAAAGCTAACTCTAGCCAACTGGAAGGAAAGGGCGTTCCTTACCCGAAAAACAAGACGGCCAAACGTCCGGTATCCAACAAACCGGTGCCCCCTTCATCGGTTGGTACTGAGCCAGATCCAGCCGCCAGAGCCGAAGGGAAAATTTCCCAAGGGGCACATGGTGTCCAGCGCGATCAGCGAGCCGACTTCAAGGCCACTAAAAAACCTGGTAGTCAATCAAAGGGCAAGCAATAATCTGGAAATCTAACTCACGCTAGACACGTACTCTCTATGTTAGCTATGAATTACCGAGGCCCCCGGCGGGTCCGCATCGATTCGAAACCTTATCCCGAAATCAAACATCCCGAGGACGCCATTGTGCGGGTAACGCGTTCCTGCATTTGTGGATCGGATTTGCACTTATACAACGGCAACGTGCCCGATACGCGTGTCGGCTCAACCTTCGGCCATGAGTTTATCGGCGTGGTAGAAGAGATTGGACCCGACGTTCAGAAAATAAAAGTGGGGGATGCCGTACTGGTTCCGTTCAACATCGCTTGTGGTAAATGTTCGTTCTGTCAGCAGGGTTTGTATGGCAATTGCCACGAATCCAATCCGCAGGCCACGGCTGTAGGCGGTATCTTCGGGTACTCTCATACGGCGGGCGGCTTCGACGGGGGTCAGGCTGAATACGTGCGGGTACCGTATGCGAATATCGGTCCTACCGTTATTCCGCCAGGGATGGATCATGATGATGCCGTCCTGCTCACCGACGTAGTACCAACCGGTTATCAGGCCGCCGAAATGGCTGGCATTCAGCCCGGCGATACAGTTGTAGTATTTGGGGCTGGTCCTGTAGGGATTATGGCTGCGCGCTGTTCCTGGTTGTTTGGAGCCGGTCGGGTTATTGTGATCGATCAGCTCGATTACCGGCTGGAGTTCGTCAAAAATTATGCGCCCTGCGAAGCCTACAATTTTAAAGAAATGGACGACCCGGTCTTATTTATCAAGAAAATGACCGACTGGATGGGGGCTGATGTCTGTATCGATGCCGTAGGGGCAGAAGCCGCCGGTAGCGCTTTACAAACCATTACCGGACGTAAATTATTGATTCAGGCAGGCTCGGCGACAGCTCTTCACTGGGCTATCAATTCCGTCAAAAAAGGCGGCATTGTTTCAATTGTGGGTGTATACGGGCCAACGGATAACCTGGTCCCCATTGGCAACGTCGTGAACAAAGGCATTACGATTCGAGCCAACCAGGCTTCGGTAAAACGATTGCTGCCCCGACTCATTGAGCACGTTCAGAACGGTGTACTGAACCCTAAAGCCCTGATCACGCACCGGGTACCGCTGGAAGAGATCGCTGACGCGTATAACATCTTCGCCAACAAGCTCGACAACTGTATTAAACCCGTTCTTATTCCGCCCTCGGCCCGAAGCTAAACAGACCTATTATGGAAACGAAAGAAACGTTAGCAAAAAACTATTCGCATATTCTGGGCTGGGGGATCGACGCTGATCCGAAAAACGATCCAACGTATCCTATAAAGGATCGGACTGATGCCGAGCAGAAAGGCTATACCTGGGATCGGCCAATCCAGCAGCCCATTGATGTTGAGGTGCTTCACTCCAACGAACGACCCAATGTAAGTGCGGTTTTCGGCACATCTTCACCACCATCTGGACTTAGTGGGCAAATTCGTCGGTTTGCCTTTCGATTCAGCGAATCGGAATACGGTCACTGGTTGCCGTTGTTACTGGCTGATCGCGTCAATATGGTGGAGGGGCTTATCGATGACTTTAAGCAGGGTCGCATTCCGAACATTTTTGCAGAAAAGGGCATGAAAGCGGAGTGGAAATACAACCGAAAAGGCTTAATCCAGCAAGCCGTTATCGGAGCCGTTGTGGCCACTGTCGTCTTCAAGCTCTTATCCGGAAAGAAACGTCCACAGGACGATTAGACAATATTAATTCAATACTCAATTTAATCAGTTCATTTATGGCAACGTTAGAAAACATCAATCCCGAACACAAAGAAGGCCCTGTCGCCAAAGCCATTGAAAAACAGACCGCTAAACTGCCATCCGATATATTTTTATGGGCAGCTCTCGCTTCAATGGGTGTTTCCGCTTATCTGCAAGCCACCAGCGACCGCCGAGTTAGCTTGTTTGTCGGCCAGTGGGCGGCTCCCTTCCTGTTGCTTGGCATATACAATAAGCTGGTCAAATTGGAAGGCAGCGATTCGACCGAATCGAATAAAGGCAAGTAATAGCCTGCCAGCGTTACAAAACTAAGTTCCATCAAAACCCTCGATCATCGAAAACGGATTGGGGGTTTTGTATATACACTGATTTTTCAATCGCAGGATTTGATACTGGCTACCGATGCCTGTACTTTGAATGAAGTCGTTCTACGGGCTTAGCCATTCGGCAAACGGAGCGCGGAATCAACAGCATTCAGATTTCACAGGCCGCTCCTGTTAATATCGTAAACGGCTTGACAGCTAAAGTATCTGGCTTTTATCGAGATAGAGCCGGTTTTTTTATCAGATAGAATTAATTCTCAATCAATCTCGGTCGGAAGCATGTTTAGTTACTATACGTGTATATCCTTGCTCTATGGCTAGTCGCTCAAAAGATCATCCGCAGGCAATCGACGAATTGGTTGCTTATTTATTTAACCGGCGCGAAACATTATTGAACAATTGGCGAGCCGCTTGCTCATCAGATCCGGCTCTGAAGAAAATTTCGGTTCTCAGTCGGGAAGAATTTAATAACCTGATGCCTATTATTCTGGATGCTCTTGAGCAGCGATTGCTAGGGAAATTACCAGATGTCAATCCGCTTATAGCGGCCCAGTCGCATGGCTTACAGCGTTGGCAGAAATCGCTCGAGTTACCAGCTTTGGCGAAAGAATATAATCACTTATCGGTGGTTTTATTCGATGAGTTGAGCCTGTTTCGTCAGCTATTTCCCAAGGTAGAGCCCGATGTGATTCTACAGGCGCAGAAACAAATTCTGGTGCTGATGAATGAAACCGTTATTGGCAGTATCACCAAACATGACGAGCTACAACGCCTGGAAGCGGCTAACCGGGCCGTTCGACTGGAGCAGGCCTTACAGAAAATGGAAGACCTTTCCCGTGAGCGTGGGGACGTATTACGCAAATCGTCTCACGATCTGCGCAGTGGTCTGGGCATCAGTATTGGAGCCGCTTACTTATTGCAGACGGAGGATTTAAGCCCCGAAGAACGGCAGCAGTACGCCGAGATGCTGAATCGGAACCTAACGAATCTTGAATCGTTGCTGACGGGGTTAATGGATTTAGCCCGTTTGGAAGCCGGTCAGGAACCGCTCAAAATTGAAGACGTAGATGTTGCTCAATTGCTTACGGATTTAGTTGCCAGTATTCAGCCAACGGCAGTTGAACGGAACTTTATTCTACGAGCGGATGGGATCCCTTCTTTAATCGTCAAAACAGACCGGATCAAGCTGTATCGGATTGCTCAGAATTTACTGGTAAACGCCTTAAAATACACTCCCTCAAGTGCCAGCCGTCCGGGTATGATCTCAGTATCCTGGTCGACGGAAAATAATCATCGATGGGGATTCAGTGTTCAGGATTCTGGCCCTGGCTTACCGGCGGGTCTGCTTGAGTTGTTTCATAAACAGCTTAAGCCCGTGGTGGAAGGCGTTAGTGTTCTGTCGCCCGATGAGAGTCAGCCTGTTGCTCCCATACCCAATCTGGATCATCAGATACCAGCCAATCTATTGCCGGAACAGACGTCGGCTTCCGGCCATAAAACCAACCATAATAAAGGGGAGGGGGTAGGTTTACAGATTGTAAAACGGCTTTGTGAAGTACTGGGAGCCAGTATGGAGGTCGAGAGTATTGCCGGTAGAGGAAGCCTGTTTCGTATCCGCATGCCGATTTAACCTAGGGGGCAGGAATGGCAAAGTGTGCTACACCCGTATCATTACTGATTAATGGTGTAGTTTCTAAAATCGGCCAATCTCCAGGGATAATGCCGGATCGGGAACTCCTGATTCTCTGCCATCAATCAGCAATTGTACCTTGATGCCATACGAACGATGCCGCTAACATACACGTATTCGATTAAACTCTGTAATTTGAAATTTTATTGCTTATCTCATTGATAGTCAGATGGATAAAAGAAAAGGCGCTGTTTTGCTTTATAGGGCGGACCATAGCCTAACTAACTCGTTTAATGTCCCACTATTTTAGGATAATTTCTGTATTTTATTGTCTTCATAAGATTATTGTATTTAATTAATAGAAGTCATGAAGGCAATGTCTTTGCGCATAGTGATTGTGGATGATAATGACGACTATCGTCAACTTATTCGATGGGCGTTAAGCAATGGCTTAAAGGAGATAGCCATAGAGGAGATGACCACGGGGCCGCAATTGATTGACTGGCTGGCTCAATACCGAAACCAATTGGCTAGGCCGCCAATGGCAGATGACTACCTGGTAACCATCATTCTGCTTGATTTGCATATGCCCGAATTAAGTGGACTGGACACGCTTAAGTTACTGGGCAATATGCGTGATTTACCTTACATGCCAGTTATTATGCTGACCAATTCAACCAATGAACCGCTCAAACAGCTAGCGTATGAGCAAGGAATTCATTTATACATGGTTAAACCAACGGGAGAAAGGGGATTTTATCGCATAGTCGAGGCCGTTAAACTTTGCTACCGCGATACGCTTCGTATCCGGGAACAACAGGAACTGGCTTCTGCGCTATTTTAAACAGGCCGTTTCGTCGTTTTTACTAAAACGATCTGACGACAAACAATCGATTTGATTTTTAGTTGATTATTTGGGTACCCATAAACGCCTTTTTTGATGAATGATCAGCTAGTGTCGGCCACAACCAATATTAATTTTAAGAACGCTAAAGCGTTGGTGATTGAGGACTGTGAGGATCACTGGAGTTTCATTAAACGAGCAATGGAACGAGTTTTGCCTGAGATCGCACTGGAGCGAGCAGCCACATTGAGTGAAGCGTTAACTGTGTTGAAAGGGTGGGCTAACGAGGAATGGGAAATTCCTAAAATAATTTTACAGGATCTGTATTTGCCAACGCGCCAGGACGGGTTGCAGCTTTTACAGCAGATTAAAGCGCTAGGACTGCAATACAGTCGTATTCCTATTGTCGTGCTGAGTTCCTCTTTTGATCAGGACGACATTGGTCAGGCATATCAATATGGAGCTTCTTCTTATCTAGTTAAACCAACGATCTTTTCCGACTGGTTAACGCACGTTCAGGAACTGCGTGCCTACTGGTGGGAAACGGTAACCTTACCGCCTTTGTATTTCGCGTGACAATTGATTTCGAAAGGCTATGAATTTTTTATTGTCACTGTATACAAAGGATAATTGCTATCGAAATTTTACAATTCAGGGCGTTTCGCTGGAGACGGGACTGGACTTCGTCAATACAATTGTCAACCAGGGCGATCAACTAAAAGCGGTTCGATGTTTAGACCAAAATAGTTATATAGAGTTGCCTGCACATGTTTTTGATGGCGAATCGTTCACCCAATCACTATCAGCACTTCAACAGGAGTGGGAGCAACTCCTGACCCAACCTAGGGCCATGTCGGGGCCAGCAAAAACAGCTTTGGGCGATTGGCCGATGCGAGTGGATCAGACCAAGCAAATGCAAATTGCTCATTTGCAGGAATGCCACTGGCAGATTCAAATGCTTGCTGAACGGGCTGAACTTCGATTGAGAGAAGGAAAATACAAAACGAACTTATTACGGCATTATGAGCGATTGCTCCACCATTTTAGTGGATCATTGGCCAAAGTAGTTGCCTAGTATACGTTGATTTTACCCCCAACTAAGTGTAAATCCATCAATCCTTATACGAACGCTGAAACGTCAGCTTGAACTGCGTTCCTGAAGCTGGCTGACTATTAATTTCCATTTTACAATCGAGCAACTCGCATAACTGCCTAACAATCAGTAGCCCAATTCCTTCTCCAGATGCTGAACTGGCTTTTTCGGGTAAACCTGGCCCCGTATCTGAAATAGTTAATTGCCAATGGTCGTCATCAGGGGTACTATGCCAGGCAATTGTTACGCCCCCGGTTTGGGTATAGTTTATGGCATTGAGCAGAATGTTCTGAGCAATTCGACGAATTTTGACAGCATCACCTTCAACAAGTAGCGTAGCTTCCCCTTCGTTGCGTAACCATAAACCACGCTTATCGGCTAGTGGGCGAACACTTTCGATCATCCCATTGAGCAGTTCAGCGGCATCGAACGAGGTAATGTGACGTTCCTCCTGACCAGCCTCCAAGCGGGCAATATCCAATAGTTCGGTTAGTAATTTTGTGGCCTGCTGCAGGTTGCGCTGAAGCATCGATAGCATTTGAGCGCGTTCTTCCTCGGTGCCAGCGATACCCATCAGGCTAGCGGCTCCCTGAATAATTCCGAAACTTCCACGTAAATCATGAGACGTACTCCGCAAGAACTCGCCCCGGTCATGAAGCTGCTGACGAAGTCGGGCAACCGTCTGAAGCGTTTCGCCTGATTTTTCCAATTCATCGAGCAACTGTTCCTGCTGTTGTTCGGCCTGTTTTAGAGGGGTTATATTCTGGCCAGTCAGCACAACACCATGGTCGAATTTGGTGAGCGAAATTAGCAGCCACTGGTCAGTGGCTGCACTATGTCGTTCTTCCGTAAACGGCTTGCTCGTTTCCAGAACGTGTTGAATACGTTCGATGGTTTGTTCGTGCCAAAGGCTGCTGGCAAACTCAGACGCTAATTCGCCAATCAGTTGCTGAACAGGTAGTTTCGTGATCCGGCTAAGTTCACTGTTCGCAGCGACTACGCGAAAATCGACAATTGTCTGATCGTCGTTATGAATAGGTTTCAGAAAACCGATAGCTGCTGGTGAACTGTTCAGAACAGCCTGTAGGTTTTGCGCCGATTGTTGCAAAGCGAGTTCAGTTTGCTGCAGATCCGTGATATCGCGGGCAATCGCCAGTACACTCTCAATCGTGCCATCCAGCCCAGGCTCTGGTACCATACGCGAGTACAACTGAATCAGACCGGTAGAGGTAGGCAACTGATGATAGTGTTCCTGTGGCTGGCCTGTGTCGAATACTTGCTGCAATTTGACCATATACGGGTCAGCCACATCGCTGGGAAAACCGATCTCGACTTTAGTTTTGTCGAGTAGATTGTCAAGGCGTTGCCCGGCTTTACTGACAAAGGCTGTGTTGGCAAATAAAAGCCGTAGGTTTTTATCCCAGCGGGTAATGATATCCGGTGTGTTTTCGACCAACGTACTTAGCTGCTGAGTTCGCTGAACCAAATCTTCCGTTCGTTCCTGCACACGGTGCTCCAGTTCCCGATTCAGTTCGTGTTGCAGATGCACATCCGCCGATGAGCCAATGTAGCCACTGAATGTACCATCTGTAGCGAATATAGGTTGGGCGTTCTCCAGCATCCAGCGGTATTCGCCGTCACGCCGATGCAGCCGATATTCTGTACTGAATGGCTGTCGGGCCTTGACATGTCGATTGTAAACTACCTGATAAACGGCCTGGTCATCGGGATACAGGCTCTCGATCCACCCATGCTCAGTAACATCGTTCATGCTGCGACCTGTATAGTCGAGCCATACTTTATTTAAAAACGTGACTTTCCCTTCTGCATCAGTGACCCAGATCAGCGTTGGCGCATTGTCGGCAATTTGATGGAACCAGGCTTAGCGTTCGGCTAGCAGTTGCTGCGATCGCCGTCGTTCGGTTATGTCTTCAATAGCCAGGAGAATAGAATCCTGCTGACGAATAACACGCCGAGCATTGAGCGATAATCGTTTCTGACCCACTTCTGGTGATTCGTACGTCAATTCGTAGCCCTGAAACTGCGCTCCCGATGTGACAATATCAGTGAGCATCAACCGTAATTCAGGAATGTCCCACTGACGATCTCCTAATTCATAAATCAGTCGCCGATCTGTAGTGCCTTCCGTAAGCTGAAAGAGTCGATAAAAAGCAGGATTGGTACTTTTTACGCGTAGTTCGGTATCCAGCACCAGCGTGGCCTCGCGGATCGTTCGGAAAATATCCTCCGAGAATTGGTAAGCCTCCGACAATTGATCATTACGTACTTGCAGTTCCTGATTGATCGTCAGCAGCTCTTCGTTCGTCGATTCGATTTCTTCCTTGCTGGTTTCCTGCTCTTCGTTGATGCTCTGTAGCTCTTCGTTACTGCTGATGATTTCCTCGTTGGCCGACTGTAATTCGTCGTTACTGGCTTCCTGTTCCTCAATAATCGAGCGCATATCCTCCCGTAAGTTGGCCAGTTCCGATTCCAGTTCCTTAATTCGTTTATTACGGGCACTGGTCGATTCAGTGATGGGTGCTACGGGAGGGTCAACTTCTTCGAACACAATAAGATACAGCCGCTCTTCAGTAGCTGTATCGAGCGGAATAGCTTCGATAGATGCATAATGCGTTTTCGTACGAATCTTAAATTCTAAGCCAGTCTTTCGAACGGATTCGCCGGATTTTTGGGCTTTATGAATCGCATTTCGAAGTTCGAAGACCAGGGCAGGTCGAGCCATTTTGATCAGATTCAGGCTGGCTTTTCCGGGAGCCGGTTCAAGAAATAAACCCGTTGATCCCCGAAACTGAAGGATTTCCATGTCCTGACTGACGACCACACTGGCGGGTACGTATTGAGTCAGTAGCAGATTATCGACCAGCTTATCCAGGTCCGACCCCGAAACAGGCCCTGTTGGGGAATTACGTATACCAATTTCGCCACCAATCGGGCTCAGGGTTTTCGGGATGCTGACAGGTCGATTTGTATTACCGTCTGCATCGAACTGACGAGGTGCCAGGGTAAATGTAGCCCGGCTATCAATATCGTTTCGACGCGCAAACACCTTGTAGTTTTTTTCCAGTTGCGAAAACATCTGAGCCGATGTACCGACTGTTTCCGATTTACCCAGCAATAAATACCCATTGGGATTTAAGGCGTAATGGAACGTAACGATGGCTTTGCGCTGGAGCGTTATATCGAGATAGATCAACAGGTTTCGACAACTAATCATGTCGAGCCGCGAAAATGGCGGATCTTTCAGCAGGTTATGCGGAGCAAATACACACAAGTCCCGCACCGATTTATTGACCCGGTAATGATCATCTACCTTGGTGAAAAAGCGTTGCAATCGCCGGGGCGACACGTCCATCACTTCCCCGCGTGTATAACTGCCGAGTCGTGCTTTGGCCACCGCCGATTCGCTCAGATCCGTTGCAAACAGTTGTATGGTTCGGGTCAAGGATCGTTCGCTCAGTACTTCCAGAAGCAACATGGCAATGGAATAGGCTTCCTGACCTGTCGAGCAGGCAGGTACCCAAATCCGAATCGGCTCAGACGGGGCTTTATCGCGAACCAGGTGCGGCAACAACACTTTCTGGAGATAGTCCATCGTGTCGGCATCCCGAAAAAAGGTCGTTACGTTGATCAGCAGATCATCGTAGAGCAACATGGCTTCATCGGGATGCTGACGTAAATATTCTGCGTAAGCCCGGAGCGAATCCAGTTTATAGAGCAGCGTTCGGCGGATAATCCGTCGGCGAATGGTTGTTACTTTGTAATGGCTGAAATCGACTCCAGTGGCCCGGCGCAGTAGTTGAATAATACTCCGCAAATCTTCCTTTGACGCGGCAGAAGGCTCATCCGTAAAGGTATCCAGATTCTCGATTTCCTGCGATTCCGTTAGGGTAGTTTGCTGAAACAAGTCCGTCTGAACGCTCAATCGTTCCAGTTCCTTCGCAATATCGGCGGGGGGCAATACCCGATCGACAACGCCTTCCATGATAGCCGACCTGGGCATGCTCTGAAACTGAGCTGTTTCATCCTGCGCATACGTAATACCTCCTGCGGCTTTAATCGCCCGTAATCCCAGCGTTCCATCGGAAGCCGTTCCTGATAATAGTACAGCAATTGATCCTTCTCGCTGTCGCTCGGCCAGCGAGAGGAAAAACTGGTCGATGGGCATGTAAATAGCGGACTTGGATTCGCGGGGCTGCAGGAGAAGACGCCCATCCATCACTTCCAGATTGCGATTGTTCGGAATGACGTAGAGATGATCGGCTTCTACCCGCATCATGTGCTCAGCCTCCAGAACTTTCATTTCAGTGGATCGGCTTAGCACATCCGTTAATCGACTTTCTGTTTCAGGGGCGAGATGCTGAATATACACATAGGCTAAGCCCGTAGTTGGTGATAGGTTTTCCAGCAGTTCTATGATGGCTTCCTGACCACCGGCAGAGGCCCCGATCGCAACAATTGGAACATTATGTACGGGGTCAGGTTGGGCAGGAGTAGACATCTTTTTGGCCATGCGCTGTTGGGCTGATAAACTAACCAAGCTACGGTTAGTTTACTTACTGAATTCGATAAACGTTTATAAAGGTAAACCTTCCCTCTAATATGGCAAAGCGAGATATTGTTGTTATCGGTGCATCGGCAGGTGGAGTCTATGCACTGAAAGAGTTGGTATCTGCTTTACCGGCTGACTTTTCGGCGTCACTATTCGTGGTCATGCATGTATCGCCCCATTCCCCTAGTTATTTACCCGACATTCTGACTATGTCGGGTAAATTGCCAGCATCTCACCCCAGGGATGGCGAACTGATTCAGCCCGGACACATTTATGTCGCTCCCCCCGATCATCACCTGCTGGTAGAATATGACCAGATTATTGTCAAGAATGGCCCCAAAGAAAATCGATTTCGTCCATCCATCGACGCGCTGTTCCGCTCAGCCGCTTATACGTTTGGCCCGCGCGTTATTGGTATTGTGCTGACGGGTATGCTCGACGATGGCACGTCGGGTATGTGGTCTATTAAGCGGCTCGGCGGAACCTGTATTATCCAAAAGCCGGAGGATGCCATGTTTCCCAGTATGCCGGATAGCGTGCTGAACTATGTGGAGGTGGATTATAGCCTGCCTGTTGCCGACATGGTCCCTTTGCTGAGTCGATTAACCAGCGAAACGGTTGTGGGCAAACCCGAACTTTTACCAGATGAAGACAAGCGGATGGAAACCGAAATCAATATTGCCGCTCAGGACGATGCCTTCGAGATGGGGATTCTGGAGATGGGCGAGTTGACGCCCCTGACCTGTCCGGAGTGTAATGGCGCCTTAATTAGCATTAAAGAGGGTAAATTAATCCGTTATCGTTGTCATACCGGCCATGCGTTCACGGCCAGTTCGCTGCTTGCCGAAACCACCAAAGAAGTGGAAGACGCCTTTTGGAGGGCTGTTCGGAGTCTGGAGGAAACAGTCATTCTACTGGAAACATCGGCAAAGCATTTTGCTGAAGGCGGTAATCAGATAGCCGCTGATCAGTTCTATGATAAGGCGCAGGCTGTCCGTAGAAAAGCGCGCAAGACCCGGGAGTTTGCTATGAAGCAGGAAAAGATTAGTGAGGATTCGGTTCGGGCGTCATAGAGGTCAACACGCCAACTGATGGTTTATGATTTTGTTATGGGCTCATTATGGATACCGACAAGCGGGACGCTAACACGCCAACAGACAGCTCTGGTGAGGTAGACTACGGCACACTACTCAAATCCTTGTTGGATAGTACAACGGCGATGATTCAGGTGTTTACCGCTGTTCGGAATCAACAAGGGCAAATTATTGACTTTGTCTGGGTCTTAAACAACCGCACGGCCGAAGAAATCTACGGAGACGTAATTGGAAAGAGTTTATTGAGTCTCAATCCCGGTGTGATTAAAGAAGGCATTTTCGAAACGTTCATACAAGTAGTAGAAACCGGTGTCCAGAATCAGTCGGAACGACATTATGTGCATGAACAATTCAATGGCTGGTTTCATCAATCGACCGTAAAGTTGAATGATGGCGTGGCTACAACGACCATCGATATTACCGAACGAAAACAGGCCGAACAGGAAATACGTCGGCTAAAAGATGAAGCCACCAAAAACGTAGCGGATAAATATTATTCGCTTTTTAACTCCATCGACCAGGGCTTTCACATTAGTGAGCTACTCTATAATCAAGCTGGGCAAGTCGTCGACTGGCGTTTTTTGAAAGTCAACCCCATATTCGAACACCTGACAGGTCTGAAAAATGCATCGGGTCAATTGGGCAGTGTAATGGCCCCAAATACGGAGCATTACTGGCTGGAAAAGTACGAACAGGTCGTACAAACCGGTGAACCGCTGCGTTTTGAGAACTACAATGCATTTACCGGGCGCTGGTACACGGTCTTTGTTTCCCGCCTGGGGCAGGCGAGTAACCATCAATTTGCCGTCGTCTTCGACGACATCACGAACCGAAAACAGTATGAACAACAACAAGCCTATTTATTAGCCCTCAGTGATGCCCTCCGCTCCATAGCCGACCCTGTGGTAGTTGAAGAAACTGTCACCCGGATGGCCATGACTTATTTTGAGATCGATCGGTGCTATTACTGCACGATCGAAGGCGATAAATTCACCATCAAGCGGGATGCGTTACGGGGTGATTTGACATCGGTTGCCGGGATGTATCCTATTAGCAGTTTTCCCTTATTAAAAAAGGTGGTAGATGAGGGGCAACCATTTGTGGTACACGATGTTGGGACTACGTCGATTCTGGACGAAGACCTGAAGGCTTTATGTTTTCAATTGCAGGTAATTTCCTTTTTGAATGTGCCCGTCATCAAAAACGGAAAGCCAGTTGGGGTTTTGTGCCTGGTGAAATCCATACCTCGTAACTGGCTGGAGATTGATATTCAACTGGCCACCGAAACGGCTGAGCGTACCTGGTCGGCTGTCGAACGCGCCAATGCCGAAGAAGCCCTTAAACAAGCCGACCAGCGCAAGGATGAATTTCTGGCTATGCTCGGGCACGAATTACGTAATCCGCTGGGCACACTATCGAACACGTTGCTACTTCTCGGACTCACCAGGGGGACGGATGAAAATTTTTCCGTTGAGGAAGCGCTCTACCAGATGAATCGCGAAGTGAAGCATCTAAATCGTATTGTCGACGATTTACTGGATGTGAGTCGTATCAGCAAGGGAAAAATGAAGCTTCATCGTGAGTCAATTGAGTTGGTTGCAATTGTGCGACAGACTGTTCAGGCGGCTTCCTCTCTTTACAAAGCCAATCATCGAAGGCTAGCTGTTTCGTTACCATCCAAACCGCTCTATCTGGAAGCCGATGAGACCCGCATTGCTCAGATTCTGATGAATCTGCTCTCCAATAGCCTTAAGTATACGCATGAAGGGGGGCAGGTTTGGGTGAACCTGGAGCAACAGAACGAGGAAGCTATTCTGAGTGTATACGATAACGGTATCGGCATTGCGGAGTCGGACCTGCGGGCCATTTTCGACGTGTTTGTACAAGGTCAGACAACCATAGACCGCCCCCAGGGTGGACTGGGTTTAGGGCTCACAATGGTCAAATACCTGGTAGAAGGCTATGGTGGACAAATTCAGGCATTTAGTCGTGGTCTTAATCAAGGCAGCGAGTTTGTCATTCATTTGCCATTACTTATTAAACCAGTCAAGCCACAACAGCCCGTTAAACTAACGGGAAGGAGCAAACCGAAAAAAGGGCAAGTGCTGGTCGTAGATGACAATAAGGACTTAGCCGATATGACGGCCAAATTGGTTTCCCTGCAAGGTTACCAGGGTTACGCACGCTATTCGGGGCAAGATGCACTTGTAGCCGCTGAAGAACTGCACCCCGACGTAATGCTGCTGGATTTAGGTATGCCTTATCTGGATGGTTACCAGGTCTGTCAGCAAATTCGTCAGCAGCCCTGGGGGCAACGTATAGTCATCATTGCCCTCACGGGGTATGACCAACCGACCAACCGACGGCAAGCTCAAACGATTGGATTTAACGGGTTTCTGCTAAAACCGCTGGATTTACAGGCGCTAATTGATTTGCTGGATAAGGTTATTCAGCAATAGGCTACTTACGGGAACTTGTTTCTAAACGATCCAGTAAACCACTGTACTGATCCATAATGCCCTGATAATGATTTAGTAAATTAACTTTTCTGGGTCCTTCGCTTAATACATGCTGAGCTCTTTCCTGTAATTCCTGCGTTTTTCGTAAAGTCCGACGGATCGACCCGATTCGATCCTGTTGGAGCTTATGGAATTGCTCGCTGATTGCACTTCTGGACCAATGGCTGCCCACTGTTGGAGCTAACAGCTCTTCCCACTGCTGTCGGAGTGACTCAATCGGATTAGAAAAAGTGGTTTCTTCCAGACAGTCCAATGGCAGAGGGAAACGCCCTTTCTTATCGATCAGGGTAACGCTAACGACTGAATCCCCACCTTGAACAATTCTACGTAGAAAGGTATAGGTTGCCTCCAAATCGTCATGTCGTAGGCAGAAGTGGCGCCACTGTACCTGATTGGAAATGGTTATAATCTGAAACGTCATAACCGATTGATCTTAAGTTAGCTAATAAACCTGGTTTGGAGGCTAGCAAGCGCTCTCCTCATCCTATCGTTTTTGAAGAAACCTTCTGGAGAGGATTGTGTAACTTTTTTGTTCAAAATATGAGGCAATGGTCAAGGTTGTTCCGTTCCTCACATGTGAATTGTATTCTGCCAAACAGGCATCAATGACCCTCTATCCTGGTTAAAACTTCCGGGCATTAAGAGTTAAGTCCTTGCTTATTTCACTTGATGAAGTGAAATAACATAATTGCCCTTCAGGCAGCACATAGTCAGACATGTTGAGGAAACGGCCCATTGGTATTGATACGACATTGGATTTGTACGTGTTTCTCTGTCTTCTCTGTCAACAAAAACAAACGAATAACGAAAGGCGTTATGATGCCAGTGCGGGCAACGCACTAGGAACAAGTCTCACTTACTACCAGACAACAACGTTATGAAAACGAAAATGCTTTTATCGATTGCGCTTTGCGTAACCTTAACAACCAGCGCATGGGCGCAAGATGACCAGGCTGTCAAGACAGCTCGAAAAGAAAAAACCAGAGAAGACGTTAAGCGCGTCGGGGATAAAGTTGAAACGGGTGTTGCCGATGGAGCGCACGCGGTGGGTACAGCAGGCAGAGCTACCGGAAAAGCGGTTGGCAAAGCTGGAAAAGCGACAGGAAAAGCTGTGGCCAACGGTGCGAAAGCCACCGGCCGCACCGTTACGAAAGCGACTAAAGCCACGGGTCGGGCCATCAGTGGCGAAGCGAAAAAAATAGATAACTAGTGTATTTATTGCCGTTAGGCAACAGGGTGGAGCGATAGGCTTATAAAGCTATCGCTCTTTTTTTTCCACTCAAGTGCGACGCACCAATTACTATGAATCAGACAAATAACGATTTGCACGGAAATGCACCGGACACCTGTCCAATTGCCCTGCTGATCATCGATATGATTAATGACCTGGAGTTTCCGGAGGGCGATCGTATACTAGAAGAAGCAACCTCAATTGCCGAAAAAATTGCCCACTTAAAACAACAGGCTAAACGATTGTCTATACCAGTCATTTACGTCAACGATAATTTTGGCCGTTGGCGATCAGATCTCAGCGACGTGGTTGAGCATTGTCTGAACGATGGGGTACGCGGTCAGCGGTTAGCCGAGTTATTATTACCGGAAGCGGATGATTACTTTGTGCTAAAGCCTAAGCATTCTGCTTTTTATGCCACTACGTTATCCACCTTACTAGATTATTTACAGGTGAAACGGTTGATTCTAACGGGTATTAGCGCCGACGCCTGCATCTTATTTTCAGCAATTGACGCTTATATGCGTGATCTGAGTGTTTTAGTTCCGGCCGACTGTGTAGCCTCACCATCAAAGGAACATACCCAAAGCGCGCTGGCGTACATGAAACGGTTGCTGAAAGCTGATACCACATCAAGCGTGCAAATGAATCTGGATGACCTGGTTCGCGACGAATAAACTATCTCTAAACTCGTCCGGGAAATCCCCTGTTGGTATTCGTTTCCTACAGATAGTACAGTATAAAGCGGAGAAATTGATACTAACCTGAAGTCCCCAAAACCGTAGTTAGTCTATTCCGGTCGTCAGCATTCTAATGACTTTCTAAGTTTTATTTAAGCACATTCTAAGCGAATGGGACGTAGTTTGGTTGATATCATTCTGTCTGAATATGATAAGTCAACCAGTTACAGATACACGAAAACTCGGCGTTACGTTTACGGCCGATCAGCAAGCGAACGTAATGGTGTGGGTTCCGCAAGCAAAAGAAGTTGCTCTTTCGGTGAATGATCATTCCTTATTTCTGCCTCTCACAAAAGACAATAGTGGCTACTGGCAGCTTACCACCGGTCAGTTGAAGCCCGGCGATACGTATACATTCATACTGGATAAGGAAAAAGAATGGACTGATCCGACGTCACTGCTGCAACCTCAGGGTGTGTATGGCCCATCGCAGGCTTTTGATTTAACCCATTTCTATTGGGAAGATACCTGTTGGGTAAATCCGCCTATCGACGAATATATTGTGTATGAAATTGATATTCAAGCGTTTACGGCAGAGGGTACTCTCAATGCAATTATTCACAAACTGAGCCATATTCGCAAACTGGGCGTCAATGCCATTCTGATTCGACCTGTTACCGATTTCCCTGACGCCCACGATCGCCAACAGGAGGCCGCTTTTTTGTTTGCCGTACAGGCGTCTTACGGTGGCCCTGGCCAGTTGCAGCAGTTGGTCAATGCCTGCCATTTCGAAGGCATGGCTGTTATACTGGATTTATCGTACAAACAAAGCGATCGCTTCGGTCAGGCGATCAATCCATCGGGTGACTATTTGGCTCGAAAACAGCCAATCCCTACGTCGAAAACGGGCTTTAGTTCTGAGACTTCCCGAGCCGCTTATCAGCACTATCTGGTTGCAAATGCCCTGATGTGGTTTCGTGATTTTCACATCGATGCGCTGCGTCTGGACAATATCTATTCATTAGCTGATCCTGACCAACTGCTCCTCGACATTCGGAAGCATACCAATGCCTTGACGGCACAAACGGGCCGTCAGCATTATCTGCTTGTCGAGCAGGATTTGACCCTTATTTCAGATCGGGTAAAAAAAGCGAATCATACACGTACTGACGGTAACTCGCATTACATGGATTTTAATCAGAATCGATACAATACGAAGCTGTACCGAAAAGATTGTTTATGCGACAGTACATTCTCGGATATTCTTCAGGAATTGTTTGATCGAGAGGCCGATATCGTTTCCGATAAAGCCTTTTTAACAGTTCTGCAAACGTACCATCAGGCTGATGAACAGAGCGATCAACGGATCGACAGTGAGTTTATAAAACTGATAGCAGGGTCTATAATGGTCAGTCCTTGTATTCCTACGCTGTTTATGGGCGAAGAATGGGGCGTTACGAATCCGTTTCGACAACTGGTTCCTATAGAATCCGTTTCGGTAGAAACGAACTATGCATCGTTACTTGTCGATACGGATAGTCAGCCGGGTGAGTTTCTGTTGTGGGAATTGCTGGACGAGCTTCCGAATCAAACGTTATATAGCTATTATCAGTCGCTTACAGAGTTACGTCGTCATCAGCCAGCGCTCTATCATCTGAGTCCGAATCAGGCACAGGTTATTTCCCAAAACGGAGATTCTACGATACTCCTGCATCGGTCGTATAAGACGAATGAAGTGTTGTGCCTGATGAATTTCTCGGCCGAAAAACAGCGCGTTACTTTACCGTCGTTCGGTAAAAACTGGGAGAAGCTACTGGACTCGGCCGACCCGATCTGGGGTGGGCCAGGTTCGTCGCCGGAGACATTGCCAGATGCGGGGGCGTTTAGCCTACACCCACAATCCATTGTCGTTTATAAAGCCAGTACGTAATCGGGCTTCTAAGGAGTTTCTAAGATTTGCTTAAGCCGCTTCTAAGTCCAGAAAGCTACTTTGCCGGAGTACACTGAGCGTTCAGAAACGCGCACACTTCATGCAAACGTTTAAATCTTCTTTCAAGCGATTACTGATTGTTTCCTACCGTTTACCATTCTCGATCCAGCAAACCGATGAAGGTACTGAACTGCGACAGAATTCAGGGGGTCTGGTTTCGGCGGTTTTATCGATGGCGGAGCAGATGGGTCAGAAACCCGGTCATCTGGCGACTAAAATTCACTGGGTAGGGCATGGCGATACGTCGCTGCAACAGGCCGATCCGGAAATGCTTGAAAATGATACGTTTGTGGCTCATCCAGTTTTTATTGACGATGAGGTCCACACGGGTTTCTACTACGGATTTAGCAATGACTTACTTTGGCCTTTGTTTCATTATTTCCCCTCGTATGCGTCCTTTCGGGAAACTGATTTTCAGGCCTATCAGCAGGCCAATACGCGATTCCTGGAAGAACTAACGGCCCTGATCGAGCCCGGCGATCTGGTCTGGATACACGATTTTCAGTTGATGCTGTTACCCGATATGGTTCGACAGGCTATTCCAGAAGCCACCATTGGGTATTTTTTCCATATTCCTTTTCCGACCTATGAAATTGTAAAATTGCTTCCTCGCACCTGGCGTTACCAACTTAGTAAAGGTATCGTTGGGGCCGATGTGGTTGGATTTCATACGACTGATTATGTCCAGCATTTTCTCCAGTCCGTATCTGAAGTGCTGGAATTACCAATGATTGGCTCACGAATCGTTTTATCCGACCGCTCAGTGGTCGTAAAAGACTTTCCGATCAGCATTGATTTTCACAAGTTTAACGAGAGTAGTCAGGAAACAGACGTCGTTTCTACGCGTGATCACTATAAAGAACTCCTCCGACACAACAAGATCATTTTTTCGGTAGATCGGCTCGATTACACGAAGGGAATTATTTACCGGTTGCAGGGTTTTGAGTGGTTTTTATCCCACAATCCAGACTGGCATAATAAAGTGACGTTCGTTATGACAGTTGTGCCATCGCGCGATAAAATTGGTCAATATCAGGAGCTTAAGCGTGAAATCGAGGAAACCGTGGGCCGGATTAATGGGCGATTCGGTACGATTGGCTGGCGACCAATTGTGTATGCGTACAATTCGTTGACGTTTACTGAACTGCTGGCTCTGTATACCGCTTGTGATATTGCGCTGATCACACCAATTCGCGATGGTATGAACCTGGTTTGCAAGGAATTTGTCGCCAGCCGACATGATCATAAAGGCGTGTTGATATTAAGTGAGCTAGCCGGAGCTGCGCAGGAACTAAAGGATGCGCTGATTATCAATCCGACCGATACACAGGAAGTGGCCGACGCCATTCGGCAGGGCTTGGAAATGTCTGAGTTTGACCAGGCGCAGCGAATGCTGCACATGCGAAAACACCTGCAAAATCACAATGTATTCCGATGGAGTCATGATTTTCTGGCTGCTTTCAATAACGCAGCTAGTCATCAGTCTGATTTGGAAACCGACCTGCCTGTTCAGTCGTTTGTCAGTGCGTTTGACGATGCGCACCAGCGATTGTTATTACTTGATTTTGACGGTACGCTGGCCCCCATTGTGGATAATCCGGCTGATGCCTCCCCATCAGAATCGTTGAAAACCACGTTACAGAATCTGGCAGAAAACAGTGATGTAGTGGTAATTAGCGGGCGGAGTCGGTCGTTTCTGGAAAAAACGTTTACAGGTATTCCCGTTCATTTAGTGGCTGAACACGGCGCTTTTCTGAAAAAACCGGATCAGCCCTGGGAACGGCTTGATCTATCGACGGACGATTGGAGTTCAGCGGTTCGATCGACGATGGCACCGTTTGTGGATCGCTTTGCGGGTTCATTTATTGAAGAGAAGGAAACAGCGCTCGTCTGGCATTACCGAATGGCCCAATTCGAAGATATTGAAGGACAGGCCACTGAGTTAGCGAATCAACTTCGCGAAACGGCGTTTTCCATTCCGTTGTCGATCATCCAGGGGAACAAAGTGGTAGAAGTGAAAGCGGCAAAACACAGTAAAGGCACCGTTGCGCTCACCATTCTCGACCAGAAACCCTATGATTTCATCGTCAGCATTGGCGACGATACCACCGATGAAGACATGTTTAGGCAATTACCTAACTGGGCCTATACGGTTAAAGTAGGTTCCGGCCAATCGTTTGCGAGGTATAGATTGGCTCGTCAGCAGGATGTAGAAACATTACTGGATCGAATGAATAGCGTAGAATTAGCCGCTAAATAAGATACCGTATTAAGGATTACGAAACCATTCGGTCTCTTCGGTAAAGTATTCGCCCATAGCTTTTGGCTGCCGTTTTTCCTGCTTCAGTCGTCGACACAAATGGTCGTAATGCGGAGGAAGTGAATCGGTATTTGAGGAACGATACCCAAACCAGGCACTGCTGAAATAACTTAGAATGCCCAGAAAACCAATAACAGCAATGATAATAAAAGGCGTCATAGTCAGGTAGTTGGTTTAAAATTCTCCCGTGATTGCCTGTACTCCGTCAGTAAAAAACCGGAGCAAGGCCAATCACGGGAGAAGTGTCGTTAAACGCGGTTGCCGAAAACTAGACGCGATTTTTAAGGGACTCCTTAAAAAGAACTTAGAATTTACTTAGAACACCATTGCCTGAAACCCGTTTATCAGAATAATTTCCCAGTAATGTTTCGGGGCATCAGTCGATAAAGCCAAACGTTCAACTGGAGTAAAAGCCTAAATACCAAACCTTTTCGTAAAAAACATGAAGCTTTTAGTGGTTGAAGACGAGGCCAAAACGCTACAGGCCATTCAGCAGGGGTTGGAAGAAAGCCAGTTTGAGGTAGACATTGCCTACGATGGCCTGATTGCCCGTCGACTGGCCTTAAAAAATAATTATGCCGCCATAATCACCGACTTGATTTTGCCAGGATTGAACGGCTATGAACTCTGTCGGCAACTCCGCGCAGAAGGGCTAACTACGCCCATTCTGATGCTGACAGCGCTGGGCGAAACGGAAGACAAAATCTCCGGTTTCGACGCTGGTGCCGATCAATACCTTACCAAACCTTTTCAGTTTGCCGAACTGCTCGCTCGGGTACGCTCGCTGACCAAGCGAGGTACGCAGGTAGCCATGACGGCCCAGACATTACGGTACGGTGGGATTGACATGAATCTGGATGCCAAAACGGTTATGCGCGATGGCAAGTCAATTGAGCTAACGGCTCGCGAATTTGCCTTATTGGAATTTCTAATGCGCAATCAGGGGCGGGTTCTGTCGAAACCAGAAATTGCCGAGCACGTCTGGGATTTAAACTTCGATACGGGTACGAACGTCGTAGAGGTTTACATTAATTACCTCCGCAAAAAAATGGATCGGGATTTCCCCAAGAAACTGATTCACACACATTTTGGGATGGGATATATGTTTAAGGAAGAATAGCAACTCCCTGCCGCGTTTATTATGACCATTCGCAAACGGCTTACGTTACGATTTACCGGATTGGTATCCAGTATTTTACTGCTGGCGTTTGTGAGTATTTATGCGTTCTGCTGGTATTTTATCTCTTCCGATTTTTACCGGCGGCTCGACCGGAAGGCTAACACCATCGGAGATATGTTGGTCCGGCATCGTCTGGATGCACGGCTGGTTCATCAACTGACCCAGATGCGAAAAGACCAGTTGCCGAACCAGAAAATTATCGTTTACGATAACAAAAATGAAATCATCCTGCACACGAATGAACAAATAATCCTGACCATTCCTGAATCGATTATTGCGAGTATACGGCAGAACAAAAAGAAAGATTTTCAGCAGGATGGTTATTATATATCGGGTATTCGATTTATGACTGCTTCTGGCCAGCTCGTCGTAATTGCCAGTGCCGAAAATACGTATGGCGGTGAATTTTTAAGGCGGTTGCTTTGGTCATTGACGGGCCTTTTTTTTCTGATTGTTGGCATTACAGCCTTTTCTGGCTGGTTTTTTTCGGGCGATGCCCTACGCCCGATGCAACAGATCGATCAGATTGTAAACGCCATTTTTCCGCATAATCAGGATGAACGTTTACGAGTAACCCAGGATGCCGATGAAATTAGCCGGTTGTCCATAACGATCAATCGACTGCTGGATCGGGTTGCCGAGTCATTTCAGTTACAGCGAATGTTCGTCGCTAACGTGTCACACGAGTTGAAGAATCCACTCACTCAGATAAGTTCTCAACTGGAAGTAAGTCTGTTAAATCAGCGTGATCCGGAAGCGTATAGGCAGACGATCCGCTCGGTGCTGGATGATGTGGTCGGTTTGACAACGCTAACGCATGAACTGCTGCAACTCTCGAAAGTGAATCAGGATGGGGCCACTAGTTTGCTTACTGATGCCGTGCGTATGGATGAAATCGTTTGGGACATTCGTCAGCAGGTTACAGCCCTAAATCCGCTCTATGAGGTAAAAGTTGAATTAGGTGAATTGCCCGAAGAGCCCGACCAGCTCACTGTTCAGGGAAATAAAACGTTATTGGAAACAGCCCTGAAAAACCTGACGGAAAATGCCTGTAAATTTTCGGATAATGGACAGGCCTTAATCCATATCGATTTTGATCAGCGGGCAGTGCATATCCAGATTCGGAATACGGGAAAATCGATTTCGCAGGAAGACCTGCCTTTTATTTTTGAGCCCTTTTACCGAAGCCGTCGGACGGCTAATCTTCAGGGATATGGAGTGGGGTTGTCGTTAGTCGAGCGGATTATTCGCCTGCATGGAGGGAAAATTGGCGTTACTTCGGTAGCCGGTCAGCCGACGGTTTTTGCCATCGAACTTCCTCAGTAGTAGCTGTCTCTAAGCAGATTCTAAGGAGTTTATCAGCGAATCTTAAGTAGCGCATGGCAACTTTGATCATCTATCGATTCGTCGATTAACGGACAAATGCCATGTTTGATCATACTACCCCCTTACGCTATACGCCCTTCTTTCCGCCCAGCCCTGTTTCAAAAACGACCCGAAATAAAAATAAGGAATTATTCAACGAAGAACCGCCTCAAAAGCCAGATTGGCTCATGATTTTCGTGGCAGCTTTATTTTTGCTGACGTTACTACTTCTCTGGATCGTCGATATTCCAAACCTGTTGAATTAGCCACAGATTTGGGTTTCTGTTTTATCCAGTAATTGTGTTTGTTCATTGGCTCGTTTTACCCCTAAATCCCCTGAAGGGGACTTTTCTAGTAATCAAGTAAAGTCCCCTTCAAAGGATTTAGGGGTAAAACCGATCAACGCTCATTCGACTAACAGCTTTATTTTTTTTGATTTTTGTTCGGGTTTGTAGCCAGCGTTCAATTCGTCGTTTTCAGCAAGCGTATGCTTTCGGAAAAATCTCGCGTAAACCGGCCCAACCGTATCCGGTTAAATGCTCCTAAAAAAGTAAAGGGTTGAAGTCAGGAGCCGATGAAAACGGCGATGCTCAAATTTTTCAATGCCCGTACCAGGCCAGTACGCGCGCATACCGAGTCAATTTGGGGAATTGCATTCGATGGATTTCTTTTCGTAAATAATGCGGATTGCCTACAGTTGATTTCGGCGACTGAGCGATCTAAGCAAATTCTAAGGAGTCTTTAAGACTTCTATAACGTCTCACTATCAGCTTTGTCGCATTCCTTCACGCAGTAAAATCAGAGAGCTTATGGACACAACTGGACCCAACCATACAAATCTGGCCTGGATTTTGGCCCTGCTGATTGGACTGGGCGTAGCGGGTGGTATGTACTGGAAAAACAATCAAACGTTAACGCGTCGATACGATCAGGCCGAACAACGAGCAGACTCCTTACTATCGGTAAAATTTCTGCTCGAAGGCGACAATCGCGAACTAAAAAGGCAACTGGAAACGGTAGCCGACGATAACACTTATCTGGATCGGCGCATCAAAACATTGCACGGACAATTAGCGAAAAGCGACGGGGTCGTGGCGGGTTTGTATCGGAAAAAGACAGCGCAATCGTATACCATTCGAAACTTAGCTGATAGTCTTGCCGAACTACAGGTAATTCGCGACAGTCTTGAGCATCAACTAATGGCTATGCGTGATAAAATAAACTGGCAGAGCCAATCGAACACCTTGCTGGCGAAGGAGAAAAAGGAGCTGGAGCAAAAGCAAAAAGACCTGAACACGCGCATCCTGACAATGGTACCCCGGTCTGCTATGACGGGTGATGCGTTTCGGGTGGATGTCAGTAAGTCGAATAAGAAGGTAACGGCCAAAGCGAAAAAGGCAACTACGCTAACGATTTCATTGAATGTACCCACTTCCCTGAATCTGGAAGGCAAACAGGAGCTTTATATGAGCCTGACGGACCAACAACGACAGCCCATGACGCCTGCCCTTCGCAATACTACCATCATATTACCTGATATGAACGAGGTAATTCCGGTGCATGCCGAACAGACGGTGAATTTTTCCCGCAGTCCGCAGCGAATATCCTTTCGCTTTACATCAGATGCCGTTGTTAAGCCGGGAACGTACCGGGCATCGGTTTTTACTAAAGATGCCTATTTAGGTTCCGTTGAGTTTCAATTGCGGGATAGTTTCTGGTTCTTTTAGTTAATCATGTAAACATACGGGTTGCCCAATGGAAACGCTAAATTTCAAGACTAACATTAAGACCAGTGAAGACGTAGCGGCTGTGACGCTACCGCTGAACGATATCGAACAGGTAGACGGTTGGAACGTAGATACGGAATCGGTCGATAAATTGCTAACCGTACAAACGACCGATAACCGCATTGCCAATCTGGTGGAGCAGGTCGTTCGACAGGCTGGTTTTCAGGCGGAGCAGGTTGCTCAGTAAGTACACCTTTAAAACTCAATGGATATGAAAACGATATACAGTACGGCTATGACCATAATTACCGTCATTGGACTCAACGCCTGTACGCCTAAAATGACCTTTGTTACGTCTTCTATTGTTCCGGCGGCTAGCGGAACTGTCAGCGTAAAGAAAGATAAGAATAAGAACTACATCACGAATGTCAACGTGATGAATCTGGCAGAGCCCAAAAACCTTAGTTCGCCTAAAAATACGTATCTGGTATGGATGGAATCCACGGGGAATTCCTTCAAAAAAATTGGCCAGCTTATGCCCGCCGGGAGGGCACTGAAAGGAAACTTAAGTGCTACATCGATTGATAAACCTAACCAAGTTTTTATTACGGCTGAAAATAATCCGGATGTGCAGTATCCAGACGGAGAAATCGTTTTGACAACCCGAAAGTAAGTAAGGAATTTCCTTACCAAGTCTGACTAACCCCTAAATCCCCTGAAGGGGACTTTGCTCATTTATAGACAAAGT
This sequence comes from Spirosoma harenae, assembly GCF_054776975.1. NCBI lineage: Bacteria > Pseudomonadati > Bacteroidota > Cytophagia > Cytophagales > Cytophagaceae > Spirosoma > Spirosoma harenae. The sequence goes on along the minus strand of NZ_BAAHBD010000001.1, from coordinate 55,338 downwards.
CCCCTTCAGGGGATTTAGGGATAGAATAGGGGTAAAGGTATCTTCTAAGCCAATTCTAAGCAGTATTTAAGACCTTTCTTAAGAGTGTAGGGTAGTTTGCTGATGCTTTCTCAACTGACCGATTTGGTCAGTTGGGGGCAACTAAACGAAGCTCAGCATGAAAACTAAACTAACCTATTTATTGCTGTCGGGACTGGCGAGCGCTGCATTGGCGCAAACGCCATCTCCCGACGCAACCACGCTCATGAATCTAGGACATTTCGATGAAGCTAACCGAATGCTCAGTCGGAACGCCCGGCAAAATCCATCTATACAAACCTATTTCGACGCCGGTTATGGCTACTTACGGGCGGGCAAGCCTGACTCCGCCCGTGCCTGGTTTTATAAAGGCATTCCCATGGATGAAAAGCGTGTTCCGCTGAATCAGATGGGGTCAGCCATTACCTATCTCGTCAAAAGCGATGTAGCCAATGCGAATCCCAAACTCGATGAAGTAGTCGACAAAAGCAAAGGCAAAAATGCGGAGATCTTGTATCGGATTGGTGAAGCATACACGGGGTATCTAACGCCAGGTAACGGGTCGATCAAGCCAATTTATCCCAAAGTTGTAGATGCGGCCAAAGCCATTGATTATCTAAACCGGGCCGCCGAACGGGACAAGAAAAACCCGGCCATTCAACTGGCCCTGGGCGATGCCTATTACCTGAATAGCAACGCCGGTACGGCCGTAACTCGATACGAAAATGCCCTTGAATTGGGCATGGAGCCGTCGCGGGTGTACCAGCGGATTGGCGATATTTACTGGCAGGGCCGCAACCTGAATCTGGCCGTTGAAAATTATAAAAAAGCCATCGAGGCTAATACAAATTATGCACCCGCTTATAATCAACTGGCGGAGCTATATTTTCTGGTCAATCGCTATAAAGAAGCCGCCAGTTATATTGATCAGTACGTCAGTGTATCGAAAGATAAAAGACAGGAGACGTTGCTGCGTCAGGCTCAGTTTCATTTCCTGGCCAAAGAGTACCAACGCGCTGTGAATCTGATCGATAGCAACCGGACTGCGCTGGCTCAGAATCCAATTGTGTACCGGATCGAAGGCTGGTCGTATTCATCCCTGAAACAGCCGCAGAAAGCCATTCAGAATATTATGACGTTCCTGGAAAAATCGCCCGACAAGGCTATGCCCGACGATTATAAATACCTGGGTAATGCCTATTTAGGTATCGAAAATCCGGGTAGCGATTCGCTCAAAGCCATCAATGATTCGATCGGCGTAACTTATCTGACCAAAGCCGCTCCATTCGATACGACCGAGAATCTGTATAGTGATATAGCCAAATATTATTACCGGGCCAAGAAACATCCTGAAGCGGTAGCTGCTTTGGATTCGGCGGCCAAACACGGGTTCAAAGCTGATGTACAGGACTTATTCCGGTATGGCATGAGCAATTACACGCTTGGTTTCCAGCGCGATAGTCTTGGTAAATTGGTTCGGGATACCACTCGATTTGCTCTGGCCGACTCGGCCCTGGCCCTGGCTCAGAAAGCGTCGCCGGACTATGCGCCAACCGTACTGTATCGGGCCAAAGCAAACTATTATGCGTATGCCCCTGAAGAGGCTGTACGGAACGGAAAAGCGAAGCCTTATTTTGAGCAGTTTATCAGCATGGTGGCTGACAAACCCGAAGAGCAGAAACGCTATAATAAAGATCTTTTACTGGCCTTCAAGTATATGATCTCGTATAATGAGCTGGTTACCAACGACGAAGCAGTTCGGAATGAATGGCTTAAAAAGGCCACTGCTCTCTTTCCTGATAATAAAGAGTTGGCCAAAATTGCCGCTTCTGACACGGAAGCCAGTACCCAATAAATACCTGTTTCATTGTTGCACATGCTTAATAGACCGCTACCTGAGCTTGATCTTGGGTAGCGGTTTTCTTTTTCTTCTAATAGTCATTAGGGCGTTCTAAGCAAATTCTAAGCACTTTTTAAGCCTCCTTTTAATTGCCCGAAACTTCTTGCAGTCAGATCAGAAAGGGTAACTACCAATTTGGTCCTTATGTGATAACCATCTCAGTTACAGTAGATCAATATTTATGCGATACCATCTGGGCATAGTAGCTCTTTTATTTTGTACAGTATTAACGGCTTGTTCCGACCGACAGGATAAAAAACAGGAGCAGGCTCTGGCACTTCCCGTTATTCAATTGACTCGTCAGGATGCAACCCTGGATCACGACTATGCCAGTAGTCTGGAAGCAATACAAAATGTAGAAATCCGCGCTCGGGTTGCTGGCTATTTGGATAAAATTTTGGTGGATGAAGGGCAGCCGGTTCACAAAGGGCAACCGCTGTTTCAACTCAATCCTACCGAATATCAGGTTGAAGTTGATCGGGCTCAATCGGCGCTGGAAAGTGCCATGGCCGAAGAGCAATCGGCCGCAGTAGAGATGGATCGGGTAAAACTGCTGGTGGATAAAAACGTCATCTCACCCTCGGAACTGAAGCTGGCCAAATCGAAAATGGCCACGGCTCGTTCGGCCATCAATGGCGCTAAAGCCGCTCTGCACAAAGCCCAGTTCCACGTATCGCTGACCAGCATCCGCGCTCCGTTCGACGGAGTCATTAATCGATTACCCTTTAAACGGGGAAGCTTAATCGAAGAAGGCGCCTTGCTGACCACCATCTCCGACATTCGGGAGATGTATGCGTATTTCAACGTATCGGAGAAAGAATATCTGGCTTTCATCAAAAAACGGCGCGATCCCGAAAAAACGACCGTCCGCGAGGTCGATCTGCTGTTGGCCGACGATTCGGCGTATCCCTACAAAGGAAAAATAGAAACAACGGAGACGGAATTTGAAGATAACTCAGGTACAATTGCTTTCCGAGCCACATTCCCGAATCCGAAACGCCTGCTACGGCACGGCGCTACCGGTAAGGTTCGCCTGGAAACCGACGTAGACGACGCCGTGCTAGTGCCTCAGAAGGCAGTTTTTGAGGTGCAGGACAAAAATTTCGTGTACGTCGTAGATGCTCAGAACAAAGTGAAGGCCCGCAGTTTCGTACCACGTAGCCGCGTGGATCAGCTCTACATTGTTCAGTCGGGACTTCAGCCGGGCGATCGCATTGTGTATGAGGGGATTCAGAGTCTCCGGGATGGCATGACCATCGTTCCTAAATCACTTCCTACTAAGAATTTACAAGCGCTCTACGCGTCGGCTCAGTGATGTTTTTTGTCCTGCTGACGCAGGACAAAAATCGCCAATATACCTAACTGCTTATGTTCAATACCTTCATTAAAAGGCCCTTGCTTTCAACGGCCATATCCGTTCTGATTGTCTTGCTGGGTATATTGGCACTAACGGGTCTGCCCGTTACGCAATTCCCCGAAATTGTGCCGCCTTCCGTAACCGTTACAACCCGTTACACGGGGGCCAGTGCCGATGTATGCGTTAAGGCGGTCGCGACTCCGCTCGAGCGGGCCATCAACGGCGTGCCCGATATGACCTATATGACCTCCATATCGGGAAATGACGGCTCGACGCTGATTACGGTTTTCTTTAAAGTGGGCACCGATCCCGATCTGGCTGCTGTCAACGTACAAAATCGCGTAACGACTGTACTGGACGAATTGCCGGAGGAAGTCATCAAAGCGGGTGTAGTGACGGAGAAAGAAGTAAACAGTATGTTGCTCTATCTCAATATTGTCAGCGACGATCCGGCTGTTGATGAGAAGTTCATTTACAATTTTGCTGACATCAACGTACTGGCCGAACTCAAACGGATCGACGGTGTCGGGTTTGCTGCGATTATGGGCAGTCGCGACTATTCCATGCGGATATGGCTCAAACCCGACCGCATGACGGCTTATGACATTTCGCCCGATGAAGTGGTTGCCGGAATTCGGAAACAGAACGTAGAAGCGGCTCCCGGAAAGGCGGGCGAAAGCGCCGATACCGCTCCTCAAACGCTGCAATATGTACTTCGTTATACCGGTAAATTTTTTGAACCCGCACAGTACGAAAATCTCATTTTACGGAATAATCCCGACGGTTCGCTGCTACGTCTGAAAGATATTGCCGATGTTGAATTTGGTTCTCAGAACTACGGAATCCTTTCCAAAAACGACGGTAAACCATCGGCCGCTATCATGCTCAAACAGCGACCCGGCTCAAACGCCAGCGACGTAATTGCAGCCGTAAAAAAGCGGATGACAGAGCTGAAAGCTACCTCGTTTCCGTCGGGCATGACCTACAATTATGCCTACGACGTATCGCGCTTTCTGGACGCGTCGATCCATGAAGTATTGCGTACACTGATGGAAGCGTTTGTGCTGGTGTTCATCATCGTATTCCTCTTTTTACAGGACTGGCGCTCAACGCTGATATGCGCGCTGGCAGTTCCCGTTGCGCTAGTCGGTACGTTTGCGTTTATGAGTTCTATCGGATTCTCGATCAACCTGTTAACGCTGTTTGCACTAGTGCTGGCTATCGGGATTGTGGTCGATAACGCTATCGTGGTTGTGGAGGCCGTTCATGCCAAGATGGAGGAACCCAGAGCATCGGGGCATTTGTCGCCACGGGGGGCCACGTTTGCAGCTATGAGCGAAATAGCTGGGGCAATCGTCGCCATTACGTTGGTGATGTCTGCTGTGTTTGTACCTGTGGCATTCCTCTCGGGGCCAGTAGGTATTTTTTACCGACAGTTCTCGCTAACGCTGGCCATTGCCATCGTGATTTCCGGTATCAACGCATTGACGCTGACGCCTGCTTTATGCGCAATTCTGCTTCGACCGGTTCACGGTGAGAAATCCGGATTGCTAGGACGGTTCTTCGCCCGATTTAATCAGGGCTATGAAGCACTGGCCAGAAAGTATCAGGGACTACTACGTCGGATTGTCAACCGGGGTGTTGTTACGTGGGGACTGTTGCTGCTCTTTATTCTGGGCACGTGGGGGATTAGTACCATTCTCCCCGGCGGCTTTATTCCGACGGAAGATCAGGGAATGATTTATGTGAACGTAACAACCCCCGTCGGCGCTACCGTCGACCGGACCGAGAAAGTGCTGGACGCTATCGAAAAAGTAGCTTCTCAGCAAGAGTCGGTAGAGAACGTATCGACGCTGGCCGGTTATAGCTTGCTGACCGATGGAGCCGGAGCGTCGTATGGAATGGGAATGATCAACCTGAAACACTGGGACGAACGGAAGGTATCAGTGGCGGAACTGATTGCTACATTGGAAGAAAAAACCAAAGACATTACCGATGCCACGATTCAATTTTTTCCACCACCTACCGTACCAGGTTTTGGTAATTCGAGCGGATTTGAGCTGCGTCTTTTAGATCGGGGACGTAGTGGTGACCTGAATCAAACGGCTAAAGCTGCCCAAACTTTTATTGCTGCACTTAAGAAACGACCCGAAATCAGTGACGCGTTCACCAGTTTCGACGCCAGTTTTCCGCAGTATATGCTACACGTCGATCAGGAAAAGGCGTCTCAGAAAGGGGTTTCCATCGACAACGCGATGAGCACACTGCAAACGATGATGGGCAGTTATTATGCGTCCAATTTTATACGTTTTGGGCAAATGTATAAAGTGATGGTTCAGGCCGCACCCGTTTACCGAACCAAACCCGAAGACGTACTGAATATGCGTGTGAAAAACGATCAGGGCGAGATGGTTCCTTATTCGAACTTCGTCCGGCTGGAGCGGGTCTATGGCCCCGAGCAGCTTACCCGCTACAATATGTATACCTCGGCAATGATCAATGGGGATGCTGCACCTGGTTATAGTAGTGGCGATGCCATACGAGCCATTGAGGAAGTAGCGGCTAAGGAGCTACCCAAAGGATACGGTTTCGAATGGTCGGGTATGTCGCGGGAGGAAGTCATGTCGGGCGATCAGGCACTGTACATTTTCGCGATCTGTTTAGTATTCGTGTATATCCTGCTGATGGCGCAGTACGAGAGTGTATTTCTGCCTCTGTCTGTTCTGTTATCGCTTCCAACGGGCATATTTGGCTCGTTTGCCTTCCTGCAACTGATGGGTTTGCAAAACAACATTTATGCGCAGGTAGCCCTGGTTATGCTGATCGGATTGCTCGGTAAAAATGCCATCCTGATTGTCGAATTTGCCAATCAACGGCAGAAAGAAGGTTTATCGATTGTTGATGCTGCGGTAGAAGGAGCCGTCTCCCGATTGCGCCCGATTCTGATGACTTCGTTTGCTTTCATTGCGGGGCTGATTCCACTCTGTATGGCATCAGGCGCTGGTGAACTGGGCAACCGGTCTATCGGTACGGCTGCCGCTGGGGGCATGTTTACCGGTACCTTATTCGGGCTGATAATCATCCCAGGTTTATACGTCTTCTTCGCAAAAATCGCCCAACGGTTCGGCTCTGCCCATTCTGATGACGACGATTTCATTGATCATCATCCGTCGAAGAAGGCTGTTCACTCAGTTCCTGTATCCACTCAATCACACGTCAATGGAACCGTTATTCATTCATAAATCTGCACTTACCCCCAATCCCTTAAATGGGGCTAAAGTATCTTTGCGAGAAGCACTATTCAGGAGGTTGTGGGTGTTTTTCTTTTTTATATCTGTCTGGATACTAGGCGGTTGTCAGTTGCCGAAACCACTGCTTCAGCCATCGGCCAGCCCCATACCCGTTACATTTGCCGACCAGAGCGATTCAATAGGCATTGCCAGCCAGAACTGGCGAGATTTTTTTGCCGATCAGAATCTTATACAGCTCATCGACACGGCATTAGCTGGTAACCTGGATTTACGGATCGCTACGCAACGTATTGAATCGGCTCGGGCTGCTTTTGCGTATACGCGGGGTTATTTAGCTCCTCAAGTCAATGCCGTGGCCTCGGCAGGAGTTGATCGATATGGAAACTACACGATGAATGGCGTGGGTAATTTTGATACGAACCTGTCCGAAAATATCCGGGGAAACAATCGAATCCCCAATCCTACACCCGATTATTTTGTGGGTGCGCGTAGTACGTGGGAGGTAGATATCTGGGGTAAACTTCGTAACCGAAAACAGGCAGCTTATGTGCGCTTACTGGCTTCAGAGAAAGGACGTCATGTCGTTATTACCGCTTTGGTGGCCGAAGTGGCTCGCTATTATTATACCCTGCTCGCTCTGGATGGCGAAATGGAAATCATTCAGAAAAATATTGATCTCCAGCAGAATGCGCTTGGATTGGTGCGTATCCAAAAAGAAGCTGGTCGGGTAACGGAGCTGGCCGTTCAGCAATTTACTGCACAGCTTTTGAATACCCGAAGTCGGCAGGGGCGGGTGCGTCAGCAAATTATTGAAGCCGAGAACCAGTTGAACCGTCTGCTCGGTCGTTATCCTCAACCAATTGGACGTGGGAAATCCCTACAGGAACGTGACCTGCCTGGTCAGGTATTGACCGGGCTTCCGGCGCAGATGCTAACTCGCCGACCCGACATCCGACAGGCTGAACTTGAACTACAGGCTGCCCATATAGACGTAGACGTAGCGAGAGCAGAGTTTTTACCCAGCCTCAACCTGAATGCGTACGTTGGTCTGAATGCCTTCCGAACGGCAGTGTTGTTTAATCCTGCTTCTATTGCGGCTGGCTTACTAGGTGGATTATCCGCTCCGATTATCAACCGACGCTTTCTGAAAGGGAATTATCAGCAATCGGTAGCGCAGACCAGAGAATCGCTATACCGTTATCGACAGACGATCCTGACAAGTTTCAGTGAAGTGACAACAAATCTGCGGGGTGTCGAAAATTACCGTACCGTAGCAAATTTGCAATCCCAGGAAGTCAACGTACTACAAAAGGCGGTCACTACGTCGAATGACCTTTTTTCCAGCGGTTATGCATCCTATCTCGAAGTTATCACCGCCCAACGTAGCGTGCTGGAAGCCGAATTAGCGATGATTAATACCAGGCAACAGCAATTTTTAGCTTTTACCGATTTGTACCGGGCTCTTGGCGGTGGCTGGCAATAGGTAACGAATTCCCTGATCCATTGACGGTAATTGATAATACACCATCTTCTAAAATCAAGAACCTCGGCTAGTAGCGAGGTCCTGGTGATAAATGCAGCGATACGGCCAGCCTTAACGTACCTCTGCCGCGAGTGTAGCCGCTAAGTTTAGGATTAGCAGGAGGAGCACTTTCGTACTCATTTCAACGTCTCCGTCGGTGCCTCAATCGCGACTTGCAACTGCCTATTATCAGAAGATCGGACATTGGATAAAAAGAGAGCTGATCCACAAGGGGAAAAGCGCTACTTCACTTAACCTGGTCGTTAATCGAATATTTTCGGCAGCATCATCGAACTAAAATTAACAATGTCTATAACCGTAACTTGTTCTTTCAATGGTCGACTATTGGCCCAGGATCGACCATCGGCGATGGTTTCACCATTGAAAGAACAATAGATTGCGTATAAATTATTCATTTTTAAGCCTCAATGGTTCTGCATTGCTAAAGCGAAATTATTTTTACGTTCATTGGATTTCTGCTGGCCTTTAAAATCGGAAGCGATTCAACAATTCGGGCTCTGCTGAGTAGGCTCAATTGATTCCAGGAAACCGTAAACCAAAACTAACTTTTTATGCATTCTTGTCTGTATGGGAAAGAGCTATCTGCCTACGATGTAATTATCATCGGCTCTGGAGCCGGTGGGGGTATGGCGGCACATCAGCTCACCAAAGCTGGGGCAAACGTCTGCCTACTCGAGGCCGGAGGGTACTTTGATCCTGCTGATCCCAAGTACATTACGCAGCTTAAGTGGCCCTACGAGTCGCCCCGACGGGGAGCGAGTACCGTGCGCCCATTCGGCGATTTCGATGCGGCCTGGGGTGGCTGGCAAATTGATGGAGAGCCTTATTCTGCCAAAGCCGGTACTGAATTCCACTGGTTTCGATCCCAAATGCTGGGTGGGCGAACCAATCACTGGGGACGTATCTCGCTACGGTTTGGCCCCGACGATTTCCGACGCTACAGCCTCTCGGGGATTGGCGTCGACTGGCCCATTGGCTACGACGAAATGAAGCCCTACTATGACCGGGTCGATAAGCTCCTGGGCGTGTTTGGTACGAACGTAGGGCTGCCCAACGAACCAGATGGTTTTTTCCTGCCTCCGCCAAGACCCCGTCTGCACGAAATGATGATTACGAAAGCCGCCCGGGGCATTGGGATTCCCGTATTCCCCTCCCGATTGGCCGTACTGACCAAACCAATTAACCAGGAGCGGGGTACCTGCTTTTATTGCGCGCAATGCGGCCGGGCCTGTTCGGCGTATGCCGATTTCTCGTCTTCGTCTGCGTTGGTTATTCCAGCCATGAAAACAGGAAAACTTACCCTTATCAACAACGCCATGGCCCGTGAAATCCTGACTGATTCGCAGACTGGACTTTGTACAGGCGTTTCGTATGTGGATAAACTAACTCTGAAAGAACAGACGGTTAAAGGGAAAATTGTCATGGTGGCTGCCAGCACCTGCCAGTCAGCCCGATTGTTACTGAACTCTAAATCGTCTCAGTTTCAACAGGGGTTAGCTAACGGCTCAGGGGTAGTCGGTAAGTATTTGAATGACTCAACAGGGGCTTCCTTGTCGGGCTTTGTACCGGCATTGATGAACCGTAAACGGTATAACGAAGATGGTGCACAGAGCGGTCATATTTACACGCCCTGGTGGCTCGATAACAAGAAGTTAGACTTTCCACGTGGGTACCATATTGAATACGGAGGAGGCATGCGTATGCCCGATGCTAATTTCATGAGCGGTATCGAAGCCTACAATGGATCGGCAGGTAAGAAGGAGGCCGGTGGGTATGGGGCAAGTTTAAAAGAGGATTACCTGCGTTACTATGGTGCGTTTGTCTCGATGGCTGGTCGTGGAGAGCCTGTGCCGCTGGAAAGTAACTATTGCGAAATCGATCCGAACAACGTCGATCAATATGGCATTCCTACGCTCCGGTTCCATTATAAATGGTCGGATTACGAGATTAACCAGGCTCGTCATATGCAGAAAACCTTCGACGAAATTATTCATGCGATGGGTGGACATCGAGTTGGCCCAACACCGGGTGCTGACCGGAATTATGGGTTGGAAGCACCCGGACGAATCATTCACGAGGCCGGTACTATCCGGATGGGAAATGACCCGAAAACGTCGGCCCTCAATCCCTTTCAGCAAGCTCATGAAGTCAAAAATCTATTCGTAGTCGATGCGGCTGCTTTTCCGTCACAGGGGGATAAAAACCTGACCTGGACCATTTTGGCTACGTCCATGCGCACATCTGACTATATCATTGACCAGATCAAAAAGCAATCCTTATGAAACGTCGGGACCTTCTAAAAACGATTCCAATTTCAACGCTGAGTTTTTCGGCCGTCGCTGCAGAAGCGGCTTCTCCGGCAGCTCCTTTGCCGAAAACAACTGCACCAACCTTTGCCGGAGGCAAATCGCCTGAAGAGCAACGTCGGGATGCTGCGTTACAGGCCGCAAAATTCCTGACAGCGCATGAATTGGCGACCGTTACGATATTGTGCGACATTATTTTACCGGCCGATGCCAAGTCGCCCAGCGCTTCGCAGGTTGGCGTACCCGCGTTTATTGAGTTTATGCTGAAAGACCAACCCATCAACCAGACGCCAATTCGAGGGGGGCTAAGCTGGCTGGATCACGAATCCCGCAGCCGATTCGGCCAACCGTTTACTGGTTGTACAGCCTCCCAGCGGATCGCCATTGTTGACGATATTGCCTATCCTGCCAAAGCCAAACCTGAATTTTCCCCAGGTGTTGCGTTCTTTTCGCGAATGCGTAACCTGACAGCAGCCGGATATTTTACGAGCAAAGCAGGTATTGCCCACCTGGGCTACATGGGCAATACACCCCATCAATGGGCTGGTCCGCCGAAGGAAGTACTTGATCAACATGGATTAAGCTATGATCCGGATGTGCATTATGCGGACATGAGTTAGTGAACAGCGTTATTCTGCGCTGAATAACTGGTTGGAAGCCAACACGCATTGTCATTGCCGATAACGATGCGTGTTGGTTCTATCCTGCATGATCGATTGCCAGGTGGATGGGAATCGGTCGTCTATATTTATGACTTCACTCGTTTTTCTGATTTGCTAAACTCTTCGGAGTACCGGGCTGTCCATACCCCAACCAGTAGACCTGCCGCGTAGCTACAGGAAATGACAGGCGATAGTTCATTTCGATTCGATTTTCCTGTACCCATAATAACCACATCTACTATAGTAAATAGAGTAAAGTTGATCAGGATTGCCAGCACGGATATAGCCAGTCTGGCCCCATTATCCATTCTGAATCGAGCGAGAAACTTACGGTTGGCTAGGCAAAAGAAAAATAAGGCCGGGAGCGAAAAAAGCATTCCAAGCAGGGAAAAAAGCAGATAGACACCAATTAACGTTAGCAGATCATCTGGTGAACGATGAAAAACTATGGTGGCTAGTAGATAAATAAGGGGACCAACTCCCACGGCGATGAGCCATACCCGGAACGAAAACCATACGGCAGGACTAAAATCAACTCTATTTTTCATACAAATCGCGTGAATCTTACGGGCTTGCCTGATGTACACTATCCGGACTGGCTAGAAAGACAGAATCAGCCTTTCTGGTCAGCTCCAGGGCTGCCCCTTTCCGTCGTTCATTCAGCTCATTGCTCAACTGGTGAACGTGCCGCATAGCAAACAAGAGCACGACCGCCAGGATTATACCGACTGTAATCTGCTGCCAACTATAACTAGGATCGGGGTTTTCTCTCATTCTGTGTGGTTTTCTTCTAGACCCTGCCTGCCTGTCAATCCATTCGTCCCAAGCTACGCCCTATTTAACGTATTGTCAAGTTTGATGACTGAATCCATTAAGCTCGTTATCAATGACTTCCTGACATAGGTACAGCCGAAACATCAAACGCCTTGTTCCAGGCTATTGCCATACACCAGGAAAGCAAAAAGAAGGAGTAAGTCAGGCGATAATTGATTTCGGATTTCTTTGAAGGTTCGATGGAGGAGGTTGGCTACGCTCTGACGCTCCATGCCCATGATCTGAGCGATTTCGTGATTATCCAAATTCTGATAAAATCGCAGATAGAGAACTTCCTGCTGCCGTTTGGTAAGATTTACCATGAGTTGATGCAGTAGCCTCGATCGTTCGGTATAGATTTCGGTATCAATAATCTCCTCTTCTGTAGATACCGTAAACGGCATATTCACGGGCTGCGACTCGTCCAGATGAATGGGTGATTGCTGCCCCCGTGTTTTCAATAATTTATAACGCAGGGCTTTTAATAGGTAATTCTTCACAAAAACCGCGTCGCCAACCGATTCCCGACGCTCCCATAATTCCAGAAATAAATCCTGAATCGTATCCCACACCAATTCAGAATCAGTAGTCAGGTGCAGACCGTAGTTGTATAAACGAGGATAGTGTTCACGAGCCAGCTCGCCCAAAGCCCGTTCGTCACCAGCTTTAAAGCGTCGCCATAATTCCTCAGGAGGCAAATCCCGGTATCCAGTTGTCGTAAAACTTTCCAATGAATAATCGTTTTTGCAAACAGATAAAGCCAGTTGATTCAGTTTTATATCGCTTCAGAGAAATACGCGGCTCTCTGGCTAATCGTTTCGTTCTGAAGCGAAGTGTGTAAACAAACCCTGAAAATGTATCCCTCGCGGTCAACTAATTGATACTGGTAATCTAAATTACAGTATGAATTGCATTATAAGCGAAAAATTTTTTACATTTTTTTGAGTATTGTTTAATAAAAACTAGCACTGTAACTATAGAAGCAGCAGGATAGTTATTCGTTCCGGTATGAACTATAGGCATTACAGCGCTGAAGATTTTCTGTTCGATACGTCATTTCGCCAATGGACAAACGGAATGTCGCCGGAAGCCGCGACTTTCTGGGAACAGTGGCTAACCGAAAACCCTGATCGTGCTGAGGTCGTTCGGCAGGCTCAGGAATTGATTCACGCCCTTGATGATCATTACCGGGATGATGCTACCGACGTCCGAATTGATCATGAAATTAACCGGCTGATGCAACGGGCCGCAGAGAACCGTACGGTCGAATCTCCAATTATTGAGCAACCAACCCGGTCACCAATCTGGTGGCGTTGGGCTGCAGCCGCTTCTATTCTCGTTATTATTGGCTTAGGTAGCTGGTGGTATGTTAACGATTCTGCCCATACGTCGTCGGCTCCCTACGCACACCTCACCCAAAAAGCAGGAATACCGCTTATCGAAAAAGTCAATACGGGCAATCGCGTTCTGAATATTCTACTGGACGATGGCAGCCTGGTCACCCTTCGGCCAAACAGCCGATTAAGTTATCCAAAACACTTCAATAAAGACCACCGAACGGTCTATCTAAATGGAGAGGCATTTTTCGAAGTCATCAGAAATCCAGCTAAACCGTTTTTGATCTACGCGAACCAAACCGTCACCCGAGTGTTGGGGACCAGCTTTCTGGTACGGGCTTTCGAGAATGAAAAGAACGTGGTGGTAACGGTTCGGACAGGTCGGGTGTCGGTTTATAAACAACAGGATTTTGAAAAAGCACGCTTAACCGGCCTACGGCAGATTCCAGGGGTTATTCTGACTCCAAATCAGCAGATGACGCTCAATCCGGTAAACAGCCAGCCGGCAAATGCACTGGTTGAAAAACCGAAAGTTGCTATTCCCGAAACGTTAGTTCGCGAGCAGATTTTTGAAGATGCGCCTGTATCGAATGTATTGGCGTCGATTGAGAAAGCGTATTGCATAAACATCCAGTACAGCAAGGCTGACCTCTCAAAGTGCCTGGTCAACGTAACGTTTTCCAATGAAACGTTACTGGAGCAACTGGATGTCATTTGTCAGATTATCGGCGCTTCCTATGACGTGGAAGAAGGAGAAGTGATTATCCACAGCAAAGGTTGTCAGTAGAAAAACATAAAACAGCCAGGTGTCGTACAACGCAGTATTTACTTACCTAAACCCAGAACTTGTAACTGCCTATGAAGAGATAACCCTCTGATTTACAAAAAAGCCAGTGATGGTACCAGCATCACTGACTTCAAGATCACCCTTGTGCGAAACACTCATCGACGATGAGACGGGGGTTCTTTGTCCATTCCTAAATCAAAACAGTCAAAAAACAAGCAAAAGTATGAAAGAACTTCGACAACCGCTTAGCCTGTTGCGTAGCCTTATGAAATTTACTGTATATCAGTTACTATTAGCGGCTATGATAGCTGGTCTGGCAACAGCCCGTCCGGTTGAAGCACAGCAAGTCATGGAACAGCGAGTCTCGCTAAAGGCGGATAACCTGTCTATGAAAACGGTGCTAAACCAGTTGGGGCGCCAGGCCGACGTTCGCTTTGCCTACCGGTCAACGCTTATTCAGCTGAATACCCGCGTTTCATTCAACATTACCAATCAGCGACTGGGCGATGTGCTCACGAATTTATTAAAGCCGTATTTGGTAACGTATAACGTAAAAGGTCGGCAGATTATCCTGAATCAGGAACCGCCCAGATCGGCCGATCTGGCTGATCCTAATTATGATGCAAACGCTGACCGTTCGTTATCGGGCATTGTTTCTGACGAAGCGGGGGGGCGGCTGCCGGGCGTAAGTATTGTTGTGAAAGGAACGACCCGTGGCACCACGACCGATGCGAATGGGCAGTTCCGAATGAACCTACTCACGGGCGATGATGTGCTGGTCTTCAGCTTTGTCGGCTATCTCTCTCAGGAAATTACAGTCGGCGATCAAACGGCGTTGAACGTTACACTGGCTGTCGACACCAAAAACCTGAATGAAGTGGTTGTGGTTGGTTACGGCACGCAGAAACGCTCTGATCTGACCGGTTCCATTTCGTCCGTAAAAGCGGAAGAAGTAAAAAACCTGCCCGTTCGAAGTGTCAATGAAGCCTTACAGGGCCGGGCCGCCGGAGTTCAGGTAACTCGTAGCGATGGCGCACCAGGTGGAGGTTCCGATATTGTTATCCGGGGTGTTGGCTCCATTGGTGGAATGGCACCATTATATATCGTCGATGGAATACGGATGAGTTCGGGTAATAATTTCAATCTTCAGGATATTGAGTCGATTGAAATACTAAAAGATGCCAGCGCTGCGGCTATTTACGGAGCACAGGCCGCCGGAGGTGTGGTGCTGGTAACGACGAAGCGGGGAACTACAATGGACAAAATGAGTGTCAATTTTAACGCATATTATGGTGTCCGAAAGCCTCTTCACCTGTACAAACTCCTGAACACAGCCGACTATTATACGGCTAAAACGGCCTTTGGCGTAGCTACCAACAGCTGGGGCGATCCGAAGACATTGCCCGATAACGATTGGGTAAATGACCTCTTTACGAGTGGTATTGAACAAAGTTATTCGCTGTCATTATCAGGGGCTTCTGCCAAGAGTAACTATTATTTGTCAGCCAATTATCAGCGGGAAGGTGGTACACTGATCGACAACTCTTTTGAGCGATATGGCCTTCGGTCAAACGCCGATTTTAAACTGAATAAAAAAATTAAAGTAGGCGAAACGCTCTTTGCCTGGATGACCAACACCAATCCAACGCAAACGACTACGTTCCCATTCCGGTCAGCACCCGTAATCCCAATCTACGATCCGACGAATATTTACGGCGGTTGGGCCAAAACGGGTAATTATTTCGGTGGTCCCAACTTAGTGGCGCAGGAATACCAGAACCATATCTTGAACCAGACCTATGCACTGGAAGGAAATGTATACGCCGATTGGGAAATCATACCCGGCCTGAATTTTCGATCAACGTTTGGGGCTTCTGTATTTAATGTTAAAAACTACAAATTCACGGAAGCCTATGATTATGGCATTGTTGCCAATCGCGTAGCCGCGTTAACCCGACAAAATGATAACCAGCGCAATCTGACGGCCAATTTCGTGTTAACCTATGGCAAAACATTCGGTCTACACGAGTTCAAAGCATTGGCCGGGTATGAAGCCTATAAATCGGACTGGAGTACGTTAAGCGCGTCGGCTCAGGGGTTTCCTTACGTAACCTACAACCTGGCTCTATCGACCAACCCCAGCAGTTACGTAGCCAGTGGTGGCGAATTACCACAAACGCGGCTTCTTTCTCAATTTGGGCGGATCAACTATACCTACGCGAATAAGTATCTGTTGACCGCTACCATTCGTCGGGATGGCTCTGACCGATTCGGGCCAACCAACAAATTCGGTACGTTCCCATCGGCTTCGGTTGGCTGGAAAATGAATGAGGAAGCCTTTATTCGCGATAATCTCCAGTTCGTTTCCAATCTGAAATTAAGAGCCAGTTATGGTAAATTAGGAAGTACCAGCAATATCCCTCAATACACGTATCTGCCTTCGTACGGCGGTACAGGCGGCACGAACAGCATGGGACTAGTGGACGGCAGTCGGGCGAAAGGCTATGCGCTGACAGCTCAATTGGCGAACCAGAATATTAAGTGGGAATCAGTTCTTCAAACCGATATTGGTCTGGAAGTTGGCTTGCTGAAAAATGCACTGAACGTTACGATCGACTGGTATAGCCGCCAGACACAGGGAATGATTTATCAGGTACCAGTAGCGCTGTCGGCGGGTTTTGGTAGTACGGCTGTCTATACCAACATCGGCCAGATGAGTAATAAAGGGGTAGAGTTATCCGTGGATTACCGGGGGAAAAAAGGGGCCTTTACCTATGGAATTACAGCCAATGCATCGTTCAACCGAAATCTGGTACAACAATTAGATGGTGTTAACAACAATCCGATTTCGGATGGATCGGCTGCGCTGGATCTCGATGGAAATGCAGCACGTACCCAGATTGGCCAACCATTGAGCCAGTTCTATGGCTACATCGTAGATGGTATTTTCCAG
The DNA here is from genome assembly GCF_054776975.1 of Spirosoma harenae. Lineage (NCBI taxonomy): Bacteria > Pseudomonadati > Bacteroidota > Cytophagia > Cytophagales > Cytophagaceae > Spirosoma > Spirosoma harenae. The sequence goes on along the minus strand of NZ_BAAHBD010000001.1, from coordinate 38,411 downwards.
ACAGCGGCTGAAGTCAACACGTTAAATGAACAGGCCCAGAAAGCGGCCGGGTCAACAGCTGTTTACTACCAAAATGCAGGTACATCGGCCGGCGATTTGAAGTTCCGGGACACGAACGGTGATGGCCGGATTACAATTGCCGACAAAACGTTTATCGGCAATCCCTGGCCTAAAATGACCTATGGCCTTACACTGAATCTGGGCTGGAAAGGAATTGACTTTACGGCTTTATTTCAAGGGGTTCAGGGCGTAGATATCTATAACGGGACCAAATATTACAGGGAATATTTTTATGGCGATTACAATTCCACGAAGGATATTCTCAATTCCTCATTTTTTAATGGTAATGGCCTGACAAACCAGCCGAGAGTTGGGGTAACTAGTTCGGCCGGTGTTTTCTCGCGAGATCCGAATGCCAATTACGGTCGTGTTTCCAGCTATTTTGTTGAGGACGGTTCGTTTCTGAAACTGCGGAATCTGCAAATTGGCTATACGCTACCCAACACACTTATGAAGTCCCTGAAAATCTCGAGTTTGAGAGTATTTGCCCAGGGACAAAATATACTAACGATAACGAAGTACAGCGGGCTTGACCCAGAAGTACTGGGTGTAAACGGTACGACGGCCCGGGGCATTGATACCATCAATTCCTACCCACGGACCATGCTTCTGTCGATGGGTATCAACATGGGTTTCTAACTTCCAAAGCCATTCCAATCATGAACATAGTTATCAAATTATCCCTGTTTACTTTACTCGTGACGCTGTTCTCCTGTAAAGATAGTTTTGTCAACGTCGATAACCCAACGGCCATTTCAACGGCCAATTATCCCAATACCGTAGCCGATCTGGAGCAGTTGCTGACCGGTGTTTATGGAACCCAGCACGCAACGGGCATCTTCGGTCGGGCTATTGGTCCATACAGTACGTATCTATGGGATCATACCACCGATCTGAGCTGGCAGGGTTCTCCCAACTGGATTCAGATGGGGCAAAATAATGCCTTGCCCAGCGATGCGTTTTTGCTTCAGATCTGGCCCGATTTATGGCGGGGTGTTCAACGATGCAATACATTACTCGCTGGTGTTGATCGGGTTATGGCCAAAGCATCAACCACCGATCAGGCTGCTGTAAATCTGATTAAAGGACAGGCACTTTATCTGCGAGCCTGGTATTATTATTATCTGGTTACGTTCTGGGGCGAATCGTTCATTGTCGACGGGGCGGGTGGTGATAAATTAGGTGTACCGATTGTCAAAACCGTTGCCGACAATCTGGCGGCCACGCAGGTAGCTCGCTCAACGGTCAAAGAAGGCTGGGACTTTATCATTAGCGATCTGAAGGCAGCTGAAACCTTGCTGGGAACGCAAAACTGGACAGCCGCTACGGATAAGCACAAAATTTCGGGCTGGGGTGTCAAAGCATTCCTGGGTAAAGTGTACGTGTATACGCAGGATTGGACGAATGCGAAAACCTACCTAGGCAATGTGATTACGGGTAGTGGTAAATCGCTGGTATCGTTCGACGTGTATAAAAACATGTTCAACGGGCAAAATGAGTTCAATTCCGAATCATTGGTCGAACTCAATTTGAACGTTGACTTGGTTTATGGTGGTCAGGATTTATCGATGGGTTCGATGATCGGGACACTGATTGCTCCTACGTATGTCGGCGATACAGGCGCACCCATCGCATCGGCCTGGTCGAATGTGTTCCCACACGCGAAAAACCTGACTCGTTTTGGGTTCAACCTGGGCCACTATTTCCCCGCCGGAACAACAACCGCCAATATCGCCAACGTCGATCAATCGTATGTTACGAGATCCAAAGCAGCGCGCGCCAACAAAACCGTAGACCCGCGCTTGTGGGTAGCGTGCCTGCAACCTTATGTCGATTCAATGGTGGTTAATGGTGTGAAAAAGCCCATTTCGCATTATCTGGATATTACGGAAATCGATATGGAAGCCTGGAGTTTCCGGAAATACATCAACACGGCTGGAACCGAACTGGAAGTCAACCGATCAAACGGCGCTAATATTCTTTGGCTACGGCTGGCGGATATATACCTGCTTTATGCGGAAACTTTGATGCGAACCGGCGATAATGCGACGGCACTTGAATACATCAATAAAGTGCATCGACGAGCCTATGGTCTTCCCGTGGATTCTCCATCGGCAATTGATTACAAAAGTCTGACTGATGCGACTAAAGCCTCGGATGATGTCTTGAAAAATAACCCTTTACGCTATGAACGATGGGCCGAATTTTTCGGAGAATTCAACTGGTGGTACGATGTATGTCGGTGGAAGATCGGTCCTCAGGAAGCTACGTATTACCAAAAAATCCGAGGTGGAACCATTCAGTTTGATCCGGCCACAGATTATGCCCAACCGATCCCGATCAACGAGATCACGGCCAACGTCAATATGAAGCAAAATCCTGGCTATTAAGTACTGTGTCTACCCCCAACCCCATGAAGGGGCTTAGGTTGAGTATAGCCAAGCAAAGCCCCCTTCAGGGGGTTGGGGGTAGACACAATAGTGATAGTGAAATGGTGTAACCGTTCGCTTTTTAGAAAGCGAACGGTTCTTATTTTTGGCTTGCTCATCAGCCGCTTCCCGCTTCCCAGGTCTGTGTCCGCACAGACCTTTTCCGATAGGCTAGCGTTGGCTGACGCACAGAGGTCTGTGCGGACACAGACCTGGGGAATAGGGAATATAGCTACAACTTGCATCACGGTAAAAAACATTATACGTGTCTATGAAGAAATCCGCGCCAGCTCCAAAGCCCCAGCCATTTCCCGAAAACAAACGAATGACTCAAAAGCAGGTATGGCTATTTAAAAGTATATCCATACTGCTTCCGTTTATACTACTGGCTCTTCTGGAGGGGATTTTGCGGCTTGTTGGTTATGGACACGATTTGCGGTTATTTGTCGATGCTCCACAGCAACCGGGTTTTCTGGTTATGAATCAATATGCGTCTGAAAAGTACTTCTCTGATCAGGCAAACGCTACCGTTGGCAACTTTGAGGCTTTTCATAAACAGAAAGTAGCGGGCACACTCCGAATCTTCGTACTAGGCGAATCGACAACGATTGGGTACCCCTACATGCACAATGGGTCATTTCATCGATGGCTACAGTACCGACTCACGCATACCTTCCCGGATCGCGAGTTTGAAATCATCAATCTGGCGTTAACGGCGGTAAACTCGCACACGGTGTATGGTTTTGCGAAGGAATTAGGTAAGTACGAACCGGATGCCGTACTGATTTACACAGGGCATAATGAGTATTACGGAGCGCTTGGTGTTGGATCAACCAGTTCCATTGCCCGGAATCCGCACGTGGTTCGACTGGTGTTAAAAGCCCGTGAATTTCGAGTCATGCAATTGGTAACGCACGCACTTTCGGGTATACGAAATGCCTTCTCCAGTAATCAGCCCGATTTGCGCGAAAATTTAATGAAGCGGATGGCTGCGGATCAGCAAATTCCGTGCGGTTCTGAGGCTTACCAACAAGGAATCGATCAGTTTAAGATTAATATGGATGATCTTTGCCAACAGTTGACGAGCCAGAAAATTCCTGTTTTCATCAGTACACTGGTCAGCAATGAAAAAGATTTGAAGCCCTTTATCAGCACATCCGGCCGTTCACCGCAATCGGCAAATGCACAATTTTTAGTAGGAAAACAGGCTTTGGCTAAGGGAAATTTTCCAGAAGCGAAGAAAGCATTTGTACAAGCCAAAGAACTGGATCTGCTGCGTTTTCGGGCTCCCGAAGCCATCAACCAGGCGATTCATGAACTAGGTGCCCATTATCCCGGCGTAACAATCGTTGATACCAGGGCGCATTTTGAACGGCAGTCCCCACATGGCATTTTGGGAAATGAAACGCTGCTGGAACACGTCCATCCGAATTTATCAGGCTACGCATTGCTCTCCGATGCATTTTATGAGTCGCTGAAACATCGTCGGATCATCAATCCTGATCCTAAGAAAGAGATTCCTTTCGCACAGTTGCAACGACAGATGCCCATTACGGCAGTCGATTCACTACATGGGATCTACGAGATGATGGTGCTCAAAGAGGGTTGGCCCTTCAACGAAAAAATGCCGCCGGAAGAGAAGCGGCCGAAAACCGTTGAAGAGGAGTTAGCTGGTGCTTTAGTGGTTAAGCAGTTGTCGTGGACAGATGCCATGAATCGCCTGTTGAACCAGTACAACCAAGCGCAGAATCAAACGAAGGTATTGCAGGTAACCGAAGCGCTATCGCTGGAATATCCAAACGACCCGAATCTGGCCGCGCAGGCTGGAAAGCTTTGTCTGGCACTGAATCAACCCGAACAAGGTGTATGGTATTTGAAAAGATCGTTTCAACTCGATCAAACCTTTGAGCGGGCACAGCCTCTATTTATCACCCTACTCAAGCTGGATCGGCCGGAAGAAGCGTTGAGTTATCTCAAATTCGCTTCTTCCCATAATCCATCTTCATTCAATCTGACGGAATTGCAATCGTTTGTTGAGCAGTTGATTACGGTAAAAAAGCAGTATGCACAGGATAGTACGAATGTCAATCTGAGTAATCAGCTGGCGGCAGGCTACCTTCGTTTTGCCAACGGCACAGCGGCCGCTAAATACGTAAATCGGACACTTCAACAGGATCGTACGAATAAGCAGGCACTCAGTATGCGAACACAAATTCAAGCCTTACAGAAATGAGGCTATACATCAAAACGGCTCCAGAGATTGCAGGAGCCGTTTTGCTTGTCAATAGTAGATGCTGATTTATTGCTTGATGATCTTCACGTTTTGGGTTTGGGTGTTGGTCGTAGCCTGTAACAACAACAGACCCGGACCGGATTGATCCAATCGGAAAATCTGTTCCTCAGCCACACCCGCTGATCCTATCGTGCGGTTCTCCAGTAATCGGCCATTCGAGTCCGTCAATCGAAATTGCACTGACTGGCCCTGCGCACCTTTCAATAGAACCTTCAGTTGCTCGTGAACAGGATTACCCAATACGGTTAATGAAAGTTGCCCACCTGGACTATCGACTCCGATACGAGCTCGGCCACAGGCCGCTTTCAGATCCCAACTTAATGTAACCACCTGGCCGCTCTGGCGAGCCATGAGCGTGAATGGCTTCACATCATTCACTGTACGGCTTTCTAGATCGACAAACTGGGCCGGATTGGTTGTCCAGCCAGTGATGCCTATGGCCATAAATTCGATGGGTGTCCCATCTCCTCCCGACGTATTAAAGGTGAATGCCCCCGATATGCAATCGTAGGTTGGGGTAGTCAACGCGAGGGGAGGAGTACCGGTAATGAAGTATCTGAACGTAGTTGAAGCACTTCTGCCATTGGCGCTAGCAAAAGCAGTGACCGTATAAGTGCCTGGTGTAGTGGGTGTACCGACCAAAACCCAGGTAGGAATTGGGCTGCCTGGACCTTCCTGCCTGAAAAATTGGCCTACACCCGGCGGCAATCCTGATGCGCCAACGGACCAGAATGAGTTCACCGCTGAGGAAAACGCTCCACCGATTACGAAATAAACACTCTGGCCAACGGCGACAGTCATGTCATTTATAGGACTCACCCGAACGCCGGAAACGTTGGCACAATAGTCTTGTCGCGACCAGGTATAGGTAACAACCTGCCCACTCTGTCGTGCTGAAATCTGGAAAGGTGGCATATCGGCGCAGCTACGGGCACATTCATCAAGAATCTGATTAGGATTGCTCGTCCAGGACGTAATGCCCGGAGCCATATATTCGATAGGCGTACCATCGCCCCCGCTGGTATTAAAGGTGATTGCCCCTGTTGAGCAATTATAGGCAGGTTGCGTAAGAGCTAATGGTGTTTGCGCCAGCACTCCACCAGTCAGGGCTAAACTAATCGCCCAAATCATCATAACCAGCCAACTTTGGCGGTATCGCACATTGTAGTAGTTGTTTTCCATACACTTAATCGGGAAAAGTAAAATAGTTGGTTAGTTAATAGACCATTGTTCAGAAAGGTGAGCAAATTTTTGACAGACGTTAACGGCTCATGTCAAATGAGGCCCTCCATTCTGGAGCAAGTATAATCAACTTACCTATCTCTTGTTGGAATTGTCCTAAAACTGACAGGAAATGTCCCAAATACAAAAGAAGCAGTAACCTGGAGATATGGAGATGCGGGGGTGTTTGCCGAAGCTGTTGAAATAAATCCGAATTAGTAAGTTACCGGAAAGTATAATTACTAAATATATGATTGACCATGTATGGCTTCGATAAATTTAATCTATTTATTTTACTAAAATATTGATAATTTGGGCGATACATTCCTACCGACTTGTAAAGTATGAAACTAAAACAATCAAAGTTTGCTAATGGGGCCTGGGAGGCTATTTCGGAAACACCTGGCTTTGAGCCAGAAAAGGCAAATCTGGTCTTTGCTTTCGGAGAACGAAGGCTATTAGAAGCTACGAATTTGTATGATCAATTACGCCCTGTGTACCCCAATGCTCAGATTGTCATCAATTCTACATCCGGAGAGATTTTAGGCGATAAAGTTTACGATGATACCGTAGTTGTTACAGCTACTCAGTTTGAAAAATCATCGGTGCAAACAGTCCAGCTTGATATCAGCAACCATAAAGAAAGCTATCAGGTAGGCGAACAACTTGCTCGTAGCCTGGATAAGGAGGATTTATTAGCGATCATTCTTATATCTGACGGCGGAGTTGTTAATGGCAGTGAATTAATTGAGGCCAGTAATCGATGGTTAAATCGCCCAATACCTGTTATTGGTGGCCTGGCTGGTGATGGCGATCGCTTCGAACGAACCGTGGTGGGCCTGAATCAGAACCCAACTTTCGGTAAAGTAGTTGGCATCGGTTTGTACGGGACTGAGCTAAAGATTGGTCATGGTACGATGGGCGGCTGGGATGTGTTTGGACCAGAACGCGAAGTGACCAAATCTGTCTACAATGAATTATATCAGATTGACGATCGGGATGCGCTGGATTTATATAAGGATTATCTGGGCCGACATGCTGATGGCCTTCCCGGAACGGCGCTTCTCTTTCCATTATCCATTCGTATTACACCTGATTCACGGCCTCTGGTACGAACCATTCTGTCTGTCGATGAAACGACAAAAAGCATGACGTTTGCGGGTGATATTCCGCAGGGCGCCAGCGTCCGTTTCATGCGCGCGAATCTGGATCGGCTGGTAGAAGCCTCCGCACAGGCTGCTCAGAATTCGCTTGTTCAGTTAGGCACCACTCCTGAGCTTGCGTTATTGATCAGTTGTGTTGGACGTAAGCTGGTGTTAGGTCAGCGAACAGAGGAGGAAGTGGAAGTAGCGCGCGATATTTTTGGTACACAACCCTTTATGACTGGGTTTTATTCTTATGGCGAGATTGCCCCAGCCAATCCGGCGGCACCGGGCGAACTCCATAATCAGACAATGACAATAACTATTTTTTCGGAGCAATAGATTATGGATGAAAGTAAGCTGCATAAAATACTGGTTCGCCAAATTCATCGGCATCTGACAAAAGAATGTTTGCAGGAAAAAACGATCCAGCAATTTATTCAGGCAGTCAATGAGTCGTACCAGAATTTCGACCGGGATAAAGAGTTATTGGAACATTCGGCATTAGTGAATGATCGGGAATACACCAACATAAATCAGAAATTAAAGGAAGAGGTTAGTCAACGGCGCCAGTCGATTGAGAAATTGGTTGAAGCAATTGAGCTGATTGAAGTGCCTGAGGGTGAGACTATTGCTGATTTTGATCTAAACAATTTAATTGGGTTGGTCAGCTTTCTCCAACGGCAGATTGAATATCGCAAAACGATTGAAGCCGAACTACGTCAGGCAAAGGAAGTAGCCGAAAATGCGACGCAGGCGAAATCAGATTTTCTGTCGATGATGAGTCACGAAATCAGAACGCCGTTGAACGGTATCGTGGGTATGACTTATCTGATGTTGCAGGAAGAAGTGCCTGCCTCAATGGCTGAGAATCTGAAAACGCTTCAGTTTTCAATCGAACATTTGCAGGCGCTCATCAACGATATTTTGGATTTTAGCAAGATCGAAGCCGGTAAAGTTGAGCTGGAGAAAATCAATTTCGACTTTAAGCAACTCGTTTCAAACATCAAACGGGCGCAGCAGGCAAAGGCGCAGGAAAACGGCAATCGTATTCGACTGATGATCGACGACGACATTCCGAGTACCCTGATCGGCGACTCGCTTCGGATTGGGCAAGTGCTTACCAATTTGGTATCCAACGCGATCAAGTTTACTCACCAGGGAACCATTACAATCGAGTTGGCCCTTGAGAACCGAACGGAAGAGTACGCATCGATCTACGTTTCCGTGCAGGATACAGGTATTGGTATTGCACCGGAAAAGCAGGAAGCCATTTTTACGATGTTTACCCAGGCCAATTCCGCCACAACCCGCAAATTTGGCGGTACCGGATTAGGGCTGGTCATTACGAAAAAATTACTGGAATTATACGATAGTACCATTCAAATCGACAGTCAGGAAGGCAAAGGCGCCACGTTTTCGTTCATACTAAATTTACCAATTAGTCATGAAGATGCACCCGTAATTGCGGCTCCGGCTGCGCTTGATGAACAAACATTGAAAGGCCTACGCATTTTATTGGTGGAAGACTACCCCGTTAATGTGAAAGTAGCGTTGAAATTCCTGAACAAATGGGGCATTGACGTAGAAACTGCAGAGAATGGCCTGATTGGCGTCAATAAGTGCGCGGCTGGTCAGTTCGATTTAGTGTTGATGGACTTGCAAATGCCTGTTATGGATGGCTATACGGCTTCGTCGGAAATCCGAAAAATGAACGCCAGCATACCCATTATTGCCCTTACAGCTTCTGCAACATTCAGCAATAAAGATCGGGCTGTTTTGGTTGGTATGGATGATTACGTTACTAAGCCATTTAATCCCAAGGATTTATTCAATAAAATTGCTAAATACACGCAACGTCAAATCAGTATTTAGACGATGATTAACCCAAATTAACCAAGGATATAAGCCTTATGGCAACTTTTGACCCCATCGATTTACACGCTATTGATTACGACCGACTTAATGATTTATATGACGGTGATAATGAACAGATTGCCAGCCTTTTTGAACTGTTTCTTGAGGCCGAGCTTCCTGATTTCCAGGAAATAGAGGCCCAAATCGCGCAACAACACTGGCTGGAGGTAGCAAAAGGAGCCCATAAAATGATTCCTTTAGTAGGTATGGTCGGCTTAACGGCGCTTGAGAACAAACTAAGAAGCATAGAAACACAAGCCAAAAAAGGGATCAGTACTGAGGAAATCGGAGCCAGTTGGTATCAGTTTAGAGCAGGGCTTGATCTGGCTATTCCCCTGATTCGGGAAGAAATGACAAAACTGGTTAGCCAGTAAGCCAGTGATAAGTCGTAAACTAAATTTCTGACTATAAGGAAGTTGTCATGGTGTCGGTCGGCCGTAGCTGGTCTTAACCCGACACCATGATTTTTTACATCTTCGTGAACCGAGTTGTATAAACATGCTGATCGGCCAATTCAACCCGGAGCATATACGTGCCAACGGATAGGTTGGTCATATCGTGCGACAGAACCGATGCCAGCAACAATGGATAGGTGTAACGAACCATTAAACGGCCACTGGCATCATATACCAAAAGCTCTTTAACGAGTGCTTCTGTCGGCAGTTGAACGGTTAGATCGCTCCGGACAGGAGAAGGGTACACTAACAGTTTTGATGGTATGTTTTCAGCCGAAAAGGCTTTCCGGGCACCGGATTCAGTATACTCATAAGCCCCAATGTCATACGCATTTCCAGCCGGACGGCCAGCGCCAAGTAGATCATCGATAACCCCGAACGACGAAAGATTCATGCCTGCGTTGACAGCCGGAGACGATGCTGTCAGTTGGAAATTCAGATTAGCCGCATCCACAAACTGCGCCGTTGCGATCGATAAATTGGTAAAGTTATTACTCTGAGTTGCCGTGGCACCCTGCCCGAAAGCGGTGTACCGATTCTGCCAGATGTTGACCAGAATATTATTGGCGATAGTGTTGATATTGTTTTCGTTGTACAGCTTAATACCTTCTTTGCCCGTCGTAACAATGGTATTTTGTAGAAAAGTTGCAAACGTATTGACTGAAGAACCCGGTCGATTGTCACAGAAGATGCCATTCGATCCCGAGTTGGCGATTACGTTATTATAGACGCTTAAATTGCCGTTATGGCCTACAATAATTAGCCCGGCACTGGCAGCATTCGTAATAATATTTCCATAGAACAGCCCTCCAGACCCCTCGCCAATCTGAATCCCATTATCCTGAAACGTGGAAAAAGGGGAAATTCCTGGATTCCGGACGACGTTATGATGTACTACCGCCCCCGGCGAACATCCGTACTGAATGCCTTCTGCGCCAGACCGCTCAATGAGATTATTATAAATTTGAAGTCCAATCACATCGTGCGGATAAATTACCTGCGTTACCCCATCGCAGGTCTTGTTCATGCCCGCACTCCAGAAGGAATTGCCAACGTAAATTCCTTCGCCGTACGTATCGTGGATATAATTATCGTGAATACTGACATTATACATCGTGAAGCCGCCCCGTTGGGTAGAGGGATCGCAGGTAGGGTCGGTCTTGGCCATAATGCCCGCAAACGACATATTCATGATTTCTACCTGCTCCACTTCGCTATCTGAACTTTTATTAGTTATAGCCAATCCGGAGCCACCACCTGACTGATTGATCAGGAAACCGTACGGAACCTGCGCATCACCCGAACCTGTCAATTTAAAATACCGGCAATTGTAAAATTGAATACCACCATAATTAGCTGGATCACCGACAGTTACCTGCCCTCCGCAGTTAATAATCTTAATGGGCGAAGTTGGCGAACCCTGCATATCCATAAATCGCAGGTAGGTATAATTTCCAGCCTGGATGCATATCGTTTGGCCAGGTTGAATTGGGTATTGCTGTGCTTTATAAATACCACTTTTCGTAATAGTGAGATCACAGTCGCAGGCAATTAGCCGCAGAGTAGTAACAAGCTGAATCAGTACTAGTAGAGCTATTTTCATGGTAAAAATCGTGCGTTTCTGTTTAAGAAATTAGTTAGTCACCACTCTGTGTTCTCACCAATACACCAGTCAAATATCTATTATACGGCAAAAACCTCTGTTGTTAAAGATGTTACAAAGATACTCTAAACTACCGTTTAATATATATATGCTTTATCACTAATATATGCTGTTTATTTTAAATATAGTACAGTAACATAAAGTTAAATGTGTAAATTAATGGTATTATATTTGTATATATATAACTGGAGAAATCTGCATATACCCCATAAGAGTTTATTGATATCCCATAAGACATAACTTCTTTTTTATTTTAGATTGACAGCCACACATGATGCTAATAACTAGACAACTGTTTGTTAGTTTATTACTGGCTTTTCTCCTGGTTGTTTTAGCGATAATCATATACCTATGGCAACTGGTCGCTTTGGGAGCTATCATTGCTATACCAATTGCGATTGCTTGTCTGGCTATCCTGATTCGGTTTCGATCAGTGGGTATTTATTCGGCCTTCATTATTTCGTTTATCTCCATTGGTCTACCTCGCTACATTCCTGGTCCACTCAGTTTGTCTGTCGATATTCTGCTGGTAATTAATTTATTATGCGAATTTTTTCGGCGATTTGAGAGCCGACAGTGGCCAAACCTCCGTCAGAATCCGGTGCTGCTGGTCATTTACGCCTGGTTTGGCTTCTGTCTATTGGAAATAGCGAACCCCGAAGCTCGTAGTTTGGCCGCCTGGTTTTACGACGTCCGGGCTGTGGCACTTTATATGGTGTTAGTGGTCATTTTGGGGCTGGAAGTGATCAACACTGAAAAGGATATGAATCGGTTTTTTAAGATCTGGTTCTCGTTTTCGGTGGTCGGTGTCCTGCACGGTATGCGCCAACTCTATCTTGGGTTGGATTCGGCAGAAAAAGCCTGGCTCAATGCAGGCAATGCAAAAACGCACATCCTGCATGGTCAGTTACGTGTGTTTTCGTTTTATTCAGATGCCGGACAGTTTGGTGCCGCCATGGGCCACGCTGGGTTGACCGCCATGATTTTAGCACTTGGACCATTTGAGCGAAAAACCCGTCTTTGTTCTGGAATTGTTTCGCTTCTGTGCTTTTATGGTATGATTATTTCGGGGACACGGGGGGCGCTTTTTGTTCCAATAGCGGGGGGCGCTTTTTACCTTCTTCTAACCCGCAATGTAAAAGTGCTGCTATTGGGCGGACTCATGGCTGTCCTGGTGCTGGGTACCTTAAAATTCACCTATATAGGACAAGGAAATTACCAGGTTCAGCGGATGCGCAGTGCTCTGGACCCCAATGATCCATCGCTGCTGGTACGGCTCGAAAATCAGAAAAAACTTCGATTATACCTGGCGTCTCGTCCAATTGGGGGAGGAATTGGTTCGGCGGGTTATTGGGGCCTGCGGTTCAGTCCGAATACCGTACTGGCTCAGACACCTACAGACAGTTGGTACGTAAAAATATGGGCGCAAACGGGCATTATTGGCCTGTCGCTTCACCTGTTTATGATCGGTTTCTGGTTGGTTTATTTCTTTATCAACATCTGGAAAATGCCTCAGGGCACCATGCGGCAAAAAATGATCGCCCTCTATACTGGAATAGTGGGAATTGTTGTGGCCAGCTATGGCAATCAAGTGTTTGGTCAATTGCCAACAGGTATTATTATTTATTTAAGCGTCAGCTACTTGTATTTATTCTCCCGCCGTCATAATGAAATTACCAAGCGTTCTTTTACTCAGCCAGAAGCCTATGCATTATCATCGTCTGGCATCTAAATTAATGAGTGTAGGGTTGTTGCTGATCCTACTCATCATTCGTGTAAATGCCCAAACTATACCGCAGTCTACCGCATCGACAAAGATTGCGCAGTGGTCCTTACCTCCGCTCGATACGATCCTGGCGCTGGCGCGCAACCATTCGTCATCGATTAAATTACAGGAGGCTATGACGGATCGAGGAGCCAGTTATGTAAAAAACCAAAAACAGTTTTGGTTAGACGGCGTGGCTATCGACCTGCAATTGGGTTTGGGAAATCAGGCCTTACTGATTCAACAGGCCACGGGTTCGCTGGAATCGTTTTCCAATTACAACAATGGTTATCGGGCGAACTTAAACGTGCGTCTTTCCCTGTACAACATTCTGGGTCGGAAAAACCTGGTTAAAATGGCTGAGGCTGAGTATGAAGCCGCTAAGCATCGGGTTGGCTACGCTACTCAGGATGTTGAATCGATCGTTATCACGAAATATTATGCCGCTCAGGCTGCCTGGGCAATGCTTCATATCAAAGAAGAATTAAAGCAGGTCAATCGGCTGAGTCGACAGATGGCTGAAACTGATTTTTCGAAGGGGAATATTTCTATTACAGAGTTGGCTCGAATTGTTCAAATCTCAACGTTTGCTGACTCTGAATATGAAACGGCCAAACAGGCTTTTTACGAGAATCTGAGAATCCTGGAAGTGTTGACTGGTTATGATTTACTCCCCAGAACCTGATGAGCTTTACTAAATTCACACGCCTTTTGTGGGCTTATAAATGGGTATTAATCCTGTTTCCAACGGCGCTAGCCAGTGCCGTTTTCTACTTAACGAAGCTAGAACAACGCTACTATACCACCAGTACCGTGATTTATACGGGGCTGGCGTCTGGCTATTCCATTGAAACAGAAAGTCGTCGGGACTTTGTCTCGATCAGTAATGCTTTCGACAATCTGATTAACACCATCAAAGCCCGAACCACTATTGAGGAAGTGGGTATCAGGTTGTTGGCGCACCATTTGATGATTTCCCAGCCTACGCCGGGCGTAGCTACTGCCGGAACGTTCAAGCGGCTTCGCGAAATTGTACCAGAGTCGGTAATTAAGCAGGTTGTTGATCCTAACTCGCTGGAAAACACGGTGCAGCGTATTTATCAATACGCTCAGATACCTAAAAACGTCATTGGCGAAAAACTGCTGAACAATAAAAACTCGATTTATGGTGTCCAGGGAATTCTGTCGAAACTGACCGTAACACGGGAAGGGACCAGCGATATGATCCGGCTTACCTATATGGCCGATGACCCGTCTGTGGTGAAAGAAACGATTGAGGTGGTTTCGTCCGTATTTATGAAGCGTTACCGCGAAATGAAGGTAGACGAAACGGGTAATGTTGTTGAGTATTTTACCGAACAGCTCAAAAAAGCTTCCGCTAAGTTATCGGGTGCCGAAAATAATCTAACTGATTTTTCCCGAGACAATCGGATCATTAACTACTACGAGCAAACGAAGAGCTTTACGATCCGGGATAAAGACTTTAGCTATGATATTGACAAAGAGAAGTCGAACCTGGCAGCTAATAAAGCTGCCTTGAAGGATCTGGAAAAAAAACTAAGTATTCGTCAGGACATCGCACTTAAATCGGAAGAATTGACGAAAATCCGCGATTCGCTGGCCGTTTTGAACACCCGTCTGTCTGTGGTGGAGATGAAGGCTGATGCTTCCTCCTCGCAAAAGCAGCAACTCAAAGATCGAATTCGGCAGCTTGAACAACAAGCCAAAAACAGTATTGCAGGGCTGTATGATATTAACAATTCAGTGCAAGGCCTGCCCTCCAAAATGCTTTTTGATGAATGGACGCAAACGTTTATGAATGTCGATCAGAGTGAGGCTCGTCTACTCAGCTACTACGATATTCAGCAAAATTACGATGATTTCTACCGGCGGTTCGCGCCATTAGGATCGAAAATAGGGAAGTTGGAACGAGCGATCAGCGTGGCCGAACGCGAATACCTGGAGATTCTTCATGGCTTGAGTGTCAGCAAACTTCGGGAGCAAAACATGCTGATGTCGAGTAATTTAAAAATTGTCGATCCGCCTACGTATCCTGGCACACCCGAACCGTCCAAACGAATTATTCTGGTTATCGGCTCATTCGTAGCGGGCTTCCTACTGATCGTTGCCTTCATTATCGGGAAGGAGTATTTTGATCAGACGTTGAAAACTCCGGCGCGTGCGATCAAGCAAATCAACGTGCCTTTTGCCGGGGTTTTGCCGATGCGACGCAAACGGAGTGTGCCGAAAGAATTTAACCACGTTGAAGCCATTGCACTCAATCAGTGTCTGGTCAAAATGGCGCTCCTTACGGCTAACGTAACCAACCGACCTATCCTGATTCTAGTGGTAAGTGTTCGCAGAGGGGTTGGGAAAAGTTATGTAATTGATAAGCTAGAGCAGGCATTTGACCGCTTTTCAATCGCCGAACGACCTCAGTATGTTATTAAAGAACTTTCTCCTTTGCTCTACACCTGGGCGCCGTCAGCCCTTGTCAGACAGGCCGATTTAACATTGGTAGTGGCTGACGCAACGAGTCAATGGCAGCCCGTGGATAAATATGTACTTAGCCTTTATCTGAGTGGTATTACACATCCAGCCGGACTGATTCTCAATAAAGTAGAGTACGATGAGCTGGAGGATATGGTCGGGAAGCTATCCGACAAAAACGGCGACTATTATCAGCAACCAAAATCCAGGCTCGAACCTGAATACTAATAGGATATATGGGCTTAGATCTGGTTTGCGTTGCCTTTCCTGCCTGGGAAGGAAACTATGTAAAAAGTACGGTAGAGATTATGAAACGCATGGCCCAGCGTCACAGAATTCTCTATGTAGATTACCAATATACGTATAAAGATCTGCTATTCAGCTTACTAAATAAAGCAAAAGCGCCTGTTAAACGAATGCTTGGCCTACAACCCCGGTTGCGAAACATACAACTTCAGGCCGATAAGTCAATCTATGTTCTGACTCCTCCACCCGTTGTACCCGTAAATTTCGTGTCTAATCCTACCTGGTATGACCGGATTCAGCGGCTAAACGCCTGGATTATCCAGCGGAGCATCCGCCGGGCCATGAAGCAACTGGGCTTTTCAAAACCCGTTGTAATCAACGCGTTCAATCCATTTTACGGCAATTATTTAGTTGGAGAGCTGGATGAACAACGCACTGTGTATTACTGCTACGACGAAATTAGTGAATGTGCCTGGGCAAAAAATCATGGCGCACGTGTCGAGCAGCAGTTTTTGGGTCGCGTAGATGCCACGATAACTTCATCGGTGGGGCTGGCCCAGCACAAAGCCCCGTGGACAAAACAGAGTTTTCTGGTTCAGAATGGCGTCGATTATTCAGCCTTTGCGGCTGGTTATCTGGATAACACGGCTAAATCAACGCTGCCGCCAACCATTGGCTACATTGGCACTATTGACAGCCGGTTAGATTATAGCCTTCTACAAGCCATTGCCCGGCATTTTCCCAACGCCAAATTAGTGCTAGTAGGCCGTTCAGTGGCCGACAAACCCTCTGTAGATCAAAATCTTGCTGAATTACGTAGCCTTCCGAATGTGGAATTGATTGGTGCACAACCGCCTTCGGCTTTACCAGACTTATTAAAGAGTTTCCACATCGGCCTCATTCCGTTTGTTAGGAATGCCCAAACGGCGGCTATTTACCCGATGAAAATCAATGAATATCTAGCGGCCGGGTTACCCGTAGTCAGTACAGATTTTGCGCCACTTGAAGAATTTAAATCGGTCGTCTCTACGGCTAAATCGATTCCGGATTTTATTCAGGCAGTTCAAGCTGCTTTTGAAACCGATTCGGTCGATGCTCAACGGAAACGCCAACAAAGGGCCTACCAAAATTCATGGGATAATCGGGCGGTAGAATTCGAAACGATTCTTGCCGAAATTCTTGATTAATAGTAGCAGTATTTTGATAATTGGTTCCGGGAATTTATTTATAAAACATAAGCGATTGCTTTATGGAAACCATAATTACTCCAACAGTACAAAAAGAGCCAAAGGCAAAAAAAATATTCTTTCCAAATCTGGATGGGGTACGTGCCATCGCGGCTTCTTTAGTCGTTATTTCGCACATTGAACTACACAAGTCAATGTTCAATATTGAGCGGCTCGAAAGTGCCAATTTTCTTAACCTAGGAAAAATAGGCGTGTGCATATTTTTTGTATTGAGTGGTTTTTTAATTACGTATTTACTACTTGAAGAACGACAAAGCTTTCAGAAAATCAATTATAAAGATTTCTACATTCGCCGGGTTCTACGAATTTGGCCACTTTATTTTCTCGTACTCTTAATTGGTTATTTTATTTACCCAGGCTTCGAACATTCAGCGGGTTTATGGCTATCCATCTTTTTCCTGCCTAACCTGGCTTTTATTCTCAAATTATTACCAGCCGTTATCGATCCAGTCTGGTCAATTGGCGTTGAAGAGCAATTCTATGTTTTTCAGCCTCATTTGCTACGCATTAAACGGATGAAAACGCTGTTTGCTGTTATTATAGTAGCTATTGTGGTGTTGATTGCAGTCCGTACGGTATTTAGTTATCTCAAAAATACGGGCAAATTGGGCCCTGAATGGTGGGAATTTCTGTTCAAATCCCGCTTCGATAGCATGCTGATGGGGGCCATGTTTGCGTTGTTATTTTTCGATCGATCCACTTATAGTCTAGGATTGAAAAACGTTCAACAGCTTTTATTTAGAAAGGAGGTTCAAATAGTCGCTTTGGTTGGAATGGTATCGTATATTCTCCTGATTATCTTTAAAAATAGTTCCGTCAACTATGAGCTTATTTCTATCCTGGCGGGCATTATTATCGTGAACATCTGCGAAACAAAATCCAGCCTGATTTCGCTACAGACTAAACCGTTGGCGCAACTGGGTAAAATTTCATACGGAATTTATTTGCTGCACAAGTTTCCGGTAATGTTCACACTTTATCTTGTGTCCTTATATGGCCAGGGGCAGAATAAAATTCTCACCAATCTTTTTATTTATACTGTCACCTTTGCTCTCACATTTGTATTAGCTTCTTTATCGTATTCCTATCTGGAAAGCTATTTTCTTAAGCTGAAAAAACGATTCGGGCACTTTACAAAAGATTAATTTGGAATAGCTTACTATTTAATGAAGCCAATTATACTTTTTACAAATGCATATACGAAAAGGAGCTAAACCAATTCATTGTTAATCTTGTAATCTTGCTTTTACCTAAAATGGTTTATTTGCTTGTTAATCGTCTTTGCCGACGATAAGATAGACCTGCGGCCAAAAAGAAAAAATCAGCAGGATAAGCAAATAAGTAATTACCTGTTGCAGCAATAATAAGTACACAGAAGAGGCCAAGTGTAAGAAGGCCTAAATAGCTATTTTTCATGATTAATAAAGAGTTAGAAGCTATAAGTGATTACATGCACTGATTCGCTCACCAGGATCTTAGTTCCATAGTTGATTCGCAGCGGTCAGAATGATAGGTTGACCATCAGTAACAACAATCGTTTGTTCGTGCTGTACGGCAAAACTATCTCTGGCAATTAAGGTCCACCCGTCACCTTTCTCTTGCGCATACGTGGCTTTGGTGGATAAAAACGTCTCGATGGCTACAACCGAATGTTTGCGAAAACGCGCTTTATTGGATCGATCATAATAACAGAGTATCTCATGCGGTTCTTCATGCAGGCTCCGGCCTATTCCATGCCCAGCCAGATTCTTAATGACTCGATACCCACTTCGTTTGGCTTCTGTTTCGATCAAGCGCCCAATTTCCGCGATTTGGACACCCCCTCGGATATGACGAATGGCTTTGGCCAGAATTCGCTTTGAGGCTTCTACTAGCTCACTATGCTGATGAATATCCTGCCCCAGGATAAACGATCCTCCATTATCTGACCAATAGCCATTCAGTTCAGCTGATACATCGATGTTGACTAAATCCCCTTCCTGGAGAATCCGTTTCGGCGAAGGAATGCCGTGACAGACTTCCTCGTTTATACTGATACAAGTCCAGCCCGGAAAACCATAGGCGAGTTTGGGGGCCGAACGTGCACCATGTTGTTCCAGCAGTTGTCGGCCATATTGGTCCAACTCAAACGTCGACATCCCCGGCCGGGCATACTCTTGCATGCGTTTCAGGGTTAAGCCGACAACTTGGCTAATCTGCTGCATACCAATCAAATCCTCTTCAGATTTCAATGACATAACGTTGTGTTTTTGGTCTGTACTCTGCTGCTTTGAATCGGCAAGATATCGCATTAATTGGACTTACGAGCGGGCCAGCTTACTATAGAGTACGAACAACCCCTTATGCCCTTCCCGAATAACTTGCCAGCCGGTAATAGGCAAGCGTTTGCCGATCATATAAAAACCGAGAATCACTCCACTACCAAATGTAAAGATCGACACAAAAGCAACAGCCGTTACAGATTGGAAGAATTGTAGAGCAATAAGATCACCTATGATATTGATAACCAGCATAATGGCAATTTTTGTCATGTTTGCTTTCGGTACGCCAATCGAATCCAGTAAGACACCTACATAGCGATCAAGCGGGATCAACGCGCTGTAAATCATAAACATCCGAAAGATGATAGCCGCATCCTGATATTGGCTTCCACCCAAGGCCGTTACGAGCGGTTCGGCGAAAATCATGCACAAAAGCGAAACGGGTAAAAGGGCGATCCAAAGACCACCAGCGTTTTTTCGGAAGAAATCGGCCAATAATTCTGGCTGATTGTTGCGATGTAACTTTACCATTTGGGGTATAGATGTTACGACTATACTCCTGATTGGCATTTCGAGTAACTGAATTAATCGTTGGGGGACAGAGTACAAGGCAACCGCGTCCATTCCCAGAAAAATCCGGATGAGGTATATGTCGGAGCTGCGTAGTAAATTAGAGCATAGCAGAGCGCCAATGCTATATTTGCCATAATTCAGCAGCGGTTGCCGCTCGTGGGTCGTTCCCGTAAGGAAACTCGATAAAAATGCCCAGCCCAGCATAATAGCGACCACGCTACTAATCCCCATCGACGCCAGGTAAGCTAGTCCTATCGTCTTGATAGTTAAGAGATTATTTAGGTAAATCAGGATTAGAAGGACCAGGAAAACCAAAGGTTGAATTAGTTTTGACCATTGAAGAACCCCAAAGCGGGATTGGGTTTGTAACAACCAACTAGCCACTGAAATCGGCAAGGAAACAATTCCTACTAAAACAAGCCAGAGTAGTGAATCAACCTTCATAATAGGGCCAAACAACCACTGACTTATCAGGACGATACTAACCAGTAAAAACCCGCAGAGTCCCGTAAAGGCGCCACTAACCTGCCAGGCCGCACCAGCCCACTTACCTAATTCATTCTCGCTTTCGCAGTGCGACGCTTGTTGGATTAAAGCGTTTAGTATCAGCCCTGTACGTACGGTGTCGAATAAAATAAATGAGGTTAACAACAGGCTCCATTCGCCAAAATCAGCCTTTGTTAACCATCGGGCAAGTAATGTAAATGTTAGAAGCCCCAACAGCATTGAACTGCCATTGCCAAGTAAAGACACAACAGCATTCTTACGAAGCAGAGCTTTTACAGAGGATACTACTGAACTGAGTTGCATGGTGGATACGGATAACTTAGCAGGCCTGTGTTGGGTAAATTTACATTTAATTGGCTAAAAACGGTATCAAATTATTTTACTATTATTAAAAACGGTAACTTTATAGTGAATGAAATTCTATAATTGCGTAATACCTTTTACTTAATATAATTGGTTTTCTCGGTTTATGATATAAAGTTTATGAAATCGTTATCGCTTATAGGATTTTAAAAACTTGCCTTGCTCTCACCCAATAAAAGCCGTACGTAATCCACTTAATTGTCTACCCTATGATTTTTGTAAACGCCCTCGCTATGCTGATCGCTGCGTATACGGGCATCAATGTTTTGTACATAAGTCTGGCCGCATTTGCTGGCTTGTTGAGCAGGAATAAGGAAGCTAATCAGAAGTCAGCGCAAGACCCGAAGATGGTCGTCTTGCTGCCATCCTACCGCGAAGATGCAGTGATCATAGAAGCTGCCGAGGCTAGCCTGGCCCAGAATTATCCATCATCGCGCTATGATGTGGTCGTCATTGCGGATTCGCTTCGGCCAGATACTGTTGAGAAACTACGCAGTTTGCCAATTCTGGTGATTGAAGTATCGTTTGAGGTATCGACAAAGGCCAAAGCGCTTCAGAAGGCTATAGATACTTTGCCAGATACGTATGACGTCGCGGTGGTTCTGGATGCGGATAATGTGATGGACCCCAATTGCTTAACGGAACTAAGCCATCCTTTCCGACATGGCTGGAAAGCCGTTCAGGGCCATCGGACGGCAAAAAATACGAACACCAGCGTAGCCATTCTCGACGCAGTTAGTGAAGAGATGAACAACTACCTGTTGCGAAAAGGACAACGGGCATTGGGTATGTCGGCTACGTTAATCGGTTCCGGTATGGCGTTTGAGTATCAGCTATTTAAAGAACTGATACCGAAAGTTCAAGTGGTGAGTGGTTTCGATAAAGAGTCTGAAATGGTATTATTGAAACAACGAATTCCGGTAGAGTACGCTGAATCAGCGATCATCTACGATGAAAAAGTACAGAATGAAGCCGTGTTTGAGCGGCAGCGTACCCGATGGATGGCCGCTCAACTGCGGGTATTACGAACGAATTTTTTGCCAGGTTTAAGCGAATTGTTCCGAGGTAATATCGACTATGCCAACAAAGTATTTCAGGCCATGTTGTTGCCTCGGATTCTGCTATTGGGTGTTTTATTGATTGGCTTTGCGCTCAGCTTTTTATCGGGAGAAGAGTACTGGCCAATCGTTATGGGCGCTCAGGTGGGATTGGCTATCATTACTTTCTACATCGCGACGCCGGGATGGTTACTCAAAAAAATAGGCGTTACCGAATTGATGGGTATCGTCGTGTTATTCGTTCGGTTTGTCCGCTCTATTTTCAAAGTAAAACAAGCTCGCCATACCTTTATACATACTCCTCACGGGATTGAAAGTAGTAATTAACTATCAACTATTTATGTCTTATTTTTTGTCATCCTGACCGTAGGGAAGGATCTCAAAAAAAGTGAATCGCCAATCTATTTTCACGTTGATTGCATAGTCTATAAAACGAAAACCCGCATCAAATCGACGCGGGTTTTTCATTTATCTGATAACATTAATTACGTCATGGCATCAACGGCGTTAGCGCGACGGACTTTTTCCCAGGTACCGGATTGATTTCCACGTAAATAGCGATTGAGACCGGCAAGCGCGCATACATTCATAAACGTGAAATAGAACGGTACAAACAGTAACTTCCAACGGAGCTGACGTTTCTCGAGCATATAACCAATCCAGGAAGCTCCATAGAATAGAATCTGCCCGACCATAAGCAATCCCCAGGCTGAATTCCAACCGTGTTTGGCTACTAAACCGGCATTCAGCAGTAAAATTACCGGCAGACAAAGCGGAGTCACAGCCCAACGCATCACCCGGTGCGAAACATATTCGAAGGTAAGCACCCCATGACGAAAGGGATTTAACAACTCTTTAAGCCATACAATCGACTGAAAGCCGCCCGCAGCAATACGTATCTTTCGTTTTTGCTCGTCGAGAATGGAGAACGACGGGCGTTCCAGTGCGTAGGCATCCGGTTCATAGGCAACCCGATAGCCTCGTCCGGCAATCAGAAGCGATATCATGAAATCGTCAAGAATAGTATCGGGCGATAACACTTCGAACAGTTCTGTCCGAACGGCGAACAATTCTCCGGCGGCTCCGACAATCGTGTGTAATTCAGCGTCCCACTTCTTTAGTTGCGATTCATATTTCCAGTATAGGCCTTCTCCTGAACCGGCAGCCGATTCGCTTTCGTCCGTTAAAATCCGTTTTTCACCGGCTACAGCGCCAACTTCAGGGTCCCGAAAATGGCGAACAATATTCCGTACGGCATCCAGATTTAGTTGGGTATTGGCATCGGTAAAAATGACGATGGGGGTTTTAATTTGCTGCATGGCGCGGTTCATTGCCGCCACTTTTCCCCGTCGTTCGGTTCCGCCAAGAACATCAACTGAATCGCCATAATTCGTACGTAGCCAGTTGTCTGAGCCATCTGTGGAGCCTTCCGTAACGAACAGAAAATGGAGGTGTTCGCTTGGGTAAACCTGCGCTAACGAGTTTGATACTTTATTCGCTAAGCAATCCAGCTCGTTGTAGGCCGGTACAATCAGGGTAACATCGGGTGTGAAATCCGGCGATATATCCGGCACCGGCTTTCGGTTTGGCCGCAATTTTATCAGTAACCAGACAACCAGGCCGTAACCCAGGTAGGTATAGAGTACCAGTACGATACAGATGAGTAGTGCTATTTCCATTCAGTTCGTGTTAATGACCAGCCATCGCTACGGGCATAGGTGCGGTTGCCAGCGGCTTTGTAGTATGGGTCAAATTCCAGATTAGGGCGTCTTTTAATGCTTTAAGGTACGCAGGTTGCCAGGGCAGCATGTACTTAAATAACGCTTTGGGCAAAGCTAGACAAAAGAAATGCAGACAGAAAATCAGTAAAGGAAATCCTGAGACGTTCCGACGCATGAACCATAGTCGATTGCGCGTATGGTAATACACCTTCATCGGGTTCATCTTTCCGACACTCATAGATTCGCGGTGAAAAATCAAGGCAGCGGGCTGATAATATATCTGAAAACCCGCCTGCCTGATTCGCATCGACCAATCCAGTTCTTCGTAATACAAAAAAAAGCTATCGTCCAGCGAGCCAGCTCGTTTCAGTACGGCCCGGTCTAGCATCAGAGCCGCTCCGTGAGCAAACCAGGTTGGGCCAGGTTGGTCATATTGTCCCTCATCTTTCTCTTTAAGCCCATACGCCCAGGTTTGGCCTGTGTACGGATTCAGAGGTCGGTAGCCCGCGTACTGTATAACGGTAGGATTATCGTAATACCGAATTTTGGGGCAGACAACACCAACCTCTGAATGTTCCGAAAACGGAAGCAGTAATTGCTCGAGCAGATTCGGGGTAACAATAGTGTCGTTGTTCAGCAGAAACAGATAATCGCCTTTAGCATGCTGAATCCCTAAATTATTTCCGCCGGAAAACCCCAGGTTTTGGGGACTCTTTACGACCGATACGTTTGGGTACTTACCATCCTGAATCCGCTCGGCAACATCATCTTCCGAACCATTATCGACAACAATAATCTCGAAACGAGGATACGTCAGCGTTTTAGTCGATTCCAGAAAATCGCAGGTGACTGCCGCTTGTTTGTAGTTGATCGTAATCAACGAAATCAGCGGCTCCGTTACTAGACGTTTTCCTTCTGCCATACTGCCTTAAGGGTTCTTATAAGAATCACCAGATCCGTTTTCAATGAAAAACGTTTGGCGTAAAGCACGTCCAGATGAATACGTTCCTGGTCGGAAACTTTCGCCTTCCCGCGCTTGGTCACTTGCCACAGTCCGGTCAAACCAGCCGGAGCCGCAAACCGTCGGGCGTAGCCGATATTTGTCAGTTTTTCGGCTTCATATAAGGGTAGGGGACGGTTGCCCACAAACGACATATCACCCCGTAAGATATTGTACAGCTGGGGTAATTCATCAATACTGGTATTGCGCAGAATTTTCCCCAAACGAGTTACGCGAGGATCTTCCTTGAACTTGCTGAACATGGCTTTCTCCTTTTGCTCACGCTGGTAGGTGATCTCACAAATTTCCTTTTGGTCCAGATACAGAGGCCGTTGACAAGCGGTTCCGGCCATCCGGCACGTTTCGCAGAGCTCATTTTCGTCTTTTTTCTCGGCCACTTTATTATACATATTCTGCGATGCCATACCTGCCAATAGTTTATCGGCTCCGGTGCTCATCGTGCGAAATTTGTACATATTAAAGATCCGGAATCCCATGCCAACGCGCTTGGAGCCATAAAAAACCGGCCCTTTCGAATCGAGTTTCACCAGGATTGCTACGACCAGCAGTATCGGAGATATCATCAACAGAATCAGTGCCGAAAGGGTGATATCGAAGAGTCGTTTCCCAATGGGCATACGAACCTTCATCGGCTTATGAACAGCGTGTCCGTCCTGTTGGTAATTGCGTTTCTGAATCAGGTAATTCAGTCGAATCTGAAAAGCTGTCTCTGAATAATCAAAAGGAAAGGCGTCAATGACACTGCCCTGATACAGCGGAAACGATAGATCTATATTCTCGCGATCGGTTAATAAAATGATCGGTACTTTGGTTCGGCTTATGTTTGCTTTAAAGGCATTCATAAAACCGCGCGTATTCAGGTTGTCATTATATAGTATCAGATCAACTGGATCATTTGCATCCAGATAGGAAATTGCCGACCAGCCATCTGGTACATCAATCACGTCGACTTGCGATTGAAATGTTCGCTGAAACGATTTGATACGCCGATCATCGTTATCAACAAAAAGTATTCGAAACGGCTTACTGATTTGGCTCGGTTTACGTACTGCCTCCATGATCAGGAAAATCAGGTTTTTATGAACTGGCGTTGGCTATTCAACTTTGCTGGTTTCTGTCCGGCGCAGTACGGTCGAAATTTTTGTCTTTACCTCCACCGGATTGAATGGTTTGATGATGTAGTCATCAGCCCCTAACCTCAGGCAGGTTATGCGCGTGTCGCTGTCGGCAAACGAAGACAGAATGATAATCGGTAATTTTCCGAAAACCGGGCTCGCTCTTAGCATACTGATCAGGCCTTTTCCATCCATATGGGGCATCTGAATATCCGTCAGAATAATATCGACGGGATTTCCTTCTTCCAGCCAGGATATGCCTTCAATACCATTTTCTTTTGTGGTTACCTCGAAATCATCTTTCAATGTCTGGCGCAGTACTTTACGGATAAAGGCGTCATCTTCAATAACTAACACATTACTTAGTTTTTTCATATAGATATAGAGAAGCAACAGGGAGTACAATTACAGGTTTCACACTCAACAAAGCAATAGTATATTTACATATATATAATAAAGTAAACTAAATGTGAATTGGAAATAATTATTAACCAGAAACAAAAATGGCTTATTAATTATTCGGTACCTTAAGTAACCAAAATCTGATCGCAAGGCTCTCCGATTTGCGTTTTGTGATAGTAAAAAAGTACTATTTTTTACAAATAGGCTCGCTATTTCATCCACTCGAAATAAAACGCACTGCCCTGATAAGGAGTCGACGTAAACCAGATCTTTCCTCCCTGTTCCTCAACCAATAATTTAAGCGTAGATAACCCAACACCAGTGCTGCTTTCGCCAGTTGCCTGATTCGTTGATTTTCGAAATAAGTTGAAAATCTGATCCTGCTCTTCAACCGCTATGCCCAGACCATTATCGGTAATCGAGAACTCGACATGGGTAGGGAAATCACGGAAACCTATGTCAATTCGACCTTCCGACTTGTCATTGTATTTAATGGCGTTGCTGATCAGATTTTGGAATACCTGCTGAAGCTTTAATTTTTTTGTGTGCATCACCGGCAACGGCCCATGAATCTGAATGGAAATGTGCGTGGGCGGAAATAACAGGCGAGCAATTTGGCTGACTAGCTCCTGAACGTCGACGTCTTCAATCGTTTGCTGATCCATACTCGTGCGGGAATATTCCAGCAACGAATTGATCATATTAGCCATGTAATAAGCCGCATCCCTGGAATGAATAATATATTCCTGAAGGTCATCTTCTTCATCTAGTCCCGCTGGTTTCTGATAAGACATTTCCAGCAGCGACATAGCGCCAATGATACCGGTCAATGGTGATTTCAAATCATGCGCAACTGTGTATACATACTTCTCTAATTGCTTATTGATTCGTTCGATTTGTAGAAGACTTTGTTTCAATTCCTGCTGATAGCGATACAGGCGTTCAAAGACAGCCACTTTCGCCTTTGTCACGTTGATATCCAGTGGTTTTTGCAGGTAATCGACGGCTCCTTCGCCAAAGCCTTTCAGAACGTATTGCTCGTCTTTATTGATGGCTGTAACGAAAATGATGGAGATGTCTTTCGTTTTGGGATTTGATTTGAGTAGTTGCGCTACTTCAAAACCATCCATTTCCGGCATCTGAACGTCCAGCATAATCAGCCCAATGGAATCATTCTTAAGCACTTTCCGCAAGGCGTCGCTACCGGAAAGTGACTTGATGAAGGTCCGATTTTCGGCTTCCAGCATATCTTCCAGAACCAGCAGATTTTCTTCGCGGTCATCGACCAGCAAAATGGTAAAGTTGTTCGATGTGTTTTTCGATAACATTGTTTCTATCAGGTTGATTTCTAGATTATTTAGGGGAGGGTCTTATTGTTTGCGTCTGTAAATCCGGTTGGCTGAACTGATGGCGTCAAACTTCGGGCCTACATCGGCCCATTGTATGGATTCTTTGAGGCCGATGGCCAGATACCCGAGTGGAGAGAGGCTGTCGTAAAACAGTTGGAACACCCGATTTTGTAATTCCCGGTTAAAATAGATCAGTACGTTCCGGCAGCAGATTAATTGAAATTCATTGAAAACCTGATCGATAGCCAGATTATGCTGGGCAAGTACGATGTTTTTCCGGTAGTCTTTTCCAATAATGGCATGTTCGTATTGAGCAGTATAGTAGGTTGAAAAAGCGGTTTTACCGCCCGACTGTCTATAATTCTCGGTATACGTTTTCATTTGCTGAATGGGAATAATTCCCTGGCGAGCCTGATGCAGATTAGCCGGATTTATGTCCGTAGCATACAATCGGGACCGTTCCAGTAGTCCAGCTTCAGCCAGCAAAATAGCCATCGAAAATACTTCTTCGCCGGTCGCGCAGCCCGCATGCCAGATTTTAATGACCGGATACGTAGCCAGGTTGGGAAGTACTTTTTCGCGAAGGTTCTGGTAGAATGTTGGATCGCGGAACATCTCTGTTACATTGACCGTCAGCGTTTGCAGAAACCAATCGAAAAACGACTTGTCATTGGTCAGATAATACCGTAATTCATAGACGGTATTCAGGCCAGCCTGCTCCATACAGCTCCGAACGCGACGACCCAACGAAGCTCGGGCGTAATCACTAAAATCATACCCATATTGCTGATGAATAAGCTGTATGATGGCTGTTAACTCATTGTCTGTCAATGTAATGCGCGGAGTCATCTGTTAGTTGGACAGCCAGACACGCATTAGTGAAAATAACTGACTTTTATCGACAGGTTTGGCTATGTAGTCAGACGCACCTGCCTGGATAACTTTCTCCCGATCGCCGGGCATGGCCTTGGCTGTGAGGGCAATGATCGGTAACTTGCTCAGATGTAATTCGTTACGAATCTGTTGAGTCGCTTCGTAGCCGTCCATTTCGGGCATCATAATATCCATTAGCACAATGTCTGTATCGGTGTGCTCCTGGAGCATTTCCAGCGCTTCCAGGCCATTATAAGCAGTTATGACATTCATTTGGTGTTGTTCGAGCAGGGTGCTTAACGCAAATATGTTACGCATATCGTCGTCCACTAAAAGCACTTTACGGCCCTCGAGTTGCTGACTCGCCAATTCCACTTTGGGTTGTGGAAGGGGCTTCTTCTTATCTTCCTGAACTTTGTAGAGGAAAATTTCCAGCTCATCCATAAGCCGTTCCAGTGAGTGCGACGATTCGCGAATCACAACATCGGATAGCTTTTTGAGTTTCAGCTCGTTGGCCGGACTCAGGTCGTCATCAATGTAAATGATAACCGGCATCGAATTGGAGTCGAGCTTCGCCCGCAACTGGCGGAGTTTGTTGATACCCTTGGTTAAGTCATGTCCCATATCGACAATCAGACAATCATAGGCCTGTTCGGCTGCTTTTTGTAGAACCTCTTCGTTCGTCAATACATAATCGCAGGCCAGGTCGAGATGCCGCTGGTTGATTACTTTCTTCAGGTCGTCATCTTTTAAATGTTCTCCTGACTGAACAAGTACTTTTTTGACTTGCCCGCCTACCTGATTGCCGATCAGCATAAAAACCTGATCGAGGTCTTTCGTACTAACCGGTTTTTGAAGATAGGTCATGACGCCGTCGGCAGGTAGACGAAGGTCTTCCATACCCGATATAATATGCACTGGGATATGCTTCAGGGTTTCATCACTCTTCAGCTCATTCAGAATCGACCAACCGTTCACAACCGGAAGCTGCATGTCGAGGATGATTGCTGAGGGATTGTATTTCCGAACGAATTCCAGCCCTTCGTCTCCCCGGCTCGCCAGGATGGTTTTATACTGACGACTACGGGCAAAATCGCGGACGATCCGGGCAAAAATTGGGTCGTCTTCAATAATTAGCATGACCTGATCATCTTTCTGAATCGAGTCGCGATCATCATGTGTCTGGTTGTTAGCTTGTTCGGTTGGCTTAGCCGATTCGGTAGCTGGTACAACTGAAGCAGGTTCGTCAACGTCTGTCAGGGGGAGAACCAGTGTAAACGTGCTTCCTTTTCCGGGTTCGCTTCGTAGTTGAACCTCTCCTCTGAGACGTTGAATCAGTTCCCGCGTAATGGAAAGCCCCAGACCTGTACCGCCGTACTTTCGGCTTGTGGACCCATCCGCCTGTTGAAACGCGTCAAAAATTAGTTGCTGGCGATCTTCAGGAATACCAATGCCCGTGTCGGTGACGGAAATGGCAAGAACCTGGTCAGCCTGTTTCAGTAGCGGATTTGTCAGATTGCCGGATGGCTTTTCTGTGCGGAACGCAAGCGTTACGGAGCCTTTCGCCGGGGTGAATTTGAAGGCGTTCGACAGTAAGTTTCGAATGGTTTGCTCGAGCCGTTGCTTATCCGTCTGGATAGTTGGTGGAACGGTTTCTGCAACGTCTGTATTGAACGTAACTCCTTTCTGATCAGCAACAACGGTAAAGGTTTGACGCATATCCTCCACAATATTGACTACTTTCACCGGCTCAACCAGCATCTCAACCTTACCGGCTTCAATTTTGGAAAGGTCCAGAATGTCATTGATCAGTTCGAGCAGATCAGCCCCCGACTTATGAATGACATTCGCGTATTCAATTTGTTTATCCGTCAGGTTTTTAGGCTTATTTTCAGCTAGCAGACTCGCCAGAATCAATACGCTATTGAGTGGTGTTCGCAGCTCATGCGACATATTGGCCAGAAACTCGGATTTATATTTACTGGCTTCTTCCAACTCGCGCGATTGCGTCATCAACGTTTGTCGGGCTATTTCAACGGCTTTGTTGCGCTCATTCAATTCCGCGTTCGTCTGGCGCAATTCTTCCTCGTGGACCCGCAGTTCTTCTTCCGAAGCTTGCAGCGATTCGGCTTGTAGGGTCAATTCTTCGTTTGTCTGGCGCAATTCTTCCTGTTGGCTCTCCAGAATTGATTTCTGCTCTTGTACCTGCTTCAACAAGGCTATCCGGCGAACTCGGGCAAAAACGGTGCTCCAGGCCGTTGCAATATCTCTGGCTGCAATTTTCAGTAGCGAAAGGTGTAATTCAGGCACGGCATGAAAATAGGCCAATTCAATAACGCCTTTTAGTTCACCATCGAACCACAACGGTACGCAAACGAGTTGGCCGGGAAGGGCTTGCCCCGTACCTGATTGAATACTCCAGTACGTGTTCGGTACATCTTTGGTTATCAAAATTTCATTCTGAGTAGCCGCCTGCCCTACTAATCCTTCACCGATTGCATACGCACGAGGAGCGGCATTCGATAAGGCCTTAGAAGCAATCAATTGGAGTTGTTGCGTTTCCTCCTGACATGAATAGTACCCAATTGCGGGTACTTCCAGGTGTCGACTTAATAGGTGAATAGATTCTTTGGCTATCGACTCAAGATCCTGTAGATTTTGCAGACTTTCGTTTAGCGCCTTACTTCCTCTTAGAACCCAGTTGTACTCATCACTGGCTTTATTGAGATGTTCAAGTTGCTCAACATTGGATCGAAGTTCCTGAGCAAGATGTCGATGGCGTTTAAATTCTTGTGAATAGAAATAAGTAAGAATTAAAGCTATTGTAAACAGGAGTGCCGTTGACCCCACAGCGCCTTCTGTAAGAAACTCAATATTCGACGACATTTCCTCTTCACGTTTAGCTAACGCCATCTGCGTGTCGCGGAGCACCTGTTCCAGCAGTTGACGACTCCTGCGTACCTGATTTGCTTCCAATCCTGATACCTGAACAGCCTGTGCTTTACCACTATCGTGCTGGCTATCCCAGATTTGCAGTACGCTCCAGATGGTTTGTCGGATCAGCCCCAGTTGCTGAACCTGCGGAGCCGAGCCATCTGGCAACGACTTAAGCTGGGCAAACGTATTCAGAATTTTTTCCTGTGTATTCAGATACGCCAGTACCGCCGATTGATTATGGGTACTCAGAATGGATCGATGCGATAACTCGGTGTCAGCGAGCAATTTTTGTAGGCCTAGAATCTGCTGAACCTGCTCATTTTTAGCTTTAACCCAATCGGCTTCCTCTGACTGTTTCTGAATAGTATTAAAAAACAAGACCCCAATCAGGGAGCCCGTCAGGATCAGAAAGATGCTTCCCAGGTGAAGTTTATTAATAAAGGAGATTTTCATAAACAATGTAAGTTAATCCTGCTACGAGGATCGTAAAGGAGAATAGATCACCTAAAAGGCAAGTAGTAACAAAAGAGATGTGGGTTAGAGTGATTTTCTACAATAAATTATAGTACACTCTTGCAGTAACTAATAAGCAAAAATCCTACAAAAATTTGTTTCTATGTGATTATTATTAATAAAATATTTTCATTTAATCTATTAAGGTAACTTGATGTCTATCGGTAGAGTATATTGTTGGTAGAGAACAGTTATCATAACCAGCCTGTAGTAGGCTGGTTATGATGGAAATAAGCGTCACCTTTTATCTGGAAGAGGAAACTTGTCAGTAAACGTCGACTTACTTCTTGAAATGAATGTTGGCGAACTTTATAAAATTGCTCCAATCGTAAGCCGTTAAGTTGTGTTCGCCCTCTCGAATATGATAGCCTAACGGCGAGTTAATAACGGGTTGGTTGACGGCAGGCGGAGTGACGGGCAGTTTGGAGGTAATACCGTATAAAGCATAAACAGGTTCGGCCTGTTTTAGTGATAAGAATGTACCAACCGGGTCGGCCCATAGGTCTTTCGTGGCATTGGTCGCATAGAGCGGTCTGGGGGCGATAGCTGCCAGCAGCATATGCTGATCGACAGGCAATGCATCTTCGTTGTTATTGAATTTTTTGTAGTTTTTTGCAAACCAGTGTGGGAAAACGGTATTGATCCGACTGACTGTTTCGCCGAATCGCCTGCGAGATAAAGCGGCCCCCGTGTTGCCCGAGCAATTAGTAAAACACATGGCAAATCGTTGATCTTCGGCGGCTGCCCATAAGCTTGCTTTGCCGCCCCTGGAATGCCCAACAACCGCCACTTTTTTGGCGTCGATGGCAGATTCTTTTTCAAAGTAATCCAGCACCCGGCTAGCGCCCCATGCCCATGCACCAATGGCTCGCATGCCGTTAGGTGCGGTCAATTGCTCTGGATAAAGCTGAAGTACACCATTTATGTATTTAAGCGTATCGTCAGGAGCTAGATCACTCACATGAAAAGCGGCAACGGCATACCCACTATCGATCACCATTTCG
Source organism: Spirosoma harenae (assembly GCF_054776975.1). Lineage (NCBI taxonomy): Bacteria > Pseudomonadati > Bacteroidota > Cytophagia > Cytophagales > Cytophagaceae > Spirosoma > Spirosoma harenae. The sequence continues at coordinate 5,786 of NZ_BAAHBD010000001.1, read as the reverse complement.
GCTGGCCAGAAATCGCTCGTATGCGCTCTGGTAGGGTCCGTATTATCTTTGCCCCGGTTGTTAATCAGCAGGAAAACAGGCACTGGTCCCGTTCGCTTAGTAGGCACAAAAAGGACAAGATTTATGGTGAGCCGTTTCTGGTTATGAGCCACCTCGATCAAAACTTCTTTCAAGGTTGCTTTGCCAGACATGGCGCTGGTATTTTCACTTTTTATAGAATAAGTAAGCCGGTCAACGGATTTGGGCATTTGACCATATATATGGTCTTCGAACAGGTTGATGATTTCAGGCCGTCTTACCTTTTCCCAGGTTGTCTTGTTGCTAACTTTCTGACCAGTAGTCGTTTTTAAAACGTCGGGTAAAGTATAGGCCGGAACTTTTGATTCGTCGTAATTGGCTGCCGCCGTATTTTGGGCTTGTAACTTGATGAGTGCCAGCGCAAAAAGTAAGAGTAGGGTAAGGTTTCGTGCGTACTGCATGACAATGACTCAATGGTAAAAATTGCTCTAGTACTTAGTGCATTGGCAATGACTTAGGGTTCATGAGCGACAATGATACCATTGCGTCGCACAATAAATCCATGGCTTGTTAGACCTACAATCACATTGACCTCGTAAACGATTGTCTCTTCTTGCTCCTGTACTTGAAACGAATGCGGAGTTAAGTACATAAAGCTTCGTTTTTGCGAAACAATCTTTCCGTCATAGGAAACGCTTTCATTACCATTCCAGCTGCTGGTATCAATTTCAATAACGTGCTCATTCACGGTTACGCTAAAATCGGCCATTTGTATAGGGATTAATGCAATGTTCAAGCCGAAGATAGCTTAAATGAGGAACCAATTGACTGAAACAGGTAAGATTACTCAGGATATCTATACCGAAGGTATTCGCTATCAGTCAGTAGTACCATTATTTAGGTTGTGATGACCGTAAATCTAGTTAAAGGCGTATTTTTAAGACCGATTTTATGTAAGAAAGTAATTATGAACGAGTTTGAGTCTTCGGAGCAGTTTTTGGCGGGGGGCGGAGAAATGGGGGCGCTTATTCGATCAATGGATTGGTCAAAGACCGCTTTGGGGCCAATTGCTACCTGGCCTCAAAGTTTACGGACTTCCGTTAGTTTGTGTCTGTCCTCCACATTCCCGATTTTAATTGCCTGGGGACCTGAAACCATTCAGATTTATAATGATAGTTACCGACCTATCTGCGGGGCGAAACATCCCGAGTCAATGGGTCAGAATTTCCGAATATGCTGGGAAACTGCCTTATCTGTTGTAGGCGATGCATTCACACGAGGTCAGCAGGGCGAAGGCACCTACATTAAGGATCAGCGCATGTTTCTGGATCGAAATGGCTACCTGGAAGAAGCCTTCATGACGTTCTCGTTTGCGCCTATTCGAGACGAGTCGGGTCAGGTAGGTGGCATCTTTCACCCCATTACCGAAACAACGGATAAGATGCTGAGTGCCCGGCGAACGCAGGTTCTGCGCGATGTAGCGGCTCTAACTAGTCAGGCCAAAACTAACGCCGATATCTACACAAGTCTGGTTCAGGCCCAGGCTGACTTTGCGCTCGATTTACCGTTTTTACTGTTCTATGAACTTAATGAGCAATCACGGGCTCAGTTGGTAGGGAGCGCGGGGCTACATGCCAATGAGATCATACCGGCAGAACTAACCGAATTGGACGTAGTTACTACTGACTGGCTGGCCAACCTTTCTGATTTTCAGATTATCGACAATTTGGCCCAGCGTCTTGGCACGCTGAAGAGTGGTCCTTATCCAGAATCGCCCCATACGGCAGTACGATTACCCATTTTACTCTCTACTAAAGAGCAGCCCATCGGCTTTTTGCTGGCAGGAGTGAGTCCACACCGTGAACTCGATCAGGACTATTTAAACTTCTACGCCTTACTCGCCAATTCGATTAATACTGCTTTCTCGAATGTGTATGCCTACCAACAGGAGCAACAGCGGGCCGAGGCATTGGCAGCAATAGATCGCACAAAAACGGCTTTTTTTAGCAATATCAGCCATGAGTTTCGGACACCGTTAACGCTAATGCTTGGCCCCCTCGAAGAACTCCTACAGGATGCCGATCTACAGACTTCCGTTCATAAAGAGCCGCTGGAAGCTACCCATCGCAATGCCTTACGCTTGTTAAAACTGGTCAATAATCTGCTTGATTTCAGCCGACTTGAAGCGGGTCGTGTACAAGCTCGCTACCAACCGACGGATTTGGTCAGCTTAACGACCGATCTGGCCAGTAGTTTTCGTTCGCTGATTGAACGGGCTGGTTTAGCGTTTACCGTAACCTGTCAGGCCCTATCGACAGCCGTGTTTGTTGACACGGAAATGTGGGAAAAGATCGTATTAAATCTGTTATCCAATGCCTTTAAATACACTCTGAACGGGTCGATTCAGGTCGATTTGCAAGCCGATGAAAAGGACGCTGTACTCCGGGTTTCGGATACGGGCATTGGTATTCCCGAGCGGGAACTGCCTCATATGTTCGAACGATTTCACCGGGTGGAAAATGCAGGAGGGCGAACGTACGAAGGCAGTGGTATTGGGCTTTCATTAGTGGCCGAATTGGTACGGTTACATGGAGGAACGATCACGGTTAGCAGTGTTGAAGGGAAAGGAAGCACATTCGAAGTCCGTATTCCCCTGGGAAAAGCTCACCTGCCAGCCAATCAACTAGGGGAGGGTACTAACGAGCGGGAAGTGAGCCGGTTAACGGATTCATTCCTAAAGGAAGCCCGCACGATGCTTGCTGGAGAAAAACAATCAGATCTGATTGATCAGAGCGCAATAGAAGAGACTCCATTACCGACTGTACGTATTTTAGTGGTTGATGACAATGCCGACATGCGGGACTATTTAAGCCGTTTGTTAACACCTTATTTTAGTGTAGCAACCGCCCTAAATGGAGCCGATGCGATCCGGCAGATAGTCAGCAATCCTCCCCAACTGATTCTGAGCGATATCATGATGCCGGTCATGGATGGCAAGGAATTGCTCCAGCGACTCAAGCAAAGTACGGCTACCGCATCGATTCCATTTATTTTTTTGTCGGCCCGGGCAGGTCAGGAGGCCCGTATTGATGGACTGGAAGCGGGTGCCGATGATTACCTGGTTAAGCCTTTTTCCGGGCCAGAATTACTCTCGAAAGTCCGGACTCAAATTAGCCTCAATCAATCGCGTCGGCATGAAGAGATGCGTTTGCGGACTCTGGTCCAGCAGGCACCCGTGGCTATGCTGCTGGTTAAAGGCGAGGATCTGGTTATCGAATTAATTAACCAGACGATGCTGGATTTGATCCACCGGGAAGCGGATGTACTGGGTAAGCCTTTGCTGGAAGCCATGCCCGAATTAAAGGGCCAGGCCTTTATTAACCGGTGTCTTCAGGTCTATCAAACAGGGCTTGCCGATCAGGGTTGGTCGGTTCCTATTCCCGTGCAACGGGACGGACAGTTGAAAACGGGCTATTTTAATATTACGCTAACACCTTATTACGAAGGCAACACGTTGACCGGCGTTTTGGAAGTATGTACTGAAGTGACCGAACTGGTTGAGGCAAGCCAGGCACTGACTGCCAGCGAAGCGCGGTACCGACAGCTTTCTGCGAAGCTTGATGAACAGGTTCAGCAACGTACACTGCAATTACAGCTTTCGATCCATGATTTACAGCGCTCCAACGAGAACCTACAGCAGTTCGCTTATATAGCCTCGCACGATTTACAGGAACCTCTCCGTAAAATTCAGTCGTTTGGGGATTTGCTAAAAAGCCGCTATGCCGATCAGATGGGCGATGGAGTCACTCATCTCCAGCGCATGCAGACAGCGGCCAGTCGAATGTCTGCACTGATTCGTGATCTGCTTACCTACTCGCGCATTTCGACCCGTCAGGAAGCCGCAGCGCCGGTTTCTCTGAACACCCTTGTTCAGTCTACGCTGTCCGATTGGGCGGATTCGATCCGTGACGCGGATGCCTCGGTACAGGTTTCTTCTTTGCCAACCGTATTGGGTGATGCGCGTCAATTAAGTCAACTGTTTGACAATCTATTGAGCAACGCCCTGAAGTTTCGTCGGGTGGGCAATTCGCCCAGGATAGGATTGCAGGCGGTTCTGATTGATGCCGTCGATATGCCTATTTCTCTAAAACCTGCCCGTCTGGCCAACCAGTATCACCGGATCGACGTATCGGATAATGGCATTGGGTTTGACGAAAAATACCTGGATCGTATTTTTCAAGTATTTCAGCGCCTACATGGGAAAAGCGAATATGCTGGCACAGGGGTTGGTTTGGCTATCTGCGAAAAGGTTGTCGCTAATCACGGAGGGGCAATTACGGCTCGTAGTTACCCCGGCTTGGGGTCTACATTCAGTGTCTACTTGCCCTGCTGAACCAATGCGGAATCTTTCCAGTCAATTCTGTGAGTAATAGTATGTCGTCGTGACAGGACTTGTGAATTCGCGCGAATTGATTGTTGGCAGTTGCTCGTTTACCTATCAGTAACAATGCAATACGATCAACTTTGATTGAGTAGCCGCTCCCTGCCTTACCGCTGGCTAAACAGAATAACATGGCTAATATCGATAGAAAAACATTTCTGAAAGAGCTTGCTCTACTGACTAGTGCTTACCTGGTTTCGGGAGCGACGTTTGCTACTGAATCGACTCGGGCAAAAGCCGCCGTCAAACTAGGATTTGTTACGTATCTGTGGGGAAAAGACTGGGATTTGGATACACTGATTAAGAATTGCGCGGATACGCGCATACTCGGCGTCGAATTGCGAGTGGAGCACGCTCACAACGTTATGCCCAATCTGAGTGCGGCCCAACGGATAGAAGTCAAAAAGAAATTTGCCGATAGTCCGGTGAAATTGATTGGGTTAGGAACAAATCAACAGTATGACTACGTAGATCAAAGTCAATTAAAAGCGTCTATCGAGCGATCAAAAGAATTCATTCGATTAAGCGCCGATGTAGGTGGAACGGGCGTAAAAGTGAAACCCAATGCGCTACACAAGGAGGTGCCTGTCGAAAAAACGCTGACTCAAATTGGCGAATCACTCAATGAATTGGCTCGCTATGGTGCTGAATTAGGGCAACAGATTCGGCTGGAAGTACACGGCGAAGAAACGCAGGAGTTGCCCAATATCAAAAAAATCATGGATGTGGCCAACCATCCCAACGCGACTATCTGCTGGAACTGCAATCCACAAGATCTAAATGGCAAGGGATTTGAATCCAATTTCAACTTAGTAAAAGATCGGTTCGGCGCTACCTGCCACGTTCGTGAGCTAGACAGAACCGACTATCCCTATCAGTCATTGCTGAACAATCTCGTCAAAATGAATTACAACGGCTGGGTACTTCTCGAGTGCCATACTAACCCAACTGATAAAGTACAATCGATGAGGGAGCAACGGGCTGTATTTGATAAGATGATTGCGAAAGCCTAATTATAAACATCGTCGAAGGAGACGGCTTTTACATGTTATTGCACCAATGTCTTTGTGTTTATAACCCTAACAAACGGTCGTTCTTGAGGCAGCTTAATCAAAACGGAATTTTACAAACGTACTACGTTGGTAGTACGTTTGTAAAATTCCGTTTTGATCACCCAACCGGCCAACTTTGAACAGGCTTAAATCTTATCTTTACGCTACTAGCTTTACATGAACTGTGTTAAAAGTCAAGCCATTGAGCGTAAAATAGGTTGATAATTCGGATTGAAATCTTCTTTAAACTTGACCACCGCAAATGCTTGGCGAAG